>CAXUHA010000012.1:0-31805 GCA_964250735.1 uncultured Nakamurella sp. | reverse complement strand
GGTGAATCGCTGTTGCGACGCGCTGAGCGGAATGCCGAAGCCGCCGGACAGGTAGGCCACGTCCAGCAGGGTCAGCCCGATGCCGACCTGGGCGGCGGCCTCGGCGGCGGCGATGCCCATCGCGTTCGGTTCGCCGTACCGCGCGCCGCCCCGATCATGGTGCAGGTAGTGGAATTCTCCGACCGCGGTGATTCCGGCACAGACCATCTCGGTGTACGCCGCCACCGCCAGGGACCTGAACGTGTCCGGGGTGAGCCGGTCGGCGAGCGAGTACATGAAGTCGCGCCACGTCCAGAAACTGCCGGCCGCCGACCCGGACGTACCCACCGACCCGGAGCGGTCCGCGGCCCCGCCTGACAGACCGGCCCCGGCCCCGGCCGGACCGCCCCCGGAGGGCAGAGCGGCCCCGTGCGTGCGTCCGCGCAGCGCGCGGTGGAACACGTGCGAGTGGCCGTCGGCGAAGCCGGGCAGTACCAGGCCCGGCAGCTCGTCGTCGAAGTGTGCGCCCTCGACCGCCGGATCGAGCGCCGTGATCGTCCCGTCGACGCAGGTGATGTCCAGAGGACCGGAGAGCTGCCCGTCCAGATAGACGGAGGCGCAGCGGTAAACCGTCAACGGACCAAACCGGTCAGCACGTCGGCGAGCGCGTCGATCCCGGCCAGGCAGTCCTGGGTCTCCGCGTGCTCTCCGGGGGCGTGCGAGACGCCGGTCGGATTCCGGACGAACAGCATGGTGCTCGGCACGTGGGCGGCCAGGATGCCGGCGTCGTGACCGGCACCGGTCGGGATGACCGGGGCGCCCAGCTGGGCGGCCAGATCCACGGTCAGGACCGGATCGAACATCACCTGATCCGAATGGGACTCCCGATGCACGACCACCGAGCAGCCCTCCAGTTCGGCTTCCTCGCGTACCGCGGCGAGGATCTCGTCGACCAGCGCGGCGGTGTCCGTGGCCGTGCCGTCCCTGACGTCCAACCAGACGTCCACCGACGAGGCGATGACGTTGGTGCCGCCGGGCGTCGGTTGCAACCGGCCGACGGTGGCCACCGCTCCGTCGTGTCCGGCCAGTACGCGTCGGGCCGCGAGCACGGCGGCGGCGGCCGGGAGCATCGGATCGTGCCGGTCGGCCGCCCTGGTGGTGCCGGCGTGGTTGCCCTCGCCGGCGACGGTGATCCGCCACCGGCCGTGCGCGACGATCTGCGAGCCCACCCCGATCGCGGCGTTCGGGTCTGCGCTCTGCAGCAGCCGGCCCTGCTCGACGTGCAGTTCCACGAAGGCTCCGATGTTGGCCAGACGGGCAGGGTCCCGGCCGACGGCGGTGCTGTCGACACCGCCCCGGCGCGCCGCGTCGGCGAAGGAGATCCCGTCCGCGTCGTGCAGCCGGCGAACGTACTCGGGTTCCACCGCACCGGTCATCAGCCGGGACCCGAGACAGGGCAGGCCGAACCGTCCTCCCTCCTCTTCGGCGAAACAGACCAGGGCCAGCGGGCGGCGTGGGGTGACCTCCCGCACGCGCAGCTCGTCGACGGCCAAGAGGGAGGAGACGACGCCCAGCGGTCCGTCGAACGCGCCGCCGCCGGGCACCGAGTCCAGATGTGATCCGGTCACCACCGCGCCGGGGCCCGGCGAGCCCCACCAGGCCCACACGTTGCCGTTCCGATCGATCTCGGTGTCCAGTCCCCGCCGACCGGCCTGCGCCAGGAACCACTCACGCATCTGCATGTCGGCGTCGTCGAACACGTGCCGCGAGAAGCCGCCCCGACGGTGGTCCCGCCCCACGGCCGCGAGGTCGGCCCAGGCCGAGGCGAACCGACCGGCGGCGGGCGGCGGCGGCGCGTACTTCACCGCAGGCCGGCCGGGTCCGCCGATGCCGGCGCGGCCGCCATCGGAATGACCAGGCCGGTGCGCTCGGCGGCCGCCTCGGCCAGCGGATAACCCGCGTCGACATGCCGCAGCACGCCCATCGCCGGGTCGTTGGTCAACACCCGCTCCAGCTTGGCACCGGCCAGTTGGGTGCCGTCGGCCACGCAGACCTGGCCGGCGTGGATGGACCGGCCGATGCCGACACCGCCGCCGTGGTGGATCGACACCCAGCTCGCGCCCGACGCGGTGTTGACCAGCGCGTTCAACAGCGGCCAGTCGGCGATCGCGTCGCTGCCGTCGGCCATCGCTTCGGTTTCCCGGTACGGCGAGGCGACCGACCCGGAATCGAGGTGGTCCCGACCGATGGCCAGCGGAGCGCTGATCGCACCGGAGGCCACCATCTCGTTGAACCGCAATCCGGCCAGATGACGCTCACCCGCACCCAGCCAGCAGATCCGGGCCGGCAGGCCCTGGAAGGCGACCTTCTCCGGCGCCAGACGCATCCAGCGCTGCAGCTTTTCATCGTCGGGGAACATCTCCCGCACGGCGACGTCGGTGGCGTGGATGTCGGCCGGGTCGCCGGACAGGGCGGCCCAGCGGAACGGGCCCTTGCCCTGCGCGAACAGCGGACGTATGTAGGCCGGCACGAATCCGGGGAAGTCGAAGGCCCGCTCGTACCCGCCGAGCAGGGCCTCACCGCGGATCGAGTTGCCGTAGTCGAAGACCTCGGCGCCGGCGTCCTGGAAACCGACCATCGCCTCGACGTGCGCGGCCATGCTGGCCCGGGCCCGGTCGGTGAACTCCTCCGGCTTGGCGGCCGCGTAGTCGTGCCAGTCCTCCAGCGATATCCCGGTCGGCAGGTACCACAGTGGGTCGTGCGCACTGGTCTGATCGGTGACGATGTCGATCTCCACCCCGCGGCGCAGCAACTCGGGCAGCACATCTGCGGCGTTCCCGATCACCGCGACCGACAGCGCCACCTTGTTCGCCTTGGCGTCCAGCACCATCTTCAACGCGGCGTCCAGGCTGTCGGCCACCACGTCGAGATAACGGGTCTCCACCCGGCGCCGGGCCCGGCTCGGGTCGACCTCGATGCACAGAACGACACCACCGTTCAGCGTCACGGCCAGCGGCTGGGCACCGCCCATTCCGCCCAGCCCGGCGGTCACCGTGAGGGTGCCGGCCAGGGTGCCGCCACTGTGCTGATAGAGCCCGGAGGCGGCGAGCTTCTCGGCGATCGCGGCGAACGTCTCGTAGGTGCCCTGGACGATGCCCTGCGACCCGATGTAGATCCAGGAACCGGCCGTCATCTGCCCGTACATGGTCAGACCCATGGCCTCCAACCGGCGGAACTCGGGCCAGGTGGCCCAGTCGCCGACCAGATTGGAGTTGGCGATCAGCACTCGCGGGGCCCATTCGTGGGTGCGCAGGACCCCGACCGGCCGGCCCGATTGCACCAGCAGTGTCTCGTCCTGCTCCATGCCGATCAGCGTGCGGCTGATGGCATCGAAGCTCGCCCAATCCCGTGCCGCCTTGCCGGTACCGCCGTAGACGACCAGATTGTCCGGATCTTCGGCGACATCAGGGTCGAGGTTGTTCTGCAGCATGCGCAACGGGGCCTCGGTGGACCAGGACTTCGCGGTCAGGGTGCTACCGCGATTCGCGCGCACCGGGCGCGCACCGGGAAGGACGGACATCTCAAGGACTCCTCGTGAATCAACGGGTGACGGTGTCAGCGGCGGTCATCGCGGGTCCGGTCGCCCGGAGGTGACGGTCAGGCCGGTCCCGGGACGGAGTTCGCCCATTCATTGGATGCCATGGCCGGGCCGCGGCGCGAGAGTGCTCCGACAGTTGCTGTCCGGTATACCGGACAAGTGGAACCCCCCAGGCCCGATGCCGGAGCCGTCCCTGCGCTCCGGCGTGGGCTGGCCGTCCTGCGGCTGCTGGCCAGTCGCCCGTCACCGCTGACCGCAGGAGCGATCTCCCGGGATCTGGGCCTGCCCCGCTCGACGACCTACGACCTGCTCACCGAACTGGCCGCGGCCGGCTTTGCCGTGCACCTGCCCACGGAGCGGCGCTGGGGGCTGGGTGTCGCCGCCTTCGAGATCGGCACCGCGTTTCTGCGATCGGAGCCGCTCGAGCGGCTCAGCCGACCGATCATCGGACGTCTGGTCGCCGCCACCGGGGCCATCGCCCACCTCGGGGTCCTGCACGGCTCGCAGACGCTCTACCTGATCAAGGAGAAGCCGGCCGACAACTCGGTCTTCCTGATCAGCGATGTCGGCATCAGACTGCCGGCCGCACTGACCGCGACCGGGCTCTCGATCCTGGCCCGACTTCCCTTCGGGCAGGTCAGAGCCCTGTTCCCGGACGCCGACGCGTTCGTCGACCGGACCGGCCGCGGTCCCGGGAGCCTGTCGGAGCTGCGGGCGCGGCTGACCGAGGTGCGGCGTCGTGGATGGGCCCAGGAAGACGGCCAGATCACCGGGGGGGCGGCCTCGGTCGCGGCGGCGGTCTACGACCACAATGCGATGCCGATCGCCGCCATCGGCCTCACCGTGGCGCACTCGTGCCCGGAACCGGAGTCCCGGACACCGTCCTGCATGTTCGACACGCTCGTCGGGCCGACCGTGGAGGCGGTGGCAGCACTGACCGCCGCGATCGGCGGCCGGGCTCCGTGATCACCTGCGGTGCCGGCCTGGTCGGTCGGCCAGCAGCCCTGGGCTGGGGCCCACTCGTGCTCACCGCGACCGACTCGAACTAGGCTCGGCCAGCATGCAGGTACGAGCACTCGCGGTGCCCGGCGCTTTCGAGTTCACCCCGATCCAGCACGGGGACGATCGGGGCCTGTTCCTCGAGTGGTTCAAGGTCGGTGAACTGCGGGGAGCAGCCGGTCACCCGCTGGAGCTGGCCCAGGCGAACATGTCGGTGTCCAGGGCCGACAGTCTGCGAGGCATCCATTTCGCGGACGTCCCGCCCGGCCAGGCCAAGTACGTGACCTGTGCTGCAGGTGCGGTGATCGACTTCGTCGTCGACCTGCGGATCGGGTCGCCGACCTTCGGCACGGTGGACTCGGTTCGGCTGGACACGGTCGACCGTCGCGCGGTGTACCTGTCCGAAGGGTTGGGTCACGGGTTCCTGGCCCTTCAGGACGGTTCCACGCTGACCTACCTCTGTTCGACGGCCTATGCGCCGGGTCGGGAGCACGCCGTCAATCCGCTCGATCCCGCGCTGGGGCTTCCGCTGCCGGACACCGCGAACTTCCTGCTCTCCGACAAGGACCGCGGGGCGCCCACCCTCGCGGAGGCGGTGGAGTCCGGCCTGCTCCCCTCCTGGGAGGCCTGCCGCGACCACGTGGCCACCCTGTCCGAGCCGGCCGCCCTGTCCGAGCCGGCCGCCCGGCCGACCTGAATCCCTTTCGGCCCCCGGTGGGGCGGCACAGAGAGCGAGCACGCCATGTCTTCCAGAATTGCCCTGATCCGGCACGGCCAGACGACGTGGAGTGCCAGTGGCCAGCACACCTCGGTGACCGACCTCGACCTGACCGAGGAGGGCGTCGAGCAGTCCGGGACCATTCCCGCCCTGCTGTCCGGCCTGGCGCTGGAGCCGGTCACCGTGTGGAGCAGTCCACGGCTCCGCGCCCGACGGACGGCGGAACTGGCCGGACTGCCGGTCGACGAGGTGGTCGAGGACCTGGCCGAGTGGAACTACGGCGAGTACGAGGGGATCACCAGCAAGCAGATCCATCTGGACCGGCCGGGTTGGGCGATCTTCACCGACGGCGCACCCGGCGGCGAGACGCCGGCCCAGGTGACCGCCCGGGCCGACCGCGTCCTGGCCGGGGCGGGTGAAGCGCTGGAGCGGGGTGATGTGGCGCTGGTCTGCCACGGGCACATGTCCCGGGTCCTTGCCGTGCGCTGGGTCGGACTGCCGATCGCCGCGGGCAGCCTGCTGCTGATGAATCCGGCCGCCATCACCGTGCTCGGCACCTACCACGACAAGCCGTGCATCGAGCATGCCAACGTCGTGCCGTTCCGGCACGTCCTGTCCGGTAAGCCGGATGCCTGACCGGCGGGCGCCCGTCCGACCGGGCCCCGACGAGTCGGCCACGGACCCCCGGATCCGGCCGGCGACACCCGCCGACGTGGACAAGATCGTCCAGCTGGTGCACGAACTCGCCGTGTTCGAGCGGCTGCCCGAGCTGTGCCACCTCACCCCGGAGCTGTTGCAGGCCGCCCTGTTCGGCGAGTCGCCCGCCGTGTTCGGCCACGTGGCGCAGGCCGCCGGCGAGGTGGTCGGCTACACGCTCCACTTCCTCAACTATTCGACCTGGGAAGGGGTGCACGGCATCTATCTCGAAGACCTGTACGTGCAGCCGGAACACCGGGGATCGGGCCTGGGCAAGGCCCTGCTGCTCAATCTCGCCCGGATCGCCCTTCGACGCGGATACGCGCGTGTCGAGTGGTCGGTGCTCGACTGGAACCAGGGGTCGATCCGCTTCTACCAGGCCCTCGGGGCGATCGCCATGGACGGCTGGACCGTCTACCGGCTCACCGGCCCGGCTCTGGCCCGAACAGGGACGGGAACCGACTGATCCAGTCGTTCGCGCCTCTGGTCAACAGCAGTCCGCCGGTGATCACCGCGATCAGCATCAGGCTGATCCCCCAGACCGGGCGGCCGCTCGGGACCGTCAACCAGTACCCCACGGCGGCGAGGACGATCTGCAGCACGATCGTCGGCGTCCGGCCCCACCGCCGGCCGGTCAGCAGCGCCAGTCCGCACGCCGCCATGGCCGCCGCCAGCACCAGGTAGTAGGCCGCCTGCGCGAGCAACTGGCCGACCGCGGCGGAGTGCGAAAATCCGGACACCAGGATCGCGACGGTCAGCACCACCACGCCCAGCGCCTGCAGACAGACCAGCAGCCCTGATACGGCCACGGACTTCGGCGGCGGGATGCTGACGGAGCCGGGACCGGCCGCTGGAGTCACGCCCCGAGATTACCGATTCCGCGGCGGATGCTCCGCCCTCGTCGCCCGCCGGGCGCGACGGGCACCACGTAGGCTCCGCCACGATGCGCGCCATGATGATCGTCAACCCGCACGCGACCGCGACCACCGAACGACGGCGCGATCTGCTGGCCCACGCCCTGGCGGCCGAGGTGCGGTTGGTCGTCGCCCAGACCTCCGGTCGCGGGCATGCCGCAGAGCTGGCGACCAAGGCGGTGGCGGGCGGCGCGGAACTGATCGTGGCCCACGGCGGGGACGGCACGGTCAACGAAGTGGTCAACGGGATCATGGCCGCCGACGCCGGAAAATCGGCCCCCATGCTGGCGGTCGTCCCCGGCGGTTCGACCAATGTCTTCGCCCGCGCGATGGGTATGGATCCGGACCCGGTGCTGGCCACCGAGCAGATCCTCGAGGCACTGATCGTCCGTCAGCCGCCGCGGACGATCTCGCTCGGTCGGGTGGACGAGCGCTACTTCACCTTCAACGCCGGTCTCGGTCTGGACGCCGAGGTGGTGAAGGCGGTGGAGGACCGCCGGGCCACCGGCAAACCCATCTCCAACATGCTCCACGTCCGCAAGGCCGTGGCAGGTTACCTGCGGGCCGAACGTGGCAAACCTCGCCTCACCGTCACCGTCGACGGTGGCGAGCCCCGGAAGGGCGTGCATCTGGTCTTCGTGTCCAACGTCGACCCGTGGACCTACCTCGAATCCCGACCGGTCCGGACCAATCCCGGCACGAGCCCGGACCGCGGTCTCGGCTTGTTCGCCCTGACCAGCATGCGACTGCTGAGCGTACTGCGGGTGACCGGACAACTCATTGGGGTGAATACCGGCCCTTCCTCCCGAGCCCTCATCCGCAACGACGATGTGACATCTGTCACGGTGCAGTGTTCGCAGCCGGTCGGGCTGCAGGTGGACGGCGACTATTTGGGCTTGCGGGACGGTGCGAGCTTCGTGTCGGTACCGGCGGCCCTGCGCGTGCTGACCGGACTGCCGACTCGTTTGCGGGAAGGAGGTTTGGGGTAAGAACCGGAAAAATGCTGGTCTGAATCGTTCCGAACAGGCATCATGGTGATCGATGATGCACCGTCGTGATCAA
Organism: uncultured Nakamurella sp.; assembly: GCA_964250735.1. Lineage (GTDB taxonomy): Bacteria > Actinomycetota > Actinomycetes > Mycobacteriales > Nakamurellaceae > Nakamurella. Next base: position 23,839 of record CAXUHA010000012.1, on the reverse strand, counting down.
AACGTGAGCTGCGTAACCCGCCCGACACAAACCCTTGACATACCCGTGTCACATGCAACTATTGAGGTCCTAGTTCGGGGGCTTCAATACCACCGGACCACCCGGTTGCCAAAATCGGCGTCCGAGCAGCCCGGAGTCTCAGAGGCTGACGTATGGGTGCCCGGGTGACGAACCCGGTGCCCGTCAGTGTGAATGACGCAGTGTGAATCACCTAGGACTCGATGTGAACCTTGAATTACTCAGTGTGAACTTTGATTACTCAGTGTGAATGTTCTACCGCGAATGCTTCATCTCATCAACCTTGACACCGACACGAAACGTGGCGATCCCCCGGGGCCGCCTTCACGAAGGAGCGATCACAAGATGGACTGGCGCCACCGCGCAATCTGCCGCGACGAGGATCCGGAGCTTTTCTTCCCGGTCGGGAACTCCGGACCAGCGCTTCTGCAGATCGCCGAAGCCAAAGCCGTCTGTCAGCGCTGCCCGGTCACGAGTGAGTGCCTCACCTGGGCGCTGGAGACCGGGCAGGACGCCGGTGTCTGGGGCGCGATGAGCGAGGACGAGCGTCGGGCGCTCAAGCGTCGCCGGGCCAGGGCCCGCGCCCGAAGCCTGTAGTCACCAGCCAGTGGGGCAAGTCGTGCCCAGCGGTCGACTCTCATCACGTACGGCCACGTAGCGGGATACGGATGAGCACCTCGGTGCCGGGTGCGTCGTCGCGCCGGCGCATGCCGATGGAACCCAGGAGCTCGGCGTCGATCAGCGTCCGGACGATCTGCAGGCCGAGCCCCGAACCCTTCTCCAACGAGAAGCCGGTGGGCAGTCCGACTCCGTCGTCGACCACCCTGATGTCCAGCTGACGGGCGGACCGTTCCACGCCGATCACCACCTCCGCGTTCGACCTCGGGACCCGGTAGCCGTGCTCGAGGGCGTTCTGCACGACCTCGGCCAGCACCATCACCAACGGGGTGGCCAATTCGGCGCTGATCACGCCGAAGCTGCCGATCCGGCGCACCCGGGCCTTGATCTCGGCCGAGGCCACCTCGGCGACGATGGGCACCAGCCGATCGACGATCTGATCCAGGTCAACGCGGTCTTCCGGGGACAGCGACAACGTGTCGTGCACCAGAGCGATCGAGGACACCCGCCGCACCGACTCGGCCAGCGCATGGCGGACCGCGCCGTCCTTGGAGCGCCGCGCCTGAAGCCGTAGCAGGGCCGCCACCGTCTGCAGGTTGTTCTTCACCCGGTGGTGGATCTCCCGGATCGTCGCGTCCTTGCTCAGCAGCGCCCGGTCCCGGCGCCGCACCTCGGTGACATCGCGGACCAGCACCAGCGCTCCCGACGGCCGGCCCCGGGGACGCAGCGGGAGCGCCCGGAACAGCACCGTCGCCGCCCTGACCTCCACTTCCATCCGGAGACTGCTGCGGCCCTGGACCGCCCCCGAGATCCGGGCGGCGAGCTCCGCGGCGTCGAACGGATCGGCGACCAGGGTGCGGGTCAGACTGGCCAGGTCGACCCCGAGGACGGAATCGTTGAAATTCATCCGGTGGTAGGCGGAGACCGCGTTGGGGCTGACGTAGACCACCCGGGCGTCGGCGTCCAGCCGGAGCAGTCCGTCCCCGGCCCGTGGCCCGGTGTGGATTTCGCCGGCCTGGATCGCCGGCGGGAAGGTGCCGTCCGCCACCATCTGGAACAGATCCTCGGCGGCGTCGACGTAGGCCGTCTCCAGCAGGCTCGCCTCCCGTCCGACCAGCCTTCCGGTGTCTCGGCTGATCACGGCGACGACCGTGCCGACGTGACAGACGGGCACCACTTCGCGTCGATGGGTGCGGCTGCGCGGCTCGCGCACCGGGTGGACCGGGACTCCGTCCGCATCGAGAACGCCCAGCTCGGAGTCGGACACGATCTCCGCCTTCTGCCAGGCCTGCCACAGCAGTTCCGCCTCGCCGGTGTCGGCGCGGACGGCCACCATGTCGTCCAGATGCGCGGTGGTCCCGGTGGTCGGACGCACCTGGGCGGCGCAGATCCACTGCGCAGTCGTATCCAGGTCCGGCGACTCGGTGGGCACCCAGACCAGGAGGTCGGAGAACGACAGGTCGGCCAGGAGTTGCCACTCGGACACGAGGCCCTGCAGGTGGGCGACCGCGGAGCCGGACAGCGAGGTGTGCTCGGCCAGCAGGTCGGAAAGGGTGCTCAGGAGATCTCCGCGATCAGGTCGCCCTCCTGGACGACCTGTCCCTCGGTCACGGCCAACACCGCGATCGTGCCGTCCACCTCGACGATCACCGGAATCTCCATCTTCATCGACTCCAGGATCACCAACGTGTCACCGTCGACGACGGTGTCGCCCTGGGCGACCAGCACCTTCCAGACGTTGGCCACCATCTCGGCACGCACTTCCTCGGCCATCGGCGCGTTCCTTCCGCTGTGGGTTCGGTGCGCCGTTGGGCGCGCCCGCCGTCATGCCCCGGACACCCCCGCACGCCCCTGGTGAGGACGGCCGAGCACCTAACGGCACTGCCGACCATCCTTCCACGCCGCGACGACCGGAAAGGCTGATCGCCCCATCCACGCTATGGGCCGGGTCGCTGATCCGCCGATGGACATCCGGAGCTCGGCGACATGGCAAAATGACACACAGCGCTGGGCCAAGACCGGTCCGGCAGCACGCGCAAAACCTGACCCGGATTCTGATCCCCGGACACGGTTCACCGGGCAACGATCCTGGGCAATGTGAAGATGTGGAGACACCATGAGCAAGCGAGGCCGTAAGCGGAAGTCTCGGAAGAAGAACGGCGCCAACCACGGGAACCGGCCGAACGCCTGAGATCGGTGCCCGGCCGGCCGATGTCGGCGGTCGCTCGTGGGCAGAGTTACCGAGCTGCGAGCTGGTCAGTATTCGACGGTACGGACCGACACCTGTTCGACACCGGGCCCGCTGACGCTCGACACCGTCACCGAACGGAGCCGCGCCGCCAACTTCTCGCGCAGCTGCTCCGGCGCCCTGTCCCCGCCGCACTTGGTTTGCAGTAGTGCTTTCAGCTTCTGATCGAGGTTGGCCTCATCCAGACACGGCGAGCAGCCGTCCAGATGCGCCTCCACCTTCGCCCGGTTCTCCGGATCGAGTTCGTCGTCCAGGAACAGCCAGACGTCCCGCAGGACGCTGGCGCATTCGATCTCGTTCGGATCTCCGCACGCCATCGTCACACCTCATTCAGGTCGGTTGCACGGGTGCGCAGAAACCCGCGCTCGGTTGCGTAGTCGGTCAGCAGGCCGCGCAGCTGGCGACGTCCCCGGTGCAGCCGCGACATCACCGTGCCCAGCGGAGTACCCATGATCTCGGCGATCTCCTTGTATGCGAAGCCCTCGACGTCGGCGAGGTAGACGGCCAGCCGGAACTCCTCGGGGAGCTCCTGCAGCGCTGCCTTCACGTCGTTGTCCGGGAGCCGGTCCAGGGCGTCCATCTCGGCCGAGCGCAGCCCGGTCGAGGTGTGCGACTCGACGGCCGCGAGCTGCCAGTCGGTGATCTCTTCGGTCGGCGAGACCAGCGGCTGCCGCTGCTTCTTGCGGTAACCGTTGATGTAGGTGTTGGTCAGGATGCGGTACAGCCAGGCCCGCAAGTTGGTGCCCTGCGCGAAGGACTTGAAGGCACCGAATGCCTTCAGGTACGTCTCCTGCACCAGATCCTCGGCGTCTGCGGGGTTCCTCGTCATGCGCATGGCCGCCGCGTACAGCTGATCCAGCAACGGCATCGCCTGTTCGGTGAAGCGGTCCGACAGTTCCCGGTCGCTGACGACCTCATCTGCGAGCTCCGGACCGACCACGCCACCTGGGCCCGAATCCGTCTCGGTATCTGTCGCCACCAGCACCCTCGTCCCTGCGATCCCACCCGTCCGCCGGGCGCGCGGGACATGCGCCCCACTGGACTGTGAGGGTACGCCCGACCGGGTCACGGGCTGATCCACCGCTGCGACCTGCGCCGGGAACACACTGATGTGCGTGCTCATGTCAACCGTGCTCATGTCAACCGTGCCGGGCCGGCTCAATACCGCTGACGCTGCCATCGGCCACCTCGCTTCCATGGTGCCCAACGCCACCCGACATTCGGCTATTCCGCCGCGTTCGGGCGCGAAGTGACCGCGAGGCCATGTCCGGTGAATCCCGTCTGTGTGGTCACCCCTTGACTGTCGCGCCCTACTCTGCAGGGATGTCCGGTGCCCCTACACCCGCGATCGCCGTTCTGCGCAAGGCCGACATTGCGCACACCCTTCGCCCGTACCAACACGACCCGCGAACCACCGCCTTCGGCGACGAGGCGGTGGCGGCGCTCGGGCAGGATCCCGCCCGGGTGTTCAAGACACTCGTGGCTTCGGTCGACGGGACGCTGGTGGTGGCGTTGGTGCCGGTCGCGGCGCACCTGGACCTGAAAGCGCTGGCCGCGGCCGCCGGGGGCAAGAAGGCGGTGATGGCGCCGGTCGCGGAGGCGGAGCGATCCAGCGGCTACGTCGCCGGAGGCATTTCGCCGTTGGGGCAGCGCCGCCGGCTGAGGACCGTCGTCGACACCAGCGTGGGCGACTTCCCCACCGTTCTCGTCAGCGCCGGGCGCCGTGGCCTGCAGGTGGAGATCGCTCCGGCCGACCTGATCCGGGTGTGCGGCGCTTCGGTGGCGTCGATTTCCGCCGCCTAGCAGCCGGGCGGAGTCCGACCGACGAATGTGCGTCAGATATCGAGGGTCGGCTGCGCGGGTGGGCGAACGGCGGGCTTGATCAGGTCCGGTCCGTCGTTGCGAACACTGTTGACCGCGGTGGACACCACGCGCGGCTCCAGGAGCGGCGCAGGGATCTCGTCCAACAACCTTCTCGCGCGGGCAGGGTCACCGGTGGTGCAGTCCAGCCATGCGGCGCGCAGGTCGGCCGGCACGACGACCGGGCAACGATCGTGAATCTCGCCGAGGGTGTCGGTGGCCTGCCGGGTGATCACCGTGCAGGTCCACAGCCACTTGCCGGGGTCGTCGTCGGGCACGCCCGGGTCGGGCCACAGCTCGTACAGGCCGGCGAACGAGAGCCGGCCGTCGTCGGGTGCGTGCAGGAAGTACGGGATCTTGCCCTCGGCGGTCTTCTGCCATTCGTAGTAGCCATCGGCGGGCAGCAGACAACGACGGCGGCCGGCGGCGTTCTTGAAAGCCGGTGTCACGGTGACGGTTTCCTGCCGGGCGTTGATCAGCCGGGCAGCACCCTGGGAGTCCTTCGACCAACTCGGCACCAGACCCCAGCGCAACGTGCGGAGCTGCGTGACCTGGGCTGCGTCGTGCTGGTCACCGCGAGGGGTGCGCCGCACGACGGCGCGTACCTCGTCGGTCGGCGCAATGTTCCACGACGGTGCCACATCGTCGCCGACCACCTCGTCGATGTCGAACGCCCCGTAGAGGCTGGCGGTGGTGGCGGAGCTTGCGTATCTACCGCACATCCCCCGATTCTGCCCCGCCCGGCCCGACGACCACGTCGGGCGCCCTCGGTGCTGCTCACCGGAGGTGTTGCGGCCGGTCCGGCCGGTCCATAGTGGAAAGGTCGACGCGCCGTGACGCGCGCCGCTGGTGCCGCGTTCGAGGAGGCGCTTGTGGACCGACGGTGCGCCGGCGGCTTGCTGATGGCGGTGATCCTGGTCGCTGTGCTCTGTGTGCCCGGGATCCTCGGCCGGAGCCTGCCCGGCCGGGCCGTTCCGGGCGTCCATGTGGATCCCCGTCCGCAGGTGGGCGACTGCCTGGGACCCCTGGCCACTCCCGACCAACTCAACTCGGTCGTCGACCTGGTGCCCCACGTTCCGTGCGGCGAACCGCACAGCGCCGAAGTCCTGGCCGTCGGCACGCTGGATCCGAAGACCTGGCCGAAACGTCCCACCGTCACCGACGCCACCTTTACCGGCGGTCCGCTGAGCCAGCACTGCGACCAGGTGGCCGGTCGGTTCCTGGGTTGGGGCAGCAGGACGGCGATCCCGCGGATCCAGGTCAGCTTCTTCACCCGGGTGACGGTCCCGGGCGACATCGAATGGCAGCTCGGACAACGCTGGTACAGCTGCGAGCTGATGCCCGGTCTTCTGGATTACCCGATCAGCTACACCGGCACCGCGCGCGACGCGAGCATCGGCACCCCGCCCGGGGCGTTCGCCAGCTGCGCCGTGGAGCCCGACGAGCTGCCGGTGTCCTGCGACCGGCCGCACCATGCCGAGTTGCTGACCAGGTCGTTCGGTCAGAGATGGGCGACAACGGCCGACTGCGTGCGGTTGACGGGGGAGGTGATGCAGACCCCGGATCCGACCTTCGGGGGCCAGTTGGCCGTGATCTCCCGGACGCAGGGCAGCGGATTCGCCTGCTGGGTGACGACCACGTCGACCAGGAGCCTGGTCGCGACCCTGATCAATCACGGTGCCGGGCCACTGCCCTTCGGTTGACCGTCCCCCCGAGGCGCCGAGCCCGGCGGCGTCCGACCGGGACCGTCCCGCGTGTCCGGATCGTCGCTCTCCGGGCGGCTTCGCCCCGGCCGGCCGGGTAGGCGAAAATGGACCGGTGATCGCATCTGCAACGGCCGGCTGGACGGCCCCGACCGCCTCGGGCCCGATCGACGCCACCGTCGCGGTGCCCGGGTCCAAGTCGCTGACCAACCGGGCGTTGATCCTGGCCGCCCAGGCCACCGGCCCCTCCGTCGTCACCGCTCCGCTGGCCAGCCGGGACACCGACCTGATGGCCGCGGCGCTGGTCGCACTGGGCGTGGCGGTCGACAAGAGCGCACCGACGTGGCGGGTGACGCCCCACCCACTGCGCGGACCGGCCCAGATCGACTGTGGTCTGGCCGGCACCGTGATGCGGTTCCTCCCGCCGTTGGCGGTCAACGCCGTCGGCGACGTCACGGTCGACGGCGACGAGTACGCGCGGAACCGACCGATGGCGACCATCCTGGACGCTCTCCGCCACCTCGGAGCCAGGATCGACGGCGATCGTCTGCCCTTCGTCCTGCACGGGGACGGGCCGTTGCCCGGCGGCACCGTCCACATCGACGCCTCCGCGTCCTCCCAATTCGTCTCCGGACTGATGTTGTCCGCCGCCGGGTACCGACGGGGCCTGACCGTCGTGCACACGGGTAAACCCGTGCCCTCGATGCCGCACATCCAGATGACCACGGAGCTGTTGCGATCCGTCGGAGTGGTGGTGGACGACGGCGGCGCCAACACCTGGCGGGTCGAACCGGGCCCGGTCTCCCCCTGGACGGCGGCGATCGAGCCCGACCTGTCGAACGCCACCCCGTTCCTGGCCGCCGCGGCCGTGGCCGGCGGCACGGTGCGGATCCCGCACTGGCCGGCCACGACCACCCAGCCCGGTGATGCCATCCGGTGGATTCTGGCGGTGATGGGCGTCGAGGTGAGCATCACCGGTGACCTGTTGACGGCGACCGGCACCGGCCGGCTGTCCGGGGTGGATCTGGATCTTCACGACGTCGGCGAATTAACGCCGACCATCGCGGCGTTGGCCCTGTTCGCCGACGGCCCGAGCCGGCTGCGCGGGATAGGGCATCTCCGCGGTCACGAGACCGACCGACTGGCGGCTCTCGCCGGCAACATCACCGGCATCGGCGGGGACGCGCAGGAAACATCGGACGGGGTCCTCATCCGTCCGCGGCCGCTGACCGGTGGTGGATGGCCGGCCTGGGGCGACCATCGGATGGCGACCGCGGGGGCGATCGTCGGGCTGCGGGTGCCGGACGTCATCGTCGACGACATCGACACCACGGCCAAGACGTTGCCCGGGTTCGCCTCGCTGTGGGCGACCATGCTCGCCGGGACAGGGACGTCGTCCTGAGCACCCTCGGCGACGATTGGGACAACGACGACGTCCACGTCCGCCCAACCCATCGATCCCGGCCCCGTACGAAAACCCGCCCCGCCCACGAGGACTCCACGTCGGGCATGGTCACGGCCGTCGACCGCGGGCGCTACACCTGCCTGGTCGGCGGCGGAACCCGACGAGCCAGGTCGGTCACCGCGATGCGGGCCCGCGAACTGGGCCGCCGAGCGGTCGCGGTCGGCGACCTGGTGGACATCGTCGGCGACATCTCCGGCGACAGCGACACCCTGGCCCGCATCGTGCGGATCTCCGAGCGTCGCAGCGTGCTGCGCCGGTCGGCCGACGACACCGACCTCGCCGAGCGCGTCATCGTGGCCAACGCCGACCAACTGGTGATCGTCACCTCACTGACCGACCCCACGCCGCGGACCGGATTCATCGATCGCTGCCTGGTCGCCGCATACACCGGCGACCTGGACCCCGTGCTGGTGCTGACCAAGGCCGACCTGGCCGACCCGGCCCCGCTGCTCGAGGCCTACCGCGACCTCGATCTGCCGATCATCGTCACCCGGCGGGCCCGGAAGGAAGATCGCGCGATCGACCCGGACAGCCTCGACCTGGTCCGGGGAGCCCTGCACCTGCTGGTCTCGGTGATGGTCGGGCCGTCCGGGGTCGGCAAGTCGACGCTGGTCAACGCGTTGGTCCCGGAGGCGCTACGGACGATCGGGTCGGTGACCGGGGTGGGGAAGGGACGGCACACCTCGACATCGGCAGTCGCTCTGGCATTGCCCGACGGCGGCTGGGTGATCGACACGCCCGGCGTCCGGTCGTTCGGGCTAGCCCACGTGAGCGCCGACGACCTGCTGGAGACCTTTGACGACCTGCTGCCGGCAACGGTCCACTGTCCCCCCGGCTGTGACCACTCGGGTCCCGACGGGGGGCCCGATTCGACCGGAGTCGGCTGCGCCCTGGACGCGTTCGTCGCGGCCGGCGGTGCCCGTCCCGGCCGACTGGCCTCGTTCCGGCGGCTGCTGGCGTCCAAGTCCGGGTCGCCGGAACCCGGCGAGACGGCCGATGACGCCCACGAGTCCGGCGGGGAACCTGCGGCCAAAGCCGCGGCGGACGATCCCGGGCGCCGGTGAGCAACCGGACGCCGACCCACGCGTCCATGATCAAGACCCGTGACCAGGTGGGCCGGACTGTCGGTCGCCTACCGGCGGCGGCCGGCCGTCGAGTGGCCGGGGGCGGGTCCCCGCCGGGGCATCACGCAACAACACCAGTATTGGACGGTTTTGACATGCAGCTGATCCGACGAGCCGGCTCGACCGGAATCGGGCGCATCGCGGTACTGGTGATCGCGATCGGATTGGCCGGCACGGCCTGCACCGCGTCGTCGGGTTCGCCCTCAACAGGTGCGGCCACCGGGGCGGCGTCGCCTGCCTCCGGGGTAGCGCCCGTGTCCGGGGCAGCCGGCCTGGCTCCCGCCTCCGGGGCGGCCGGCTCGGCTCCCGCCTCCGGGGCAGCCGGCTCGGGGGCGGCGCCCGCGGTCGCCTCGTCGGCACCGGCGTCATCCCTGGCTGCGGGCGCGGCCGGCTCCGACCCGACCGGTCCGGTCGTGTCCGCCTCCCCGGCGGACGCACCGGTGGTGACCGCCAGCCCCGCGTTCGGCAGCCGGACGGTGTCACCCGTCGACCCGATCAAGATCTCGGCGACCAACGGCCGGATCACCACCTTGACGCTGACCAGCCCCAACGGCAAGGCGCTGAAGGGGACGATCTCGGCCGACGGCACCAGTTGGTCACTCGGGGAGGTGCTCGGCTACGGCAAGACCTACACGGCGACCGGGGCGGCCGCCGCCACGGACGGCACGGTGGTGCCGATCAACGGCACCTTCACCACCCTGGTCCCGGCCAACAAGGTGCGCACCACCATCAGCCCCGGTGACGGCAAGGTGGTCGGCGTGGCCACCTCGGTCATCGTGTCCTTCGGTCTCAAACCGGTCGACGGGGCCGCCATCGCCAAAAACGTCACCATCACCACCACGCCCAAGGTCACCGGCGCCTGGGTGTGGATCCAGCACGACAACGGCCTGTGGGCGCTGGACTTCCGGCCGCAGAGCTACTGGCCGGCCAACACCAAAGTGCACGTGGAGGCGAACGTCTACGGCCTGAAATTCGCCGACGGCGCCTACGGAAGCGCCGACGTGACCAGCGACTTCACCATCGGACGCAATCAGGTGGTGAAGGCCGACGTGGACTCCCACAATCTGCTCGTCTTCCGAGACGGGAAGCAGGTGGCGTCCTACCCGGCCTCGTACGGCAAGGGCGACACGCCCGACAAGATCACCCGCTCCGGCATCCACGTCATCAATGACATGGACGAGACCAAACTGATGAGCAACCCCAAGTACGGCTACACCAACGTGCTCGAGCACTGGGCCGTCCGGATCAGCGACAACGGCGAGTTCATCCATGCCAACCCCAAGACGGTCGGCGACCAGGGCAACACCAATGTCTCGCACGGCTGCGTAAACCTCTCGCTCGCCGACGCCGAGGCCTTCTACAAGTCCTCTCTGCTGGGTGACCCGGTCGAGGTGACCGGGACCACCATCAACCTGTCCTCCGCCGACGGCGACCTGTTCGACTGGACCTACTCCTGGCCGCAGTGGAAGAACCTGTCGGTGACGTCCTCCTGACGCGCCGTTCGGCGCCGGTCAGCGGGCCAGACCTTCCATCGGCGCCAGCACGGGACGCTTGGGGAGCCGGTGGTCACCCGAGGACGTGCCGGTCAACCGCCGCCTGACCCACGGACCGACGTACTCCCAATAGAAATCCAGCTCGTTCCGAGCGGTGCGCGGCGGCCGCACCGAGGCCTCGGCGGAGGCCGTCCAGGAGCGGGCGCCGGCCGGGCGCGGCACGCCGACGGTGTCCAACACCCGTCCTGCGACCTGGCGGTGACCGGCCTCGTTGAGGTGCAGCCGGTCGGCGGCCCAGTACCGCGGATGACGGAGCTCGGCGATCGGCCAGAGGTCGACGAGCAGAGCCCCGCGGCGGTCGGCGACCAGTCGGGCGCCGGCGGCCAGTCGATCACCGGTGGCCCTGATGCGGTTGCCCAGGGGCAGCCCGTCACACGGGTCGGCGCCGGTGAAGACGATCACCGTCGCACCGGAATCGACCAGTCGCGCCACCGCCAGGTCGACCAGTCGCAGCAGCGCGGGCAGATCGGCGCGCGGCCGCAACATGTCGTTGCCGCCACCGGCGAATGTGACCAGATCGGGCCGCAGATCCAGCGCCGCGTCGAGTTGCTCGTCGATGATCGGCCCGAGCAGTTTGCCCCGCACGGCCAGATTGGCGTATCCGGTGCGCTCGCCGGCCGGATCGTCCCGCAGCCACATCTGCGAGAGCACGCCGGCGACCACGTCCGCCCAGCCACGCACCGAACCGTCGGGCAACTCGTCCCCGACACCTTCGGTGAAGCTGTCCCCCATCGCCACGAACCGGCCGAGATATCGATCCGACGGCCGTCCCCGCTCCGCGGTGGGCGCCGACAGACTGTCCGGGCGCGCCGGCTGCTGTTCGGGCCAGCTCCTCATCGCAGCGTTCGCTCCGCTTCTCGTTCTCCGGTCACACCACCACTGGGGCACCGCTTGGTCCCTGTGATGCGAACGCCTCATCCGGGTGTGTCAGGGCAGATGCTACTGACCGGTAGTGACCCGGACCCGGCCGGCCGGGAATCGCCGCGTGATGACGAACGTCACATAACCTCAGGGCCAAACTAGGTGACATGTCTACCGTCTCCGGACTATGTTCGTGGAGACAGATCGTTGACACATCACACACTTGGAGGCTCCATGACTTCGCCCACCACCACCCTGACCGGCACCTGGACCGGGGACACCGTCCACTCGGACGTCAGCTTCAAGGTTCGTCACATGGCCGTCGGCAAGGCCAAGGGTACGTTCGCTCTGCAGTCCGCCACTCTGGTGATCCCGGAGTCCGGCCTGGCCGATGGATCGGTCACCGCCGTCATCGACGCGACCTCCGTGGACACCAAGCAGGAGCAGCGCAACGAACACGTCAAGTCCCCCGACTTCCTGCACGTCGAAGAGCACCCGACGCTGACCTTCGCGTCCACCGGCATCAAGAACTTCGACGGCGACGAGTTCGTCCTGGTCGGCGACCTGACCATCCGTGGCATCACCAAGTCCGTCGAGCTGGCCACCGAGTTCCTGGGTGCCACCGTCGACGCCTACGGCGCCGAGCGGATCGGCTTCTCCGCCACCACCTCGATCAGCCGTAAGGACTTCGACGTCTCCTTCAACGCCGCCTTCGGCGCCGGCAACGCCGTGGTCAGCGACAAGGTCGAGATCTCCCTCGAGCTGGAATTCACCAAGAGCAACTGACACGGGCCTGCCGCTGATCAGGGCGTGCCGTCGAGGTCCTGGATCAGGTAGGCGATCTCGCCGGGGGCGTACCAGGCCAGGGCGATGTCCTCGGCCGAGCCGACGGTGAACTCGGCGTCTTCGTCACCCAGATCGGCCTGGTCGACCACGGCCGCGGCCGCACCGACCACGTCGGCCGCGTCCGCCCCGTCCAGATGCACCGAGGCGATCTGCTTCCACGGCACCGAACCCTGGATCCAGGCCGCCGCCCGGTCGCGTTCGGGGGTCGGGACGACGGTGGCGACATCGGCGGCGACGACCACCCGTAACGACGGTTCGCCCGGGGCGGCCGCGGCCAACAACCGCAGGCTGGCCCGGCCGGCGTCCGACATGGCCAGGTACTCGAGCTCCTCGTCGTCCGCGTCGGGGTATTCACCCCGCAGGGCGTCGGTCACCGCGAAGACGACGCCCGCCCTGGGCGTCACCGCGCGACTGGACACCACCTCACGCAGGATGGACAACGTGATCGGGACGTAAATCCTCACGGCCGGGGGTCCGGCCCGGTCAGCCGAGTACCGCCGGCGGTGCGCCCCCCGGCGGTGCGGCGAGCGGTGCGGCGGCCGGCGGTGCTACGGCCGGCGGTCCTGCGGGGTGTCGCGGTGTGGCCCGGGGTACCGGGCAGCAGCTCGTCGATCGCCTCGCCGATGTGTTCGGCGAACTGTTCGATGTCCGGCACGGCGTCGCGGTCGGCGGTGAGGCCGAAGAAGACCTCGCCGTGGTAGGAGGTGCAGGCCACCGCAAGCGCATGCCCCCTGGCCAGCGGGGCGACCGGGTACATGGCAATCACCGGCCAGCCGGCCGCGTACAACGGCACCTGCGGTCCGGGAACATTGGTGACCAGCACGTTGTACAGACGACCGGAAATCCGGCCGGCCACCCTGGCCCCCAGGGCATGCAGCGTCGGTGGGGCGAACCGGCCGAGTTCCAGGAGGGAATCCGCGCCGACCTGGTGCCCCGAATCCAGATGCGCACCCATGGCGAACGACACCTGATGCAATCGCATCACCGGGTTCGGCTCGGCGACCGGCATGTCGACCAGGTAGGACACCACCGGCACCGGCATGCCGTCCCCGCCGTCCTCGTTCGCGGCGGGCGTACGGACGGACATCGGCACGAGGGCACGCAACGTGGTCGACTCGGTGACCGCCTCCCCGCGAGCGAGCAGCCAGGTGCGCAGTGCGCCGGTGATGACGGTCAGGATCACATCGTTGACCGATCCGCCGTGGGCCGTCCTGATCGCCTTGATCCTGGCCAGGTCGGCCCGAAAGGCGGCGAACCGGCGCTGCCCGCTCATGGTGACGTTCAACACCGACTGGGGGGCCGGATTGACCGTGCGGCGGACGATCTCGGCGACCTCCGCCCCGATGTGCACTGCCTTGGCCACGGTGGAACGGACATCGGCCGCCGCCAGCCGGGCCACATCCACCAGTTCGGACGGGCGTGCGGCGATATCGGCGACGGCATCGACGACCAGGTCGACGTCGCTCGGCGGGGGCGACGGCATCCAGGGCTGGTCGGGCAGTGTTCTTGGCCGGCGCGCGATGTCCAGAATGGCGGCGGCCAGGTCGACCGCTCCGATCCGGTCGACCAGTGCCTGGTGCGTCTTGTTGACGACGGCGATGCGCCCGTCGTCCAGACCTTCGATGACGTAGATCTCCCACAGCGGGCGGGTGCGGTCCAGGGGTCGGGAGATCAATCGCCCGATCAGGTCATCCAGGGCGGCGTCGGTTCCGGGCCTGGGCAGCGCGGAACGCCGCACGTGGTAGGTCAGGTCGAAATGGTCGTCATCGACCCACACCGGCCGGGCCAGCCGGCCGGGGACGAATCGGATTCGCTGCCGGTACCGGGGAACCAGGGACAGCCGGGCGGCGATCAGATCGACGACCTTCTGGTAGTCGAAGCTCCCCGGCTCCGGTTGCAGGATCACCACCCCGCCCAGGTGCATCGGCGTCGATGCATCCTCGGCGTAGAGAAACGCGGCATCGGTCGCCGAAAGGCGGTCGGTCATCGGCTTATCGTGGCACAGCCCGTTCGCGGCCGGACGGCACACCTGGCGGTGCGGCGGTGGCCGGGCCTTCGGCCAGCACAGTCGACGCGAGCGATCTGATCGCCTTCCGCAGGGACGACGCGGGCGCCGCATCGGCCAGCGGGACACCCAACTGCCACGCCTTGTCCACGGCCGCCCGGTCCTCCGGGAGCGATGCCGTCACCCGCATCCCGGCGAAGCGAGCGAGTGCCGCCGCCGCATCCTGGGCCGGCGCGGCCGACCGCCGCGATCGATTCAGGACCACCCGCGGCTCCGCGCGTGGGACGATGTCGGACAGTTCGGCCAACCCTCTGATCAACCGCTCCATACCGGGTGGATCGGCCGAGCCGACGGCCAGCACCACGTCGGCGCGGGCCAGGATGGCCAGGGTCGCGCCGTTGCGGCGGGGTGCCACGGTGTCGAAGGTGATCTCCTCGTCCGCCTCGAGACAGAAGCCACAGTCGATCACGGTCAGCGCCGCCGTCGACCGGCACAGCGCGAGCAGCGAGGTCAGTGCGGACGGGCGTACTTCGGGCCACCGATCGGCCCGACTGATGCCGGTGAGCAGCCGAAGCCGGGGTGCGACGGCCCAGACCAGCCTGCTCAGTCCGGTCAGGTCGAGCTGCCCGTTGGCCGCCTGCCGGCAGGCACCGGCCAGTCCTGGCGATTCGTCGAGCAATCCGAACGCGCTGGCCAGCACACCGCCGTAGACGTCGGCGTCGACCAACAGCGACTCGACTCCCATCACCGCCGCTTCCATGGCCAGGTTGGCCGCCACCGTTGATCGACCGGGGGCACCCACCGGGCCCCACACCGCCATGACCCGGCCGTTCGGAGCCGGCTCCGACGGGGGGACCACAGGTGTGCCGGTATCGGGAAAGTGGCCGGGGGCCGGTATCGCGGACCGCGGATCCGCAATCACCTGATGCGGGGACAACCCCTGGAACGGCCCCTTGGCCAGGTCCGCCACCGCGGTCAGGACGGCGGCGAGCACCGCCGGCGGATCGACGTCATCGGCCAGCACCGCGCGGACGCCGATCCGCTCCAGCCGATCCCTGACCCGATCGTCGCCGGCCGGGTAAATGCCGACGATCGCCACCCCGGACGCCGCGAGCCGTTGCACCGCTTCGGTGTCCAGGCGCCGCAGCGCGGCGGAGAGCACGACCGCCGAGGCTCGTCCCGTGGTCGCCGCGGTCAGCACATCGGCGATGTCGACGCAGCGGAGGATCACCGTCATCGCGGAACCCGGCCGGTCCAGCGCGGCGACGAGGTCGTTCTCCCAGCTCTGTCCGTTACCAGCGGTGAGCAGACCGGGGATCATCGTGAACCGGTGACCAGCACCACGATCGCATCACCTCTTGGCAGCGTCTTGACCAGTGCATCCGCTTCCGGCGCGGAGACCAGCACGGCAATCTGGTAGCGGTTCGACGTCGCGCCGGACAAGCCGCCGGATGCCGGCGCGGTGACCGACTGCACCGTGATGCCGGCCGAGACCAGGCTGGTCCGGACGGCGACGGTGGACGATCCGCCGCCCTCGGTCAGGTAGAGGTCGATGACCGCCCCGTGGCCGATGCCGGGCGGCATCCGGTCCGGCGCCACGCCGATCACCACGATCCGGCCGGGTTTGGTGGCCGCGACGGCGGACACCGGCAGCAACTCACCGGTCCTGACCGGAGTGTCCAGGCTGGATCCGACGATCCCGGTGGCCCCGGGGGCGGCTGACAGGTAGTTCGCGGCGTTGCCCGCCAGGTTGACGTCGACCACCACGAGGTCGGTCGAGGTCAGGACCGTTCCGCGGGCCAGGTCCCGGCCGGCGGCCCAGACGGGACTGGTGTGGGAACTCGCTCCGACCACTCTGGCGCCCACCACGACGGCCACGATCATCAGGACGAGGCCGCCGATGATGCGGACGTCCAGCCATCGCGGCCGGGTCGTCCGTCGTGGAACAGGGGCGCCGTCGCCCGCCCGTGTGTTCATTCCGCCCCCGGTCATCGCGTGCAGGCCCGCATTGGAAGGAGCTGAGGTGCTGATCTCCGCAGGGTTCCACCGGCGGACACCTGTGGATCACCATGTCGGCCGTGGGCCGGATGTGCAAAGCTATACCAAGTCAAACCAGCTCAGATCAGCTCAACACTGGCTAATCAGTCCGGTGTGGTTCAAATGCCCGCTCGCGGCCCCCGTGGCCCGATCCGTCCAGGCTTTACCGGAGACAGGATGAGCCTACGTGGCTATGAGTGATCGTGATACCACCACATTGGTTGCTCCTTCACTCTTTCGACAGAATGCCGTTGCCCATCAGGGTGCTTGTCCGGCCTGGAGGCCCCCACGATGACCGCCGAACGATTTCTTACGCTCGCCGACGTCTCCGAAATTCTGAACGTGTCGACCAGCCAGGCGTACGCGCTGGTGCGCTCCGGCGACCTGCAGGGCATCCAGATCGGCGGGCGCAACCAGTGGCGGGTGGAACGGACCAAGCTCGAGGACTACATCGAGCAGGCCTACCGGCGAACGGCCGAGACCCTGGCCGACCTGCCGTCGACGCTGCCGAGCGACGCCTGAGGTCAACCGGCCGGTAGGGCCCGCACCAACACCACCGCGGACAGCGGAACCAGGACCACGGACCGGACGCTGGCCGATCGGCGCGGTTCCCACGGTGCGTGGAGGGCCACTTCGACGAAGTCCGCCCCCGCGCGGTCGATGGTGCCGGTGATCTCGGTGAACAGTGGAGTCGGCTCACCCGACCCACCCGGCACCACCAGGGCCACCGGCGACCGGTCCCGAGCGAGCCCGCGCAGCGCATACCGCAGGTTCAGGCGTAGTTCGAGTCCCTTCACCATCGCTCCGGTGGCCGACGACAGCCCCTCCACGACGGTGATGGCGCCGTGCGCGAGCAGGGCTTCGCGTCCGGGACCCTCCTGCACCAACAGCCAGTCCGGTCCGACCGTGCTCAGGGTGCCGGTGACGGCGATACCGACCGTGGTCCGGATCCGGATCGGCTGCCCGACCGCGCCACCGACCCGCTCCACCATTCTGATGGCGCCCGCTGCCACCCGTTCCCGGTCCCGCATCTCGCTCATCGTCTCTGCGTCGACCAGGTCGTCGAATCGCGCGTCCAGATC
Organism: uncultured Nakamurella sp.; assembly: GCA_964250735.1. Classification (GTDB taxonomy): domain Bacteria; phylum Actinomycetota; class Actinomycetes; order Mycobacteriales; family Nakamurellaceae; genus Nakamurella. The sequence continues at coordinate 6,419 of CAXUHA010000012.1, read as the reverse complement.
GCTGAACAGCCGTTCCCATCGCATCCGTTCACCGTGTCCGATCGCTGCTGTTCCGTCAACTCTCCCGTCCTTGGACTTGACTGACCTCATTTGATGCTGTTTGACTATCTTTCGTGACGTTCGATCAACTTCGAGGCCGCTGGCGCGCCGACGTTCTTGAATGGCTCGGCCTGGTCGCAGCCCTCGGGCTCCTGGCTTGCGCCCTGCCGGGTCCGGCCACCGTCGTGAACACCCTGATCAGCGGCCGTTTGACCTTCCGGCCGACCGGCACCGGCGCGGTCGCGCAGACCGCGATGATGATGGTCGCCGCCATAGCGGTCTGGCTGCTGCTGGCCTGGATCGCGGTGGTCGCGGCGATCGCGTGCTGCAGTCGTGTTCCCGGCATCACCGGGCGCATCGCCGGGCAGCTGCTGCGCAGAACGGCACCACCGGCCATGCGCCAGGTGCTGCTCGCCGTCGTCGGCGCCTCCATGGTCACCGCCATCGCGGCCTGCGGCGCGACACCGCCGGCCGCAGCCGTGCCGGACGTAGCCGCGGCGGGTGCAGCGGCGCCAGGCGTAGCCACAGCGGGCGTAGCCGCGCCGGTCGCTCCGGCTCAGGGTCGGATCGCCGTCGAGGGGTCGGCGTTCCACCCCGAGTCGCTCCGACGAACGGTTCTTCCGGCCGGTCTGCGGACCCCGGCCGGTCCCCCGACTCCGGCCGGGCCGGCCGCCCCGCCGGTGGACGTCGACTGGCCGGCGACTCCCGCCCCACACCCGGCGGCACCCGAGGTCGTCCGGCACCCGGTGGTGGTGTTGCGGGGCGACTCCCTGTGGTCGATCGCGGCGCGGCATCTGCCGGCCACCGCCACGCCGCCCGAAATCGAGCAGGCCTGGCACCACTGGTACGCGGCGAACGCCGCAGTGATCGGGGACAACCCCGATCTCATCCTCCCGGGGCAGATCCTCACGCCCCCGAGCCCCGGAACAGGCGATTCACGATGACTACTGCACTTCACCAGCCGGCATCCACACCACACCAGCCGGCATCCGCACCGCGCAGGCCCTATCTGGCGGCGGTCCCGAACTGCGAACCGCCGTTCGACGACGAGAGGTCGGCGGTCAGCCGGCTGCAACAGTTGCGGGCGACCCGAGCCACGCTGCCGCCGGCGCCCGTCACCACCGCACCGGACACCATCATGGACTCGGCCGTACCTCTGTGGTCGGAGGAGAAGGACATCGGCGTGCGGCGCACGGCCACCTCGGACCTGCCGGCCGCGGCGCGGTCCGCTCGGGTGCTGGCCCGGGCCCTGGTCGAGGTGCTGTCCGGTCAGCGGGCGCTGACCCAATTGCGGGTCCACTGCGCGCCGGACGTCTTCGCCGGCCTGCAGACCCACCCGATCGTCCGCGGCACGCTGGGTCACCTGCTCACCGTGCGGGTGTGCGAACCGGCTGACGGCGTCGCCGAAGTGACCGTCGTGTTCCGCCGGGCCGAGCGGGTCAGGGCACTGGCCTTCCGCATCCAGGGTGTGGACGGCCGCTGGCGGATCACCGCCCTGCAGACCGGGTAGCACAGCCCGGGACTCCGGGGGCCCGGGAAAAGGTCAGGGCGTGCCGGGTCGGCCGTGGCACTGCTTGAACTTCTTGCCCGACCCGCAGGAGCAGGGGGCGTTGCGCGCCTGAGTTCCACCGGCGCCCGGCTTGGCCGACGCGCCGGACGTTTCGGTGCCGCCGTCCTCGCTCGGTCCCGAATAGGTCATCGGCGGCGGAGCCGCCGGCCGGGTCAGACCCTTGGCCTTGAGTGCGGCCGGGGCGCCGTCGGTGTCGGTGACCACTGGAACGGTCCGCTGCTGGCTGGGCAACGGCTGCACCGGGCGGACCCGGGTGCGGACCGAGCCGGCCTGCTTGCCGCCGACCGGTTTGGGAGGCGGCAAGGACGAGCCGTTACGACGGGCCACGACCGGGTCGGCCGGCGCCGGCGCGACGGCCGGAACCGGTTCGCCGGCCGGAACTGCGCCGTCGCCCGCGTCGGGTTCCATCGGAACGATCTGCACCTGCAGGTTGTAGAGGAAACCGACGGATTCCTCCTTCAAGGAGTCCAGCATGGCGTTGAACATGTCGAACCCCTCCCGCTGGTATTCGATCAACGGGTCCCGCTGGGCCATCGCGCGGAGCCCGATACCTTCCTTCAGGTAATCCATCTCGTACAGGTGCTCGCGCCATTTCCGGTCGAGCACGGTCAGCACGACCCGGCGTTCCAGCTCCCGGGTGACCTCCGGAGTCAGCGCCTCCTCCCGATCGGCCCAGGCTTTGCGCGCGTCGGCCAGCACCGCCTGCAGCAGCGAGTCCCTGGTCAGGTCGCCGTGTTGTTCGCTGACCATGTCCGGGGTGAGGCTGATCGGGTACAGCGTCTTGAGCGCCGCCCACAACGTGTCGGTGTCCCAATCCTCGGCGTAGCCGGCCGAAGCCGCCCCGTCGATGTACGCGCTGATCACGTCGGTGATCATGTTCTGCACCTGGACGTGCAGATCTTCTCCGTCCAGGACCCGCTTGCGCTCCTCGTAGATCACGGCGCGCTGCTTGTTCATCACCTCGTCGTACTTGAGTACGTTCTTGCGGATTTCGAAGTTCTGCTGCTCGACCTGGGTCTGGGCGCTCCTGATGGCCTTCGAGACGAACTTGTGCTCGATCGGCATGTCGTCCGGCATCCGCAGTCGGGTCATCAGCATCTCGACCGTGCCACCGCCGACGCGGCGCATCAGGTCGTCGCCCAGGGACAGATAGAAGCGCGACTCCCCCGGGTCCCCCTGGCGACCCGACCGGCCACGCAGCTGGTTGTCGATCCGCCGGGACTCGTGCCGTTCGGTGCCCAACACGTACAGGCCACCCACCGCTCGAACCTTGTCCGCCTCGGTCTTGCCCTTCTTGACCGCCGCCTCGAGCGCGTCCGGCCAGGCCGCCTCGTACTCCTCCGGGGTTTCGGTGGGACTCAGCCCCCGCGCCCGCAGATCGAGATCGGCGGTGAAGTCGGGATTGCCGCCCAGCACGATGTCGGTGCCCCGACCAGCCATGTTGGTGGCCACCGTGACTGCGCCGGCCCGGCCGGCCTGGGCGATGATCGCCGCTTCCCGGGCGTGGTTCTTGGCGTTCAGGACCTCGTGCGGCACACCGGCCCGCAGCAGCAACTTGGACAGCAGCTCTGACTTCTCGACGGAGGCCGTACCGACCAGCACCGGTTGGCCCTTCTCGTGGCGCTCCGCGATGTCCGAGACCACGGCGTCGAACTTCGCTTCCTCGGCCTTGTAGATGAGGTCCCCCTCATCGGCGCGGACCAACGGCTTGTTCGACGGGATCGGGACGACGCCGAGCTTGTAGGTCTGGCTGAGCTCGGCGGCCTCGGTCTGCGCCGTGCCGGTCATCCCGCACAACTTCTCGTACAACCGGAAGTAGTTCTGCAGCGTGATCGTGGCCAGGGTCTGGTTCTCGGCCTTGATCTCGACGCCTTCCTTGGCCTCGATCGCCTGGTGCATGCCCTCGTTGTAACGGCGACCGTGCAGCACCCGGCCGGTGAACTCGTCGACGATGAGAACCTCCCCGGACACCACGATGTAGTCCCGGTCCTTCTTGTACAGCTCCTTGGCCTTCAGGGCGTTGTTCAGGAAACCGACCAGCGGCGTGTTCACCGACTCGTACAGGTTGTCGATGCCAAGGGCCTGCTCGACCTTGGCCACGCCCTCCTCGGTGACGCCGACGGTCCGTTTCGCTTCGTCGACCTCGTAGTCGCCGTCACCGCCGTCCGCCCCCCGGTGCAGGCGAGGCACCAGTCGGGCGAATTCGGAGTACCACTTGGACGACTGATCGGCGGGCCCGGAAATGATCAGCGGCGTCCTGGCCTCGTCGATGAGGATGGAATCGACCTCGTCGACCACCGCGAACCGGTGGCCCCGCTGCACCAGTTCGTCCTTCGACCAGGCCATGTTGTCCCGCAGGTAGTCGAAGCCGAACTCGTTGTTGGTCCCGTAGGTGATGTCCGCGGCGTACTGCGCCTTGCGTACGTCCGGCGTCTGCTGCGACAGGATGACCCCGACGTCCAGGCCCAGGAACCGGTGCACCCGGCCCATCCACTCGCTGTCCCGCTGGGCCAGGTAGTCGTTGGTGGTGACCACGTGCACCCCTGCGCCCTCCAGGGCGTTCAGGTACACCGGCAGGGTGGACACCAGCGTCTTGCCCTCACCGGTTTTCATCTCCGCGATGTTGCCGAGGTGCAGTGCGGCGCCGCCCATCAACTGGACGTCGAAGTGACGTTGTCCCAACGTGCGCTTGGCCGCCTCCCTGACCACGGCGAACGCCTCCGGCAGAATGTCGTCCGTGGTCTCGCCGGCGCCCAGCCGGGCCTTGAACGAATCGGTGAACTCGCGCAGCTCCGCATCGGTGAGCCCGATGTAGTCACCCTCGATGGCGTTGATGTGGTCGGCGATGGCGCGCAGACGCTTGATCGTCTTGGCCTCACCGGCGCGGAGCAGTCGGGACAGAACCACGTAGTCACCCTCGGTCGATTTCTCACCAGCCGCAACCCGGCGCGCAACGTCGTGCGCGACCGTTCGCCTCCGGGGGCTCTTGCCGCCCCCGGCAGGCTCAATGGTAGGCGCACCACTGCACTGGCCGATGGCCCGTCACACCACCCGGCCGGGTTCGCTGCGGGTCAGGTCAGGCGCAGCAGCCCGTAGTCGAACCCCTTCCGGCGGTAGACGACGGAGCAGAGCCCGGAGTCGGCGTCCTTGAAGAGGTAGAAGTCGTGCCCGACCAGCTCCATCTGGAACAGGGCCTGGTCGACCGTGATCGGGTCGGACGGATGGTCCTTGATCCGCACCACCCGGCCCGGACCGCCATCGGAGCTGTCGCCGAACCCGTCGTCCTGCCACCGCGGGTCCTCTTCCGGGCCGTCGATCTGGTCGGCACCCGTCAGGCCCGGTTCGTCCGGCAATCCGCCGCCGGGTCCGGCCACCACCGAGATGGGCGTGCGGGCGTGCTGCTTGTGGTGCCTGATGTCGGCGGACCGACGCAGCCGGGACTCGAGTTTCACCACCGCTGCGTCCAGGGCACTGTAGAAGCTGTCGGCACTGGCCTCCGCCCTGACCGCCGGGCCCCTGCTGCTCAGGGTGATCTGCACGCGCTGGCAGGTCTTGGACAAGCGCCGGTTGGACTCGTGCGAGAGTTCGACGTCCACCCGAATGATCTTCGAGTCGTAACGCTCGCTCCGTGCCAGCTTCTCGGCCACGTGCGTCCGGAAGTGCTCGGGAACCTCTACATTGCGACCTTTGACGACAATATCCACGTGGCCTCCCGGCGATCATCGCGGCCGGCGATCACCGGGCGCGCCAACGAAGTGCGTTCCTCCCGAGCGCGACAACGGTGCGCTTCTTGGCTCCGGGGGCGACCGGGATCACTCGAACCTACCGGCACCTGGCCGGAGCGCAAGGTGCGCTGAACACCCGGTCATATTCACCGTCTGAAATTCACCGCCTGAAATTCACCGCCTGACGTTCACCGTCGCGAGCGCCATGGGGCGGCAGTGGCCACGGTCAGTACGGCAGCCACGGGGACGGAGACCTCGGACAGCGTGCGCACGCTCGCCCACACCGTGGCCCCTGTGGTCAGCACGTCGTCGAGGAGCACAACCGACGCCCCGCGGCCCGGCGCGGCGGACGAACGGAAACGGACCCGACCGGCCAGGTTCGCGGCTCGTGCGGCGGCGTCCAGCCCGACCGAGTCCTGGGCCCGGCCACTGGTGAACAGGCAGGGCGCGACGCCGCAGGCCACCCCGTTCTCGGCCAGCAGCCGGGCGGCCGACGTGGCCATCGCCGCGACCGGATCACCACCCCGGCGCCTGGCCGCACTGCGCCGACTGGGCGCCGGAACGATCCAGAGTTCGTCGGGGATGACGGCGATCCGGATCAACCGGATCAGGGCGCGACCGACCGCCTCCCCCAGGATCGGGGGCAGGTCGGCCCGACCGCGTTCCTTCCCGGCCAGGATCGCCTGCCGGGGCGGGCCCGCATATCTGGCCAGGGCCCGCGCCGGTGGCAGGACCGTTCCGGCCGCCGCGTCGAGGGTGGCGTCCGGCAATTGCACCAGCCGGGCCCGGCCGGCCAGTGTGTCCGCACAGGCCACACACCACGGCCCGGGGCGACCGCATCCCGGGCACGGACGGGGCAGCACCAGGTCGAGGCCGATCCGCAGCGGATTCGACCCGGCCCGGCCGACGTGCGTCCGCGGGATCACCGGTCCAGCCTGCCCCGCTCCGGGTGATCACCGCGTCGCCCGGCGCAATTTGTGGACAACCTTCGGCGCGATCTCGATGCCGCGGTCACTTGCGGGGATCAAGTTGTGCGGCGGGGATGAAGGTGTGCGGCGGGGATGAAGGTGTGCGGCGGGGATGAA
>CAXUHA010000011.1:20037-92240 GCA_964250735.1 uncultured Nakamurella sp. | reverse complement strand
GGGGGGGGGGGGGGGGGGGGGGGGGGGGGGGGGGGGGGGGGGGGGGGGGGGGTGGGGGGTGGTCGGCGTGGTCAGAACATCGAGTACAGCTGGGCGAGGGGCAGGACGGAGGCGGGGGCGGGCTCGATCAGCTCGCCGTCGACCGTGATGGCGAAGGTCTCCGGATTGATGTCGATGTCGGGCAGTGCGTCATTGTTGATCATCTGCGCCTTGCCCACCTCCCGGGTCGGCCGAACGGCGACCAATTGCCTTTTCAGGCCCAACCGGGCGCCCAGGCCGTCGGACAGGGCGGCGGGGGCCACGAACGACATGGACAGTTCTGCCCCGATCGCATCACCGAACGACGGCCGCATCAGCACCGGCTGCGGGGTCGGGATGGACGCGTTCGGGTCGCCGAGGGCACCCCAGACTATGCCGCCGCCCTTGATCACGATCGCCGGCCGCACGCCGAAGAACTTCGGCTCCCACAGCACCAGATCGGCGAGCTTACCGGGCTCGACGCTGCCGATCTCGTGGTCGACCCCGTGGGAGATCGCCGGGTTGATGGTGTATTTCGCGACATAGCGCTTGGCGCGGAAGTTGTCGGCCGGCTGGGAGCCGCCGATGTCACCGCGGCGCGCCTTCATCACATGCGCCACCTGCCACGTCCGGGTGATCACCTCGCCGATGCGCCCCATGGCCTGCGCGTCGGAGGAGGTGAGCGAGATGGCTCCCATGTCGTGCAGCACGTCCTCGGCGGCGATGGTGGTGGCCCGGATCCGGGACTCGGCGAACGCGAGATCCTCCGGCACGGCCGGGTTCAGGTGGTGACACACCATCAGCATGTCCAGATGTTCGGCGACCGTGTTGACGGTGTGGGGCAGGGTCGGATTGGTCGACCCGGGCAGCACCATCGGCAGCCCGGCCAGTTTCAGGATGTCGGGGGCATGGCCGCCGCCGGCGCCTTCCACGTGGAACGCCGAGATGGACCGCCCGGCAATGGCATCGATGGTCGACTGCACGTAGCCCGATTCGTTCAGCGAATCCGAGTGCAGCGCGACCTGCAGTCCCCATTCCTGCGCGCCACGCAGGGCCGCGTCGATGGCGGCCGGCGTAGACCCCCAGTCCTCATGCACCTTGTACCCGCCGGCACCGGCCAGGGCCTGCTCGGCCAGGCCTTCCATGGACACCGTGTTGCCCTTACCCAGGAGCAGCAGGTTGACCGGCAACGCATCCATGCTTCGATGCATTTTCTCCAGATGCCATGCGCCCGGGGTGACGGTGGTCGCCTTGGTGCCTTCGCTCGGCCCGGTACCACCGCCCCCGATGGTGGTCAGGCCGGTGGCCAGGGCCTCGTGGATCTGCGACGGAGACAGCAGATGCACGTGGGAGTCGAAACCGCCGGCGGTCAGGATCCGGCCCTCGCCGGAGATGACGTCGGTGGATGGTCCGATCTGCAGGTCGGGGTGCACTCCGTCGGCGACATCGGAATTACCGGAGCGGCCCAGCGCGACGATTCGGCCGTCCCGGATACCGACGTCGGCCCGGACGATGCCCCAGTGGTCGAGCACGATCGCGTTGGTGATCACGGTGTCCGGCGCACCCTGGGCCCTGGTGGTCGACCCCTGGGCCATCGACTCCCGGATCGACTTGCCGCCGCCGAAGACGGCCTCCTCACCACCTGCGGTGTCATCGCGCTCGATTTCGATCCACAGGTCGGTGTCGCCCAGGCGCACCTGGTCACCGACGGTCGGACCGTAGAGCGCCGCGTAGTCCGCGCGCGAGATCTCCACCATGACTACAGGTCCCCACCTTCGGGTTTGATCTGGATACCGGGAACCGTCCTGGCCCCCCGAAAGGCCACGGCCGCCACGATCCGGGAGGCGCCGGGTTCGAACCGGCGTGACGTTCCGGACGGGATGTCCAGCCGGAAACCATGCGCCGCAACGCGATCGAAGTCCAGCGCGGCATTCGCGTCGGGCAGGTGCAGGTGGGAGCCGATCTGGATGGGCCGGTCGCCGGTGTTGAGGATGTGCAGTTCGATCCGCTCGGCCTCGCTCCGGTCACCGTTCAGCACGATGGTGCCCTCGGCGGTGCGGACGGCGCCTGGACCGGTCGAATGACCAGCGGCCATGGCTCAACTCCTCCTGGTCGGTGCGACGGGGCTCATGCGATCGGATGGTGGATGGTGACCAGCTTTCGGCCGTCCGGGAAAGTGGCCTCGACCTGGACATCCGGGAGCATGTCGGCGACGCCGTCCATGACCTGCTCGCGCGCGAGAACTTCCCGCCCGGCGGTCATCAGGTCCTCGACCGTGCGCCCGTCCCGGGCTCGTTCGATCACCCAGGTGGTCAGCAGGGCAACGGTTTCCGGATAGTTCAGCTTGACGCCGCGAGCAAGTCGGTCGCGCGCCACCATCCCGGCCACGGACAGCAGCAGCTTTTCGGTGTCGCCCGGTGTCAGATGCATGCCTTGCTCCCAATCGGTGCGGTGGACCGGTAGCTTCTCACGACGACAGCCCCGGGGGTGCGCCGCGGACGAGATACCGCTGCACGACGTCGCTGTCGATATCGGCGAGGTCCTTGATCTCGGCCGGCCGCACCGCTCCGCAGGCCAGTGCCGCAGCCAGATGCCTGGCCAGCGCGAAGGCGGTGGCCGGTTCGTCCATCACCCCACCGGATCCGGGCACCTGGCGGTGATAGTCGCCGAGCCGGACGGCAGCCTCGGACCAGCCGTCCCGGAAGAACGCGAAGGTGGCCGCGAACCGGGTCGGCAGCTGCGCGGGATGGAGGTCCCAACCCTGGAAGATCCCCTGTTGCAGCGCACGTGTCACGCCCTGGGCGTGCGCGGACCAGCGCCGGCCGACGGTGGCCGGATCGCCGACCGGAACCTTGTTGTCCGAACCGTCCGAGACGCGGACCCCGGTTTCGGCGGCGGCCAGCATCATCAGCCCCTTGGCGAAGTCGGCGACCGGATGACGGAGATTCTGGTGCGCAGCCAGGATGCCCAGACTCGCCGTGTAGTCGTAGGTGCCGAAGTGCAGTCCGGACACCCGACCGCGGGCGGCCTGGATCATCGGCCCGACCGGCACCGTCCCGTCCGCCCCGAGCACGGTTTGTGGCGTCTCCACCTGGATCTCGAACGTCAGCGCACCGGCGGCCAGCCCGTGCACCTGCTCCAGCGCGGCCAGCACGGAGCAGAAGACGTCGATCTGCGCCAGCGAGGTGACCTTGGGCAGGGTGATGACGAAGCCGCCGGGCAGCTCACTTCTGCTCAGCAATTCGCCGACGAACAGGTCGAGGGTCCGCAGCCCCCGGCGCCGGGTCGGCGCGGCCAGCGAACGGATCCGCACCCCCCACGATCGCGGCATCGACCTGGCCATGGACATGGACGCGACGACCCGCGCGGCGCGCACCGCATGAGCGTCCTCCTCGGCGTCATCGGTTTCCGTGCCCCGGTGCGCCCGGAAACCGTCCTCGAAGTCGATCCGCAGGTCTTCGATCGGCTCGGCGGTGAGCTTGGCCAGGGTCAGGGCGTCGATCTCGGCCGCGGCGGGGCCGGCGATGTCGTCGAGCACCCCGAGCCACTCCGCACGGTGCTGGGCAACCGATTCACGTGCGCGCAGGCCCCACTGCGCGACCACGCCTTCCACGAACGAGGGCACCGGGATGTACACAGTGTGCACTGCTCCCGGGCCGGGCGGACCGGGATATGCTGCTGCATAGGCCATGTCGTCCGAGATCAGGTCGTGGTCCCAGCGCTGCAGCAGGTCCGGGCCCAGTGCCGACGGAACCGCCCCGGCGGCCACCGGACCGCGGAGCCCTGGCCGCAACAGGTCAGGGGAGGAGTTCATAGGCCCGGATGGTCAGGAAGTCGACATAGCGCTTCTGGGTGGTCAGGTCGACCAGCAGGTTCCGGGCGTCGGCCAGCAGATTCCGTCCGTGGGGCACCTCGGCCCAGACCTGCGCCAGCGTTTCGGTCGCCTCGTCCGCGATCTGGGTGATCAGCCGCGCATTGACCGTCCGGCCGGTGTCCAGGACGGTCTTGGCCTGCCGCCACTGCCATACCTGGGAACGCGAGATCTCCGCCGTGGCCGCGTCCTCCATCAGGCTGTTGATGGCGACGGCACCGCGACCGGAGAGCCAGGTGACCAGGTATTCCAGGGCCACGGCGATGTTGGCCTGCAACCCGGCCTCGGTGACGAGCGGTTTGCCGTCGACCTGGAGGGAGGCGATGTCCAGCAGCTGGGCCCCCGTGACCTGGGCGTCCAGACCCTTGTCGAGCTGGTTGACCGCGGTCCCCAGCGCGGCGTCGAAAATCTCCTGGCACACCGGCACCAAACCCGGGTGGGCGACCCAGGAACCCTCGTAACCGGCGCCGGCCTCCCGGGTCTTGTCGGCCCGCACCTTGGCGAACGCCACCTCGTTCAGCGCCGGGTCCCTGGACGGAATGAACGCCGCCATTCCACCGATCGCATAGGCCCCCCGCCGATGACAGGTGGACACCAGCAGGTCGGAGTAGGCGTTCATGAACGGTGCCGCCATGGTGATCGAATTCCGGTCCGGCAGCACGAACTCCGGGCCGGCGTCCCGGAATGTCTTGATCACCGAGAACAGATAATCCCAGCGGCCGGCGTTCAGTCCGGAGGCGTAGTCCCTGAGCTCGTAGAGGATTTCCTCCATCTCGAAAGCGGCCCAGATGGTTTCGATCAACACCGTGGCCCGGACACTGCCGGCCGGTATGTCGCAGTACTGCTCGGCGAAGGCGAACACCTCAGCCCAGAGCCGCGCTTCCAGATGCGATTCCATCTTCGGCAGATAAAAGGCCGGCCCAGCGCCGCGGGACAGCAACTCGGCGGCATTGCGGAAGAAGTACAGGCCGAAATCGACCAGCGAACCGGACAGTGGCTCACCGCCGAGAGTGAGATGCTTCTCGGGCAGATGCCAGCCACGGGGCCGCATCACGATGACCGCGCGGTCACCGTCGGACAGGGCGTACGACTTGCCGCCGGAGTTCAGGGTGATGGTTCCGGTAATGGCATCGGTCAGGTTGATCTGACCGTCGATGACGTTGTCCCAGTGGGGGGTGTTCGCGTCCTCCATGTCGGCGAGCCAGACCTTGGCCCCGGAATTGATCGCGTTGATGGTCATCTTGCGGTCGGTCGGCCCGGTGATCTCCACCCGACGGTCGGCGAGGTAGTCCGGTACCGCAGCGACCCGCCAGTCGCCGGCGCGTATTTCGGCGGTCTCCGGCAGGAAGTCCAACCGCGCGCCGGCCGCCACCGCCTCCCGGCGGGTAGACCGCAAGGCCAGCAGTTCGGCGCGCCGCGGCGCGAACTTCTCGTGCAGGGCAGCCAGGAACTCGAGCGCCTCCGGGGTGAGAACACCAGAACTGCCGGGGACCTTCGGGGCGCCCGCAACGATCGAGATGCTCACTGCACTCCTTCGCCTTCTCAGCTCGGGCCGGCCGTCCTACGGCTGGCCTATTGATGTCAGATCATGATGGGGGATGCACGGACACTGAGCACCCGTCGTCGTTCACACGAAGCCGGCGACGCCGTCCCACACTCCCCCCGGGGCCGGGGCGTCGTCGCGGACCACAGCCGCCTCGATCAGCCCGTAGGGCCGGTCGGCCGCATAGAACACCTCGTTCGGATTGTCCAGGTCCCACTTGCTCAGGTCGACGACGAAGTGGTGGATGTTCGGCATCGACAGTCTGATCTCGGAGACTTCCGGATGAGCCTCCAGCACGCTGCGTCCCATGGCGAAGAGGGTCTGCTGCAACGAAAGGCTGTGCACCACGGCGAATTGCTCCAGCAGGATCGCCTTCACCGAATCGAAGATGGGGTTCCAGTTCAGATCGTCTGCTCCGGCACCGGTATTGGCGTAGACCCAGCGGGCACTGACCGAGGTGGCCATCACCCGGTCGTCGGTCTCCACCAGAGAGGTGTAGGGCACGTCGGGAAAGCCGTGGAACTCACTGCCGGTGCTCTTGAGCACCACCAGCCCGCTCAGTCCGGAGATGACGGTCTCCGTGTCGCCGTCCTTGCGGACCACGGTGTTACGCACGGCGCCTGGGCCCTTGGTGAAGGAATGATCGTGCGGGCCCGCGGCGGTGTTGATCCGTTCCCAGGCATACTGCTCGACCTCCATCCGGGCGCCGCTGACGAAGTCGTAGCCGCCCACGTAATTCCGGGCCAACCGCAGGGCGAACTCTTCGATGCTGGCGATACCGCCCTTCCGGGCAAAGGCGTACACGGTGTTCTTCTGCGTATCGGTGGCGATGATCTTGTCATTGGCCCCGGAGGCATGGGTCTCCTGGAAGTCGCCGATCAACTGACTGGTCACGTTGACGTCGGTGATGACATGGACCGGGGTCGAGCGGTCGACATGCACCATCCGGACTTCGGCCTTTCCGTATTGATTGGCGCCGAGCACGATGGCCATCAATCAGCTCCCAAGATAGGTGGAATAGGAGAATGTGCTTGCCAACACGGGGATGTGGAAATGGGTTCGGCCCTCGGGCAGGAGCACGTGGACGGCGATGCTGGGGTAGAACACCGCGCCGTGCACGGATTCGAAGTACGCGGCGGTGAGAAACACCAGCCGGTACTGCCCCGGCGCAAGGGCGTCGGCGTTCAGCTGACCGACGCGGCCGTCCACATCGGTGGTGCCGGTGCCTATCTCCTGACTGTCGCCGTGGGCGGTGATCCGCTCCAGCACCACCGGAATTCCCGCAGCCGGCCGACCCATCGTGGTGTCGAGCAGGTGAGTGGACAGTCGATCGATCGGGGCAGTGGTCACCCGGACACCGCCTTCGCCAGTCGCAGGTCGGCGATCTTGCGCAGTTCCCCGATGACGACCGACTTCTCGGTCTCCTGATCGTTGGCCAACCGGTGATTCAGCTGCGCCAGGATCTCGTCGGCCGGGAGCCCCGCGGCGCAGATCAGGAAGATGTGTCCGAATCGCTGCTCGTAGGCCCGGTTGCCCTCGGCCAACGCCTGGAGGAGACCGCCCCCGTCGACGTTCCGCACGCCGGCTTGTTCGTCGGCGGACCAGGCCGAGTCCGTACCGGTCCCCGGCACCGCCGCCCGGTGTTCACCGATCCGGGGGTGGCGGGCCAGGGCGCCCTGAGCCTGGGCCCAGGTCAGGCGGGCGGAGGCGTCCGCGCCCGCCACGCGCAGGGACGCCTGGGTCGGAAAGGGCCGACCCCCGGCCACATCGGCGACCCACCCGGCGACGTCCAGGCACGATCGGAGCAGTTCAGCGGCCGCGTCGTCAGCGGCGAGGTTGAAATCCTCGATGGTCATGCCGCGGGACTGCTCGCCGACGACCGCCATGCCGACGTCACCTGTCATCGCGGATCACCTTCTCGCTGGTGTCGGACCCCGCCGCCACGGGGGGCGCCCACGATGATGCGCGCCCACCTCGGTCCGTTGCCGCATCGGGTGCCGGTTCCCCGTCCATCCGCTCCGGCGAGGCACTGAACAGACCCGTGTCCACGGGTATCCCGGCGATCGAGGTGTCCAGATGATCCAGGTGACGGGCGGCCACGGCCAGGAGGGCGCCGGCGTCCCGGGCCAGGAAACGGTCCAACATCTCCCGGTGCTCGGCATGCAGCCTGCGGCGTTGATCGCCGTCGATCAACGCCATCGGCTGGAACGGCTCGGTGACGTTCCAGGCGGATTCGAGCATGCCCAGCAACGGTCGCATCCGCGACGGGGTGACCAGGGCCAGGTGGAACCGTCTGCTCTGGACGTGATATCCGCGGAAGTCGTTGTCGCGCATGGCCTGGTCCAGGGCATGGAGAGCCGCCGTCGCGGTCGCGTCGTCGGTCGCCGTGGCCAGGCCGACCGCGAAGGACAGCGCGGCCTTCTCCAGCACTCCCCTCACGGTGTAAAGACCCTGAAATTCTTCGGCGGTCAACTGGGCCACCAGGTAACCCGCGTGGGGTCGATGATCGACCAGTCCCTCGCCGATCAGCGTGCGCAGCGACTCCCGAACCGGGATCCGGCTGACTCCGAAGGTCTGCGCCACCTGGTCGACCGGAATGGGTGTGCCGGGCGGCACTCCACCCTCCAGAATCACCCGTCGGATCTCGGCCAGGATCGCCGCCTGCGAATGCAACCCCCGGTCGGACTGCAGCCGGCGGATCAGGGCGGACGGACGCCTGACGGCCGGCAACGCGTCTCCCTCCGCTGGCGACCGGACACCCCGGGGAGGTTCAGCGCCGGGATGAGCCGGGCACAGCCTCCCGCCGGTCCGGTGGCGTAATCGTGCGACCGTCGGACGATATCCACCGTATGTTGCCCCGGCGTGACGACCAGGATTCGCCCGGAAGACCCGCGCGCAGACCCGGCTCAGGGCACGGTGAATTCGCTGAGCAGGCCGGCGTAGGTCTTGGTCGGGGGCGACGCGAACTCGGCTCGCCCACTGGTCCGCAAACCCAGGGTGACCAGCGATTCGACGGTCTTGGTGGCCGCCGTCACACCGTCCACCACCGGGACCTGCAGGGTGGCGCTGATCTCGGCGGCCAGGTCGGCCATCCCGGCACAGCCCAGCACGATCACGTCGCAGTGATCCTCGGCCAGGGCCAGCCGACATTCCCCGAGGATCGACCGCCGCGCCCGCGATCCGGGCTCGTCCAGTTCCAGCACCGGTATCTCGCACGCTCTGACGTTCCGGCAGAACCGCTGCATTCCGTAGCGGGCGGCCAGATCCCAGGCCCGACCCGCCGTCCGGCCCAATGTGGTGACCACGCTGAAACCGCGCCCGAGAAAGGCGGCAGTGTGCATGGCCGCCTCGGCGATGCCGACCACCGGCCCGGTGGCCAGCTCACGGGCGGCCTCCAGGCCCGGGTCGCCGAAGCAGGCGATGACATAACCGTCGGCACCCTCCCGTTCACCCCGCTCGACCTCCTGGAGCAGTCCGGGTACGGAAAGTGCTTCATCGTAGTGGCTTTCGATGGACGCAGGCCCCATCGACGGGCTCACGGCGGAGATCTTCGTCCCCGGCGCTGCGACCGCCCTGGCGCTGGCGCCGATCTGCTCGGTCATCGACCAGGTGGTGTTCGGATTGATGATCTTGAGCAGCAACGACGTGACCCCTCTTTCGAATCAGCCTCGGGCGGCGCCGTGGTCAGCCGGCGACCGCGGCGGGGAGGTCATCCACCGGCACCGAATTCTTCACGATGGCGGTACCGACGTAATGCACGACGAAACCGATCGCGGCGCAGATGAACCAGGTGTAGGCGGCCATGCCGGACGAGGCGAAGAACACGATGACAACGCCGACCACAGCCCCGACCAGGGTGGCGCCGATCGCCACCGGGTTGTAGCCGTGCATGTAGTGATACCGGCCCTGGGGGCTCAACGTGTACAGGTCGTCGATGACCACCCGGCGCTTCTTGATCAGGTAGTAATCGGCGATCAGCACGCCGTACAGCGGTCCGATGAAGCAGCCGAGGATGTCCAACGTGTAATGAATGGTGTTGGGGCTGTTGTACAGATTCCACGGGGTGATCAACACCGAGCCGACGGCGGCGATCATCCCGCCCATGCGCCAGGAGATCTTCTGCGGGTTGACGTTCGAGAAATCGAAGGCCGGCGAGATGAAGTTCGCGACGATGTTGATGCCCACGGTGGCGATCATGAAGGTGAGCGCCCCGATGATCACCGCGGTGACCGAATCCAGTTTGGCGACCGTTTCCACCGGGTCGGTCGACAGCTCGCCGAAGACCGGCCTGGTCGCGGCGGCCGTGACGACGACCAGCAGCGAGAAGACGATGAAGTTCACCGGCAGGCCGAGGAAGTTGCCGCGCTTGATAGCACTGAAAGACCTGCCGTACCGGGCGAAGTCACCGTAGTTGAGCATCGGCCCGGAGAAGTAGGAGACGACAAGGGCAATGGAGGAGAGCAGGACCGGGATGCTGGCCCAGCCGGTCAGGGTCAGGCCGCCTTCGGCGAGGTTGAAGTTGATGTTGCTCCAGCCGGCTTTGACCACCAGATAGACGGCCAGGGCGAACATCACCACATAGACCGCCGGACCACAGAAGTCGATGAACTTGCGGATCGATTCCATGCCCCGCCAGAAGACGATCGCCTGCGCCACCCACATGATCATGAACGCAGCCCAGCCCAGGGCGGACAGGCCCACGAAGCCGTGCTGGGCCTTGTCGGACCACGGCGCGACTCCGGGCCAGATCTTCACGGCCAGAAGGACAAGCGAGTGGGAGGCGAGATAGGTCTGAATCCCGTACCAGGCCACGGCGATCAATCCACGAATGATGGCCGGGACATTGGCGCCGAGGACGCCGAACGGGATACGCGAGGCCACCGGGTAGGGGGTGCCAGTGGCATGGCTGGGGCGGGCCACCAGATTGCACAGGAAGTAGACGATGACGATGCCGACCAGTAGCGCGATCAACACCTGCCAGGCCGCCAGGCCCAGCGCGAAAAGGCTTCCCGCCGTAACGTATCCGCCGACGCTGTGCACGTCGGACATCCAGAAGGCGAAGAATGCGTACGACTTCCAGGTCTGCTTCTTGAGCGGCGCCAAATCCTCGTTGGTGAGCCGGGGGTCGTAGCCGGGCTTGATCAGGCCGCCGAGTTCGCTCGGCTCGGCGTGACCGTGCGTAGGGTGATCGGATGTTCCTCCGGTAGCTTGCGCCGGAATCACCGGGCTGGCGCCGGCTGATGTCGTTGAGCGGGTGGACATGTCGGTCATCGGTACTCCTTGCGAAGGCGCTCGAGTTTTCGGATCAACCGCGTGGGGGCCCCCTGCCGACCAGATGCGCAGCGCCCGACACGACAACGAGGAGGAGATTATCGAGACCGTGTTGCGCGTCGATGACGGCGAG
This sequence comes from uncultured Nakamurella sp., assembly GCA_964250735.1. Lineage (GTDB taxonomy): Bacteria > Actinomycetota > Actinomycetes > Mycobacteriales > Nakamurellaceae > Nakamurella. The sequence continues at coordinate 81,404 of CAXUHA010000011.1, read as the reverse complement.
AATATATCTTCGGCGGGTCTGAAATCGTTCCCACCTGCGCCCCGGAATGGCGGCCGACCTCCATCCGGTTATTACCAGGCGAGGCGAAGGAGTTGTTGGGCCGTCAGGGTCCGGACCGGGGCCTGCTCTATTGCCGCGCCTTTCAGCACCTTGGCGTAAGCGGGGGACGGCAGCAGTCGCAGCCAGTGGGCGATCGCCCCGGCCAGGGCCTCGCCGGCCAATTCACCCATCAGATGCAGCCGGGAAAAACCGCCGTCCGGGTAAACGTCCACCCGTACCGCCGACACGGTTTCCGCGGACGTCACCCGGAACCGGTTGTGCCCGTCCGGGGAAATGTTCGACTCGGGCAGAATTTCGTGCCAGGAGGCTTCCTCGTCGGTGCGCCCGGACAGCCGCACCCGACCGGGCGCATTGCCGAGAAAGTAGCCGGTGTCGATGTCGACGTAGGAAAGCCGGGACGGACCGGCCAGGGTGACGACCAGATAGTCGTTGCCGGCGGTGCGACGTCGTGCCGTTTCCCAACCCTCGGACATCGACCGGGCCACCCCCGGATACAGGACCTGGCGGGCATCGGAATAGAACATGTCCGAGCATTCGGCGATGTCACCGCCGTTGTGCAGGGCGGCCAGATCGATCCGGTTGCCGAGCACCCGCGGGTCCGGAACGGCCGTGCCGCGAACCCGTAACCGGGCCACTCCACCGTCGGGAAAGATGTTCAACCGCACGTGGCTGAACGCCCAGTGATTGTGCACCCGATAGGTGTTGGCGGTGTTACCGCGGGCCGCGGACTGCGGGACCACGGTGACCCAGTCCGCCTTCGCCAGTTCGTCCATGGACGGGTTGCCGTCCAGCCAGGTGGCCTCGACGGAGACTTCCGGCGGGTAGTTTCCGGTGAAAAAGGCGGTGTCGATGACGATCTCGTGCAGCACACCGGGCACACCGAGGGCCACCACCGCCCAGTCGTAGCCGGGGGTGCGACGGCGCCGGGTTTCCCACCCGTCGTAGATCTTGCCGTGCGGACCGAACTCCAGGGTGTCGTGCAGCGGCGCCCACGGCTGGATCAGCGCCTCGCAGGGGGCGAAGAATTCGTCACTGACCCAGCGCACCGAGCCGCCCAGGGCCCGCGAGGCAAGGTCGAGATCGGTGCGTTTCACGAGCCCAGACCCTACCCCGAAGGCCTGCTCAACAGCCGGCCGGCGACCATGTCGTCCTCGAGTTCGGTTCCACGCAACCACCGTGTACGCACCACACCCCGTAGCTCAGCGCCGAGGTAAGGCGTGATGGGGTGTTTGTGCCTGATGGACTCACGGGTCACGGTGAACGTCTCACGGTCCGCCAGAACCACCAGGTCGGCGTCGGCCCCGACGGCGATCCGTCCCTTCTTGGCCAGTCCGGCCAGGTCGGCCGGGCCGGTCGACATCCAGCCCAGGACGTCGGCCAGTGGGACATCTCGCCGCGCCGCCTCGGCCAGGACCGCCGCGAAACCGAACTGCAGCGAGGCGATCCCGCCCCAGGCCAGCCCGAGGTCACCCACGTCCAGCAGCTTGAGCGCGGGCGTCGACGGCGAATGGTCGGTGACCACGATGTCGATGGTGCCGTCCGCCAGCGCGGTCCACAGCGCGTCCTGATCAGCACCGCCCCGGATGGGCGGACAGCACTTGAACTGCGGGGATCCGTCCGGAATGTGTTCGGCGGCCAGGGTCAGATAGTGCGGACACGTTTCCGCGGTGATGGGCAGGCCGGCAGCCTTGGCTTCGCGGACGATGTGCGCCCCGGCGGCGGACGAGAGATGCACGATGTGCGCCCGGCACCCGGTCGCGGCGCAGGCCTTGACGACGGTGGCGATGGCGGTCGCCTCGGCCGTGTCCGGCCGGGAGTCGACGAACGCGGAGTAGCTCCGGCCTTGCGGGGTGGGCGAGAGATGGAGCACGCCTGGGTCTTCGGCGTGCACCAGCATCAACCCGCCCAGGCCGGCGATCACGGCCATCGCCCGGTGCAGCTCAGCGGCGGACAACGGCGGGAACTCCGGCACTCCGGAGTCGTGCAGGAAGCACTTCACGCCGAAGACACCGGCCGCGAACAACTCTGGCAGATCATCGATGTTGGTCGGCACCGAGCCGCCCCAGAAGCCCACGTCGACGTGGCACCGACCACGGGCGACCTTGCGCTTGGCGGCCAACGCGGCTGTGGTGAGGGTGGGCGGCAGCGAATTCAACGGCATGTCGATGACGGTGGTCACCCCGGCGGCGGCGGCCGCGGCGGTCGCCGTCTCGAATCCCTCCCATTCGGTGCGGCCGGGCTCGTTGATGTGTACGTGGGTGTCGACCAGCCCGGGAATGAGGACCACGTCGTCGGGCAGCGTCACCACTTTCGGCGCCGCCGGAACGACCGCGAAATCGTCGATGGCCACGATTGTTCCGTGCCGCACCGAAATGGCGGCCGGTCGCTCCACGCCGTCGATCATCGCTCGCGGGGCACGGATGGCCAGGTCCATCGCACCAACGTTGCCAAGACCACGTTGTCTTCCCGGGTCCACCGGATGACGCACTTGTTACGCCGTCGTTCCGCACACGGTCCGGTTATCGGGGTTGCACCACGGTTATCGGGGTTGCACCACGGTTATCGGGGTTGCACCACGGCGAATCCCCGGCTTCGAGCGGCCCGGACCAACTGCCGATCGGCACTGGCGACGACGGTGGCCCGCACGGCTACCGCAGCCGCCAAGTGCACGGCATCGTAGCCCCGGAGCCCGTCGATGTCGGCGATGTCGCCGGCGGCGCGCACCAGTGTGGTGTCGACTGCAACGACGCTCAGCTGGTCCCACAGCGCTTCCAATTGGGTCTTGGCGGTGTGCATTTCGGCGGCGTCGAGACGTTCGCCTCGGTGCGCGGCGGCCAGCGCTGCGCGCGCCTCGACGTAACCGATCTCGGCACAGGCGACGTGGTCCGCGGCCAGCCAGACCCGCTCCGCATCGGGTCGGTACGCCTCGTCATCGACCAAGAGCTTGACCAGCATCGACGTGTCGAAGTAGGCGATCACCTGCGCTGCGCGGCAACGTCAGCGTCCATGGAGCTGCTGCCCACCAGGGTGACTCGCTCGGTGGGTAGTCGTCGTGCGCGTGACCGGGGTGGTTGCACAATGCCCGCTTCCACCAGGGCGGCCATCCGGTCGACGTCGGCGTTCACCGGACTCAACTTCGCGATCGGGCGTCCATGTTCGGTCACCACGATCTCCTGGCCGCTCTTGACCAGGTCGAGGTACGCACTCAGTCGATTCTTCAGATCGCGCACGCCGACCGGCTGGTGATCATCGGATGTAGCTACTTTCATTCCTCCAGTGTAGCCATAGGGAGTCGACCGCGCTCGTCCCGCGGGCGGTAGGTTCTGCCTATGGTCTCGCTGCCGCCCGCCCCCGCCCGTGAAGTGCTGACCTGGGAGCGCTTCGGAGTGGCCTCCCGTCAGCTGGCCCAGCAGATCGCCGACAGCGGGTTCGCTGCGGAGATGGTGATCGCGGTCGCCCGGGGCGGGCTGTTGCCCGCCGGAGCGCTGGCCTATGCGTTGGGCACCAAGGCGGCCGGGACGTTGAACGTCGAGTTCTACTCCGACATCGAAGAAACGCTGCCCGACCCGGTCGTCTTGGAGCCGATGCTCGACACCGCGGCGATCAAAGGCAAGAAGCTCTTGGTGGTGGACGATGTCGCCGATTCCGGCCGCACCCTGGCGTTGGTGATGGGCCTGATGAAGCAGCACGGGGCGCACGCCCGGTCGGCCGTTCTGTACACCAAGCCCCGCACCATTCTGATTCCCGACTATTCCTGGCGGGAGACCGAGCTGTGGATCACCTTTCCCTGGTCGGCGCACCCGCCGGTGGAGATCGCCTCCAACGCCCAGTAGTCGCTTCTAGGTTGTTAGACTGACTAGATCGCAGTACTGTCTAGGTATGCCCGATGACAACTGGCCGCCCTCCTGGACCAGAGCAGCCCTGGAAATGTGCGTGCTCGCCGTCATCACTCGGGCCGGTACCACGCATGGATACGAGATCGTCCGCACCTTGCACATGGCGGGCCTCGGCGAGATCAAGGGCGGAACGCTCTACCCGGTGATTGCCCGACTCGAAGAGCAGGGCCTGATCGACGCCCGATGGGTGGACGGCGCGGGCGGCCCCGGACGCAAGCTGGTCACCGTCACCGACAAGGGCCGCACCGAGCACCGGAAGCGGCGCGAGCACTGGCACAACTGGACGGACACCGTTGCTGCCCTGATCGACCAGACCGATTCCCGCGCAACAACTCGCCTACCTCCGGATGACCATCCGGGCAGCCGAGTGCAATTGACAGGAGGATTTCAGTGACCAACAATTCGACCGGCCGCAGCCTGACCACTGACGAGTACACCACGAAGTTGATCTACCTGTTGCGCATGAAGAACATGCCGGGCTCGCAGATCGGCGAGATCATTGCCGAGATCGAAGCCCACGTGGCCGAAAGCGGTGAGTCCGCACAGGATGCCTTCGGTGATCCAGCGGAGTACGCCGACGCCCGCGTCGGCGGCCGACGATTCCCCGGCCGGTGGGGCAGGATCGGCGCGCTGCCGGGGATTCTGGTGGCGGCCGTCGGCGGCTTCTGCCTGGCGACCGGGTTCTCGGCCGGCCTGTCGCACGAAAATGTCTGGGGTGTGAACGGCTGGTGGGTGGCGGTGATCGGTGCGCTGCTGTGGTTCGGCGTCTTCTGCGTCATTCCGATCGATGCGATCGTCGATCCGCGGCGGGGAGGCACCCGTTTCGGCCGCCTGTCGGTGATGCTGTTCACCGCCGGCACCGCCGCTGTCGTTCTCGGCCTGATCACCGTCGTGCACCTGCTGCGGAACTGACCCTCCGGCGTGAAGATCGTCCCGGCTCACTGCGCTCCCGATCGTGGCGGTTTTGGGGCTGGAGTGAGGCGAATCGACCGGTTCAGGGGTGTGGGCGAAGTTGATCAGCGCGAAACAGGGGTGCGAGGCGGCGGCGGAGGGTCAGCCGATCGGCTCGAGCACCTCGAGGCCACCCAGGCCGGGACGCAGCTCGAGGGGAACCCGGACGGATCCGTCGGCCTGCTGATTGTTCTCCAGGATGGCCACCATCCAGCGGGTGGTGGCCAGAGTGCCGTTGAGAGTGGCTGCCACCGCAGGCTTGCCGTCCTCGTCGCGGTAGCGCACGCCGAGCCGGCGGGCCTGGAACGTGGTGCAGTTGGAGGTGGAGGTCAGCTCGCGGTAGGTCTGCTGGGTCGGCACCCACGCTTCGCAGTCGAATTTGCGGGCGGCGGAGGTTCCCAGATCGCCGGCGGCGACATCGATGATGCGATAGGGAACCTCGACCGCGTCCAACATCTCCCGCTCGAATGCGAGCAGTCGCTGATGCTCTTCGGCCGCATCCTCGGGGCGGCAGTAGGAGAACATCTCGATCTTGTCGAACTGGTGGACCCGGATGATGCCGCGAGTGTCCTTGCCGTAGGAACCGGCCTCGCGACGAAAGCAGGTGGACCACCCGACGTAACGGATGGGCCCCTTGGACAGGTCTAAGATCTCGTCGGCGTGGTACGCCGCCAACGGCACCTCCGAGGTGCCGACCAGGTACAGGTCATCCGCCGCCAAACGGTAGACCTCGTCGGCGTGCTCACCCAGAAAACCGGTGCCCTCCATGGCCTCCGGCTTGACCAGGACGGGCGGGATCATCGGGATGAAGCCGTTACCGATCGCCTTGGACATGGCCAGATTCAGCATGGCCCACTGCAACCGGGCGCCGACGCCGCGGAGAAAATAGAAGCGGGCACCGGAAACCTTTGCGCCCCGGGCCATGTCGATCGCCCCGAGAGCCTCACCGATTTCCAGGTGGTCCTTCGGTGCGAAGTCCAGGGTGGGGGGGGAACCGACGTGCTCGAGCACGACGAAGTCCTGCTCACCCCCCGACGGCGCACCGTCCTCGATGACGTTCGGCATGGCCTTGTGCGCGGCCAGCAACACCTCGTTCGCCACGTTCGCAGTCGCCTCCGCCGCGCGCACCTGCGCGGCCAGATCCCCGCCCCGGCGGAGCAGGGCCGGCCGTTCGTCCGCGCTCGCCCGACCGACGGTGCGACCGAAGGCCTTCTGCTCGGCGCGTAGCGAATCGGCGGCGGCCACCGCCGCCCGGCGCTCGGCGTCCGCCGCCAGCAACTGGTCGACCACCGATGGATCCGCGCCCCTGGCTGTCTGGGAGGCGCGGGCCCGTTCGGGGTTTTCTCGCAGGATGCGCAGGTCGATCACGTCGATGAGCCTAACGCCGCCTACCGGCCGACCGAACCCCCGAAACCCGGCCCGGGGCGTCACGGCCGGAGGCGTCGGTTGCATCATGGACTCATGGCGGTGACGATGTCGGACGCGGAGTTCGACGGACTGGTGTCCGAGGCTCTCGATCTCATTCCGCGCGATTTCGCCCGGGCCATGGACAACGTCGTCGTCCTGGTCGAGGACCATCACCCGACCCAGGCGTTGTACGGGCTCTACCACGGCGTCGCGCTCACCTCGCGGACCTCCAACTACTCCTGGTCGCTGCCGGACACCATCACCATCTATCGGCAGACGATCCTGGCCCATGCCGCGGACGCCGATGCCGCCCGGACGCAGGTGGCCACCACCGTCATCCACGAGGTGGCGCACCACTTCGGCATCGACGACGACCGGTTGGACGAACTCGGCTGGGGTTGACTCGACGAAACGGCGCGCCGGCGCCGGGGATAGGGTTTGCGCACCCGCGCCCCCCGAGACCACCCAAGACCACCCGACCTACCCCGATCCCCATGCGCACCGCAGCGCTGCCGTCCCGACCCAGGAGTCTCATGCCCACCATTGCCGTTGTCGGCGAGGTCGTCGCCGATGCCGTCCTGCCTCCCGACGGAATCGAGGACGGGGCAGCACATCTGACCGTTCACCCAGGGGGTGGCCCGGCCAATTTCGCGGTCACGGTGGCGCGTCTGGGCAGCACCGCCCGGTTTGCCGGACGCCTGTCCACCGGCGCTCTCGGGGACCTGTGCCGAGCGAAATTGGAGGCGTCGGGTGTTGACCTGAGCGCGTCGGAATCGGCAACCGAACCGGCCACGCTGGCCATCGCCAAACTCGACGACTCCGGGGCCGCGTCCTACGAGTTCTACACCACGGGCACCGCCGACTGGGCCTGGACCGACGAGACTCTCGCTCCGCTGATCGACGGGCCCTTCCCCGACGACGAGCGGCCGGTGGCCGTCCACACCGGCACGCTGGCCCTGGCTCTCCAGCCGTCCGGCCGGGTCATCGAAAACCTGCTGTTCCGGGCGAGGACGGCGCTGACCGTGTCGGTCGACCCGAACCTACGCACCCAACTGGTTCCGGTGGAGACCTATCGCGGTGTCATCGACCGGTGGGCGGCCCTGTCGGACATCGTCCGCCTGTCCGAGGACGACCTCGACCAACTCTGGCCCGGTTGGAGTCCGGAGCAGGCGGCGGCTCATCTGCACGGGATGGGTGTGCCGTTGGTGGTGGTCAGCCTCGGCGCCGCGGGCGCGTTCGCCTCGCTGCGCGGTGATCAGGTTCGGGTACCCATCGCGCCGACCGTCCTGGTCGACACGGTGGGGGCCGGCGACTCGTTCCACGGCGGCATGCTGCATCACCTGGCCCAGGCCGGGCAATTGGGTGGTCGACTGGACGACCTGGACCGGACCGCGCTCACCGAGGCGCTGGTCTTCGCGTCCAGGGTGTCGGCCATCAACTGCTCGCGGGCCGGAGCCGATCCGCCCTGGGCCGCCGAGCTGACCGAGGAGACCGGCTGACCGGCGCACCGAGCTGACCGAGGCGACAGCCTCGATCGAGCACCGCGTGAGTCAGAGGAAACGGCCGAGTTGCGGGACGGCATCGAGCGGAGTCCTGGCCTGTATCCCCTCGCCGATCGCCTGCAGCTTCCAGGTACCCGACTCCCGGAACACCTTGGCCATCACCATGCCGGTGTAGGCGCCGCCGCCACTCAGGGTGTAGCGGGCCAACTCGCCGTTCGTCTTCTCCTCGACCAGCCGGCAGAAGGCGTTGGCGACCTGCTCGAAGGTCTGGCCTTCGTACGAGGTCACGAGGAACACGATGGCGGTGACGGCGGGCGGCACCCTGACCAGGTCGACGATGATCGACTCGTCGTCCCCGTCACCGGCCCCGGTCCGGTTGTCGCCCATGTGCAGGATGGAGCCGTCCTTGGAGCGCAGGCTGTTGAAGAACACCACATCGACCGACTGCTGTTGCGCGAACATCAGCGCGGAGGCATCCAGATCGATCTGGACCTCCCGACTGCCGAACATGCCGCGTTTCTTGACCGGATCCCAACCCAGACCCATCCGCACCGTGGTGAGGGCGACGCCGTCCTCCTTGCGCAGTGATACCCGTTGCCCCTTCTGCAAACTCACCGAGCGGCCCTTGACCAGAGAAACCTCCCCGCCGCCGCCGGCTGCCGGGGGTGCAGGTCGGACGGCCGGAGGCAGGTTTCCCGACGGCGGGTAACCCGACGGCGGGGGCGCCGACGGGTAGCCCGATGGCGGGTAACCCGACGGCGCGGGCGCCGATTGCGCCGCGTCATCGACCGAGACGCCATGATCGCGGATGAGGTCGGCCAGCCCGCCGGCGTACCCCTGACCGACGGCGCGCACCTTCCACCCGGTCCCCCGCCGGTACACCTCGAGCGCGATCACGATGCTCTCGCTGGACAGCCCGGTGGCCTGATACCGGACCAGTTCCTGCCCGGTCGGGTCGGACACCGTGGCCACCGGCGGCCCGAAGGAGCCGAATCGGGCGCCGGGGTTCTCCAGGGCAACGACGACCCGGACCTGGTCGATCGGGGCGGGGACCTTCAGCAGATCGATCTCGATACGCCAGGGTCGGCCGGGTTCCGGCTGCCGACAACGTACTCCCGGCCCGTCGGGTTGGTTGAAGAAGACGTAGTCGGCGTCCGACCGGACCTTGCCGGTGGACGTCACCAACAGGGCCGACAGGTCCGCGGGAGCCGCCAGGTCGACCGTCACCACGATCGACGACGCGCTCAGTGGTGCGTTCTGGCCCTTGACCAGCACGGCTGGCGGGGGCACGGCTGAGGGGGGCATGCAACTCCTGATCCGGTGCGAGGGGTCTATCTTCCGAACAGGGGATGGCGCGGCAAGCGAATGGTGACCGAGCCGCCCTTCTTGAGCCCGGTGAGCACGAGGTCGAGAACGCCGGCACCGCCCGGCGGAACCTTGTTGTTGACGCTGCCACCCCGCATGGTCAACCCGTCGAGGCGGACGGACCCTCCCCTGGGCAGGATCAGATCCGTCGAGCCGCCGAAATTCGTCTGGAATTCCACGGTAAGGGTGCTGCTGGCCAGCGTGGCCTGACTGAAATCGAGCCTGGTACTGGCTCCGAATCCACCGATCACGATGTAGGACGGCGCCGACCAGTGCCCCTTGAACGAGCGGGAGCCCCAACCCGTCAGCTCCAGCACGCCCGATCCGGCCACCGCGGACGGCGCCCCGGAATAGCCGGGCACCAGCCGCCCCGATTCCCGGGTGACGGCGGCCGCGGCGGCAACACTGCGACCGGCCACCCGCAAGCCGGGGAGATCCACCAACACGGCATTCAGTTCGGCCCTGGTCCGGGCGGCGATGACGGTCGCGCTCCGCGCGCTGTATTCGGCGAGGTCGATCAGGCCGCGCCCGGTGGCCTTCTCCAGCAGCCCCAGTACGTGGGCCCGCTCGTCGTCGGACACCCGCAGATGCCTGGGATCGACGGTCGGACCGGTCATCAGCACAGGATATCGCCGGTCCGGTCAGGGCCGGTCGGGCACCGGGATCGCCTCGTCGAACGGGTCCTCGTCTTCCGGGCCGAGCGGCACGCCGCTCCCCTGCGCTGCTGACCCGGCGGCCAGGTCCGTGCCGGTCCAGGAATGCGCTGTCCAGCCCGTCCGGAGATCGCCGGACAGCACCACCATGCCGGTGTTGCGCAGCGGGTGGGTGGCCCCGTACTCGTCGGCCAGGTTGTCCGCCCGGACGCAGGCCCACAGCCGAATGATCGCGCCGTGGGCCACCACGGCAGCGCCGGCCACGGCAGACGCCGCCACTTCGCCGATCACCTCGTCGAAGCGGCGCAACACCTCCCGCCCGCTCTCACCACGCACACCCGGGGTGCGGTCGTCCAGATCACCGGCCATCCAGCGACCGATCAGGCCGAGGTAACCCTGCACCGACGCCTCCTGGCCGGACATTTCCCAGTCGCCCGCGGCAATCTCGCGCAGGCCGGGACGGATGATCACGTCCAGCCCACGATCACGGGCCAGCGGCGCCGCCGTCAGCTGGGCCCGGGTGGCCGTCGAGGCGTAGACGGCCTCGATCGGTTCCGAGGCCACCGCTTCCGGCACCGCGGCCGCCTGGGCGCGGCCCAGGTCGGTCAGGCGGGGTCCCGGCGGTTCGGTGTCCAGCAGGCCGAGCACGTTCGACGGGGTCTGCCCGTGCCGGATCAGGATCAACCGCATCAGAAGACGTCCACCGGATCACCGGTACGCAGTCGCGAGACGGCTTGCGCCGCCGAGTCGTACGCATGTGCCGTCGCGAAGTCCGGCGCCGGCACATTGGTTCCTGACATCCGAGGGTAGGAGCCCAACCAGCGCATCATCACCGACCGTCGGATCAGGGCGGCCACCATGTCCGCCATCGCCGGCTCGGCGATGTGCCCGTCGGCGTCGATCAGGAACACGTACTCGCCCAGCTTGTTCCGGGTGGGCCTGGATTCCAGTCGGGTCATGTTGATCCCACGACCGGCGATCTCGGCCAGCACACCCAGTAGCGTGCCGGGTTGATTGTTGACCGAGACGATCAGCGAGGTTCGGTCGTTACCGGTCGGCGGCGGAGGCGGGCCCGACCGTCGGAGGAGGACGAACCGGGTGACGGCGTCCCGCACGTCCCCGATGTCCTGGGCCAGGGCGACCAGTCCGTGCCGCCGGCCGGCGACCGGCGCGGCGGCCGCAGCGTCGATATCGCCGGCGGCCACCGCCGCGGCCGCGGCCGCCGTCGAGGTGGTGACCACGAGATCCACGGCGCCGAGGTGTTCGGTAAGCCAGTCGCGGACCTGAGCATGCCCGTGCGGGTGGGAGCCGACGGTCCGGATGGAGGTCAGCGTCGTGTCCGGCCGGGCCAGCAGGTCGAAGGTGACCGGGACGAACGCCTCGGCCGTGATGATCAGCGCCTCACCATGGGTGAGCTCGTCCTGGGTGAGCGGTACCGCCCCCTCCACCGAGTTCTCCAGGGGCACGCACGCAGCGTCGACGTCGCCCGATCGAAGTGCCTGCAACGCCGCGGAGACGCCGACGGACGGATTCAGCTCCACGTCGATCTCGGGCCGCCGGCCCAGGATCGCCTGCACGGCCTGCTCGGTGAAGGTGCCCTCCGGTCCGAGGTAGGCCCATCGCTGCGTCACACGCGCCACTTTATCCGGGCGGCTGCGGTACGCCGATACAGTCACCGTGCGTGGCTCGGGTAAGCGGTCAGCCGGGCCACCCTGACCGCCTCCGCCGCCGGGTCGATCGCTCCGGATGCCGCGACGAACGGCACCACAGGCACGGCCGGCGCGGGCGGTGTCCCGTTGCCGACCGCGGTCCTGTCCCGGGCGAGATTGCGCCGGATGCGCCGGGCCAGGGCGACTTCCGGGGGCACCGTCACCCAGATCAGATGTACCTGGGCCGGTTTCAGCTGGCGGACCAACCCGGACCAGGCCTGCGGGTCGGCACATTCCGCCGTGAACGGAGCGATCATCACGACGTGGTGTCCGAGCCTGCCGTTGTCCACGGCCACGTCGATCAGGCACTGATAGCGAGCGTCGCGAACGGGCCCGCGGAGCCCCGGGTGATCCAGATCGTCACCCGCCCCGACCAGGGCAGCGAGCTGAGCCATCAGCGGGTTGGTGGCGATGTCCTGGTCCAGCAGCACAGCGCCGACGGTTCGGGCCAGCGCCCGGCCCAACGTGCTCTTTCCGCTTCCCGCCGGGCCCGCGACGACCAGGACCGCGCGGGCGGACTTCCGGGACCTGCGCACCCCACTGATTCTGCCCCTCCACGACCATTTCACCGATCCAGGTGTCATGCTGCAAGCGGTGCCCAGCCGACATTTCGGTCCCGGCGCCGCACACCCGGCCCACAACGAGAAAGGCGGGCCAGCGTGATCGGCTATCGACTCAATCGACTTTTCAACCCCACATCGGGCCGACTGCTCGACGTCGCGGTCGATCACGGCTTTTTCGGCGAGCCGGCATTCCTGGCCGGTATCGCCGACATGGGCGCCGCAGTGGACACGTTGGTCGCCGCCGGGCCCGACGCGATCCAGCTGACCATCGGGCAGGCCCGTCTGCTGCAGAGCCGGCCCGGTCGGTTCAAGCCGAGCCTGGTGCTGCGTTCCGACGTGGCCAACGTCTACGGCACCCACCTCCCGGAGCGGCTGTTCAGCATCCCGGTGGAAAACGCCGCGCAGACCGCCGCCCAACTCGATGCCGCCTGCCTGGTGGTCAACATCTTCGACGTACCCGGACAACCGGAGCTCAAAGAACAGTGCGTGCGCAATGTTCTGGCGCTGCGAGCCCAGTGCACGATGCTCTGCATACCGTTGATGGTCGAGCCGTTGGTGATGCGGGCGGACAACTCCGGCGGTGCCTACCTGGTGGACGGCGACCTCGATCGGATCAGCGCTCTGGTCCGCCAGGCGGTGGAACTCGGCGCCGACCTGATCAAGGCCGACCCGACCGACCAGATCGATGATTATCACCTGGTGGTCGAGGTGGCGTCGGGTATCCCGGTGCTGGTCCGCGGAGGTGGCCGGGTGTCCGATCGGGTGCTGCTCCAACGGACCGCGGACGTCCTCGTCCAGGGTGCGGCCGGGATCGTCTACGGCCGCAACATCATTGCGCACGAGAACCCGGCAGGCATCACCAGGGCGCTGATGGCCGTCCTGCACGAGGGCGCGTCCGTGGACGACGCCATGACCCTGATCGACGCCAGGTCATGAACGAACGCCGCCAGGTCCGGGTCGGCGTCATCGGCGCCGGACTGATGGGAAAAGAACTCGCCGGGGTACTCGGCCGTTGGCCGGTGGTGGATAAATCGTCGGTCGACCCGCGGCTGACGACGGTGTGCGACGTGAATCCGGCGGCCCTGGACTGGTTCCGCCGGGTGTCCTCGGTGGATGTACTCACCGACGACTACCGCCGACTTCTGGACGGCTCGGTCGATGTGATCTACGTGGCCGTTCCGCACCACCTCCACGAGCAGGTGTACGGCGATATCGTCGACGCCGGGGTGGATTTTCTCGGTGAGAAGCCTTTTGGCATCGACCCGGGCGCGTGCGCGGCCATCAACGACCGGATCCGCGCCGCGCCGTCGCTTTTCGTCAGATGCTCCAGCGAAATGCCGTTCTACCCCGGGGTACAGCAGGCTGTCCAATTCGTCGAGCAGGGCCGGACCGGGAGAATCATCGAGGCGGCTTTCTCGTTTTTGCATTCATCGGATCTGGACGTCGACAAGCCGATCAACTGGAAGCGGCAGACCCAGTTCTGCGGCCAGATCGGTGTGATGGGCGACCTGGGCATGCACGTTACGCATGTGCCGCTTCGGCTTGGCTGGCGGCCGGTCTCGGTCTTCGCCCAGTTACAGGATCTGGTGACCACGCGACCGGACGGCCATGGCGGGCGGGCCGTGTGCGACACGATCGACAATGCGACCCTGTCGACCACGGTGTCGTCCGACCGCGGAGATTTCCCGCTGACCCTGGAAACCAAGCGGATCGCGCCGGGGGAGATGAACACCTGGCGGATGCGGGTGGTCGGCATGCAGGGCGGGGTGGAGTTCAGCACGCGGTATCCGCAGTCGCTGAAGGTGATGGACGTCCGGGACGGCCGGCAGGTCTGGGAGGAGCGGATGACCGGAAGCCAATCGGCCCAGCCCACCATCACCGGGCCGATCTTCGAATTCGGCTTCGCCGACGCCCTGCTCCAGATGTGGGCGGCGTATTTTGCCGAACGCGCCGGTGACCTCGGCGCGGCCTTCGGCTGCGCCACCCCGGCCGAAGCACTGGCCAGCCACGAACTGTTCGACGCCGCCCTGACCTCTAGCGGTCGGCAGCAGGCGGTTCCAGCAGTACCCGGTTCGCGTCGCCGCCACCAACCCGCCGACGTGGCCGGGGTGATCGGTCGCCGTTGATCCCCATTGCTCGCCGCAACGGATCACTCGACCTCGGTCGAACCAGACAACTGCGCGTACTGTAGGAACGTACCTACACAGGAGGTGCGGATGGCCACACTCTCGGCTCGCGAGTTCAACCAGGACGTCAGTGCAGCGAAGCGCGCGGCTGTGGAGGGGCCGGTGATCATCACGGACCGCGGCCGGCCGGCTTTCGTCCTGCTGGCCATCGAGGATTACCGCCGGCTCTCCGGGGCTCGGTCGGACCTCGTCACTTGGCTGGCCATGGACGATGACGAGGTGGACTTCGAGCCGCGACCGGCCGATCTGACTCTGCGCATCCCCGACCTGTGAACTACTTGCTGGACACCAACGTGATCAGCGAGCTGCGGAAGTCGGCCGGCTTGATCAACCCCTTGGTGCGCGAGTGGGTCATCGCCCGATCCCCGGAAACGTTGTTCATCAGCGTCATCTCGGTGATGGAGTTGGAGATCGGTGTCGGTCGCGTCGAGCGTAGGGACCACACACAGGGAAATCGTTTACGGGACTGGCTCGACAAGCGGGTGCTGACGGCATTTGACGGACGAGTGCTCGCAGTTGACCTGGAAGTTGCCCGGCAGGCCGCCCGGACGCACGTGCCTGATCCGGGTCCTGAGCGTGACACGCTGATCGCGGCGACCGCGTTGGTGCACGCGATGCCGGTGGTCACCCGCAACGGCAAGGACTTTCGAACCACGGGGGTCAATGTCGTCAACCCGTGGACGATTCCCGCGTGACGCAGCAGTTTCCACGGTCGGCACCATGTATGCCGCGCAGTCATATACGGGACTCAATATGGTCATTGGACGCATCGGTCCGCGTCGACCAGTATGAGTGACATGACCTCCACCGATCGCTCCCACTCCATGAACAACACGTCCGCCACCCGACCGGCCACCGCAAAGGCGAGTCGCCGGACGCGGTCCGAACAGCGGGCCGAGCGAGCGCGCCGCCGGGCCCTCGAGCTGGAGCTGGCGTGCTACACCAGCCAGTCCGATCTGCTCGAGCTGGAGGCGATCTTGGATCGTTCCGGGGACGACGACATCGAATTCCGCCAGGTCGTGCAGCAGTTGCGGTGGCCGGCCCTGAACACCGGCAACGTCCAGCGATCGCTGGCCTTTCTCTGATCCCACGCACCTCTGATCCCACGCACCTCTGATCCGACGCATCTCTGATCCGACGCATCTCTGATCGCCCGCGACCGGTAGGCACACGAGCGGCGGGCGGGTTCCGTGATCATGGAACCCGCCCGCCGTTGTGCTGTTCCTCATGTCCTGCGCCGGAGATTCGTCTCGATAGTCGTCAGAGGGTGAAGATGTGGTCGGCAGTCGTCAGAGGGTGAAGATGTGGTCGGCCCGCCCGATCTGGGAGCCCACTGAGCAGGCGCTACCCCGTCTTGGCAACGCTTGCAGGGCTTGCCACGTCGACGCTGGCAGTGCCAAGACGAGCCGACCAGCGCTCAGACCTGAGCCGACTCGCGAAGGCCCGAACGCGAGACATGTGCAACGAATCTACGGCGCGGGCCACTAGCAGGAGGCTGTGTAGGCCGCCTTCGAGCTGGCCAGATTCGCCTTGGTGACGACGGTGAATCCGGTCTGGATCTTCGGCGTGGTGGCCGGAGAACCGTTCAGGGCCGCAACCGCCTGATCGATGCCGTCGACGCCGATCTGGTACGGCTGCTGGGCCACGAGGGCCTGCACGGTGCCGGCCTCCAGGTCCTTGATCTGGCTGGGGCCCGCGTCGAAGCCGACGATCTTCACCTTGCCCGACTTCCCGGCCTGCTTGAGACCGGTGGCCGCGCCCTCCGCGGAGAACAGGTTGGTGGCGAAGATGCCGACGATGTCAGGATCCTTCTGCAGGGCCGCCGTGGTGAGCTGGGCGGCCAGGGTGGGGTCGTCCTGGTCGTACTGCACACCCAGGTAGTTGTACGAGGAGTCCGCCTTGACCGCGGTCTCGAAGCCCTTGACCCGGGCGTCGGTGGTGGAGATACCCGGCTTGACCGACAGCACCAGCACCTTGCCGCCGGCCGGCGCCAGCTCCTTGATCGCGGTGAAAGCCGCGGCCCCGCCGCCCAGATTGTCGGAGGCGACCTCGGACACGGCCTTGGACGGGTCATTGAGAGTGGTGTCGACCAGAACCAGTTTGATGCCGGCCGCAACGGCCGCGTTCAGCGGCGACTGCATGGCCTTGACGTCGGTCGGGGCGATCAGTAACGCGTCCGGCTTCGTCTGCACCACCGAGTCGACGATCGGCTTCTGCAGGGTCGCGTCGAACTTGGCCGGCCCCTGGGTGTTGACGGTCACGCCGAGTTTTTTCGCCTCGGCCTGGATGCCGCACTGCATGGTGATGTAAAAGTTGTCGCCGGCCACCCCCTGCACAAAGCTGATCTTGTAATTCTTGTTCGCCTTCGTGGGAACCGGGATGGCGGCCGAGGCCCCGGCCGCCGAGGCCGTCGCCGGTGAGGAGGCCGCCGGTGAGGAGGCCGCCGACGGACCCGCCCCAGGCACTGACGACCCGGCGGCCGACGACCCGGCGGGACCGGCCGCCGACGCCGGCGCCGGACCGGCGGCGGACGCGACGGCCGACGAACCCGACGACTCGGACGTGGCCGCGGGCTTGGAGGAGGAGCACCCGGCCAAGGCGACCAGGGCGGCGGTCGCCCCGACGGCCACCATGAGCTGCGATCGCTTCACTGCGATTCCTTTCATTTCTTCGATCCCCGTTGGGCGGCTGCCCTGCGGGTCTGGTCCACATACACCGCGGCGATGAGCACAGCTCCCAACGCCGCGCCCTGCCAATACGGGGAGACGCCGATGATGACGAAGCCGGCCTGGAGCACCGCCGGAATGAACAGCCCGACCACGGTGCCGAACATCGAGCCCTGGCCGCCGAAGATCGAGGTGCCGCCGATGACCACCGCCGAGATCGCATTCAGGTTGAGCAGACTCAGGCCGCCGATGCTGGTGGTGCCGAACTGCGAGAGATACATGATCGCGCCAAGACCGGCCAGGAATCCGGACAGCGCGTAGACGGCGATCAGGTGCCGCTTGGTTTTCACCCCGACCCGCTGGGCGGCTTCCTCGTTCGACCCGACCGCGAAGGTGTAGAGCCCGAACTTGGTGCGGTGCAGAGCGATCCCGCCGATCAGCACCACCACCAGTGCGATGAAGGAGATGGCCGGGACACCGACGATCTTGTCGTACTGTCCGATGTCGGTGAGGCTGGTCGCGTTGACGCCCACGTCCAGGGCGTTGGTGATGACCTGGGCCAGGGCCAAGGCGAGCGAGAGCGTGCCGAGGGTGACGATCAACGGTGGGACGCGGGAGACGGCCACCAGATACCCGTTCAGCAATCCCCACAGTGTTCCGGTGACCAGGGCCGCGAGCAGCCCGATCAAGAGCACTCCGGTGTTGTCACCGCCGACCGCGAGCATGACCTTGGCGGAAATCACGGAGGAGAAGATCAGCACCGAACCGACCGACAGGTCGATTCCGGAGGTGACGATCACGAACGTCATGCCGACACCGATCACCGCCAGAATGGAGACGTTCTGGCTGATGGTGGAAAAATTGCTGCCGGAGAAGAACTTGCCCCCGGCCTTGATCGCGAAGAATGCGACGATGATGACCAGAACACCCAGGATCCAGACCGACTGGAAATTGACCAGTCGCTTCCAGAACGGTTCTTCCGGATCCCCGCCCGTATCGACTACTGCCGCTTCCGATCTGGCTGCCACGTCGCTGCTCATGCTGCTGATCCTTTTCCGGTGGGAATGACGTCCAGGGCACCGGTCATGGCGCCGACGAGCTGTTCGACGGAGGTCTCCGACCCCTGGTAGACCGCGACCCGGCGACCGAGCCGCATCACCTGTACCCGATCGGCCACTTCCAGCACATGGGGCATGGAGTGGGAGATCAATACCACGGCGATGCCCTTGTCCCGGACCCGCTTGATCGTCTCCAGTACGTTCTTGGTCTGCACCACGCCGAGCGCCGCGGTGGGCTCGTCGAGGAACACCATCTTGCTGGCCCACGCGATGGCCCTGGCGATGGCGATGCCCTGCCGCTGGCCGCCGGACATCGACCCGACCGGTGTGGTCAGCGACCGGACGGTGGCGCCCAACTCGTCGAAGAACTTTCGGGACTGCTGACGCATCGCCCGGTTGTCCATGAACCCGAACATGCCCAATGCTCCCTTGGCCGAGATCTCCCGACCCAGGAACACGTTCTGGCAGGGATCCAGATGTGGAGCCAGTGCGAGATCCTGGTAGACGACCTCCATGCCCAAGGCGGCCGCCTGTTGCGGAGAGCTCAACTCGACCGGCCGTCCTTCGAATTCGATCTCCCCGGAATCCAGCTGGAGATTGCCGGACAGCGCTTTCACCATGGTGGATTTGCCGGCGCCGTTGTCGCCGATCAGGGCCACCACTTCACCGGGGTAGATGTCGAAGTCGGCATGGTCCAGCGCCCGGACGTGCCCAAAGCTCCTGGTCAGGCCGGTCGCCTTCAGGATCGGTGTGCCGGCGGCGGTACTCGCCGGGGTGGCGGTCATTGCGCCCGGACTCCGACGCAGATGTG
Organism: uncultured Nakamurella sp.; assembly: GCA_964250735.1. Classification (GTDB taxonomy): domain Bacteria; phylum Actinomycetota; class Actinomycetes; order Mycobacteriales; family Nakamurellaceae; genus Nakamurella. The sequence goes on along the minus strand of CAXUHA010000011.1, from coordinate 62,577 downwards.
CGTTCCGGCCGGATGAGCTCGCCGGTGTGGTCTGTTCATGCCCTGCTTCCTTCCAGTCGAGGAATGAGGATCACGCTGCGGATGAGGCGGAGTCCGGGGGCTGCACTCATGGGCCCAGGCCTCCGTCCCGTACACGCCGGCGGCCAGGCCGACATTGGCATCCACTACCCAGGGCTCTCGCACCGCAACCGCTCTCACCGGTGCTGCATCCCCACGCACGCCGGCGGGAGCGAACCTTCTTGCCCACCATCGTGCGATCGACGGAGCGCTCCTGGGGCGCGTGAGAATTGACAGTGCCACCGTGGCAATGTCCTGTCAAGACCCGCTGTCACCGGTGACAGATAATTCTTTCCGACCCGGGGAAACCGTGACCGTATCGTAACTACAGAGTAGCCTCTACAATATCTGACACCGGGGACAGAGTGACATTGCGCTGAAGCTGACACCGATGACATACTCGGCGAGATGACCTACCGAGGGAGCTGCTCACTTGGCGACGATGCGCGAGGTGGCTGCGCTGGCCGGTGTCAGCGGCAAGACCGTCTCCCGCGTCATCAACGGCGACCGTTACGTGTCCGACGATGTTCGCCGGCGGGTGCAGCGGGCCGTGGACGAGCTGCAATACGTCCCCAACATGCTGTCCCAGGCCTTCCGGAACGGGCGGGACAATGCAATCGGGATCGCTGTGCCCAGTCTGGCCGATTCCTTTTTCAGTGCCGTGGTCCAGGCGGTCGCCGACGAGGCCCACGCCCGCCGGACCGCCGTTCTGATCATCAATCTGGGCGATCGCCCGGACGAAGAGCAGTCCGCCGTCGAAGCGCTTCTGCACCGTCACATCTCCGGCTTGATCATCGCGCCCACGTCCCTCGACCATCGCTACATCCGACCCTGGCAGCAACGGACCCAGGTGGTGTTCGTCGACCGGCCGCCGCACCGCGTCGTCGCCGACAGTGTCCTGCAGGACGACGTGGCCGGAGCGCGGAGTGCCACCCTGGAGCTGCTGGACGGCGGCCACCGCCGGGTCGCTTTCGTGGGCAACGGGTTGGCGGTGGACACCCCCCGGCGTCGGCTGGAGGGTTACCGGTCAGCGTTGACCGACCGCGGACTGGGCTGCGACCCGGCTTTGGAAGTGTTCGACCACGACGACCGGGAATTCGGGGCCCGTACGGTCTCCGGTCTGCTCGCCCTGCCCGATCCGCCCACCGCCATCTTCTCGTCCAACTCGCAGATGTCCCTTCGACTGGTTTCCCACCTGCACGCCCGGGGACGGACCGACATCGGATTCGTGAGTTTCGGCGACTTCCCGATGGCCGATTCGCTGCAGCCGACGGTCAGCGTGGTGGATCAGGATCCGGTATTGCTGGGGGTCACCGCGGTGCATCGACTTTTCGACCGTATCGACGGTCCCCGGCGTCGCCTCAAGCGTCAGATCGTTCTGCCGGTGACGTTGTTGGTCAGGCAGTCCAGCGCCGGCCCACACCGTATGCAGCCGCCCATTCCTGTGATGAAGGAGACGCCGGATGAGTGAATTCGAAGGTCGCACCATTCTGGTCACCGGCGCAGGGGGTGGTATCGGCGGTGCGACCGTCAGGCAACTGGTCGCCAAGGGTGCCGACGTGATCGCCGCCGGACGCACCGAGGATTCTATCGAGTCCATCACCACCGAGACCGGCGCACGGTCGGTCGTTTTCGACCTCACGTCGGAGGAGAGCGTTCGAGGCGCGGTCGACGGCCTTGACCTGTGGGGCGTGGTGAACTGCGCGGGATTCGGCGGCGAGATCGCCACTCCCCAGGAGACCGACATCGACGTGTTCGACCAGGTCATCTCGATCAACACCCGCGGGTCCCTGCTGGTCATCAAGTATGCGGCCCGAAGCCTCATCCGGTTGGCCCGGGGCGGATCCATCGTCAACGTGTCCAGCCAGGCCGGGCTGGTCGCGCTGCCCGGTCACATCTCCTACGGATCGTCAAAAGCCGCTCTGGACAACATCACCCGGGTGTCGGCGCTGGAACTGGGTCAGTACAACGTCAGGGTCAACAGCGTCAACCCGACCGTGGTGATGACGCCGATGTCGGCATGGTACTGGGGGCGCCCGGAGATCGAGGGCCCGTTTCTCGAGGCGATGCCATTGCACCGCTGGGCCACCGAGGACGATATCGCCGGCCCCATCGTCTTCCTGCTGAGCGACGCCTCGTCGATGATCAGCGGCGTGTCGCTGCCCATCGACGGCGGATACACCATCCGATGAGCCGGGGCCGAACCGTCGACGAAGGATCAGGAGAACCACGACCGTGAAGCCACTGTTGATGCCCCCCAACATCATCGACCATTTCTACCGGGGAGGGTCCCGGATCGCCGACCTGCGCGGCGTCGACCTGCCCAACCCGTACCGGCCCGAAGAATGGCTGGCCGCAACGAATGCGCGTGCCGGAGAAGGCGACATCGGCTTGAGCCCCACCGCGGCCGGGGTCCTGTTGCGCGACGTCATCGCGGCCGACCGGCTCGGTTGGATCGGGTCGGCGGTCGCGCCGCACGGCGCGGGCGACAACGGGCTGCTGGTCAAACTTCTCGATCCGGCGCAGCGGTTGCCGGTCCACGTCCATCCGGACCGCCCGTTTGCCGTCGCCCACCTGGACTGTCCCTACGGCAAGACCGAGGCGTGGTACGTCCTGGCCACCGACGGCGACGAACCGAGCATCTGGTTGGGCTGGGTGCAGGACGTTGAGCCGGCCGAACTGGCCTCCCGGGTGGATGCCCAGGACAGCGACTGGATGCTCGGCCGGATGCACCGCGTCGCGGTTCGCCCCGGGGACGGAATCCTCGTCCCGGCCGGGACGGCTCACGCCATCGGCGCCGGCGTGTTCGTCGCGGAGGTCCAGGAGCCGACCGACCAGTCGATCCTGCTGGAATGGTCGGTCACCACCTCCAGCCGTGAGGAGTCCCATCTCGGTCTCGGTTTCGAGACCGCCCTGACCGCCCTGAACCACCAGGCATTCGACGACAGCAGGTTGCGATCCCTGATCCGGCACACCGACCCGTCGACCCGCGCGGAAAGGCTCGAACCGTTGTTGCCCGACGAGGCCGACCCTTTCTTCCGGTTGGCCCTGGCCGGCCCCACTGCGACGGGCGTGGTCGACATCCCGGCCGGGTTCGCGGTCCTGGTGGTACTCGGCGGTGACGGTGAGATCACCGGTGAGGGCACCGTTGCGGTGTCCCGGGGGCAGGTTTTCGCGGTGCCATTCGAGTTCGGCGACTGGCAGGTCCGCGGGCCGGTCGACGCTCTGGTGTGTCGCCCCGGGGCCGGCTGGCCGGAAACGGCCGGAATCCTTGGTCAGACATGATCACGCAGATCCTGCTGGGCACCGACGTCGGTACCACCGATTCGAAGGTGTTGGTCACCACCGTGTCCGGTGAGGAGATCCTCTCCGTGTCAGCGCCGAGTCGATGGACCACCCACTCGGGGCGCTTCACCGAAATGTCCGCCGACCTGCTCGCCGACACCGTGATCGACCTGCTCGAGCGGGCCGTCGACACGACGCAGGATCGGATCGGGCCGGTCCGGGTGGCCGGCATCGGCGTCACCAGCATGGGCGAGGCCGGCGTTCTGCTCGCCGCGGACGGCCGCCCGCGATTTCCGATCATCGCCTGGTTCGACCCCCGCGGTGACGAGGAGATCCGTCGGTTCCCCCTTGACGTCCGGGAGATGTTCTGCGGTCGAACCGGTCTGCCCCTCTCGCCCATCGCCACGGTGGCCAAATTGGCGTGGATGCGCGCGCAGGGTGCGGATTTCGCCGGCACACGCTGGCTGAACGTGGCTGAATACGTCGTCCACCGACTGGGCGGGGTCAAGGCCACCGAGATGTCACTGCTGGCCCGGACCGGCCTGCTCGACCAGGACTCCGACATGCCGTGGCCGGCGGCGCTGGCAGCGGTGGGCGCCCCCGCGGCGCTGATTCCGGACCGCGTCGTGGCCGGGACCCCGTTGGGCCGGGCCGGTCATGCTCATGGCCACGTTCCGGCCGTCCTGCACGGCGCGGTGTTGACGGTTGCCGGGCACGACCACCTCGTCGCCGCCGTCGGCTGCGGCGTGGTGGGCGCGGACGAGCTTTTCGACTCCTTCGGCACCGCGGAAGCGCTCGTCCAGACGGTGCCCGGGCGGCTGGACTTCCAGGCCCGAGCCCTCCTGGCCGAGCACGGCATCGATACCGTTCACCACGTCCTGGACAACAGACGTGTTCTGCTCGGCGGCACGAAGGCCGGCCTGATCCTGCGCCGAACCCTTCGACTTCTCGGCGCCGACGACGCTGAAGGCCGCGATCGCCTCGATCACGAAGTTGCCGTGCTGAACGGCCGCCAGGACGGGCCCCTGACCGGGATCGAGGTCCGCGGCGCCGCCAACGACGACGGGACCCTGTTGATCAGCGCCACCGCCGACGACGTCACCCCCGCTGCCCTGTGGCAGGCCACCATTGACCACGCCGTCGACGAGGCCGGGCTGTGCCTGGCCCACATGGTGCGGGCCGTCGGCCCGGCCGGCGCCACCGTGGTGGCCGGCGGGTGGAGTCGCATGCGATCGGTGCGGGTCGCCAAACAGCGATCCCTGCCCAACGTGCGATTCTCCGAGCGGACCCAGGCCGGCGCGTTCGGAGCGGCGCTGTTCGCCGCCCATGCCGTCACCCGCGCCGACCAGTTGGCCGCCGCCGGGGATCCCGCAGCGGTTGCGATCGACCGACCCACCGGCCCCAGCCCGCAATTCGCCGCCGAGTTCAGCGGCACCCCCATTCGTTCGGCGCTGTCCATTCGCCGCCCCCAACCCCAGGAGATCACTTCATGAGCGAGACGACTGCCGTCACGACACTGGCCGACATCGCCACCGAACAGAACACGTTCGCCATCGTGGCCATGGACCAACGCAACACCCTCAAGCGGATGTACCACGCCGTGGGCATCCCGGATCCCAGCGACGAAGAATTGACCCAGATCAAAGCGGACACCGTCCAGGCGTTGCGCGGCACGGCTTCCGCCTTCCTGCTCGACCCCACCTTCGGCATCCCGGCCATCGCATCGCTGCCCCTGGAGGGCCCGGCCTACGGCGTGTTGCTGGCCGCCGAACCGGCCGAGCGGACGACCATCAACGGTGAACCACGCACGCACCGCGACCCGGCCCTGAATGCCCAGTGGGTCAAGGACTCCGGAGCGACGGCGCTGAAGTTCTTCGTTCAACTCCGCGCCGACCGGCCGGCCGGGCCGGGTGAGCCCGACACCACCCAAGAGATCATGACCATCGTCCGCGAGGTCGTCGCCGACTGCCGGCGGGTCGGCATCCCGTCGGTGATCGAAAACCTCATCTTCCCCCTGGCCGGCGAGCAGGCGCCCACGCCCGAGCAGCGGGCCGACCGCATCATCGAGGCCGCCGTGCTGATCAACGACCTCAAGCCGGACCTGATCAAGCTGGAGTACCCCGGTAGCCCGGCAGCATGCCGCCGGCTGGTCGACGCATTGGACGTGCCCTGGGCGGTCCTGTCCGCGGGGGTCGACTTCGCGCAGTTCGCCGACGTACTGCGGGTCTGCTGCGATGAAGGCGGAACCAGCGGTTTCATCGCCGGTCGGTCGATCTGGAAGGACACGGTCGGGCTGAGCCAGTCGGACCGGAAGGCCTACCTGGCAGACGAGGGAAAACGGCGCCTGGACAACCTACTTCAGGTCATCGACGGACGGGCCCGCCCGTTCAGGTGATGTCCGGCGCCCGGGTCGCCGCACCGAGCGACGGCTTCGGGACATCGGATGAAGCCCCCCGGGCCCCACTCCAGCACCGCGACGACGCGATCACCCGCTGCACAAGGTCAGGGATGCGGAGTGGTGCTAATGCGCGATCTCCCAGATGTGTCCGCCTGGATCGCGGAAGCTGGCCGTGCGGATGCCCCAGGGCCGGTCCATCGGGCCGTTCAGCAGTTCAACTCCGCGTTTCGCGAGTTCCTCGCACATCACGTCGACGTCCTCCACCTCGATCGTGAGCTGAAGCCGGGACCCGGCCTCAACACTCGACACCAAAGCCGGGTCGATGAGCCCGTGAGCCGATGCAGTCTGGAGCAGATTGACCACGGTGTTCCCGAAGCTGAACACAGCCGATTGACCGTCCTCGAACGTCACGGGAAGGCCGAACACCTCTTGGTAGAAACGCTTCGCCGACGGCAGGTCGTCAACGAACAAGGTGATGGCGGAGATACCACTCGGCCACGAGTCCATTCTCAGCACCTTTTCCATTCTCAGCACCTTCCTGCCGGGCCCGCCGCTGTTCGCGGTGCTCGATTTATTCAGAGTCGAACGCTATACCTGTGCAGTTGCCCTCGTGGGCGCGGGACGTCGCATCAGCTGGAACTGGCCTTGACCCGGACCGACCAAACCCACGATCCAGAACACCACGCCACTGAGCAAGTCTTAGCCCCCCTTTGGCAAGGTCCGCGGCGGCGGCCAAGAACACACGGACCTTGCCGCAACCTTCCGCGGGCAATGTGCACCTCGTGACCGCCCAGGCGCCGCGGATGCCAGGGCGGCACCGATGAATAGCTGGCACAGGAATTGTCCCCCGGTGTGCGTGCGCAATCAGGTACGGGCCAGATACCCTGCAGGCCATTATTCAATAGACCGTAAAATCAATTTGAGGCTATTGACAAGAGGGTCAAACCGCGAATCGCCTATCCGTCGGATGCGTGCCATCGGACGGGTGATGACCCATTTAGCCCAATTGTCCGGTTACTCCTTGTGTGGGTGGTTCGCAGGGTTTACGGTCGTCCGTCAGGCGCGCGGGATCGTCTCGGCTCCCAGTACAACGTGGTGTGGAGGGCTCGACATGGCAGGTAAGTTCTGGCGTCGCGCGTGCACGGCCGCCGTGTGCGGGGGTTTGGTCGTGCCACTTTCGGCGGTCTCCGCTTCCGCGGCGCCGGCCGCTTCCTACCGGAGTGCTCCAGTAGTGGTCGTCTCCGGTTTGAACAATCCCCGGCAACTCTCACTCGTCCACGATGACGTGCTGCTGATCGCCGAGGCCGGAAGGGGCGGAACGGTAGCCACCGTGAGCAGCCCAGAAGGGGGCAAACAAGGGCTTGGTTACACCGGCTCGGTGTCCGCCGTCCTGGCTCCGGCCATCGCGCACAAGCAGGCCCCGCATCGGATCATCACCGGGCTGCTGTCGGCGGCGTCGGCGACGGCCGGCGAAGGGGGGCCGGTAGGCGGCAGTGCCACCGGGCCTGATGGAGTCGCTGCACGTTCCCTGAACCGAATCGCAGTGATCGAGACGACCCAAGGTACGGCCACCCCCGCCGCGGCCAGGAAACGTGACGGTCAGCTTCTGCTGGCCGCCGCCGGCGGCCCCATCGATCCGATCGCCAATATCACCGCCTACGAGAGGGCGCACGATCCGGACCATATGGGCGTGGATTCCAATCCGTATGCGGTGCTCAACTATCGGAGTGGATGGCTGGTCGCGGACGCTGCCGGAAACGACATCCTCCGTATTGATCGCCTCGGGCATATCTCCGTGTTCCATGTCTTCCCGAACATCAAGACCGGGCCTTGCGCCAAGCAGACTGACCCGCCGCCTTTCCCTGGGTGCAACTTCGTCCCGACTTCCCTGGCCACGGATCGATGGGGCAATGTGTATGTGGGCTCATTGGGGAGCTTGGTTCCGGGAGAAGGTTCCGTGGTCGAGCTGGATCAGTGCGGATACATACGCAACGTCTGGTCGGGGTTCACCTCCGTGTCGGGCGTGGCCGTCGGGTCCGACGGGGCGATCTACGTCAGCCAGCTGCTCGCACCCGAAGCGCACCCGGCGAACTCTCTACTGCAGGGGGTGCTCACTCGCATCAAGGGTGGCGCCCGCATCAATATGGATATCCCATTCCCGTCCGGGATTGCCGTGGATTCCGCCGACAACGTGTTCGTGTCAGCGTTCTCGGTGCTGCCCAGTACCGGCGCCGGAATACCCAGCATTCCGTTCGACACTTCCGGTCAGGTGTGGCGTTTGCGGTTCTGAACGGGCTATTGCCGGGCCTTCGGCGCGTCGTGGTGCGGGCCCATGCCTTGCGCGGCAGGAGGTACCGGCCGTTACTTACACAATGGTCGTCACCGTCGAGTGAGAATCTGAGCCGAGCGCCCATGGACGCTACTGGGATCGGCCGGCTCAGCGGGCGTGCAGCTCCGGGCCCTGCGCCTGCAGCGCGGCCAGCCTCGCCGGGTCCTGGATGTTCATCCAGGCGATCACGTCGCGGAACGGGACGCAGTAGGTATCGGGTTTGCCGCAGTTGGCCAGGACGAATTGCCCGATGGCGTCGGAATAGGCGTTGTTGTTCCAGGCGTTGAAGTGGTTGCCCAGGATCAGCGGCGCCCGGTTCCCGTGGTAGGTCGCGTCGTACATGTCCTGGTAGGTCGCCCGGACCTGCGCGGAATCGGCCGCGCTCTTGTCGGGCGGTACGCCGTTGGAACTCGCGTTCTCCTGGCTGTAGTAGAAGTTGTAGTCCATGGTGATCTGATAATGATGTGTCCCGTGCATCGGGAATTCGGCCATGCCGAGTTGCCAGATCTTGGTGCCCTTGTCCTGGGTGGGCCAGGAGATGCCGCGGCGGGTGAACGACGAGTCGTACGTCATGCCGTGGGATTTCAACGCCGGGAACAGGTCCGCCGCATGGCCCTCCAGGCACGGGGTACGTCCCCCCTTCACCTCGCCCGGCCCCAGGTTCAGCTTGGTGGAGGCCGGGAGACCGTTGTTGACGGTGACGTTCTTCACCAGCGAGAAGAACTGGTCCAGCTCGTTGTTCCAGTCGTCGGTGTTCCAGTCGTTTCCGCCGGGGGGGTTGTTACTGCAGAAATGACCGTTGAAGTGGGTGCCGATCTCGTTCCCGGCAGCCAGCGACTTATTGAGGTCATCCACTTCGAGAAGAACGTCTGCCGGGGAATTCCAGCTGATCGACGACTTGCCTGCGGCGTGCCCCGGCCCGTGGTATTTGCTCTTGGTGTCGGAGCTGAGCATGTACGTTCCGGAGAGGAAACCGGTGAAACGGAATGGCACCTTGGCCATGATGGAAAACCAGTACTGCCACTTCTCGTGCCAGCCGACTCCGTCGAAGCTGACCACGATGAACTGCGGTGCCTTCTCCCCCGGTGCGAGCCTGGTGGGAACGAACCCGTCCGGTTGGGCGCCGGGTGCGGCCGCGGGGAGGCTGGTCGAGCCCGGCAGGCCGGTCGCCGAGCCCGGTGACCGGTTTGTCGGCCGCATCGGCGCGCCGGCGGTTGCGGTGTTCCTCCTACCGGTCTGGCCAACTCGGGTGGTACCAGTGGCAGCGATGTGGGTCGCTGCGGACGTCATCGGGACCCTCACGTCGTCGGTCACCGTCACCATCGGGCCGCCGGGATTCGCATTGCTGCAGGCCGACACCAGCAGCGCCGCGCAGAGCGTCGCGCCGACCGCAACGCGCCGACTGCGCGCGCGCCACCGCCGTCGACCGTGCATGCGTAGTGTCACAGCTCCTCCGGTTCGATACCAGCCCAGCGAGTCGGCGTGGCCGGCAGACTCACGCTCGTTGGAAGCGGGCCGCGCGGGGCGTCCCAGTATGCCAGCAAGCAAAGCACGCTCAGTACTTGATCAATCCGTCGCACCTGGGCCACTTCTGGTACGGGCAGCCGCCCAGATTCGACTGGTGGTTCTGCAGTGCCGCGATGACCTTCGGATCCTGCGCGTTCAGCCAGTCGACCAGGTCGCGGAACGGGACGCAGTAGATTCCCGGCCGGCCGCATGCGGCCAGGGCGAAGTTGGCGACCGCGTCGGAATACGCATTGTTGTTCCAGTCGTTGAAGTGGTTTCCGATGATGATCGGCTCGTTCACCCCGTCGGTCGTGGCCGCCTTGAGCATGTCCTGGTAGGTGGCCAGGACCTGGGCGGAGTCGGCTTTACTCTGGGCCGCTGAGGGCTCCGGGCCACCGGCCACCGTATCCGGTTCCTGTTGGGCGTAGAAGTTGTAATCCATGGTGATCTGTGGGTGCCCGGTGCCGTGCAGCGGAAATTGCGACATGCCCAACTCCCAGATCTTGCCGTCGGCGCTCTTGGTCGGCCAGGAGAGTCCCGTCCTGGTGAACGAGCTGTCGTACGTCATGCCGCGCGCTTCCAGCGCGGGATACAAATCCTCCTTGTGCCCGGTCAAACACGGCGTTCGCTCACCCTTGACCTCGGGTGCCGCGACGTTGAGTTTCGCCGTGATGCCGTTGTTGACGTCGACGTTGCGCAGCAGGGAGAAGAACTGATCGAGCTCGTTCGTCCAGTCGGCGGTGTTCCAGTCGTTGCCACCGGGAGGGTTGTCGTCGCAGAAATGGCCGTTGAAATGGGTGCCCACCTCGTTGCCCATGGACAGCGACCTATTCAGGTTGTTGATCTCGACCGGAACGTCGGACGGACCATCCCAGCCGATGGAGGACTTCCCGGGGGCATGGCCCGGGCCCTGGTACTTGTTCTTGGTCTGGTCGCTGAGCAGATAGGTGCCGGACAGAAAGCCGGTGAAATGTAGCGGCACCTTGCCCATGAGGCCGAACCAGTACTGCCATTTCTGATCCCAGCCGACACCGTCGAAGGAGAAGACGATGAACTGCGGGGCTTTTTGCCCCGACCTCAATTTGGCGATCTTGAAACCGTCCGGCTCGGTGCCACCCGCGGCGACTCCACCGTTGACGTTGGGCGGGACCGTGATCGCGATGCTCCGGGGCGCGGAGGTCGACGGACCGGAGGTGGCGGTCGACGGCGTGGAGCCGGGCGAAGACGAGGTGCGGGGAGCACCGCCCGATGAGGAACCGGCTACCGCGTTGGGTCGGGACGTCACATCGTCCGTCACCGTGACGACCGACTCCCGGCCGCTGGTGCACGCGAGGAGAAGAAGTGAACAACAGAGAACCAGCGAGAGCAGGGCGCGGCAGCCATTGCTCGTCCGCGAGCGTCGTCGAACCGCGTTTCTGGCTCTGGTCAACAGCTTGTCTCCTGAAAGAAGAACCCCACGTGCGGTCGGGCCGGATCACCCGCGTGGGAAAGACGTGTGCATCACCGGTCGGTTCCCGGTGCCGACTTCCCGGTGCCAACTATGCCTCGCGACCGGGTCGCGACCGCCATGACAGGCGGACGATGGGCCCTCGAATCCAAGCCGGTGCCCCGGCCGACCACTCCCGGCGGTGTGCGCCGATGCGGTCCACACGTCGGCCCCACGTCGCGGACCTACGCTGTCGGGGTCATGACCAGTCCGAAACCACCCATTGCCGCCGAGCCACGTCGACGTGCGACGTGGGCGGCCATCAGGCCCGTTGACGATGTCGCACTGATCGACCGCCGCGACACACCGGCCTCCATCGGCGTCGAGTTGACCGTCGTTTTTCTCATCACGCTCGGGATGAGTGGGCTCACTTCCCTGGTCAGCCTGATCGAGACGGCCGTCAAGGCGGCCCAGGCCAAAGTCACCATCAGCCACTTCGCCGTCGCCGTCGCGGCGCCGAAATCGACCGTCGGCCCCATCGACCTGATCTACCAACTGCTGGCGGTCATCAGTGGGCTCGCGTGGGGGGCACTTGGGCTGTACCTGTTGTGGCGCGCGGGATTTTCGCTGGCCACACGGCTCGGCCTTGAACTGCGCCGGCCCGGCTGGGACTTGGGCACCGGGTTCGGACTGGCGGCCCTCATCGGCATCCCGGGGCTCGGGCTGTACCTGCTGTCCAACCATCTGGGCCTCAGCCTGACCGTCCAGGCCTCCACCATGACCGACGTCTGGTGGCGGGTGCCGGTCACCGTCCTCATCGCGATCAAGAACGGGTTTCTGGAAGAGGTGCTGGTGGTCGGGTATCTGACCACCCGGACGCAGCAGCTTCGCTGGCCCACCGCGGCGGTGATCCTGGCCAGTGCGGTGCTCCGCGGGACCTATCACCTCTACCAGGGGTACGGCGCGTTTGTCGGCAACGCCGTCATGGGGATCATCTTCGCCTGGTTCTACCTGCGGTTCCGCCGAATCTGGCCGCTGATCATCGCGCATTCGTTGATCGACATTGTCACCCTGGTCGGCTACCCGCTACTCAAGGGGCACGTCAGCTGGCTGCCCTGACCGCCGGCCGGTGGGGGGCGGCCCGGACTACCGCAGGGTGAACTGGCGACCCAGAATGCCGTCGCGGGCGCGACGGTGGGCGGGCGTCATCGGCGTGTCCACGGCCAGCGCCCTGTCCAACCGCGCCGCGAAATCCCGTACGGGCTCATCCCATTCGGACGGGTGGGCGTCCCGATCGAGATCCCAGACCGGCACCAGCCGTCCATGCGCCCGGAACGATCCCACGTAGCGCGAGCCGGCGCCAAGACCCAGTTCGTCGTCGACGGCGAGCCGCGCCAGAGCAGCCATCAACGGTTGCTCGTCCTCGGGCCGGACCCAGCGCAGATGGGCCTTCTCTCCCGCATCGACCCAATAGGCTCCGGGCAGGTCCGCCACCCGGGCGGTCGGCGTGATCGCCGTGTTGGCCCGCTCCAATGACACCGCCACCTCACTGCCCGGCTCCGGTTCCTCCTCCAGCCACCAACCGAACGAGTCGTGCACGGTGACCTGGAACGGTTCGTCGACGACCAACGCGTCGAAACGCGGGCCGAGCGAGGCCCGGCCCACCACGGGCAGCACACTGGACGGTTCCGCGGCCAACGCCCATTCGAGGGCGACCGCCAGGTCCCGGGACAGGTCACCGGAGTGGGTCTGCACCTGCAGGCCGAGCAGAACGGACCGGTCGGCCCTGGTCAGCGCGGCGGCCGCGGCCGGCAGCACGGTGGCCAGGGTGACGGACGGCACCTGTGCCACCGGTTCGAGCAACGTCAACGGGACGGTCGCGGACGGGACGAACTCGCGAAGGGCGATGAGCTCGGTTTCGGCGGCCAACCCGTGGAAGGGACGGGCCACGATCATCTCGGCAGCGTCGGCAGCGCCGTGGCACGCCTTGTAGCGCCGCCCCGAACCGCATGGGCACGGCCGCCGGGGGTTGTCGGCGGAGTCCCGGCCATCGTTGGCGGGCGCCGCCGGGCGCACTCTGGTTTTCTTCGACACCGCGTCACCGTATCCGATCCGAACCGGCCCCAGAATCCGATGCGTTCCGCCCTCAGGGCCTGGTCATGGCCGGCTCCGACCCGGGCGCCGCCACTCCCGGGGTAGGCGCCGGGGGGTCGAGGCCGCGGGTCGGTGCCGGCGGCAGGACCACCCACGTCGAGAGGTGGCCCGCGGGGGGTTCGGTCAGCAGCCGCCGGAACCGGCGCAGGACCAGCGCCGCGAGCAACGCAACCACGGCCGCGGCCAGGTCCAGGAAGATGTGCAGTTCGACGGCGTCCGCCATCGACTGCTCACTGCGACCGAACGCCCGACCCAGGGTGAGAAGGACCAGGACCGCGTCGACCGTCCAGAAACACCACCAGGTGAGCACCAGCGCGGACAGCCTTGGACGTCGGTCATCCTCCGGGGCGGTCAGCTGGGCCTCGATCTCGCCGGCGACCACACCGAGGCCGTAGATGTTCCAGCCGGGGACGATCAACCGGGCCAGCACCGAGGCCGGCCGCCGACTCGGCGGTCGTCCGGCCCGTAACGCGGCCAGGCCGTGCAACCGGACCAGCGTGGCGACCACGGCGACGGCGGCGGCCAGGCCCAGCACCGTCGCGGCCGTCCCGGCGATGTCGACCACCAGGTCCGAACTTTTCACCAACCGGCCGGGCAACACCTCGGTTCGGCCCCGCAGCAGCAGGGAGTAACGCCAGGCCTCACCACCGGCGGCGACCGCCGCGACCAGGAACGTCCGGACGCAGAGGTGTATCGCCACCCGCAACAGGACGGTGGCGTTCCGGGGCGGACCGGCCGGAGCGCCGACCGTGGCCTCCCGCCACACGACCGGCGGGAAACCCCAGCGCGGATGGTGGCCGCGGTAGGCAGGGGGACCCGGATAAGGGCGCGGACGAACCGGCCCGGTCCGACGCTGTCGGATCGCGGTGGGCGGCGGATCGGCCCGCCACCGTGCCGGCTGAAGCCGAGATGGCTGTGGAGGACCCGCCACCTCAGATCACCGTGGGCGGGGCACCCGATTCGGACACCAACGGCAGACCCGACGCGGCCCAGCCGGACATGCCGTCCACCACGTTGACGGCCTCCCACCCGTTGTCGTTGAGGTATCGGGTGACCCGGTCGGAGCGGCCGCCCGACCGGCAGATCACGTAGAGGGGGGCGGCGTCCGGAACGTCGTCGAGCCGCCCGGAAAGTTCGCTCATCGGTATGTGTACCGCGTCGGGGGCGTGGCCCGCGGTCCACTCCTGCTGCTCCCGGACGTCGAGCAGCACACGGTCCGACGGGAGTTCGCCGGTCGAGATCTCCGTATTTCCAGGCATGCTCACCTCGCCATTCTGCCCTTGCACCGCCGTTGTCACTTAATCGGGACGGTGTTACTTGATCAGTCGGGACAGCCGCCGGTCGGCGAGCAGCTTCCCGCCGGTCTGGCAGGTCGGGCAGTACTGGAACGACCGGTCGGCGAACGACACCTCGGCGACGGTGCCCCCGCACACCGGGCACGGCAGTCCGGTCCGGGCGTGCACCCGCATTCCGGTCCGCTTCTCCCCCTTCAACCGGGCGGCGCCCGCGCCGACCGTTCGGGCGATGGCGGCGGTCAACACCGAGATGATGGCGGCGTGCAGCCGATCGAGAGTCTCCGCGTCCAATTTGCCGGCCGTCGCGAAGGGGGAGATCTTGGCCGTATGCAGGATCTCGTCGGAATAGGCGTTCCCGATGCCGGCCAGCACGCTCTGGTCGGTCAACACGTTCTTGATCCGGCCCGGCCGGCCGGCCAGCGCGGCGGCCAATTCGTCACGCCGCAGGCCGGTTCCGTCCACACCCATGGCGTCCGGTCCGAGGCGGGCGATGCCCGGCACCTGCTGTGGGTCGCCGACCACGGCGGCCGCGACGGACTTCTTCGTGCCCGCCTCGGTGATGTCGAAGCCACCGGATTCGAAGCGAACGCGCAGGGCGATCGGTCCGCCGATCTTGGGCGGTACGGCCGAGATGTTGTCCGACCAACGGAGCCACCCGGCGCGGGCCAGATGCACGACCAGATGCAGCGGCGGACCACCGGGTTCGCCGTCCGGAACGGTGATCACATCCAGGAACTTGCCGTGCCGGGTCGCGCCGGACACCACCCGGCCGACCAGAGCGGACGCCGGCGGGTCGTAGGTGGTCAGCACATTGAGCGAGGCGACCGACAGACCGACGACGTGCTGACCGCCGGCGTGCTCCGCGACGAACGCGGCGAGCGCGCTGACCTCGGGTAACTCGGGCATGCCGGACAGTGTGCCAGGCCCGGCGGGGACGGTCGATCGGCTCGGCCGCGGTCGGGATGGTGGTCGCACTGGCCGGACCGTCGGTCAGCTGGCATTGTCGAACGGGTGCGGGAGCTCGAACTGGACGAGGGGACGACGCTGCGGGGTCGCGGTGTCATGCTGCGCACCTGGACGCCGGAGGACCTGACCCAGCTGCTGCTCAACTGCCAGGACCCGGAGACCCAGCGCTGGACCACCCTGCCGAGTCCGTACCTGCCCGAACATGCCGAGCAGTTCCTGGCCGGCTGCGCCCTGCGGTGGGTCCAGGGCCTGGCCTCGTTCGCCATTGTGGACGACGCCGAAACAGCCCTGCTCGGTTCCATCGGCTTCGTCGACATTCCCGAGGACGGCGTGGTGGAGGTCGGATACTGGGTCGGCCCACAGCACCGGGGTCGGGGTGTGGCCACCGCCGCGATGCGGGTGATCTGTGATTGGGCGTTCGACGACCTGGCCTTCCGCCGGGTCGAATGGCAGGCCTACGTGGGGAATGACGCATCGCTGCGGGTCGCCGAGCGTTGTGGTTTCCGGTTCGAGGGCACGCTGCGGGCACGGGGGTTCCAGCGTGGCGTGCCCCGCGACATCTGGATCGCCGGCCTGTTGAGGACCGACCCGCGCACTGCCTGAGTCTGGGCCGGTTGCGGTTCCGGGGGCTGGTTGGGTCGCCTGGCAACGGTTGCGCCGACCTGGCAACGGTTGCGCGGTCCTGGCATCGCCCACGGCGCCTGCCCAGACAGTGCTGCCGTTGCCAAGACGCGCTGCCGTTGCCAAGACGCCACCGACCAGCAGCCGCGCGCGCAACCCGGCCGCACGGCTCACCAGGCCGCGGGCCGGTAGTCCTTGAGGAAGCAGCCGTAGAGGTCGACGCCCGCTTCGCCCCGCACGATCGGGTCGTAGACCCGGGCCGCGCCGTCGACCAGGTCCAACGGGGCGTGAAAGCCCTCCTGGGCCAGCCGCACCTTGGTGTGGTGCGGCCGCTCGTCGGTGATCCAGCCGGTGTCGACGGCCGTCATCAGGATTCCGTCGGCCAGCATCTCGGTCGCGCTGGTCCGGGTCAGCATGTTCAGCGCGGCCTTGGCCATGTTGGTGTGCGGATGTCCGGGGCCCTTGTAGCCGCGCCCGAAGACCCCCTCCATCGCCGACACGTTGACCACGTAGGTGCGCCGGGCCGGGCTGGCCGCCATCGCCGCGCGCAGCCGGCTGATCAGGATGAACGGCGCCGTCGTGTTGCACAGCTGGACTTCCAGCAGCTCGAGTGGATCCACCTCGTGGATGCGCTGCGTCCAACTGTTGACCTCGCACACGTCGGGCACCAGGCCGCCGGCGTCGATGGCCCGGCCGGCCGGCACCAGGTGTGCGGAGGCCGATCCGGCCAGCAGCGCCAGCCTGGAAAGTTCCTGGCCCGGCAGTCCGTCGAGAGGGTGTGGCCGGGGATGCGTCGACAGCGAACCGGCCAGCGCGCTCGGATGGGCGTCGGACACGTGGTCGAAGGTCAGCAGCTCCGGGAGCGGGCCGTCGGGGAGTGGATCGGCCTCCGCCTCGGTCAGCGGCGCATACGCCCCGGGCGAGCGGCGCACCGTCTGGGCGGCGTTGTTGATCAGGATGTCCAGCGGGCCGGCGGCGGCCACCGAATCGGCCAGTGCGGCCACCTGCGCCGGATCGCGCAGGTCGATGCCGACGATCCGCAGTCGGTGCAGCCAGTCCGCACTGTCGGGCATCGAGGTGAAACGGCGCACCGCGTCATGGGGGAAGCGGGTGGTGATGGTGGTGTGCGCCCCGTCCCGCAGCAGTCGCAGAGCGATGTACATGCCGATCTTCGCGCGGCCGCCGGTGAGCAGGGCTCGACGTCCGGTCAGGTCGGTGCGGGCGTCCCGGTGCCCGCGGTTGACCGCGGCGCAGGTCGGGCAGAGCTGATGGTAGAACGCGTCGACCTCGGTGTAATCGTTCTTGCAGATGTAGCAGGGACGGGCCCGCCGGAAGACCCCGGCCAGGGCACCGGAGGCGTTCGACACCAGCGGGATGCCCTCGGTCTCGTCGTCGATGCGCTGCGGCGACCCGGTAGCGGTCGCCGCCACCACGGCCTGGTCAGCGGTGGACACGGCGTCCCGTCGTTCCGCCCGGCGGGCGTGCTTGACGCTCTTGAAGATGCGGGCGGTGGCGCGGCGAACGGCGATCGCGTCCGGATGCTCGGGCGGCAGCAGCTCGGTCTGCCCGATGACGCGCAGGCACACCGCCAGCTCGGCCGGATCGATCACGGTGCGGACGTCGACGCTCACCTGTTCACGATAAGCACCCGCGAAGTCCGCGCCGACCACCGCAGGCTCAGCCGGACCGGGAGAGGGCGACCAGCTCGGAGCTTTCCAGGATGCGCTGCGGTGTACCGTCCGCGGCGATGTTCAGCATGGCGTGGGCGAGTTGATCGCTGCCGATGACGTACTTGGGTGCCAGTCTGGACAGGATCGGGTAGATCCGGCCGGTGATCCGATACATGTTCCGGTACAGCGCATTTTTGGATTTCACCCCGTGCATGGGCTGGATGTAGCCGGGTCGCAGGGCGTAGCCGTCGAATGGCAGTGACAGCACGGCGTTCTCGGTTTCGCCCTTGATCCGCGCCCACATCAAGCGCCCGTGTTCGGTGCTGTCGGTACCGGCGCCCGAGATGTACAGGAAACGCATAGCCGGATTCAACGAGGCCAATTCCCTGGCCGCGGCCATGGTCACGAAGAAGGTGGTCCGGCGGTACGAGGGTTCGGTCATCCCGTTGGCCGAGACGCCGAGGCAGAAGAAGCACACGTCATAACCGGTCAATTCGACCGAAATGGAGCTGAAGTCCAGGAAGTCCTCGTGCACGATCTGGGTCACCTTCGGATCGGCGGCGCCGGCCGGTGACCGGGTGACCAGCAGCACCGCGGTCACCCGCTGGTCGAGTAGGCATTCTCGCAGAACGGCCTGCCCGACCATCCCGGTCGCACCGAAGATGATCACCCTCATCGCGCTGGCCACTCCTGGTTCCCGGTCGCTCCGCCCGCGGATGAACCCTATCCGCCCGGCATCGGAGGCGACGATCCCGAGCCTGGCATCATCGGCCACCATGTTCCGACTGGCCTTTCACACCCCCCGCATTCCAGGAAACACCGGCAACGCCATTCGAACCGCGGCCGCCACCGGGTGCGAACTCCACCTGATCGAACCCCTCGGTTTCGACCTGTCCGACAGCAAGCTCCGTCGGGCCGGATTGGACTACCACGATCTGGCGTCGGTGACGGTGCATCCCAGCCTGCCGGCGGCGTTCCAAAGTTGGCCCGGGGCAAGGGTCTTCGCCTTCACCGCGGGTGCGACCCAGACCTATTCCGACATCCGTTACCAGCCGGGCGACGTGCTGCTGTTCGGCCCCGAACCGACGGGGTTGCCCGCCGAGGTGCTGGCCGACCCGCGGATCACCGACCGGCTGCGGATCCCCATGCTGCCCGGCCGGCGATCGTTGAATCTGTCCAATGCCGCGTCCATCGCCGTCTACGAGGCCTGGCGTCAGCACGGATTCAGCTGACGGGATGGATTTCTGACGGCCGTCGATCCAAGCCGTCAGGCGGCGGCCTCCGAATGATCATTCGGGAGGGCCCATTCCTGACTCCATGGCCGATTCTCGCCGCACCATCTCGCGCTTTCGATGAAGGAGCCTTGTCGCCCATGTCACTACTCGCACCCACCAAAGCCCGCGTCCGGATTGCGCCACAGCCTTCCGCCGGAGTGTGGCCGGGTCTGTTCGACGTCTCGAACTCCCCGATCCACGCCGCCGTGGCCAAGCGCCTGATCAAGGCGGCGGTCCGGAATCTCCCCATCACACTGCAATTTCCGGACGGTCGGAGCTGGGGGGTGGGCGGACCCGTGTTGCAGGTGGTGAACCCGACGTCCTTCTTCCGGCGGGTGGGCACCGAAGGCCTGATCGGTTTCGGTGAAGCGTGGATGACCGGCGACATCACCACCGGCGGTTGGGGCGCATCCCGACCAGCGGCCAGGTTCAGCGCCACCGAGCTCAACGCGGCGACCGACGAGTTGGCTGCGGTGCTGACCGTGATGGCCAAGCGGATGTCGGTGCTGGTGCCCGGGTCGCTGCAGAAGCTGCGCAAGGCGTGGCAGGGCCGTCCACCCGAGGACGAGGAGAACACCCTGACCGGCGCGAAGGAGAACATCCATCGCCACTACGACCTGTCGAACGCGTTGTTCCAGCAGTTCCTGGACGACACGATGACCTATTCCTCGGCCTGGTACGAGTTCGGCGACGACCGTGCCGCCGACCTGGGCAAGGCGCAGCTCCGCAAGATCGACGGCATTCTCGACCTGGCCCGAGTGCGGCCGGACACCCACATCCTGGAGATCGGTTCCGGCTGGGGCGGGCTGGCCATCAGGGCCGCCGCGGAAAGGGGCGTCCGGGTGACCACCCTGACGTTGTCCGAGGAGCAGAAGGCGCTGGCCGATCAACGCATTTTCGAGGCCGGCCTGTCACACCTGATCGACGTTCGGTTGGAGGACTACCGCGCACACGCCGCCACGCACGACGGCCGGTACGACGCGGTGGTCAGTGTCGAAATGATCGAGGCGGTCGGCGAGAAGTACTGGCCGGATTACTTCTCCTGCGTCGACCGGATGCTGGTGCCGGGTGGCCGGCTCGGGCTGCAGTCCATCACCATCGCCCATGATCGCCTGTTGGAGACCCGCAACGGCTACACCTGGGTGCACAAGTACGTCTTCCCGGGCGGCATCCTGCCGTCGCTGCGGGCCATCGACGACGTGCTGGCTTCCCACACCTCGCTGCGGGTGCAGGAGAGCCGCAGGCTCGGGTTGTCGTACGTGCCGACCTTGGAACAGTGGCGCCACCGCTTCAACGCCGAACTGCCGCGGATCGCGGAGCTCGGTTTCGACGACACCTTCATCCGGATGTGGAACTTCTACCTGGCCTATTCGCAGGCCGGATTCGCGGCCGAGTACCTGGACGACTGGCAGCTGGGCATCGCCCGACCGTGACCGTTCCAGGACTGAACGGGTGATTTACGGGGCCCGACGCGCTCAACCGTAACCCGAAGTGGACCTCCGACGACCCTACTGGCAACCTGATCGTGGCGAATCGGGGTTTGATAGGGCGGATTCGAACGGAGTGCTCAGTTGACGGAACCGCATCAAAGGGTCGGTCGCCCGCGGCATGCCGCCAGCCCGCCCCCGATGAGGCAGCATCGGGCGATGGTGGTCGCCGGCGGTGTGGTCGCCGCGGTGATCGCCGTGGTCGCGACCACCATCGGCGGGCATGCCGGTAGAGGTCCGGATGCACAGGGCCCGAGCGGGCCTGATCGACCGGCGGTGGTGACCTCCGACCAGACCGGCGTCGTGGCGTCGATCGATCAGAACGGGCTCGCCACCCAGGTCACCGTCACCGCGCCGATGACGACGGTCGACGGAAAACTCACCGCGATCGTGACCGCTTCGGACGGCTCCATCCGCCGGTTGGCGGTGCTCGGCACCTTGCCCGGCACCTACCGTTTGTCCGGTTCCGGATCCGACAGTGCAGGTGCGCGGCCCGGCGCAGGAACCCAGTGGACCGGGACGTCGAATGCGTCGGCCGGTACCGATGGAACCAGCCCTCCGGGTGGTCCTGGGCAGGGTGGTCCTGGGCCGGGCGATCCGGGCAGCGGTACCCCGGGAGCCTCCGGGTCCGGCGCGGCGCCGATCACCACCGGGCCGGAGATTGTGACCGCGCCGTTCGTGCCCACCGCCGGTGGCACGCCGATGCCGACCACCATTCCCGGGTTCCCGGGCATCACCGCCTTCCCCACCGTTCCTGGGCCCACCTACGCCCCCGGACCCACCTACCCCGGCGTGCCGACCTACGCCCCCGGACCCACCTACCCCAGCGTCCCGACCTACGCCCCCGGGCCCACCTATGCACCCGAGCCGACCTACCCCGGCGTTCCCACCTACGTCCCAGGGCCCACCTATACTCCAGGGCCTACCTATGGACCCGGGCCCACCTACCCCAGCGTCCCGACCTACGCCCCCCAGCCCACCTACACGCCCGAGCCGACCTACCCGAGCTTTCCGACTATGACGAGCTTCCCGCCTGTGTCCACCCCTGCCCCGCCGCCGACCCGGACCCGTAGACCTCCCACCAGCAGAACACCGCCGCCGCCGGTGACGACGAGCGACAACAGCACCTCGGTCGTCCGGACCACCCCGTCGACCAGCACCGTTGCGACCACCAGCGTGTCGACCACCAGCGTGTCAATCACCAGCCTGCCGATCACCAGCATTTCGACCAGCACCGTGTCCAGCACCAGCACAGTGCCGACCACGAGCACCGTCCCCACGACCAGCACCGTGCCCACGACCAGCACCGTTCCGACCAGCACGACCGTCACGACGACGGTCGAGGCGACCAGGACCACCACGACGTCCCCGTAGACCGTCGCACCCCGGTCAGACCGTCGCGGGGTTGACGCTCTGACCCCGGCCCGTGTGCGAACCCGGGCGTCCGGGTCAGTAGGGCGGACGTCCCAGCGGGACGAGACGGAAGCCCGCGGCGGCGGCCTGGGCAGGGTCGATGATCCCCCGCCCGTCCACGATCACCCGTCCGGACATCGCTTCGGCCACCTTCACCAGGTCCAGTTCGCCGAACACCGGCCACTCGGTGAGGACGACGACCACCGCGGCACCTGCTGCCGCTGAATAGGGGTCGGGTGCCACCGAAATGTCGGGTCGGTCCTTACCGGCCTCGACGTCCACCGTGATCGCCGGGTCGAAACCTCTGAGAACGGCACCCTGGGCGGCCAGTCGGCGGGCCACCGCCAACGCCGGCGAATCGCGCAGGTCGTCGGTGCCGGCCTTGAAGGTCAACCCCCACAGCGCGACCTGGACCCCCCGCAGCGAGCCGCCCGCGGCGACTCGGACCTTGTCGGCGACCCGGTCCTGCGCCTCCTCATTGGACACCGTGGTCGCTTTCAACAGCGGAAATGAGACGTCGTTGTCCGCCGCGATCATGGCCAGAGCCCTGGTGTCCTTCGGGAAGCACGACCCGCCCCAGCCCGGCCCGGTACGCAGGAACTTCGGCCCGATCCGCTCGTCGAATCCCATCCCGTGGGCGATTTCGGCGACATCGGCACCGACCGTCTCGGCGAGGGCACCGACCGAGTTGATGAACGACAACTTCATGGCCAGAAAGGCGTTCGAGGCGTATTTGATCAGTTCGGAGGACTCCGCAGACGTGACCACCGCGGGTGCCCCGAGTCCGATGTACAGGTCGGCGACCGCCACGGCGGCGGCACGGTCGGTAGATCCGACGACGATCCGGTCCGGGTTCATGAAGTTCCGCACCGCGGTGCCCTCCTGCAGAAACTCCGGGTTCGACACGACTGCGACATCCGGCCGATCCACCGTCACGGTGATGTCCTGGGCGGTGCCCACCGGCACCGTCGACTTGGTGACCAGGATGGCTCCCGGGTCGAGCACCGGCCCGATCTCGGTGACCACGTTGTGCACGATCCGCAGGTCGGCCCGCCCGTCGCCCCCGTCGGGCGTCGGCAGACACAGGAAGATGTACTTCGCGCCCCGGGCCGCCTCCACGGCCCCGTGGACGAAGGTGAGCTGGCCCGACTCCAGGCCCTTGGCCACCATGTCGTCCAGACCGGGTTCCAGGATCGGCACCTCTCCGCGGGTCAGCGAAGCGACCTTGTTCGCATCGGAATCGCCGCAGACGACATCGTGTCCCAGACTCGCAAGGCAGGCCCCTGAGGTCAGGCCGACGTAGCCACTGCCGATCACTGCGATTCGGCCGTCGGCCATGAATTCTCCTTCGATTCGTTGAAAGAATCGGGTGCTGGGGCGCCCTGCCGCGCACGGTGCAATTCGTGGCATCGTACGCTAGCGAGCATGTCCAACCCGGCGCTGCGACGTCTGGGCCAGTCCGGTCTGGCCGTGTCGGCCACCGGTCTCGGCTGCAACAACCTGGGCCGAGAAGGTACCGTCACCGCAGATCTCACCGGGAGCCGAGCGGTCGTGGACGCCGCGATCGACGCCGGCGTCACACTCTTCGACGTGGCCGACATCTACGGTGCGCGACCGGGCCTGAGTGAGGAGATTCTCGGCGAGACGCTGGGCAGCCGCCGCGACCAGGTGGTTCTGGCCACCAAGTTCGGCATGGACGCGCAAGGTGCGAACGGGCGGGACGACGGCGCCCGGGGGTCCCGGCGTTACATCCGGCAGGCCGTCGAAGCCTCGCTGCGGCGGCTGCGGACCGACTGGATCGATCTCTACCAACTGCACCAGCCGGATCCGCTCACCCCGATCTCCGAGACGTTGGCCGCGCTCGACGATCTGGTCAGGTCCGGGAAGGTGCGGTACATCGGCCACTCCAATTTCGCCGGATGGCAACTGGCCGACGCCGACTGGATCGCCCGCGAACTCGGGACGTCGCGCTTCGTCTCGGCGCAGAACGAGTACTCGCTGCTCCAGCGGGGTGTCGAGGCGGAGCTTCTGCCCGCGGCCGACCATTTCGGCGTCGGGGTGCTGCCCTTCTTCCCGTTGGCGAACGGCCTGCTGACCGGGAAGTTCCATCGCGACGCCCGGCCGGCCGGAACCCGGTTGGCCGATCTGAAGCCGGCGTTGCTGGAGTCGGCGCCGTGGGCGGCGCTGGAGATGCTGGAGGTGTTTTGCCGGGAGCGGGACATCACCATGGTGGACGCGGCCTTCGGCTGGCTGCTTTCCCGGCCGGCGGTGTCCTCGGTGATCGCCGGAGCCACCTCGCCGGCCCAGGTCGTGGCCAACGCCGCCGCAGCCGATCGGTGGACTCCGGACGCCGCCGACCTGGCCGCCATCGACGAGATCTTCCCGGGTCCGGCACTGCCGTAAGGACCGATCGCCGGCGTAGCCTTCGATTCCTCGTCCGGCTGGCGTGGCGGGCTCGCATCGATGTGAGATGCCCGACGAGGAGCCCGGTTGGTGCCACAACGTCCGACATCGCGACCCCGCCCCCGTCGCGGAGCCCTAGCCGTCCTGGTCGTCGTGGTGACGACCGTCGGCGGGGTGGTCTCCGCTTCCCCCGCCGCCGCCGCCGCCACCACAGCCGCCGCCGCGGCGCGGCCGGCGCCCGGACGGCCCCTGCCGTCCGGATTGTCTGCTGGACAGCGGCTCCCGGCCGGGTCCTGGCTGGCCTCGCCCGACCGGTTCGTCACCCTGCACATGCAACGGGACGGCAACCTGACGCTGCTCTCCGGTGGCCACCTGATGTGGTCGTCCAGAACCCGTGGCACCGGTAACTACCTGATGATGACCGCATCCGGTGATGTCGGCGTGTTCAGCAGAACCAGGCGTCAGCTGTGGGCGACCCACACCAGGGGCGCCGCCAATCGATGGCTCGTTCAGGACGACGGCAACATCACCGTGCGCGGTGCGTCCGGCCGCCTGGTCTGGCAGCTGGGGACCGCAGCAGTGGAACTCGACGCCGGACACGTACTCGCCGCGGGGCAGTTCCTCACCGGCCGCGGCCGGGAGAGTCTGCACATGCAGGGTGACGGCAACCTGGTGCTGCGCCGCGGGACCACCCCGATCTGGGACGCCGGCACGCAGCGGCACCCCGGGGCTTTTGTCCAGTTGCAGAGGGACGGCAATCTGGTCGTCTACGCCCGCAACCATCGCGTGCTGTGGAGCACCGGCGGGGCCGGGCCCGCCGGCCGGCTCAGCATCGGCCCGGACGGCGACCTGTCGTTGCACAGAGCCGACGGTCGCGTGGTGTGGCACACCCACACCCCGCGGACCACCACCGCGGCGGCGGTCGCGCGGCAGTTGCTTGCCATGTGGGGTGGCCGGGTGACGGGCCTGCCCGACGCCTACCACGACCTGCAGGCGGCGAGCCGCGGCCAGACGATCAGGAACAGCGGCTCGTGCGGCCGGTCCGTCCGCCTCGACGTCACATTGCTGCAGTTCCTGGTCCGCGTCACGGACAGGTACCGGATCAAGGTCAATTACCTCGTCACTGGCCACCGATGCGATGCGCTGCAGCACCCCAAGGGCAGGGCCGTCGACATGGGGGGCGCCTGGGACCTGCGGACCGGAACGGCCACCAGTTTCGGCGGCTTCTGGGGTCCCGACCGGCCGAGCCTGGACCGGGCCTTCGTCTCGTACGCCTCGACCA
The DNA here is from genome assembly GCA_964250735.1 of uncultured Nakamurella sp. Lineage (GTDB taxonomy): Bacteria > Actinomycetota > Actinomycetes > Mycobacteriales > Nakamurellaceae > Nakamurella. Next base: position 37,011 of record CAXUHA010000011.1, on the reverse strand, counting down.
TTCTGCCGGCCGGCGCCGGTTTGGGCCAGAGTCGGTGCCCGGGCCGGTCCACCGCCCGCATCCGGGCCGGGGTGCGATTCTTTGCCGACAGCTGCACCCATCAGCACATCGAGGTCCGGCCGACCGGCTGACGCCCGAAGCGCCTGGTCGCCGGTCAGGGTCCGGGCAGCAGCGCCGGGAACGGAGCCCTGCTCAGCGGAGTGACCTCCCCCGACGCCTGAAGCGTTCCCATCCAGACCGACACCTGCTGGAGGTTGAGATTGCTCGGTCGTCGTGAGATCACGCTCTCCCAGCGGGAGAACACCACCTTGGCCAGCGGTTTGGTCGGATTCACCGGCGTCGTCCAGGTCACCGCGCCCGGGAAGAACGCCACCACGGTGATCGGACCCGCGCCCGTCCACGCCGCCCTGATCGCCGACATGCTGCTCAGGCTGGGAGCCAGGATCGACACCGCCTTGTCCGAGCAGAGTTCCTGCAGCGCCGGGAGGGCGGAACCCATGATCGGGTAGGGACCGGCCTGGACGATCAGGCCGTTGCCGGCCAGGCCGCAGATCTGGTGGACCAGGTCGTACTCGCCGACGCCTTCTCGGGAATCGAACATCTTTCCCCAGGTGGAGACGGGCATCAGCACCACCACGACCACCGCCAGCACGCCGACCGGCCGGAACCTCGGCAGTGCCGACACCACCGCGCGGAACGCGAAGACCGCGCTGATGGCGGTCGCCGGGATGACGACCGGGAGCAGCCTGCGCAGCGCCCAGATCTGGTCCGGGGTGATGGAGATCTTGTTCAGATAGGCCAGGCCGATGAGAACCGGGACGACCCACATCGCGAGCAGTCTGGCGTCACGCCGCCGACAGAACCGGACCGCGGCCAGGACCGCCCCGATCAGGGCGGCGACCACGACTTTCCAGCTCAGGTACCAGGCCAGCCAGCTGACGGTCATCTCGTCATAGCTTCGGCTGCCGTCGACCGGCAGACCCTCCGCCCGCTGCCGCGCGGCGACCGAGCCGACATAGTCGCCGCCGTCCCGGTTCTTCACGAAGTGGTCGACGAGCCACCACGGACGGGTCACCATGGCCACGCAGCCCAGCCCGACCACGACTCCGGCGGCCACAGCCAGACCTTTGCGGTGGTTGGCCATCCACGTGGCCACGCGTCCGGTGACGCTGCGCAGCAGGCTCAGTCCCAACCCGAGCACCAAGATCACCGGCACCGCGGCGAGCACCGGATACAGCTCGCCCTTGAGCCCGGAAAGGTACTTCGGACTGTGCACGGCCAGGTCCAGCCAACCCAGGGCGGCCGCCGGCACGGCACCCCAGGCGAACGTCAGGATGGCCAGTCGGCCGTGGCGGCGGCGGGCCGTCGACACCGGCCCCACCGCGAGGAGACTGACGGCGGCCAGACCGGCCAACAGAGTCAGCCCGCCGTCGATCCGGGCCATCATGGTGGCGCCGGCGAAGACGCCGGAGAGCGCGAACAGGCGAAGGCTGCTCGTCTCGATCGCCACCCAGAGCGCGACCATCATGCCGCAGACGAACACCAGGGCGGTCGGCTCCGTGTACGGCATCCGGGAGAACGCGGCCAGGGGCATCGTCACGGCCAGCAGGACCATGGGGGCGAGCGCCCACAGCGGCCCCAGGATGCGACGGGCCAGTGCGTACACGGACAGCAATGCCAGAGCACCGAGCGCCACGTTGCCGGTCAGCACGCCGGCCGTGCCGTGCACCCAGCCGAACACGGCCAACAGCCCGGGTAGCAGGTCGTTGCCCTGGATGTGGTTGACGGCGCCCGAGTTGCCCTGCAGGAAGTCGGTGAGCAGACCGGGGACCTGCGCCGCCAACGACGGCAGCGCCGGATCCAGCGACACCTCGGGCGAGCCATGATTGATCAGGTAGAGCGCCGACAACGTGTACTGGGCCGGATCGCGGTCCAGCCCGATCATCTCCGCGGTGTATCCCCGCTGGATGAGGTACCAGGCCACCGCCAACACCAGCGCCGCACCGGCGCCGGCCACCGTAGCCCGGCTGACCTGCGGCGACCGCGGAATCATTCCTCTGGTCAGGATGACCGCCAGCACGGCGGCCGGGAGCACCAGGACCGGCCGGAACTGGCCGGCCAGCAAGGCGATGGACACCACGACCGACACCGTCAGGAACCACGTCGTCAACCGGTCCGGCAGCGAGACAACCAGCGCAGCTATGGCACCGCGCTTTCCGGTAGACCGCTTCCGGGCTGGTGTGTCCTGGCCGGTCGTCGCCACAGCGGTCGCCATATGGTCAACTCTCGGTCGGCATCGATTCCTCCCCAAAATGCTCTCCCAGCCTATGAATCCACTGAGAAAGCGTCCAGGCAACGAACCGGTGACGGCAGCCGAAAGGCCGACCCGTCACCACGGGTCAGGATGGTCCCGTCATCCTATCGGCCGCTCCTCGTGCGGTGGGACATGAGCTAAGCAGTGGTTCTGCTATCATGTGCTATCACGGGAGGTGGCGTCTTGACGGATGTGCTGGTGCGTGATGTTCCCGACGACGTGGTAGCGGCTCTTGACGCTCGCGCGGCGCGGTTGGGCCTGTCCCGCAGTCAGTACCTGCGGCGCCGCCTGGCACAGGAAGCCGTGAGTACCGCGCAACCTGTCACCGTCGCCGACTTGACCACGTTTGCTGCGACCTTTGCCGATCTCGCCGATTCGGACGTCATGAAAGGCGCTTGGCAGTGACTGATTGGCTGGTCGACACATCCGCGTTGGCTCGGCTCGGCTGCACCCCTGACGCATCCGTATGGGCCGAGCGGATCGACCGAGGTTTGGTCCGTATCGCGACCGTGACCCGGCTGGAGGTCGGCTACTCCGCCCGGTCCGGCCTCGACCTGCGCGCGGCCGCCCGGCGCCCCCCGCTCGCGTCGATGCCACTGGAATATCAAACTCCGGCGATCGAAGACCGGGCCGTTGAAGTGCAGATGCTGCTCGCCGATAGCGGTCGGCACCGTGCACCGTCTGTTCCCGATCTCATGGTGGCCGCCACCGCAGAACTCGCGGGTCTCACAATCCTCCACCTGGACAAGGACTTTGAGCTCATTGCACAGGTCACCGGGCAACCGACGCAGCGACTGGCCACCAGCTGACCATGGATCCTGTCGTGTTCGACCAAAGGTTTCAGGTGTTATCGCGAGGGTGACGATAGGGACGCCCGCAGACTCAGAGGCTCTATAGGCGCGGCGCCGATCAGTTGGCGCGGAGAAGGGCTCAGCCCTGGTGCGGATAGCCCACCGAGGTGGCGGCCACGAACGTTTCCTTGATGGACCGCGGCGACGTCCAGCGCATCAGATTGGCCGCCGAGCCGGCCTTGTCGTTCGTGCCGGACGCTCTGGCGCCGCCGAAGGGCTGCTGACCGACCACGGCACCGGTCGGCTTGTCGTTGATGTAGAAGTTGCCGGCCGTATACCTCAGCGATTGGCTCGCCTGGGCCACGGCGACCCGGTCGCGGGCGATGATCGAACCGGTCAGGGCGTACGGCGAGGCCGAGTCGACCTGCTTCAGCACGTTCTCGAAGTCGGCGTCGTCATACACGTGGACGGACAGGATCGGCCCGAAGTACTCGTTGCAGAAGATCTCGTCGGCCGGGTCGGTGCCCAGGAGCAGGGTCGGCCGGACGAAGTACCCCACCGAGTCGTCGTAGGTTCCACCGGCGATCACCTCGATCGAATCGGTGGCGTGGGCGCGGTCCAGGGCGGCCTTGAGTCGACCGAACGACCGGTCGTCGATGACGGCGCTGGAGAAGTTCGAGTAGTCCTCGACGCTGCCGATGGTCAGCGCCTCGGTTTCCGCGATCAGCTGATCCTTCAGGGTCGGCCAGAGCGATGCCGGGACGTAGGCGCGGGACGCGGCGGAACACTTCTGCCCCGAATACTCGAAGGCTCCCCTGACCATGGCCGTGCGGAGGACGTCCACATCGGCCGAGCGGTGGGCCACGATGAAGTCCTTGCCGCCGGTCTCGCCGACCAGTCGCGGGTAGCTGCGGTACCGGGAGATGTTGTCCCCGATGCCCTTCCACAGCTCCTGGAAGACCCGGGTCGACCCGGTGAAGTGCACGCCGGCCAGATTGGGGTCGGCCAACAACACCTCGGAGATCTCCGGCCCGTAGCCGGGCAGCATGTTGATCACGCCGGCCGGTAGACCGGCCTCGGCCAGCAGATCCATGGTCAGGGACGCGGCGAGCTGCGCGGTGGTCGACGGTTTCCAGATGACGACGTTGCCCATCAGGGCCGGCGCGGTGGGCAGGTTGCCCGCGATGGCGGTGAAGTTGAACGGGGTGATGGCGTAGACGAAGCCCTCGAGTGGGCGGTGATCGGTGCGGTTCCAGATGCCCTTCGAGTTGGCCATCGGCTGGTCGGCCAGGATCTGCCGGGCGAAGTGCACATTGAAGCGCCAGAAGTCGGCGAGCTCGCAGGCCGAGTCGATCTCCGCCTGATAGGCCGTCTTGGCCTGGCCCAGCATGGTCGCGGCGTTGATCCGGGCGCGCCACGGGCCGGTCAGCAGCTCGGCCGCGCGGAGGATGATCGCGGCCCGGTCGTCGAAGGACAGGTCACGCCACCCCGGTGCGGCGGCGGCCGCCGCCTTCACCGCGTCGGCCGCGTCGGCCTGGGTGGAGTTGGCGGAGGTGGCCAGCACCCTGGCGTGGTCGAACGGGGCGACGACGGTGAAGTCCTCGCCCAGCGGCTTGCGGGTTTCGCCACCGATGACAGCGCCGAGTTCGACCGGCGAGCCGAACGATTTCAGCGCCGCCGTCAGCCGCTCCCGCTCCGCGCTACCCGGTGCGTAGTCCAGCACCGTCTCGTTCACCGGAGGGGGTGGGAGGGTGACGGCATCCATTTCTGCTCCTTGACGTGGTGTGCGGTGGTTCGATCACGGCGTGCCCCGGGTGCTGACCGGGGATCAGGGCGGCCTCGGACGGTCAGCCTCGACTGAGCAGCGCGCGGAGGAAGAACAGCAGGTTGGCCGGCCGTTCGGCGAGCCGCCGGGTGAAATAGCCGTACCAGTCCGAGCCGTAGGGCACGTAGACCCGCACCGTCGCGCCCCCGGACTGCAGACGGCGCTGCTCATCGGGGCGGATCCCGTAGAGCATCTGATGCTCGTAGCTGTCCGGGCTCCGGCCGTGGTCGGCGGCGAGCCGGGCGGCGATGCTGATCATTCTCGGGTCGTGCGAACCGACCATTGGATAGCCCTGGCCGGCCATCAGAACCTTGAGCCCCCGGACGTAGGCGCGGTCGACCTGCGCCGGATCGGTCAACGCGACCGTCCCCGGTTCGTGATACGCACCTTTGACCAGGCGAACCCTGGATCCGGGACCGGTCAGCGCGGCCAGGTCGGCCGGCGTTCGCAACAGCATGGCCTGCATCGCCACGGCCACGTCCGGGTGCGCCTCGCGCAGGGCGGCCAGGATCCGCAGAGTGGAATCGATGGTGGTGTGATCTTCCACGTCCAGGTTCAGCCTGGCACCGACGCCGTAGGCGGCATCGGCGATCTTGCGGGCGCCGAGCAGCGCGTACTCATGCCCGTCGGTGGTCGTCAACGCCTGGCCGACGGCCGACAGCTTGACCGACATCTCGGCGCCCTCGGCCAACCCGGCCCGGTCCAGCGCGGTGATCAGCTCGAGATACGCGGCCACGGTGGCGTCCGCCTGCGCGGTATCCCGGGTGTCCTCCCCGAGATGATCCATGGTGACCTGCAAACCGGCCGCTCGTAGTTTCCGGACCGCTTCGACCGCGTCGGCCGTCGTCTCACCGGCGACGAACCGCTTCACCACCGACCGGGTGGCGGGCAGTCGCATAGTCAGGTCACGGACCCGGTCACTGGCGGACAGGGCCAGAATCGGCTTGCGGAGCAGGAACACGAGAGGCACTCCCCGTTGGTGGCGGCCGTTGATCGTCAGGCAGTTAATCGTGCGGATGTACGATTAACTGATCATAGCAGTGTCGGACCCATTCGTCACCGGTGCTCCGGCGGTAACGACAGGCGGTGATCACAGGCGGTCGCACTGCGCATCGCCCGGTCAGGAGGCATCCGGTGTCCACAGCCCACGCGGTGCGGAAGCGACAGCCGCCGGAGGTTCGCCGCCGCATGCTGGTGGAGGCGGCTCGCGGCGTGATCGCCGAACGCGGACTGCACGCCACCACAGTGCGCGACGTGGCCACGGCCGGGCAGGTGTCCGTCGGCACCGTGACGTACCACTTCTCCGGCATGGAAGAAGTACTGGCCGGCGTGCTGGAAAGCGAGATGGAAATCCATTCGGCGCCGATCTGGCTGCGCGCGGCTGCGGCGGGCACCGGGTTGGCCGGATTGACCGAGCTGATCGACGGGCTGATGGCCTCCGACGAGCGGACGCTGGAGCACTGGCGGCTCTGGCTGGACTTCTGGGCGCTCGCGGCGCGCTACCCACGCTATTCGGCCTGGCAGTCGCGGGTCTACCGGGACCTGCACCGGCTGACCGAACAGATGCTGGTCCGGGGCCGAGCCGACGGGTCCCTGGTCGTCGCGGATCCGGCCGCCGCGGCCGTCGAGCTGATCGCCCTGCTGGACGGTTTGGTGGTGCAGTGCTACCTGCCCGATGCGCGGCTCACGCCGGCCCGGGCCAGGGCGATGTTGCACCGCCACATCGCGGAGTGGACCAGGTCGGCGGTTCGGGCCGCGGACGGCGATAGCCTCCCGGTCATCACCTGAACCCCGGAAAGGCGAGCGTTCGTCATGCAGATCACCGGAATCTCCGCGATCGTCACCGGCGCCGCCTCCGGGCTGGGCGCCGCGACCTCGGCCGCGCTGGTCGCCGGGGGAGCCGCCGTGATCGGCCTTGACCTGCCCTCCGGGTGGGACGCGGCGGGAACGGTGCCCGACGGCGTCTCCCCGATCGGCGGTGACGTCCGGGCACCGGACGAGGTGGCCCTCGCCGTACAGGCGGCGGTCGGTTCCGGACGTCCGCTGCGGCTCGCCGTCAACTGTGCGGGCATCGGACCGGCGGCCCGGATCATCTCCCGTACCGGCGTTCACGACCTGGAGGTTTTCGCCAGGGTGATCTCGATCAACCTGGTCGGCACGTTCAACGTGCTGCGACTGGCCGCCGAGGCCATCGCCGCCACCGACCCGGTCGACGAGCAGGGCGCGCGTGGCCTCATCGTGAACACCGCCTCCATCGCAGCGTTCGACGGCCAGATCGGCCAGGCCGCCTACGCCGCGTCGAAAGGCGGGGTGGCGGCGATGACCCTGCCGGCGGCACGGGATCTGGCCCAGTTCGGGATCCGGGTGATGACGGTGGCGCCGGGCATCCTGGACACACCGATGCTGGCCGGCGTCAGCGAGCAGTTCCGCACGGCCCTGGCCGCGAGTGTCCCGTTCCCCTCGCGGCTCGGCCGGCCGGAGGAGTATGCGGCACTGGTGCTTTCCATCGCCGCGCAGGACTACCTGAACGGCGAGGTGATCCGGATGGACGGCTCGCTGCGCATGGCCCCGCGCTGACATCTTCCTGCAGGCAGCCGGTCAGTCGGCGTCGAGTTCGGCGACCGTGGGCACCTCGCCGGCCCGCTCGGTGAGCCAGCGGCGCAACGCCAGGGTGGCCAGTACATCGTCCTCGTTGTACCGCAGGATCCGGTCGGCCATCGCCTGATCGACCGGGGCGAGAACGCCCGCTCCACCGTCGCCGGCCGGCTCACTCCGCGCCTCGGTGGGACGCGCACCAACCGCCGCGCGGTACCAGGCCATCGAATTCTCCCCGCCCGGATCGGAGTCCCGCCATCCGAAGCCGGCCACCGGGGCCAGCGCCTTCAACTTCATCGACCCCGGCACCACGAACTGGTCGCGGATCTCCTGGTAGATGTCCACCCAGTCGCTCGACGAGCAGAAGTCCGCCACCTCCTGCGCCGTGGGCATACCCGGCACAGCCGGATAACGCGCGGGGGTCGAGCGCAGCCAGCGTTCCTCGGCGGATCTGGAATAGCAGTACGCCGCGAAAGTCAGGCCGTGCCTGGCGGCCGTGGCCCGGAGACCGGTGAGGTACCGCCAGAACGCGGCGAAGATGCGGCCCTCGTCGGCGTGGGGCAGCGGCTGCCAGCTGACGAACGGGCGGTAACCACCGCTGAGACCCAGCGCTTGCACTGCTGGTCCGGTCAGGTAGGTGCCCCACAGATAGGCACCGTCCTCGAGGAAGGACTCCATGTCCACATCGAGCTCCAGGTCGGCCCGCCGCACCCGCACCTGGTCGTTCTTGCGGACCAGCGGCCATCCTTTCAGCCACGCCCGGGCCCGCACCCGCGCTGTTCCGGGTGAAAAACCGGTCAGCGGCAGCGCGGCGGCCGTCGCGGCGTCCAACCCGGCGAGTTCCTCCACGGTCCGTACGCCCGCCGCGTTGAGCACGTCGACGTCACCGCCGGCCACGATGAGCGAGACGTCCTTGCGGGCCAGCAGTTCGACGGAGCAGACCGGCCACCACGCACATCGCCGGCACTCACCGATCCGGGACGCGGCGGCCAGGGCCGGCCGGCGGTTGGCCGCCGCAGCGGCGACGGCGAGCCGGTCCGCGAACCGGACGTCGTAGTCGGCCAGGACCGAGGCGCCCGGCACATCCAGTCGATGCCAGACCACCAGGTCGGCGTCCGCGCCGTCCGGACCTGTCCCACCGTCACCGGCCGGGTCGATCACAGCCGGGCCACCCCGCCCGATCACCCCGCCCACGGCGTCCGCACCGGCCAGTCCGAGGTCGGCGAGCAGTCGGTAATGGTGGGCCAGGGTCAGCGCGTCGGCGGCATGGGTCCGCGCCTTGCGGGCCGGGTCGATCCCGGCCGCCAGCGGCTGGTCGAGCGGGGACGTCAGAGCCCCGCCGCCCGGATCGGTGGTGCGGTGCGCACGGATGATCACCGGCCGGTATCCGTCACCGGCCCACAGCAGCAGATCGGGCGTGCCGAACCGGGAACCACTGCGCAGTTCCGGGGCCACCACGGCCAACGGCCGGTCCGGGCCGGTCCAGTCCCACCCGGCACCGGGCTCGGTGCCCACGGCCAGGTGCAGCGCCGCCAGCACCCGGTTGCGGTGCGCGGTGCCGTCCGCAAACCGCAGGCGCAGCCCGTCGTCGACGCCGGCCCGCAACGTTCTGGCTGCGCCCGGATCCGCGTCCAGATGGACCCGACGACGGCAGCGGCCGGCCGCAGCCGGACCGAGTCGGACCGGAATCACCGCCGAACCGGCGGCTTCACGGCCGGATTGCGGCGTCGGTGATCCGCCGGACCCGAGGTGTACCGGTCCCGTCGCAGCCGAACCGGCGATGGTCATCAGTACCAGGGTAGGAGGCCGGACTGTCAGCCGTGCCGATCCGCCCTTAGTCTGTGCACAACTAGTCTGAGCACAACCACTGCGTCGGCACCGCCCGCGGCCGCCGGTGTGATGACGGGAGACGCGTGATGTTCGGTAGGAAGAGCGTGGGCGGGGACAAGAAGGCCGCCCGGGCCGCGAAGAAGGCCGCCGGCGCCGAGAAGAAAGCCGAAGGCGCGGAGAAGAAAGCCGCCAAGGCGCTCAAGAAGGAGCCCATCGGGCTGATCGGCACCCTGACGAATCCTAAGAACGCCCGGCGCGCGGTGGCGGTGGCCAAGATCGCCGGTCCGGCCATTGCACCGCTGGCTCTACGCGCGTCGACGGCCGTCCGGGGATTTCTGGACGAACGACGGGCCGTCAAGCTCGGCGTCAGCGCCGACGAGGTGGCCGCGTTCCGGGGGCCGACCGGCGTGGTCGGAGCCCGGATCGCCAGCCTGCGCTCGGCAATCGACGACCTTCGCCACCGCCGGACCGCCGACCTGCAGGTGGTGAGGTTCTCGGACGTGGCCAAGGCCAGACTGTCCGATCTGGACACCGCCGTGCACACGGCAGCCTCGATGCCCGCCGGTCGCCGGCGCGGCACCCTCTCCGCGGTGGGTCGGGAACTCAACCAGATCGAAGCCGACCTGATGACCTATCTGGTCGGCAGTCCGGTCTGAACCGGTGTCCAGCCCCACCTCAGTGCCCTGGCGGTTCCTGCGGTCCGCAGCGTTTGCGGCCGTCGCGACGTCGCTGGCCGCCCTGGGGCACCTGATGGGCGGCGGCGCAGCACCGGACCTGGCCGTGCTCCTGGTGGGCGGCGTCACCATCGGCGCGATGACCTCCGGTCTGGCGCGGCGGCGGCGGCGCTGGGCCGGCATCTTCGGCGTGCTGGCCGCGGCCCAGCTGGCCTTTCATCTGCTGTTCGTGGTCGACGGGCACGCCATGGCCGGCGGCCGGTCGCTGATCCCGGCCGATCCGGCCGGGATGCTGACCTTTCATCTGTTGGCCGCGGCCGCCGCCGCGTTCGTGCTGGCCTACGGCGAGTGGGCGCTCTTCTCGCTGTTCTCGGCGCTGCGTCGGTGCACACGGCTGCTCACTCCGGCCGCGGGAGTCGAACTGCCGCCCGGGTGGACCGTCGTCGGTCGTGACTCCTTCGCACCCCGGCCAGGCGGGGCGCTGCTGTCGACGAGTCCCCGGAGGGGCCCACCGGCACTGAAGTAGTGACCTGCTGGATCACCCGATCCGGACCCACCCCTCCCAGCCACCCGTTTCCGCCGCTCGGCGCGGGTGGCTGCCCTGCTGCGCTCCCACGAAGGACCCTCATGTCGATCTTCCGACCCGCCCGCCTCCTGGCCGTCGCCACCCTGGCCGCCATCGGGCTGACCATCGGTGCCGGCGTGGCCTCCGCCCACGTCACCGTCAACCCCGACGCCGCTGTCGCCGGCAGCTATCTCAAACTCACCTTTCGGGTGCCGAACGAATCGGCCACGGCCAGTACGTCCAAAGTGACCGTCGATTTCCCGGTCGACCACCCGTTCGCCTCGGTCGCGTTCGAGAAGCAACCGGGCTGGACCGCCGCGGTGACCACCGCCAAGCTGACCACCCCGATCTCCGACGACGACAACGCCACCATCACCCAGGCCGTCAGTAGCATCACCTGGACCGCCGACCCGAGCAGCAAGATCGCGCTCGGCCAGTTCGCCGAGTTCGACGTGTCGGTCGGCCCGGTGCCGAAGGTGCCCTCCCTGGCCTTCAAGGCCGTCCAGACCTACGACGACGGCACCGTGGTGAACTGGGACCAACCGACGCCGGCGTCCGGAGCGGAGCCCGAGCACCCCGCTCCGGTCCTGACCGTCACCGAGTCCCCGTCGGCCGCACCGGCGGTCGACACGGACGACGGCGCAGCCAGAATTCTCGCCGTCGTCGGCATCGTGGTCGGGGCGCTGGCCCTGCTGGTCGCGGCGGTGGCTCTGCGCGGCCGGGCCAAGGCCTCCCGATGAGCCCGAAGGCCCGCTGATGAACCCCCGAGGCCGGCAGATGAACACCGTTCGCAGGATGCTCCTGCGGATGCTGGTCACCGTCTTCGCGGTGGCCGGCCTCGGGGTCGGGTCGGCCGGCGTGGCCGCCGCGCACGACGTCCTGATCTCCAGCGATCCCACCGACCGCTCGACGGTTCCGACCGCGCCGTCCTCGGTGGTCTTCACCTTCGACCAGCCGGTGCAGAACTTCGATCCGGTCGTGTCGCTGGTCGGTCCGGACGGCCGGCAGTACGCCGTCGGCACCCCCTCGATCAGCGGGAACGTGGTCACCGGAACCGTCGGTACCGGCCCGCCCGGCGCGTACACGGCCGCCTACCGGATCGTGTCGGCCGACGGGCATCCGGTCACCGGTGAGATCCACTTCACGGTGACCGGCGGGGCGAGCACTCTGTCCCCGGCGGCAACTTCCGGGGGGGCAACGTCCGGAGGGGCAACGTCCGGGCGGGCCGGTTCGGCCCCGCCTGCTGCACCGCCGACGGCGTCGGCCCCGGCTGCACCGCCGACGGCATCGGCCCCGGCGGCACCGCCGACGAGTGCTGACGCGGGACCGGAGGCCAGGAACTCCCTGCCGCCGTGGCTCTGGGCCGGTCTGATCATCGCCGCGTTGCTGGTCGCGGCGGCCGCCGTCATCCTGCTGCGCCGGCCGTCGTCGCCGGCGGCCGCGGACCGGGACTACTGACCGGGCAGGTCGAATGTCGCACCGGTGAGTTGGTTCGAGACCTCCCAGAGCCACGCAGCGGCGGCCGGGTCGGCGGCGGTGGACGTCATGGAAGATCGGTGCGGGTGTCCGCGCAGCACGAATGCGGGACCGATGAAGGTCCCGCCCGGGATGGTGCGGTCGACGGCCGCCTTGATCTGGGAACGTGCGCCGTCCGCCGCGCTGGAACCGAGTACCGCCGTCGCCTTCCGGGAGAACTGGACGATCGGGCCCGGATGGTCGTCGCGCACCTGCTCCTCGGTGGCGGACCAACCGGGATGGGCGACCACGGAGGTGACCGTCGATCCGGCGGCCGTCAGTCGGCGGTGCAGTTCCAGCCCGAACAGCAGCGTGGCCAACTTCGACTGACCGTAGGCCCCCATCGGCGAATACGGACCGGTCAGGTTCAGTCCGTGGTCCAGTCTGGGTGCCGCCCGGTGCGCCGTGGAGGACAGCGACACGACCCGCCCGGCCGGTGCGCCGGTCAGCGCCGGAAGCAAGTGGGCGGTGAGCAGGACATGGCCCAGATGATTGGTCCCCATGTGCAACTCGAACCCGTCCAGGGTGAACTCGCGCTGCGGCACCAGCATGACGCCGGCGTTGTTCAGCAGCACGTCCACCGGGCCACGGTCCGCCTCGGCCCTGCCGTACCGGCTGACCGAGGCCAGGTCGGCGAGGTCGAGATGTTCGACCCGAAGCCGGGCCGTGGGCGTGTCGGCGATGATCCGAGCGGCGGCCGCGGCGCCCTTGCGTTCGTTCCGGACGGCCAGTACCACCTCGGCCCCAGCTCGAGCGAAGGCCAGGGCGCTGGCGAAACCCAGTCCGGTGTTGGCACCGGTGACCACGATCCGCCGACCCGCAAGATTGCCGACGCCGTCGGTCTTCCATCCGGACACCCGAAGCTCCTGCTCTCCTACCGTGGTGGTTGACCGGCTTGCCGTCTTGGCACCTCTGCGGACCGGGGCACCGTCAGTGGCGTTCCTGCATGGGCATGACGACTTCCCGGACGATGAGCTGCACGGCGGCGGCGACCGGCACCGCCAGCACAGCCCCGGTGACGCCGAGCAGCGCGCCGCCGACCAGCAGCGCGACCACGACCGCGCCGGTGGAGATGTCCACCTGCCGACGCATCACTCGTGGGTACAGCCAGTAGGCCTCGAACAGGTGCTGCGTCAGGTAGAAGACGGCGGCCACGATGCCGATGGTCAGCGACTGGGTGAAGCCGAGCAGGGTCATGGACAGGCCAACGGTGATCGGACCGATCACCGGGACGAAGTCCAGCACGGCGGCGCCCAATGCGATCGCCCACGGGTACGGCAGTCCGACGATCCACGCGAAGATGCCGGCCACCAGACCGGCCTGGATGGCGACGATGGTGGCACCGACCAGATATCCGCCCATCTGCTTGAGGATCTTGTCGCCGAGTTCGCTCACCCGGGTGCGCCTGCTGGCGGGGGCGAGCCGGTACGAGGCGAACTTGATCTTCGGGAAGCCGGCCAGGAAGAACAGTGACAACACCAGCACGACCAGCAGGTCGGCCGCGATCGAGGCCACGGTGACCCCGGCGGTGAGGAGGCTGCCCGCCGCCCCGCTGCCGATCGTCTGGATGAAGTTCGAGCTCTTGATGGCGTTCAGGATGCCGAACTTCTTGTTCAGGTTGTCGATGGTGTCGTTGTTCTGCAGGTTCGTGATCAGCGTGGGCACGGTCTGCACGAACGTCGCGACCTCGGTGACGATCGGCGGCACGATCGCATAGACCGCTCCGCCCAGCGCGGCGACCAGTCCGAGGAACACCAACGCGACCGCCCAACCCCGCTTCAGTCCCCGCCTGACCAGCGCCCCGACGGCCGGATCCAGGCCGATGGCCAGCAGCAGGGCCACTGCGATGACGATCAGGGTGCCCCGGAGAGTGTCCAGCGACAGGTAGGTCGTGTAGGCCAGCAGCAACCCCAGCCCGCCCAGGAAACCCGTGCGAAACGGGTGCAGCGCCGGGTTCTCCGCTCGCTGTTCGCCCGCGGCGAGCTGGTCGGCGGCCCGGCGGCTGGCCTCCGCGGCCGCCTCCGCCGCCTGCACCGCCCTGGCCGTGCGCTCGGCCATCATCCGGTTGGTCAGGGTGGCCAGGGTGGCGCCCAGTCCGGCTCGGCGCCGCCGTTGGATCACCGCCCGGGCGGCGATCGGGTCACCGGCGGCGGCAGCCTCGTCCTCGGCGACCTCCTGGGCCGTCAGGCCGCGGTCCGCCTTGTTCAGTTCGTGCAGCGCGGCGTCCAGCGCTTCGTTCAGCGCCCGGTTCTCCTCGCTGATCGACGTGTCGTTGCTGATCGACGTGTCGGCGCTGATCGAGGCCGGTTGGGCGTCGCCGCCGGACGTCCGATCCGGGGCGGGGATCTCGGTCATCCGCGCGGCCCGATCAGGTCCGCGGACTGCGGGTGCCGTGACACCCAGACCGGAATGTACGGGCAGCTGGGGACGATCTGCAGGCCGGCCGCCCGCGCGTCGTCGAACACCCGCTGCACCAGCTGGGCGGCCAGGCCGGTGCCGCGGAACTTCGGGTCGGCGTAGGTGTGCACGATGTCCCAGGCGCCGGGCCGGTCGATGTAGTCCAGCACCGCCGCCTCCGCTCCGTCGACCGACAGCCGGAAGCGGCTGCGTGCGCTGAGATGTTCGATCCTCACCCGGTCATCACCACGTTCGGCCATGACCCGATGGTGGCACAGCTTCGGTAGGGCCAGACGCGCACCATGAACATCGCCGGCCGGACGACCCGTCCTGGGAACCCGACGCAGGTCCGTATGCTGGCATCGTTCCGCGAGGCAGCGGAGCCGTCCACGGCACCCGTCGGTCACCATCGGCCTGGAGTCTCCCCATGCGCAAGCGCCACCCCCTGGCCGTCGCTCTGACCGCGGCCGCCGTGCTGGCCGCGTCGGCCTGCGGCTCGTCCTCGACCCCTTCCGCGGGGTCCTCCCCCGCCGGACCCTCGAGTGCCGGACCGTCCAGCACGGCATCCTCCAGCGCCGGGCCGTCCAGCACGGCATCGTCCAGCGGGGCATCGTCCAGCGCGGTCCCCAGCTCCGCCGCACCGGCGGTCAGCTCGGCATCCGGGCCATCCGCCGGAATCCCGGGTGCACCCCGGAGTCGCTCAAGACCACCACCCCGGGCACATTGACCATCGCCACCGACAACCCGGCCTACGACCCCTGGTTCTCCGGCAACGACCCGGCCAACGGCAAGGGCTTCGAATCCGCGGTGGCCTACGCGGTCGCCACCGAGCTCGGCTTCGCCAAGGACAAGGTGAGGTGGACCAAGGTGTCGTTCAAGGCCGCCATCTCACCCGCCCCGAAGAACTTCGACTTCGACATCAACGAGTTCACCATCACGGCGGACCGCGCCAAGGCCGTCGACTTCTCCACCGGTTACTACAACGTGACCCAGGCCGTGGTCACCGTCAAGGGGTCCAAGATCGCCTCGGCGAAGACCGTCGCCAGTCTGAAAGGCGCCCGGCTCGGCGCCCAGATCGGGACCACCAGCCTCGATGCGCTGAACAAGGTGATCGCTCCCGCCACCAGGGCGACGGTGTTCCCGACCAACGACACCGCGGTGGAGCAGTTGAAGAACGGCCAGGTGGACGGGATCGTGGTGGACACCCCGACGGCGTTCTACATGGCCTCCGCGCAGCTGGACAACGGGGTCATCGTCGGGCAACTGCCCAGCGGAAGCAGCAGTCCGGACCAGTTCGGGCTGCTGCTGGACAAGGGTTCGCCGCTGACGGCCTGCGCGAGCAAGGCCGTCGACCGGCTGCGGACCAACGGCACCCTGGCCAAGCTGCAGACGACCTGGCTGGCCGAGGCCGGCGCGCCGGTCCTCAAGTAGCACGCCGGTCGACCGAGGACCGCAGAGCAGCGCCGGATGCACCCGACGCCCGCTCCCGACGCCTGGGCACCGTCGCCGATCGCGCTGGACCGCCTCTCCTACCGTCGAACGCGCAGCCGCCGAGCCGGTCTCATCGCCGGGGTGTCGACCGTGGTCCTGGTTCTGGTGGTCGGTTGGGCGGTGGCCCACACCCAGGGTTGGCCCCGGTTCCGGGACTCTTTCCTGGACCTGACCTACGGACGGCAGGTCTTCGGCGACATCGCCAAAGGGCTGTGGCTGAACGTTCGGCTGATGGTGATCTGCGAGATCGTCATCCTTGTGCTGGCCATGCTGCTGGCGCTGGCCAGATCCCTGCGGGGTCCGGTGTTCTTCCCGATCCGGGCGGCGGCCACGATCTACACCGACATCTTCCGGGGCCTTCCGCTGCTGTTGGTGCTCTACCTGCTCGGGTTCGGCGTGCCTGCGCTGCGCATCGCCGGTCTGCCGAGCAATTCGCTGATCTGGGGAGCCGTCGGCCTGATCCTGACCTACACCGCCTACAACGCCGAAGTGCTCAGGGCGGGGATGGAATCGGTGCACCCTTCGCAACGCGCTGCGGCCCGCTCCCTGGGCCTGAGCCACGCGAAGACGATGCGGCACGTCGTCGTGCCGCAGGCGTTCCGCCGGGTCATGCCGCCGCTGCTCAACGATCTGGTGTCGCTGCAGAAGGACACGGCGCTGATCGCCGCGCTCGGGACGCCGTACTACGACGCCGTGCTGCAGGCGCAGATCGACTCCACCACGACCTACAACTACACGCCCTACGTCGTCGCGGGTCTGCTGTTCCTCGTCCTCACCATTCCGATGACCAGGCTCACCGACTGGGTCGCCCGCCGACAGGGCTGGACCACGGCCGGTGCCACGGTATGAGTGAGCATCGAGCGAGGGACGAGCGAGGAGCGGAGCGAATCAGTGATGAGCGCTCGCGCGAAGAGCCATCAAATATGAGTGAGCATCGAGCGAGGGACGAGCGAGGAGCGGAGCGAATCAGTGATGAG
>CAXUHA010000011.1:4185-19937 GCA_964250735.1 uncultured Nakamurella sp. | reverse complement strand
CGCTCGCGCGAAGAGCCATCAAATATGAGTGAGGGACAGGGATGATCGTGGGATCCGGCTCGGACGCCGGGAACCTGCTGGAGATCGAGCATCTCCGCAAGGCCTACGGCGAACATGTCGTCCTCAGGGACCTGACGCTGGCCGTGCGTCCGCATCGTTGCGTGGTCCTGATCGGTGCGTCCGGATCCGGCAAGTCCACGCTGTTGCGCTGCGTCAACCTGCTGGAGACCGTCGACGACGGTGTCATCCGGTTGGCCGGGACGGACATCACCGACCCCCGCGTCCGGGCCGACGACGTCCGCACCAAGGTCGGTATCGTCTTCCAGTCCTTCAACCTGTTTCCGCACCTGAGCGTCCTGGACAACGTGACGCTCGCGTCCCGGGTGGTGCACGGGGTGTCCAGAACCGCGGCCGAGGCCGCGGCCATGGAGATGTTGGAGCGGGTCGGACTGGCCGAGAAGGCCAGGGCCAGGCCCGACAACCTGTCCGGTGGCCAGCAGCAGCGGGTCGCCATCGCCAGAGCACTGGTGACCAAGCCGATCCTGATGCTCTTCGACGAGGTGACCAGTGCCCTCGACCCGGAACTGGTCGGCGAGGTGCTCGGCCTGCTCACCGAACTGAAATCCGACGGGATGACGATGCTGGTGGCCACCCACGAGATGGGATTCGCCCGGCGGGTCGCGGACGAGGTGGTGTTCCTGGCCGACGGGGAGGTGGCCGAGTCCGGCCCGCCGGAACGGGTGCTCACCGATCCGGCCGATCCGCGGACCCGCAAGTTCCTCCGGCGGATCATCGACGCGGGTCGGCTGTGACGTCCCGGGCCGCTGACCCGCAGACCCGCGCCGGCGGCAGGTCTTGCTAGCGTTCGGTCACCGATTCCCGAAGGGCGGCTGATGAGTGATACCGACGTGCTGGTGATCGGCGCCGGCCTGGCCGGTCTGGTCGCCGCCGCGGAGGCGGCCGATGCCGGCCGCCGGGTCACCATCGTGGACCAGGAGCCGGCGGCCTCGATCGGCGGGCAGGCCTGGTGGTCGCTGGGCGGGCTGTTCCTGGTGGACACCCCCGAACAGCGACGCCTCGGGATCAAGGACTCGGCCGAACTGGCCGTGGCCGACTGGCTCGGCTCAGCGGCGTTCGACCGGCCCGAGGACTACTGGCCGCGGGAGTGGGCCCACGCCTACCTGGATTTCGCCGCCGGTGAGATGCGACCGTGGATCAGGCAGCAGGGCATGTCGCTGTTCCCGATCCTGCAGTGGGCCGAGCGCGGCGGCCACCTGGCCGGAGGACACGGCAATTCGGTTCCGCGCTTCCACCTCGTCTGGGGACTCGGGCCCGCCGTGCTCAGCCCGTTCATCCGCCGGGTGATGGACTACGTGCACAGCGGCCGGCTGACGCTGTTGTTCCGTCACCGGGTCACCGAGCTCACCACCTCGGGGCGCAGGGTCACCGGGGCGGCCGGGGAGATCCTGTCCCCGTCGGCGGCCGCCCGCGGCGAAGCCTCCTCCCGGGAGGTCGTCGGTGATTTCACAGTGTCGGCCGGCTCGGTGATCGTCACCTCCGGTGGCATCGGCGCCAATCACGATCTGGTCCGGGCCCGGTGGCCGGCCGGTTTCGGCGATCCGCCGGCCACGATGGTGTCCGGGGTGCCCGACTCGACCGACGGGCTGATGCTCGGCGTCACCGCGGCGGCCGGCGGCCGGGTGATCAACGAGGACCGGATGTGGCACTACCCGGAGGGCGTCGTCAACCACAGCCCGGTGTGGACCCGGCACGGGGTCCGGGTCCTGTCGGGCCCCAGCCCACTCTGGCTGGACGCCACCGGCCGGCGGCTGCCCGCTCCGCTCTTCCCGGGATTCGATGCGCTCGGCGCCGTCCGGCACATCACCTCGACGGGCTATCCGTACTCCTGGTTCCTGACCGACATGCGGACGGTGGGCCCCGAGTTCGGCTTGTCCGGCTCCGAACAGAACGCCGACCTGACCGGCCGCTCGGTGCGCAAGGTGCTGAGCGAACGGGCCGGCGGCAAGATCATCCCCGCGGTCCGGGCGTTCCTGGACGAGGGCGTCGATTTCCTGACCGCGGCCAACCTGCCGGAACTGGTCGAGAAGATGAACGCGCTGGCCGGCTCCGACCTGATCGACGCCGTGGAGTTGGCGCACACCGTGGCCCTGCGCGACGGTCAGGTCCGGACCGGACTCGGCAAGGATCCGCAGGTGGTCGCCACCGCCGGGGCCCTGCGCTACTTCGGCGACCGGAGGATGCGGGTCGCCCGACCGCACGAGATCCTCGACCCGGCGGCAGGTCCGCTGGTGGCGGTGCGACTGCACATCCTCACCCGGAAGACCCTTGGCGGCCTGGAGACGAACCTGTCCGCAGCGGTCATGGGCGGCGACGGGGCCGGCCCGGTCCCCGGTCTGTACGCGGCCGGCGAGGCGGCCGGCTTCGGTGGCGGCGGCATGCACGGCTATCGCGCCCTGGAGGGCACCTTCCTGGGCGGCTGCCTGTTCGGCGGCCGGACCGCCGGCCGGACCGCGGCCATCCTGACCTGATCGGCTGGCGGGTGCACGGCTACCATGGCAACGGCCCGACCCCGGGAGCGGCGTGCAATGACGACGCACGTCGGCATCCAGAGTGTCGGTGGAGAGTAAGGATCGACCATGAGCGCACATCCCATCCGGATCGGTGTCCAGCTCCAGCCCCAGCACGCCGAATACGCCCAGATTCGCGACGCCGTGCTCCGCGCCGAGGACAAGGGCATCGACGTGGTGTTCAACTGGGATCATTTCTATCCGCTGTCCGGTGAGCCGGAGGGCAAGCACTTCGAGTGCTGGACGATGCTGGCCGCGTGGGCCGAACAGACCTCGACGGTGGAGATCGGCGCGCTGGTGACCTGTGGTGGTTACCGCAACCCCGAACTTCTGGCCGATATGGCCCGCACCGTCGACCACATCTCCGGCGGCCGCCTCATCCTCGGCATCGGCAGCGGCTGGTTCGAGAAGGACTACCAGGAGTACGGCTACGACTTCACCACCGCCGGCCGACGACTGGACCTGCTCGGCGAATACCTCCCCCGGATCACCTCCCGCTTCGGCAAACTCAATCCCGCGCCGACCAGGGACGTGCCGATCCTGATTGGAGGCGGCGGCGAGAAGAAGACGCTGCGCTACGTCGCCCAGTACGCGGACATCTGGCACGCCTTCGGCGATGTCGACACCCTGAGCAGGAAGTCCGGGATTCTGGACGAACACTGTCAGGCCGTCGGCCGCGATCCGGGTCTGATCCAGCGGTCCACCGCACTGGCCAGCGGACCGGCCGAGACCGGCGATGCGGACGCGCTGGCCGACCTCGGCTTCACGTTGTTCACGGTCGGCCTGTCGGGTCCGGACTACGACCTCTCGCAGATGGACGGATGGCTGCGCTGGCGGGACCAGCGGAACGGCTGAACCGGACACGGTGAACAGGGTGTTTGCCTAAACACTGCCGCTCTGTCACCGAACCGTCACATTACGCTTCGGTTTCGAACCCAACCTTCGCGTCCCCGGCTGCGTATAACAGGGGAGAGGCAAGAGAGCCGTCGGGGGCTTGGTGGTGATCGGCGCGATCGCGTCTGTGCACGCGTCGCATACGCCAATTCATCTGATGTCACATGGTCGTGATCTATCACCGCGACCACCGGGCCACTCCTGACTCACGTGCCTGTGCCATCCGTGTCTGTCCGAAGAGCCAAGAGATTGGGCCTGCCTGTGCTTCCCGCGGCCAGAAGTTACGTCGACATCTTCGACGACCAAGAGACCCTGTTGCCCGAGGTGGAGCACCCGGCCTACGGAGCGATCCGCGTTCCGGACGGTCGCGCGCTGGCCTGGTCCGAGTACGGCAGCGCCCGTGGCGTGCCCTGCATCCTGATCCCCGACACCGGCTCCTCCCGGATGGCGCCCGTCTGGCTGCTGCACGATTCCGCATTGCCTTCCGCTGTACGGCTTCTCGCGCTGGACCGCCCCGGCACCGGAGCATCCGATGCCATCCGACCCGGCGGACGCGCGGACCCGGCAGACGACCTGCGCCGCCTGGTCGACACCCTGGCGGTCGGCCGGGTGGCCGTGATCGGGGTGGGTCAGGGCGTGGCCGAAGTGTTCGCGTTCGCCGCCCGGTACCCGCGCCTGGTCGTGTCCGTCTCCGCCGTCTCCGCCCGCCTGCCCGGACCGCTGACCAGCCGACGCACGCTGCTGCACCCGTTCGCGGTCCGGACCCCGCACCCGGCGGGAGGCATGTTGGGATACTGGCTCGCCGCCGCCGGTCCGGGCGCCGACCTCACCGCAGAATCCACCTGGGCCGCGGCCATCAGCCGGATGCCTGATGCGGCCAGGGCGGCGTTGGGCGACCGGTGGCGGGAGCCCGACTTCCGGTCGGCGATCGCCGTCGACGCGAAACAATCGGGGGCGCCCTCGGCCGCTTCGAACGCACCCGCGGCCGACTGGACCCAGAACCTGCCCGTCGACGGTCTGCCGGTTCAGCTGTGGCACGGTCAGAACGAAGGCACCACCGGACTGTCCGACCTCCGGTCGACCGTGGGTACCCGCGCGGGCTTCGAACTCACCGGCGTCGTAGGCCCCACAGCGGCGTTGGGCAGCTGGCCGCAAATCCTGTCCACCGCGGCCCGATCGTTCAACCTCTCCCCCGCCGCCTGACCCCGCGCTGATCAACATCGACGGCGCGAACGATCGGGTCGACTCCGGTCACGGCCGTCCCGAACACGGAACGTTCAGCCGCGCGGGAGATCTTGATCAGCGCGGTAGGTGACGGAACGGTCGGGTAGCGAGTTGGTGGCGATCAGCTCGGCGTACCAGTGCGCCGAGTCCTTCCAGCTGCGTTCCAGCGAGTCGAAGTCGACGCGGATGATGCCGAACCGGCGGTCGTACCCGAACGACCACTCGAAATTGTCCAGCAGCGACCAGACGAAATAGCCGCGCACGTCCGCTCCGGCGTCGATCGCCGCGCCGACGGCGTCGATGTGGCGATACAGATAGTCCACCCGGCGGTCGTCGTGGATCCGGCCGTCGTCGGAAACCTCGTCGTGGAACGCGGCGCCGTTCTCGGTGACCATCAAGGGCAGGTCCGGGTAGCGACGCCCGACGGCGACCAGGAGTTCGGTGAACGCGTCCGGATCGATGTTCCAGCCCATGGCCGTGTGCGGCCCGGGCTGCTCCAGGAACTCCACGTCGTCGACGCCGACCCACGGACTGGCCGCGGTGTCGCCATGGCCGTCCGCCCGCTGCCTCGGACCGTCGCCGGTGTACTTGCGCGCCAGGTTCGAGGCGTAGTAATTGACGCCCAGGATGGACAGCGGGACGTTGATCAACTCCAGATCTCCGTCCTGGACGAACGACCAGTCGGACACCGCCGCGGTGTCGCTGATCAGCTGAGCGGGGTAGCGACCCTCGATCATCGGCTGCAGGAAAATCTCGTTCGCGATGGTGTCGATCCTGCGCACGGCTTCCACGTCAGCGGCCGACTCCGGGTCCGCCGGCTTGGTGACGTGCAGATTCAGCGTGACGGACAACTTGGTGTCCTGGCCCAGCACCGACCGGATCGCGCGGCCGGCCAGACCGTGCGCCAGATTGAGGTGGTGCACCGCGGCCAGCGCCGACGCGTCGTCGGTGATGCCCGGGGCGTGCACCCCGGAGGCGTACCCGAGGTAGGCCGCGCACCACGGCTCGTTCAATGTGGTCCAGATGGAGATCCGGTTGCCCAGCTCGAGGGCCATCCGCTCCCCGTACTCCGCGAAGCGCAGGGCGGTCTCCCGGTTGGTCCAGCCACCCTGGTCCTGAAGGGCCTGCGGCAGGTCCCAGTGGTACAGCGTCGCCACCGGTTGCACGCCGGCCTCGATCAGGGCGTCGACCAGAGTCGAGTAGAAGGCGATGCCCTCGGCATTGAACTCGCCGGTCCCTCTGGGCTGGACGCGGGACCAGGCGATGGAGAAGCGGTAGGCGCGCAACCCCAGCTTCTTCATCTGTCCGACGTCCTCGGGCCAACGGTGGTAATGATCGTCGGCCACATCTCCGGTGTCGCCGTTGAGTATCCGTCCCGGCGTGTGGCTGTAGGTGTCCCAGATGGTCGGTCCGCGGCCGCCCTCGTTCACCGCACCTTCGATCTGGTAGGAGGCGGTTGCGGATCCCCACAGGAAGCCTTCCGGAAATGCGCGGGCGATGCTGTCCATGGTTTTGTCCTTCGTGTCGGGTGACGGGCCGTGCCGAACCGGCCGTGTGGTCGGCATCACCGTGTGCGGATGGAGCCTAGCCGTTGACCCGGGACCGCCCCAGGTACCGACCGGAGCGCGCAATGTCGGCGCGGTGTTGCGATCGGACGGCTCGGAGGTGGGTTGTAATCTCTGGCCTATGATCGCCGCCCCACCCGAACCGGGTCTGTCCTCTTCGGATTCGCCGGCGGGGGGAGTGCTGCTGAAGATCGAGCATCTGCGGAAGACATTCGGTTCCTTCGTCGCACTGGACGACGTCAGTCTGGAGGTCACCAGGGGCGAGGTGGTGGTCGTCCTGGGGGCCTCGGGTTCCGGAAAGTCCACCCTGTGTCGCTGCATCAATCGGATGGAGAAGCACACCGCCGGTTCGATCACCATCGACGGGGTACTTCTCCCGGAGGAGGGAAAGGCGTTGGCCAGATTGCGTGCCGACGTCGGAATGGTCTTCCAGTCGTTCAATCTGTTCGGTCATCTCTCGGTGATCGACAACGTGCAGCTCGGACCGATTCGGGTCCACAAGATGTCGAAACAGGCGGCGCGGAAGGAGGCTATGGAGTTGCTCGAGCGTGTCGGTATCGGTGAAAAGGCGCAGAGTATGCCGGCCGCCCTGTCCGGTGGACAGCAGCAGAGGGTGGCCATCGCTAGGGCCCTGGCCATGCATCCGAAGATCATGTTGTTCGACGAGCCGACCAGCGCCCTGGATCCGGAGATGGTCAGCGAGGTCCTGGACGTCATGGTCGAACTGGCCGCCGACGGGATGACCATGCTGGTGGTCACCCATGAGATGGGGTTCGCCCGAAAAGCCGCCCACCGTGTCGTCTTCATGGATGCCGGAAACATCGCCGAGATCGCTGCTCCCAACGATTTCTTCGACCGCCCGGGTACCGAGCGGGCCAAGGATTTCCTGTCCAAGATTCTCGCCCATTGACCGCGGCCCGGCGGGCCCGTTCCGCGACACACCGGTGGTCGCCGTCCGTTGCGGTCATCCATCTGTCCGCCCCACCCCGGAAAGGTTGCCCATGTTGAAATTCCGACGGTCCCGATTCGCCGGCAGTGTGCTCGCCGTGACGGCGGCCCTGTCGCTGGCCGCCTGTAGTTCATCCTCGAGTGGGAGCACCACCTCGTCGCCGGCCGCCGCCGCGTCCGCCCCGGCTGCGGGCGCTTCCAGCCCAGCCGCATCCGGCCCGTCAGGCTCGAGCCCGTCGGGATCCAGCCCATCCGCCGCGGGTGGATCGGGTGTCGCCCCTTCGGTGGCCCAGCTCACCGGTTCCGGCAGCGGCGAAATCGATCAGGCCACCTATGACGGGGTGATCGCCGGGGCACCGAAAGCGGACGCGGCCACCATCGCCGCCAATGCCTGGGCCACGGCGGTCAAAGGTCGCGGCGTCCTTCGGGTCGGCGGCACGGACTCGGGTCCATTGTTCTCGCTGCTGGATCCGGCATCCGGAAAGCTGACCGGCTTCGACGCGGGGCTGTCGCAGATGCTGGCTCAGTACATTCTCGGCGCGCCCACGACAAAGCTCACGGTGACGACGGTGGACACCCGGGAAACGCTGATCCAGAACGGCACCGTCGACGCGGTTTTCGCCACCTACACGATCACCCCCGCCCGGGCCACGAAGGTCGCTTTCGCCGGCCCCTACTTCACCTCCGGCGCAGCGATCATGGTCAAGAAGGACAACACCACCATCAAGAGCGTGACCGACCTCGCCGGGAAGAAGGTGGCGACCGAATCGAACTCGACGGCCGTCACCGCCCTGAAGGCCAAGGTCCCGACCGCGACGCTGCAGTTGTACCAGGAGGACGCGCAGTGCCAGGCGGCCGTGCAGCAGGGCCGCGCCGACGCCTACGTGCTGGACCAGTCGATCCTGATCAGCGACGCGATCAGCAACCCGGCGGTCAAGGTGGTCGGCGACCCGTTCACCGTCGATCCCTACGGCATCGGCGTCAGCAAGTCCAATGCGTCGGCCAAGAAGTTCGTCGACGCCTGGCTGCAGACCATCTTCGCCGACGGTTCCTGGGCGAAACTGTGGAAGGCCACCATCGGGACGGTAGTCGAGGGCGACGCACCGGCACCGCCCAAGATCGGTTCGGTTCCGGGCTCCTGATCGCGGACGCCGGGCCGGTACCAGGAGGTCTCGTTGAACGTTGTCTTCTCGCACTTCTCTGAAGTGCTGTCCGCATTGTGGACCACCATCGAATTGGCCGTACTCAGCTTCGTCGGGGCGATGATCGTCGGCACCATCGTGGCGATCATGCGGATCAGCCCGGTCGCGCCGCTCCGCGCGGCCGGTCTGGTCTACGTGGAATTCTTCCGCAACATCCCGCTGCTCAGCCTGCTGTTCCTGGTCGTCTTCGGCCTGCCCGATTTGAACGTCACCTTTTCGCTGTTCAACAGTGCGGTGATCGGGATGGCGCTGTTCAGTGGGGCTTTCGTGTGCGAGTCGGTGCGCACCGGGATCAATACCGTGGCCATCGGCCAGGCCGAAGCGGCCAGGGCGATCGGCCTCACCTTCACCCAGTCCCTGCGCAGAGTCATTCTGCCGCAGGCCTTCCGGTCGATGATCCAGCCGTTGATCAACGTCTGGATCGGCACCCTGATCGGCACCAGCCTCGCCGCTGCGGTGGGTGTTTTCGAACTGACGGCGGAGGGTCAGCTGTTGCAGCTGAACTACGCGGGCGGCCTGCCGGTGTTCGGGGCCATCGCCTTGTTGTACATCGCCATGGCCTTGCTGTCCGGTGGTGCGGGCGGATGGATAGAAAGAAGGGTGGCCATCCGCCGTTGAGTACCAACCGGGTACTTTTCGACGAGCCGGGTCCCCGCGCGCAAGCCCGCATCCGGATGGCGACCGTCGCGTCCCTGATCCTGCTCGCGCTGATCGTCTACCTGGCCCTGAACCGGTTCGGCGATAATGGTCAGCTCACCGCGAACAAATGGAACACGTTTTTCAAGAAGGGCATTCCGACCTTTCTCTGGCACGGTCTGGAGAACACGCTCAAGGTCACTGCCGTGTCCGCCGTGCTGGCGTTTCCCATCGGCGCCCTGCTCGCGTTGATGCGGCTGTCCGAGGCGCGGGTATCGCGCTGGATCGCCACCATCTACATCGAATTCTTCCGATCCACCCCGCTGCTGCTGTTGATCTACGTCTTCTTTCTGGCGCTGCCCCCGCTCGGCGTCGACCTGCCCCCGCTCTGGATCGTGGTCGTTCCCATCGTGCTGTGCAACGCCGCAGTGCTGGCCGAAATTTTCCGTGCCGGCGTCCGGGCGCTGCCCCGCGGCCAGGGTGAGGCCGGACTGGCGGTCGGGTTGACCCACTGGCAGGCCATGCGTTTCGTCATTCTGCCGCAGGCCATCCGTATCGTCCTCCCGTCCCTGGTCACTCAATTGGTGTCCCTGCTCAAGGACTCCACGCTCGGGTTCGCCGCCAGTTACCCTGAGCTGATGAAGACGGCCGGGAACCTGACCGCGCGGTACCACAACTTCATCCAGACCTATCTGGTCATCGCCCTGATCTTCGTTCTTATCAACCTGCTGCTGTCGTACCTGGCCCGGGTGTTGGATCGACGGTTGTCCAGCGGCCGCAGGAACAAGGGCGACCACACCACCGGCGAGGTCATCGTGCTGCCGATGGAAACCGCCCTCGGCGCCGGGCGGACGATCTGAGCCGTCCCGCGCATCGTCGTCCGACCGACTCGAGGTGACATCTCCAGCGGCCGGCGGCCCGTCCCGCGGCCAGGGCATTTCGGCGCACCCCTTCCAGCCGGCCGGTCCCGGCCAGGAGCGACTGGCCCGGTGGACGATTTTGGCCTATGCGGTCATCTCGGTCATCGCGCTCGCATCCTGGCCGGTCCGACGGCTGGCCTCGGAACGCGGATGGATGGACGTCGTCACCGACGTGCTCAATCTGCCGCTGGCCCACAGCTTCTTCGGTGCGGTGTTGCTGTTCCTGTTGACCGGGGCACTGCTTCGGCGCAAGCGTTTCGCCCTGTGGATCGTCATCGCCTTTCAGGCGCTGGGGGTGTTGGCCACGCCGGCGCTGATCCTGCGGGAGACCACGGGACGTCGTCCGATCAGCCTCCGGGTACTCCCTGAGGGCATCGCCGGCCAGGTCTCGGTCTACCTGGCCGCCGTGGTCGGCATCGTCGCCATCGCCGCCCTGCTCTGGGCTCGACCGGCGTTCCCGGCGCGCCGCTCGCCCGGTTCGCGCTGGGCCACATTCCTGACCCTGCTGGTCGGCATGTCCGGGTCCATCGCGCTTGCGGTGGTGCTGGCCGAGGTGTACCACCGCTCGCTCACGCATCCCCTGGTCCCGGTCGTGCAGGGGTTCAGGGCCGCTCTCGGACTGGATACCTGGATCGTGGCGCAACCCGACGTCCACCGTCTGCCGGGCTGGATCACCTCGCTGACCGGCACAGTCTCCACGGTGGTGCTGCTCATCGCGGTCGGTGTCTTCCTGCGATCGGGGCGCACCCGGCGGACCATCGAAGGCCGAACCGAACTCGCGGTGCGCACCCTGTTGCTGGGCGGCGGGCACGACGATTCACTCGGATATTTCGCCACCCGCCGCGACAAGACGGTGCTGTTCAGCCCGGACGGCCGGGCGGCCATCAGCTACCGGGTCATCGCCTCCGTCGCCCTGGCCTCGGCCGATCCACTTGGACCCAAGGACGCCTGGCCCGACGCCATCAACGTGTGGCTGAACCAGGCGCGCACCTACGGCTGGGTGCCGGCCGCGCTGTCGCCGGGTCGGGAAGCGGCACAGGCTTACGTCGACGCCGGACTGCGGGCCATCCCATTGGGCGACGAGGCCATCATCGACGTGTCCACCTTCACCCTGGCCGGGCCGGCGATGAAGGCCGTCCGGCAGGCGGTGGTCCGGGTGCAGCGCGCCGGCTACACGGTGTCGATCCGGCGGCACCGCGACATCGACGCCCAGGAGATGCGGGTGCTGGCCGGCTGCGCCGAATCGTGGCGGGGGGACGCACCGGAGCGAGGCTTCTCCATGGCGTTGTCCCGCCTGGGCGACCCGGCCGACGGTGCGTGCCTGATGGTGGTCGCCCACCGACCCGACGGTGCACCGGCCGGTCTGCTGTCCATGGTGCCGTGGGGTCGCCGCGGTGTCTCACTGGACCTGATGCGCCGCGACCGGGACAGCATCAACGGCCTGGTCGAGATGATGGTGACCACCCTGATCGAGCGGAAGTCGGATTTCGGTCTTCGTCGCATCTCGCTGAATTTCGCCATGTTCCGCGCCGTGTTCGCCGAGGCCGAGGAATTCGGCGCCGGCCCGGTGACCAAGTTGAACAATGCCGTGCTGGGCGTGTTCTCCCGGTTCTTCCAGCTGGAGAGCCTGTACCGGTCGAATGCGAAGTACCGGCCCACCTGGATACCGCGCTATCTGTGCATCGACTCGCCGCTGTCGCTGTTGCGCGTCTCGGTGGCCGCCGGGGTAGCCGAAGGTTTTCTGCCCCAGCTGGGGCGTCGGGACTCGCTGACCGCCGCGCCGGCGGCGCCGTGGCTGGTGGCGGCCATCGCCGAAGCGGAGGAACAGGCCGCGGCTCCCCGTCCGACGCCACTGCGCCGGCCGCGCGAGCAGGAGCGGATCCGCCGCGATCGGCTGGCCGTGCTGGCCGATGCCGGGATGCCCGCCTACCCGGTGGCGGTCCCGCGGACGGCCGCGCTGCCCCAGGTGATGGACCATCCGGACGGCGAGACGGTCAGCGCCGCCGGACGGGTCGAGGCTCTGCGTGATTTCGGTGGGGTCTGCTTCGCGGTGATCGCCGCGGAGTCGGCGCGCGTGCAACTGGTGCTGGAACGGTCGACCGTCGGGTCCGCCGCTCTGGCATTGTGGCGTCGGGCGGTCGACCGGGGCGACATCATCAGCGCCACCGGCACGTTCGGCGCGAGTCGCACGGGGCAACGATCGCTGATCGTGTCGAGCTGGCAGATGGCCGCCAAGTCACTGAAACCGTTACCCGCCAGCCGTACCGGTTTGACCGATCCGGAGGCCCGAGTTCGTCAGCGCTCGGTCGACCTCATCGTCAACCCGGCAACCGCCGCGGTCCTCGCCGCCCGGAGTGTGGCCGTCTGCGCGCTACGGACCGCCTTCTGGGGCAAGGGTTTCACCGAAGTGGAGACGCCGATCCTGCAGAACGTGCACGGCGGCGCGACGGCCCGACCGTTCACCACCCACATCAACGCCTACGACCGGGATCTGGCCCTGCGGATCGCGCCCGAACTGTTCCTGAAACGGCTGATCGTCGGCGGGACGGGACCCATCTTCGAGATGGGTCGCAATTTCCGGAACGAAGGGGCGGACGCCACCCACAATCCCGAATTCACGTCGCTGGAGGCGTATCTGCCCTACGCGGACTACCACACCATGCGAGACATCACCATGGACGTGATCCGAGCCGCCGCCGTCGCGGTGCACGGCGCGCCGATCGCCCTCTGCCGTGGCGCATCCGGCGCACTGGAATCCGTCGACCTGTCCGCGCCGTGGGGCGTGGTGTCGGTACATGACGCCGTCAGTCGGGCCTGCCGAACGACTGTCGACCCGGGGACCGGGGCAGAACATTTGCAGCGCATCGCGATCGATCACCAGGTGCCGGCTCAGGACGGGATGAGCGCCGGCGAACTGGTGATGAATCTCTACGATCACCTGGTCGAGCCCAACACCCACCTACCGACGTTCTACCTGGATTTCCCCCTGGAGACCTCACCGCTGACCAGGACCCATCGGCTTGACCCCCGGCTCTCCGAACGCTGGGATCTGGTCGCTTTCGGCATGGAGATCGGTACGGCCTACTCGGAACTGATCGATCCGGTCGACCAGCGGGCCCGCCTGACCGAGCAGTCGCTCCGCGCCGCCGCGGGCGACGAGGAGGCGATGGAGATCGACGAGGACTTCCTCAGCGCCATGGAACTGGGCATGCCGCCGACCGGTGGGCTCGGGCTGGGCGTCGACCGGGTGGCCATGATGCTGACCGGAACACCGATCCGGTCGGTCCTGACCTTCCCGTTCGTTCGGCCACTTGGTCACTAACGCTCTGCCTCGGCTCGTGGGAAGCAAGGCCCGGGCTCAGGGCTCACGGGAAGCAAGGCCGCCGAGGACATGCCCAGCGCCGCTCGGCCGGCAGCGGCAGTCGGCGTGACCGATCAGCTGACGACAGCCCGGGTGACTGCGAAAGCCGCGGCGGCGGCACCGATCCCGGCGACGACGGTGAGCGCGGCGTTGGCCACCGCCGCCCGGGTGGCCCGCTCCTGCAGCAGCCGGATGGTGTCGTAGGAGAAGGTGGAGTAAGTCGTCAGGGCTCCGCAGAATCCGGTGCCGACCAGGATGCGCAGCGTGCCGGCGGACTGGGACAAGGTGGCGGCCACCACCGCGCCGAGGACCAGGCTGCCGACCACGTTGACCAGCAGGGTACCCACGGGGAAGACCGCGTCCCGCCGCACCGCGATGATGCGGTCGGTGAGGTAGCGAAGCGGTGCGCCGACCGCGGCGCCGGCTGCCACCAGCAGGTAGTCGATCACGACGAGCCGGCCCTCCGGTCCGATTCGCCCGGGCGCGCACTCAGCTGAAGGACGGGGCCCGTGATGCTCATCGCGATGTCCGGCCGATCAGCAGGTGCCGGGTCAGCAACATCCCGAGGCTGACCGAGGCGAACGCGCCGGTCAGCGTGCCCAGCAGGTAGATCAGGGCCGCGATCGGGTGGCCGCCGCGGGTCAGCAGCACGACGTCGACCGCATACGTGGAGAACGTGGTGTACCCACCGAGGATCCCGGTGCCGACGAACGGTCGGACCAATCGGTGGGCTGACCACCGCTCGCTGAGCAGGACCATGAAGGAGCCGATGATCAGGCAACCGGTGAGGTTGATGACCAGCGTGGTCCAGGGGAAGGCCGCCGCCGGGGTGGGCCACCACCGGCCGAGTTGATAGCGGGCCAGCGAGCCCAGCGCGCCACCGCCCGCGACGACCAACAGGACCAGGCCGTGTTTACGGCGCAGCTCCCGTCGTTGCTGTGGGTCGTCCAGGTCGATATCGGAACCCGGCGGTTCCAACGCCGACAGGATCAATCGACCCGCCATGCCACTCCTTCACGCCGCACCAATAGATGTCGCCTCGCCATTGTTCCCCGCCGTCCGGTGGGAGTACGCCCCGCGGCATCGACCCGACGCGGTGCCGAGGCCCGGAGCCGAGTAACTTCGATGTACCGACCAGCCGAAGGAGACTCGACGATGAGTGACACACCTGTGGACGAAGGACCGGCCGCCGACATCGCAGCCGAGCCGGAGGATCGGCTCGCCCGTGCCGCGGCCCAGGGTCGGTTGGACTGGGACGACGACGAGCGGCCCGGTGACGTGTCCAACCTCGAGGCCGGCGCGGCCCACGACTCGCCGGCGGCCGTCGATGAGGAGCGGGCCGAGCAGCAGGACGGCGACCAGAAGGACAGCATGTCCAGCATCTACGGGCCGCCTCCGGGCGACCGATCCGCCGACATCCGGGAGTAGGCGCGCCAATTCGGACGGTCAGTCCGGCGGGAACTGGCGTGGCCCGACATCCGCAACGACCTTGTCCGGACGCAGACCGCGCCACACCGGGTGCCGGAGATGTCCGTCCGGCGTCCACTCGGAGTAGCTCACCTCACCGACCAGTTCGGGCCGCACCCAGTGCACCCCGGCCGTCTCGGCCCGCGGCATCGGACTGGTCACCGGAGACGTCTTGCGGGCCAAGGGCTCCAGGGTATCCATTAGCTCGTCCAGGACTGCATCGCTGAAACCGGTACCGACCCGGCCGACGAAGTCCATACCGCCGTCGCTGGGCAGAGCGACCAGCAGCGCACCGATCCCGTCCGCGCGGCGACCGTTGCCCGGGCGCCACCCGACGACGACCACTTCCTGATCGGCGGTGTTCTTGATCTTGATCCAGGTGTGCACCCGCTTGCCCGGCAGGTAGACCGAGTCGGCCTTCTTGGCCAGGATCCCTTCCCAGCGGAGCTCCTTCGTTCGGGCCAGTGCCTGTAGGGCCGGACCGGGCAGGGCGTCCGGCACATCGAAGGTGGCTCCTTGGGGGCGCAGTGCCGTCAGCACCCGACGCCTGTCCTCGTAGGTCTTGCGCAGCAACGCTATTCCATCGAGGTGCAAGACGTCGAAGAGCAATAACCGGACGGGAACCTCCGCCGCCACCCTGGTGATCTCCTGCGGTTTGGTCAATTTCATCCGGCGTTGCAAGAGACCGAAGCTTGATCGCCCGCTCTGGTCCAGGGCCACGATCTCACCGTCCAGCACGACCGTATGACCGGCCAGCGCATCGGAGATCTCGTGCAATTCGGGGTAGGCGGCCGTGACGTCGTTGCCGTTGCGGCTGACCAGTCGGAAATGTCCGTCACCGATTTCCACTATGGCCCGTACCCCGTCCCATTTCCCTTCGAACCGCCATTCGTCACCCTTGACATCGGCGACGGTGCCCGCGGTCGCCAACATCGGCAGCAGCCCGG
>CAXUHA010000011.1:1609-4175 GCA_964250735.1 uncultured Nakamurella sp. | reverse complement strand
TGGTCGGGTAGAAGCTAAAGGCCGCCGCGTCACCGACCGTGCCGACGAGGCGACCCTCGTCGGTCGCGCCGTGCGCCTGCGCGCAGTCTTCGATCAGGAGAAGTTTGTGCCGGTCGGCGGCGGCCGATGCGTGATCTTGCGGTCGGGACCGAACTTCCCGCCTTCCCGGGGCACCACATCGGCGAGGTCGGGTTGATCCTTGGTCCGGTGCATGAGCCACTGGTTGCCTTTGCCCGCCGCTTCACCGCCGGCACCAACTCTGGTGCGGATGAGTGCGAACCGGCCACGCGCCCGCGCGCCGTCGAGAATCACGATCACCTCGTCATCGCGCCACTTCTCCAGGGTGTAGTGACCGGAATCCCAGATGGTCACTTCCCCACCGCCGTATTCACCGTGATCGATGGAGCCGGCGAAAGTGGCGTACTCCAGCGGGTGATCCTCGGTCTGCACGGCCAGTCGATTCCCCCGCGCGGTCGTCGGAATGCCCTTGGGCACCGCCCATGACACCAACACTCCCCCGCGCTCCAGCCGGAAATCCCAATGCAGCGCGGTGGCGTGGTGTTCCTGGATGACGAAGGTGTCGTCGTGTCCGTTGGCAGGTGCTTGCGCAGCCTCCGCCGGGACCGGCTCGGGGGTGCGGTCGGCGGACCGCTTCGATCGGTAGGTGGCCAGTTTCGCGGACACCGAGCGGTCGCCGCCCGGCCGGCCGAACGGGTCGATGCCACTGCGCAGGCGTTCCAGCACTTCGCGGTACTCCAGCTGACGCAACTCCGGATCGTCCAACTCCGCCCATGTCCGCGGAGCGGCAACCATCGGCAGTTCCCGGCCGCGCAATGAATAGGGAGCTATGGTCGTCTTCGCCGAGCTGTTCTGCGACCAGTCGATGAACACCTTGCCGGGCCGCAGCTCTTTGGCCATCCTGGACACCACCAGATCCGGCATGTCCCTTTCGACGGTTTCCGCGAGCAACTTCGCGAATTGCGAGACCTCCTCCGAGGTCTGGCCCCCCGGCATCGGGACGTACAGGTGCAACCCCTTCGAGCCGCTGGTGACGGGTACCGCGGTCAGCTTCAGATCGTCGAGCCGGTCGCGGATCACCTTCGCCACCTCGGCGCACCGGGCCAACTCCACCCCGTCGCCCGGATCGAGGTCGAAGACGGCCCGGTCGGGTTGACCGACGCCGCCGTCCGGACCGAACCGCCACTGCGGCACGTGCAGTTCCAGCGCTGCGTTCTGCCCGAACCAGGCCAGCGTGGCCGGGGACTCCACCAGCGGATAGTTGATCGTCCGATCCTTGTGGGTGATCTCCTGCCGACGGATCCACAACGGGGTGCCCTTGTCCACGTTCTTGTGGAAGAAGGGTGTGGTGTCGACGCCGTTGGGCCAGCGCTTGCGGGTGACCGGCCGCCCCGCCACCAGCGGGATCATGGCGTGGGCGACCTCGGCGAAGTAGCCGATGACGTCGGCCTTTGTGGTACCCGATGCCGGGTAGAGCACCTTGGACAGGTTGGTCAGGCCGAATCGGTGACCGTCCATCTCCACCTGCGCCCTGTCACCTGCCATGCCGACGATGGTAGGGCCGATGACGGTAGGGCGAGAAGGTTAACCTGGCTCGTGACCGTGACATTCGACCCGGCAGCAGTGGGCTTCGACCCGCAGGACCCGGCGTTCATCGCCGACCCCTACCCGGTGTACTCCAGGATGCGCGCGCTGGGTCCGGTGTTGTACTACCCCGCTCGTTCGCTCTACCTGCTGACGGGTTTCGCGGAGGTCAACGCTGCGCTGCGAGATCGCGGTCTGGGCCGCGCCTACCGGCACCGATACACCGACGAGGAGTTCGGCCAGCCGGGTCCGGACCCGCGATGGCCCCACTTCCACGCCTCGGAGCGATGGTCGTTGCTGAACCTCGAGCCCCCGGATCACACCCGGCTGCGCCGGCTCGTCAGCAAGGTGTTCACCGCCCGGTCGACTGCCGCCCTACGCCCGGCCATCGAGGTGCTGGCCGCCGAGCGGTTGAGCGCCATCGCTCCAGGACGGTTCGATTTGATCTCGGAATACGCCCAGCCGTTCTCCGTCGCGGTGATCTGCACGCTGCTCGGCGTTCCACTGGCCGACGGTCCGCGGCTGCTCGACTGGTCACACGCCATCGTGAAGATGTACGAATTCTCCACCAGCGATGCCGAACGGGCCGGCGCCGACCACGCCGCCGAGGAGTTCGTCACCTACGTGCACGCGCTGATCGCCGCCCGGCGGGCCCACCCGCAGAACGATCTGATCTCCGAACTCGTCCAGGTCGCCGACCAGGGCGACCGGCTCACCCTCGACGAGATCGTCGGCACGGTCATCGTTCTGCTCAACGCCGGTCACGAGGCGACGGTGAACACGCTCGGCAACGGAATGCGAGCGATGCTGAGCCACCCGGCGCAGTGGTCCAGGGTCACCGGCGGCGGGGTGGACCCGGCGACAGCCGTCGAGGAGATGCTGCGCTGGGATGCCCCCCTGCAATTGTTCGAACGCTGGGTGTTGGAGGAGGGGGTCACCATCGGCGGCCGCGATTTCGCGGTGG
>CAXUHA010000011.1:0-1599 GCA_964250735.1 uncultured Nakamurella sp. | reverse complement strand
CGGTGGGGGAACGGATCTGCATGATGTTCGGCTCGGCCAACCGGGACCCGCAGCGGTTCGACGATCCGGACGCCTTCGACGCCGCCCGTGGTGACTCCACCCACATCGGATTCGGTGGGGGCCTGCACTTCTGCATCGGTGCGCCACTGGCCCGGCTGGAACTGGAGGTGTCCGTCGCCCTGCTGCGCCGGATGCCTGGCTTGCACATGGTCGAACAGCCTAGCTACCAAACGCATTTCGTCATCAGGGGGCTGCGCTCGTTGATGCTCGCGGTGGCCCGTTAACGTCGACAATAGGATCGGTCGATGACCAACACACAGGCGTCCACCTCACTGTCCGTCCGCGGCGAGGCGCAGCGCACCACTGCGCCGGACGAGGCCCGGGTGTTCTCAACTGTCAGTGCCGCAGCTGATTCCAAGAGCGAGGCCACCTTGCGGGTGCAGGAGGCGCTGGCCGGCATCCTGGCGTCCCTGGATCGGTTGGGCGGCCAGCTGCTGACGCCGGAAAGCAGCCGGGCAGCGTTGACCTGGTCGGCGCAGTCGATGCGGACGCAGCAGGAGTTCGCCCACCACAAGGTCACCGGTGAGCACGGGCCCACTGGGCGGCAGCAGTCTTCGGTGACACTGCTGCTCACTATCCGCGACTTCGCGTTGCTCGAAGGCGTACTGGCCGCTATGACCAGCCGCGATGCCGTGGAGGTTCATTCGGTCTCCTGGTCCGTTGACGAGGACAACCGCGAGTGGGCGCTGGTCCGCGCGGACGCTATTCGGGCGGCCATGCTCAAGGGGCAGGATTATGCCGCGGCGCTCGGCGGCGTGATCACAGGTGTTGATCACGTCGCCGATGCGGGGTTGCTCGGCGGTGACGGCGGCGGCCGGGCGGCCCATTCGAGGGCGGTCGCGTTTGCTGCCAGCCGGTCCGGCGGAGATGACATCTCGCTGGACCCGGTTCCCCAAATATTGAGCGCGACGATCGAGGCGCGTTTCACCGCTGCGGTCAGTGCCCTCCCCGCTCGGTGATGGGCGTGGGGCTCACCGCAGCTCGTCCAGGGCTGCGAATTCGTCCCTGGACAACCACGACGGGTTCGACATGAACGGCTGCCTGAGCACCTCGATGCTGCGCAGCGCCGGCATCGACGTGATCGTGGCGACCGCGATCGGTGTGCTCCGGAGGGAGATATCGATGTGAGCGGTCAGGGTGGCCGGCCGCTGCCGAGTCGCCGGCTCCTTCGTCGCGGCCATCAGCTGCGGTACCGCCGGAGCGACCACCTGTCCGATGCCCCATATTCCGCGCGGAAACTTCGTGCCGGATCCGCTGACCCAGAGCACCGCAGGCTGACCAGCGGCCATCAGGGCACTCCGGTAGTTGTTGGCCACACACCAGGTGCGAATGCTTCGACCCGACTCCACGATGGCGCCGAAGTCGGTGACGACCGGGTTGCACTTGATCACCCAGGCGCCCAGCCCGTCGGCGGTCACCAGCACTGTCGGGCTCCCTTCGCCGGGCGTTCAGCCGACCGGCTGCTCGATCCTCCCGCTGGTGCTTGCAGGTGTCCAGCCGATGGCGGGCGCGATGTGTTCGGCGATCTTGGCCAGCAGG
>CAXUHA010000010.1:0-92806 GCA_964250735.1 uncultured Nakamurella sp. | reverse complement strand
GATCGCCACGATCAGGCTGATCTTCAGCACCGTCCACGGGTCGACCCGTTTGAGCTGCAGCGAGGCCAGGCGGGGCGTCCGCCGCTGACTCTTGGCCCTACGCGGCGGAGGCGCGGAGGTTCCGCGCTCCGCCCCTGCCGGGACCGGCATCGACCCGTTGGCGCCCATCGAGCCGGCCGGCGTCGAGCCCACGGGCCGCACCGAGGCCACGCTCGGTGAAACCTGGGCCCGCGCAGGGCCGCCGGCGGGTGTCGTCACTGCGTGCCTCCGTCGGTGTCGTCGTCGAAGTCCTCGACGTCGGGCTCTGATCCATCGGTGTCGTCTTCGTCGAAGTCCTCGATGTCGGTCTCCCGCTCCGTGTCGGCGGAAGACGCCGCACCGGGGGTCGGGGTTCCCGCATTCCGGGATTCACCTGACACCGTATCGGGACTCGGGGCGCCGGCCAGGGCGTCGATCACCGCATCGTCTCCGGCATCGGCGTTCCGCGCAATGGCCACCAGGCTCTCACTGGCCGACAGATTCATCAGGCGCACGCCCATGGTCTGCCGCTTCGCCTTCCTGACCTCCTTCGCGGTGGTCCGGATCACCCCTCCACCAGAGGTGATGGCGAAGACCTCGGCGTCCAGATCGACGATCAGTGCACCGACCAGCTTGCCGCGCCGCCGGTCGTACTGGATGGTCAGGACACCCTTGCCCCCGCGACCCTGCACCGGATACTCGTTCATCTCGGTGCGCTTGGCGTACCCGCGGGCGGTGGAGACCAGCACATACATGCCTTCCCGCGCCACGTCCATGGACAGCAACTCGTCGCCCGAATTGAAGCGCATCCCGAGCACACCGGAGGTGGCCCGGCCCATCGGACGGAGCGCTTCGTCGGTGGCGTGGAAACGAATCGACTGGCCTTCGGCCGAGATGAGCAGCAGGTCGTCGTCGGAGGAACACAGCACCGCGCCGACCAGTTCGTCGTCGTCGCGCAGGTTGATCGCGACGATGCCGCCGGAACGGTTCGAGTCGAACGCCGTCAGGTCGCTCTTCTTGACCAGGCCGCCCTTGGTGGCCAGGACCAGGTACGGGGCGCCCTCGTAGTTGCGGATCTGAATGACCTGGGCGATCTTCTCATCCGGTTGGAACGCCAGCAGGTTGGCCACGTGCGTACCGCGGGCGGTGCGATTGGCCTCCGGCAACTCGTAGGCCTTGGCCCGGTACACGCGTCCCTTGTTGGTGAAGAACAGGATCCAGTCGTGCGTGGAGCAGACGAAGAAGTGCGCCACGATGTCGTCCTGCTTGAGCGCAGCGCCCTGCACACCCTTGCCGCCGCGCTTCTGCGCCCGGTACAGATCGGTCTTGGTGCGCTTGGCGTACCCGGTCCGGGTAATGGTGACGACCACGTCCTCGACGGCGATCAGGTCTTCCAGTGAGACGTCGCCGTCGTAGGGGACCAACCTGGTCCGGCGGTCGTCGCCGTACTTCTCGACCGACTCCCCCAGCTCCGAGATGATGATCTTTCGCTTGCGGTCGTCGCTGCCCAGGATGGCCTGCAGGTCGGCGATGATCAGTTCGATGTCGGCCAGCTCGTCGATGATCTTCTGCCGCTCGAGCGCGGCCAGCCGACGGAGCTGCATCTCCAGGATGGCGTTGGCCTGGATGGTGTCGATGTCGAGCAGCTCGATCAGACCCTCCCGGGCCACCTCGACCGTCGCCGCCGCCCTGATCAGGGCGATCACCTCATCGAGAGCGTCGAGCGCCTTGACGTAGCCGCGCAGGATGTGCGCGCGCTCCTGGGCCCGGTCCAGCCGGTACTGGGTCCGCCGGGTGATCACTTCGATCTGGTGCGTCACGTAGTAGCTGATCATCTGATCCAGCCGCAGGGTGCGGGGCACCCCGTCGACGATGGCCAGCATGTTGGCGCCGAACGACGTCTGCAGGGACGTGTGTTTGAACAGGTTGGCCAGGACGACCTTGGCCACCGCGTCGCGCTTGAGCGTGATGACGATGCGCATGCCGATGCGGTCGGAGGACTCGTCGGCGATGTCGGCGACGCCGGTGATCTTGCCGTCCTTGTGCAGCTGGGCGATCGACTCGACCAGGTTGTCCGGATTGACCTGGTACGGCAGCTCGGACACCACCAGGATCGTTCGGCCCTTGGCGTCCTCGTCGGTGTCGACGACGGCCCGCATCCGGATGGAGCCGCGGCCGGTGCGGTAGGCGTCGGCAATCCCGTCCCGGCCGACGATCAGCGAACCGGTCGGGAAGTCGGGGCCGGGTACCCGTTCCATCGCCGCGTCCAGCAACTCCTCCTGGGTCGCCTCCGGATGCTCGAGGCACCACACCACGGCCGAGGCGATCTCCCGCAGGTTGTGCGGAGGGATGTTGGTCGCCATCCCGACCGCGATGCCCGACGACCCGTTGACCAGCAAATTAGGAATCCGACTGGGCAGAACGGTGGGTTCGGTCGTCTTGCCGTCGTAGTTGGGGATCATGATGACGGTGTTCTCGTCGATGCCGGCCAGCATCTGCATGGCCAGCGGCGACATCCGACACTCGGTATACCTCATGGCCGCGGCCGGATCGTTGCCCGGCGAGCCGAAGTTGCCCTGGCCGTCGACCAGCGGATACCGCAGCGACCAGCGCTGCGACATGCGGACCACGGTGTCGTAGATCGAGCTGTCGCCGTGCGGGTGGTAGTTGCCCATCACGTCGCCGACGACCCGCGACGACTTCACCCGGCCCCGGTCGGGGCGGAACCCGGAGTCGTACATGCCGTACAGCACCCGCCGGTGGACCGGTTTCAGGCCGTCACGAACATCGGGCAGCGCCCGCGACACGATGACGCTCATCGCATAGTCGATGAACGACCGCTGCATCTCCTGTTCGATGTCGACCGGTTCGGTGCGGTCGTGCTCCGGTGTCGTCGGGCCGGTGGGGCCTGTCACGTTGTGTGGCCTTCCAGGTCAGCGCTCCACCGAACGGGTGTAAGCGGTGTCCACATGTGGATGGATAATGTGCATGAACGCGTAGCGGGGTCACGGTGGGTCAGCTCATCCACCGGTCGAGCGCACCTCAGGGTCGACGACATCGGCCGCGGCCCGTCAGAAATCCAGGAATCGCACGTCGCGCGCATTTCGCGTGATGAACGACCGCCGGGCCTCGACGTCCTCCCCCATCAGTACGGAGAACAGGTCGTCCGCGGTCGCCGCGTCATCCAGGGTGACCTGCAACAGCAATCGATGGGCCGGGTCCATAGTGGTTTCCCACAGCTCCTTGGCGTCCATCTCGCCCAGACCCTTGTAGCGCTGGATGCCGTCGTCCTTGGGTAACCGGCGGCCGGCCTGGTTGCCGATGTCGATCAATCCGTCCCGTTCCCGGTCGGAGTAGGCGAACTCGTGGCCGCCCTTGGACCACTTCAGCTTGTACAGCGGCGGCTGGGCCAGAAAGACGTACCCGCCCTCCACCAGCGGCCGCATGAAACGGAACAACAGGGTGAGCAGCAGGGTCCTGATGTGCTGACCGTCGACGTCCGCGTCGGCCATCAGGATCAGCTTGTGGTAGCGCAGCCGGGCCACGTCGAACTCGTCATGGATACCCGTGCCCAGGGCGGTGATGAGCGACTGCACTTCGGTGTTTTTCAGGACCCGGTCGATACGGGCCTTCTCCACGTTGATGATCTTGCCGCGGATCGGCAGGATCGCCTGGAACATCGAGTCCCGGCCCGACTTGGCACTTCCGCCCGCCGAGTCGCCCTCCACGATGTACAGCTCCGAGGCCTCCGGATCGGTCGACCGGCAGTCGGCCAGCTTGCCCGGGAGTCCACCGATCTCCAGCGCACCCTTGCGACGGACCAGATCCCTGGCCCGGCGAGCCGCCGAACGGGCCTGCGAGGAGGAGATGGCCTTCGAAATGATCGTCTTCGCCTCGGTCGGATTCCGCTCGAACCAGTCGGTCAGCCATTCGTTGCAAGCCTTCTGCACGAACGACTTCGCCTCGGTGTTGCCGAGCTTGCCCTTCGTCTGTCCTTCGAACTGCGGCTCGCGCAGCCGGATCGAGATGATGGCGGCCAGGCCTTCCCGGACGTCCTCGCCGGACAGCGTTTCGTCCTTCTCCTTCAGCAGCTTCTTCTCCTTCGCGTACCTGTTGACCACGGAGGTCAGCGAGGACCGGAAGCCTTCCTCGTGAGTGCCGCCGTTGACGGTGTTGATGGTGTTGGCGAAGGAGTGGACGGACTCGTTGTAGGACGAGTTCCACTGCATGGCGATCTCCACCTCCATCGTCTCGACCTTGGATTCGAAGCCGATGATCGACGGATGGGCGGGCTCTTTGGTCGCGTTCAGGTGGCGGACATAGTCGACCAGGCCGCCGGGATAGTGGAACGTCCGCTCCACCGCGGCGGCGGCCGCGTCCTGATCGTGCCGGACCCGCTCGTCCCGCAGGATGATGGTCAGGCCCTTGTTGAGGAAGGCCATCTGCTGGAGCCGACGGGTGATGGTGTCGAAGGAGAACTCGATGGTCTCGAAGATGGTGTCGTCGGGCCAGAAGACGATGGTGGTTCCGGTCCGGCTCGATCGACCGGTGCTGCTCAGCGGGCCGGGCTTGGACTTGATGTAGGTCTGCTGGTAGCCCGAACCGCCCCGGTAAATCTCCACGTCGAGCCTGGTCGACAAGGCGTTGACCACCGAGATGCCGACGCCGTGCAGGCCGCCTGACACGGCGTAGGAATCGGAGTCGAATTTGCCTCCGGCGTGCAGGATGGTCATCACCACCTCGACCGTCGGCCGCTTCTGCTGCGGGTGCATCTCGACCGGGATACCCCGACCGTTGTCCACCACTTCGACACCGCCGTCGGCCCGCAGCGTGACCGCGACGGTGTCCGCGAACCCGGCCATCGCCTCGTCCACCGAGTTGTCGACCACTTCCCAGACCAGATGGTGCAGGCCGGTGGGCCCGGTGTCGCCGATGTACATGCCCGGGCGCTTGCGTACCGCCTCGAGTCCCTCCAGCACCGTGATCGAAGCTGCGCCGTACTCGTTCTTGCTGGCCACAGGTGACTTCACTTCTCCGTCGTCGGGGTGCTCGCGCGTGCTGAAACCACCCGCTCGTTGGAACCGGCAGGTGACGCTGCATGGGTGTTCGGTGGTTCGTGCTGTTGTGGTTCGTGCTGTCGTAGTGCCTTCGGTGCAGCGGAGTTCGCCCGCCAGATCGCGTGAGAACCGGGAAAATCCCCGCACCCTCGATTCTACTAGGTCCGGGCGGTCAAAGGTCGCCAACGGAGGCGCTGAAACGCTCGTGGCGCCCTCGGACCATCTGCGGGCGGGTGATGGGCGCCGACATTCGGCCGGAACCGGCCTGAAACGAATCTGAGGGCGGCGCTGGAATACCTGGGGCAGGTCAGCCGTAGGTGTCACGCGGGCCACGGCCGGAGACGTGGCGCGGACCGAACCGCCACGACGGGCCGGAGGGGCCCTGGGCGCGGATCCGGAGCACCGAGCCGTGGCCGACCTCGCGGTTGATCTTGGCCACGATCTGTGGAGCCAGCATCCGTAGCTGGGTCGCCCAGGCCGTCGATTCGGCGCGCAGCAGCAACTGGCCGTCGACCAGCGACACCGGTTCGCAGTGATCGGCGACGTCGGGGCCGACGATCTCGGCCCATCTGCCCAGCACCGTGGCCCTGGTCAGATCGGCTCCCACGCCGGCGTCGGCCAGCCACCGCCGCAGGGTCGAGCCCAGGGGCGCCGGATCCCGCGAGTCCGGTCCGGCGCCCGACCAGCGCCGCCGGGTCAGGGACGCCGCGGACCCGGACCGCCGCCCCTTCGGGTTGGCACCGCCGGACCTGGTGGCGGCCCGGCGCCGGGCGGCGTTCTGTTCCCGGGCCGCGGCCAGCGCGTCGCGGGCCAGGTCGGCCCCCTTCCGACCGCGGTCCGGGCCGCCCTGGCCGGGATTGTCGGGTTCGGTCATCCGTTCTCCTTCTCCCCTGCGGTCAGGACACCGGCCGAATCATCCCGTCGGCCACCAGGTGTCGGCTTCCGGCCAGCTCCACCGGCACGTCGTCCGAGACCGCTGCGGTGATCAGCACCTGGTCGGCGTCGGCCACCAGCTCGGTCAGCCGATCGCGACGGGCGGCGTCCAGTTCGGCGAACACATCGTCCAACACCAGGACCGGGTCGACCCCGTCGGACCGCAACAGCGAGAACCCGCCCAGCTTCAAGGCCAGCGCGAGCGACCACGACTCACCCTGGGAGGCGTAACCCCGGGCCGGGCCCGGCCCCAGCCGCACGTCCAGGTCGTCACGATGCGGGCCCACCAGGCACACACCCCGGTCCAGTTCCTGGGGGCGCAGGCGGATCATCTCCGTCAGCAGGGCCTTGTGCAGGTCGGCCTCCGTCCGTCCAGACCCGGGCAGGGCGTCGGGCAGGGCGTCCCCCAACGAGGATCGGTAGGCCAGGTCGACCGGCTCGGAGTCCGGCGCCAGATCCGCGTAGGCGGCCACCACATGGGCGGTCATCTCGTCGACCAGTTGCAGCCTGGCCAGCAGCAGGGCGGCGCCGGCGGCGGCCAGATGCTCGTCCCAGACGTCCAGGGTGGACAGGTCGGTCCCGGCCCTGGACCAGCGGGAGCCGGCGCTCTTCAGCAGCGCGCTGCGTTGTTTGAGCACCCGGTCGTAGTCGGACCTGACCCCGGCCAGCCGGGGTGTTCGCATGATCAGAATTCCGTCCAGGTACCGACGACGTTCCGACGGGTCGCCACGGACCAGGGAAAGGTCCTCAGGGGCGAACAACACCGTACGAAAGACGCCGACCATGTCGCGGGCCCTGGCCACCGGGGCCCGGTTGATCCTGGCCCGATTGGTCCTACCCGGAGTGATCTCCACCTCGAGC
This sequence comes from uncultured Nakamurella sp., assembly GCA_964250735.1. Taxonomy (GTDB): domain Bacteria; phylum Actinomycetota; class Actinomycetes; order Mycobacteriales; family Nakamurellaceae; genus Nakamurella. The sequence goes on along the minus strand of CAXUHA010000010.1, from coordinate 85,937 downwards.
ATCAGCTCACGCCCGGCCGAGACCACCGCCGCACGGACCACCGCACGTTCACAGCCGCGCCGGATCAACGGCGCATCCGTGGGTACGCGATGCGAGGACAGGGTCGCGAGGTATCCCAGGGCTTCGACCAGATTGGTCTTCCCCGCGCCGTTCTGGCCGATCAGGATGTTGGCCCCGGGTTCGAGTGGCCACTGCGCCGTCGCCCAGGACCGGAAGTCGACCAACGACAGGTGCCGCACGTACATCCCGGCCCCTCTCGCGCCACTCGTCCCCGCCACTCGTCCCACAGTGCCCGGATGGATCGGGCGTGATCCAGCCCTGCTCAGCCGGGCAGCCGGGCCGGCATGACCAGATAGCGGTAGGCGGCATCGACCGTGTGCTCGTCGTCCGCACCGATCAGCGGCAGCAACAGCGCCGGGCGAGACGGGGTGGTGAAGGCCAGCCGGACGGTGGTGGCGTGCAGCACCCCCAAGCCGTCGAGCAGGTAGGCCGGATTGAACGCGATGAGCAGTTCGGCGCCGTCGGTCTGCACCCCGATGCCTTCCTCGGCCCGCCCCTCGTCATCACCGCCGGCGGTGAGTGTCAGTACCCCGTCGTCGACCTGCATGCGCAAATGGTGGCCGCGGTCGGTGACCAGCGCGACGCGTTTGATGGCCTCGCCGAGTTCGGCCACCGGCACGTCGACCGTGGTGGTGTGTTCGCTGGGCAGCAGCGACCGGTACTTGACGAATTCCACGTCCAGCAGCCGCACCGTGGTGCGCCGGCCGCCCGCCTGCAGGCCCAGCAACCCGTCGCCGAGCCCGATCACCACCTCACCGGATCCGCCCAGGCTCTTCGCCGCGTCGGCCAGGGTGCGCGCGGGCACCAGGACGGCCGTGGACAGGTCCGGGGCATCGGGCGTCCAGGACAACTCGCGCACCGCAAGCCGGAACCGGTCGGTCGCGGCCAGGGTCAGGGTTTCCCCCTCGATCTCGACCCGGACGCCGGTGAGCATCGGAAGCGTGTCGTCACGGCCGGCGGCCACCGCCGTCTGCACGACCGCCTCGGCGAACGCGGCGGCATCGACCCGGCCGGACGTCGCGGGCATGGTCGGCAGTGCGGGGTAGTCCTCGACCGGCATGGTCGGCAGGGTGAACCGCGCGGAACCGCCGGCGATCACCACCCGGGAACCGTCGGTGGAAATGTCCACCGGCTTGGCCGGGAGGGCCCGGGTGATCTCGGCCAGCAGGCGCCCGGACACCAGAACGCGGCCCGCGGAATCGGCGTCCACCGACACCTCCGCGCGAGTCGACACCTCGTAGTCGAAGCCCGCGACCACCAGCGTCGATCCGTCGACCTCGAGCAGGATCCCACCCAGGACCGGGACGGGCGGGCGGCCCGGGAGCGATCGGGCCACCCAGGCCACTGCATCTGCGAGGTCTTCGCGGGCGACGCGGAACTTCATCGATCCTCCGAAAATGACCGTCGTGACACCGGGGAGTGCAACCGTACGGCCATTTTCACCATGGCGTCACCTCCCGCTCGCTCTGCCCACGGGTCCGCGCGGATCGATCCACACACACTGACTTGTAGGGCATCTCTCCAGAGAAGAAAAACAGTAGTAACAGTAGGTCCTGTGGACGGTGTGGATGGAGGCTCATCGGTGCACGACACCGAGCGCGGCGCGCTGGGGATGACCGCAGGGACACCGAATATCGGAACGGTGCGGCCGTGGGGACAGATCCGCACCGGGGCGAAATGTCCCGCCCTGATCCCCCGCTGTCCACAGGTTTGTCCACAGCATGTGCATACCCGGAAGTCGTTGCTCGAAGACACGCTTGTCCGGCGTGTTGTCCGGCGTGTTGTGGTGCGCGATCGGCGCGACTAGCGGCGGGATCGATCCCTGATCCGCGCGGAAAGCTCCTGGACGTGGTCGTACGTCTGCCGGCGTTCGGCGATCTCGGTGCGGATCTTCTTCGCAGCGTGCATGACGGTGGTGTGGTCGCGGTTGCCGAAAGTGGTGCCGATCTTGGGCAGGGTCAGATCGGTGAGCTCCCGGCACAGGTACATGGCGATTTGGCGAGCGGACGCGATCGCCCGGGTCTTGGACTGGCCGCACAGTTCGTCCAGCGTGACGCCGAAGTACTCCGCGGTCACCGCCATGATGGTGGCCGCGTCGATGTCGTTGGAGACCGAGTCCCGGATCAGGTCGCGCAGCACGATCTGGGCCAAGGACAGGTCCACCGGCTGCTTGTTGAGCGAGGCGAACGCGGTGACCCGGATCAGGGCCCCCTCCAGCTCGCGGATGTTGCGTTCGATCCGGCTGGCGATGAACTCCATGACGTCATCCGGAGCGTTCAGGCCGTCGAGGGAGGCCTTCTTCCGCAGGATCGCGATCCGGGTTTCCAGTTCGGGCGGCTGGATGTCCGTGGTCAGGCCCCACTCGAACCGCGTCCGGAGCCGGTCTTCCAAGGTTTCGAGCCGCTTCGGGGCCCGGTCGGAGGAGATGACGATCTGCTTGTTGGCGTTGTACAGCGTGTTGAAAGTGTGGAAGAACTCCTCCTGCGTGCCTTCCTTGCCCTCCAGGAACTGGATGTCGTCGACCAGCAGCACGTCCACGTCGCGGTACCTCCGCTGGAAGGCGACCTTGCGGTCGTCGCGGAGCGAGTTGATGAAGTCGTTGGTGAACTCTTCACTGGAGACGTAGCGGACCCGGATCCCGGGAAACAGTCGCTGGGCGTAGTGGCCGATGCCGTGCAGCAGGTGGGTCTTGCCGAGGCCGGAGTCCCCCCAGATGAACAGGGGGTTGTACGCGACGGCCGGTGCCTCGGCGACGGCGACCGCCGCCGCGTGGGAAAACCGGTTCGACGAACCGATCACGAATGTTTCGAAGTGGTACTTCTCGTTGAGCCTGGTCTGGGCGGAGCTCGCGGGGTTGGTGTCCCGCCGCAGGGCGTAGGTCGGCCAGATCTCGCTGACCGTGGCCAGCGCGTCGGCTTCCTCGTCGACGTCGTCCTCGTCGCCCTCGTCCCGGGATGGTGGCCGGGAGAGGCTGCCGTTGCCGTGCGGGAGACCCGCGCCGATACCGCCGTACTTGCCGACCGGCGCCGGGCCGAAGCCGTTGTGCAGGCCGGCGGTCCCGGGCTCCTGGGGCGGGGCGGCGAGGTCGGAGCCCGCCGATGCACTCTCACTGACCGTGACCGCCAGCGTGATCGGCATCTGCATTCGGTCCGCCAGAGCAGCGGTGATCGGCTCCCGCAGGGTCCGCTCGATGGTGTCCCTGGCGAATCCGGAGGGTGCGGCCAGCAGGGCCGTCGTGCCGATCAGGCCGACTAGATCGGTGATGGACAACCAGGCCCGCTGGTGGGAGGTGAGCGATGAGGACAGGTCGGTGACCACCTGCTGCCAGACGTGTTGCAGGTCAGGGGGGTCCTCAGCCACCAAAACCCCCTTTCCCGACTGCGCGCCGCCACGGTCGGTCCACAGAGTTGTCCACTCGGTGGGGATAACTATCGACGGATAGCTATCGCCGGTGGACGGCGACTCGGCTGTCAAGGGGAACCGAGATCAGTCGGTTCCGGTGAGTGTTCGAGGTGGAGGGGCCGACCCACGTTCGTGGATCGCGACCGGTGGAACGCTAACAACTCAACGGGCGTCCCACAAGGTGCACGCCTGCATGCCCCCCGATCGCCTGCGGCCCTCGGAGCCGGGCGTCCGCTCCGGGTTTGACCCTTACACGCTATATTCTCTAGTCTGGTCATCAGAGCCGTGCGGTTTCGGGCTGCCCCGTGCCCATGTTTCGATGCCCATGTTTCGATGCCCATGTTTCGCTGACGTCGTACGGATGACGTTGGTCGACGCGATCGATCGAAGGGGCGGTTCGGTCGATCGCATCAGTCCGGATCCGTCGCGCTTCACGTCGGTGGCCCTCTTGTCGGGCGGGTCATGCGCTCGGCGGGTCGTGTTGTTTGTTGTTCCACTGCCTCCCGGCAGTGACGTAGTCCCGCAGTCCGAACACTGGAGATCACCGTGAGCAAGCGCACCTTTCAACCGAACAACCGCCGGCGGGCCAAGGTCCACGGCTTCCGGCTCCGGATGCGCACCCGGGCGGGTCGCGCCATCCTGTCCGCCCGTCGTCGTAAGGGTCGCGAAGAGCTGTCGGCCTGACGTCCCCACCGCTCGCCCCACGCTGCGCCGTGTTACCGAAGAATGCCCGCCTCAGGCCCGCTGACTTCGCAGTGGTGGTCCGCGGTGGTCGACGCGCAGGCACACGCAGGCTGGTGGTTCATCTGCTGCCCACCGGAGAACGCACTGCGCCCCGAGCAGGTTTCGTGGTTTCGGCAAAGGTGGGCAATTCGGTGGTTCGACATCAAGTGACCCGGCGCTTGCGCCCGCTGGTCGTCGAGCAACTTGTCACCTTGGCCCCCGGCACCGCCGTCGTGGTCAGGGCTATGCCGTCGTCCGCCTCGGCGACCAGTGCCGAGCTGGGGCTCGATCTCCGTTCCGGTCTGGCGGCCGCAACGCGGAAGGCGACCTCGACGCGGAACGCGCCCCGATCGTCACCGGCACCGACAGGGCAGATCGGATGACGGCCTCCCGTCCCGCCCGTCTCCTGCTGGCCCCGATCCGCTTCTATCAGCGCTTCGTGTCGCCGGCCTTGCCGGCCAGCTGCCGGTACTACCCGACGTGCAGCAGCTATGCGGTCGAGGCGCTGACCACCCGCGGCGCTTTCCGAGGCTCATGGTTGACGCTTCGCCGGCTGGGCCGCTGCCATCCGTGGCATCAGGGTGGGTACGACCCCGTCCCGCCCGTCGGGGAACGCGCGGGGCGGGCCGAGAGTTCTGTCCAGGTGAATGTCGTGGCCGGTGGTAGTGGGTCCGGTCAGGATGTAGCGGCGAACTCCGCTGTGCTCACCCCCGATGTGCGGCCGGCGACAGCCGAGACGCCGATACCCCGGAGCCATGCCGCGTGAGTTTCAACTTCTTCTCGCTCGACTACATCTACTATCCCGTTTCCGGGATCATCTGGGCCTGGCACAAGGTTTTCGGTTCCTTCCTGGGCGACAACAGCGCCTGGGCCTGGGTCCTGTCCGTGGTGTTCCTGGTCTTCACCCTGCGCAGCCTGCTGTTCAAGCCGTTCATGGGTCAGATGAATTCGCAGATGAAGATGCAGGCGGTCGCACCCGAGCTGAAAAAGCTGCGGGAGAAGTACAAGGACGACAAGACCCGTCTCGCCGAAGAGATGCAGAAGTTCAACAAGGAAGCAGGGGTCAACCCGCTCGGCGGGTGCCTGCCCGCGTTGATCCAGGCGCCCGTGTTCATCGGCCTGTTCCACGTCCTGAAGATGTTCACGCCCGGCCGCACCGAGAACTACTTCCTCGGCGCGGCCGACGTCCAGTCGTTCGTCGACGCCAAGCTGTTCAACGGCGCCCCCCTGTCCTCCTACATGACGATGCCGTGGGTCTCCACGGCGAAACAGATCGGCCTGTCGGAGCTGGGCGGGACGCGGTCCACGGTCATCGCGGTCGGCATCCCGTTGACCATCCTGGCCGGCATCGCCACCTTCCTGACCAGCCGCCGTTCGGTCGCCCGGCAGCAGCAGATGCAGGGCAACAACGAGGCCGCTCCGCAGGCCGCCTTGATGAACAAGCTGATGAAGTACGTCTTTCCCCTGTTCGTGGTGTTCGGCGGACCGTTCTTCCCGCTCGCGATTCTCTTCTACTGGTTGTCGAACAACACCTGGACCTTCGGTCAGCTGTACGTGGCCCATCGCATCCAGGACAAGAAGCTGGCCGCCGAATCGATGGTCGTCGACGAAGCGAAAGAAGCAGCCAAGTTCTCCAAGCCGGCGCCCGGTGCGCGACCGACGGCCAAACCGGCCCCTGGGGCCAGGCCGGTTCCCGGTGCCAGACCCGCCCCAGGGGCGAGGCCGACTCCAGGGGCCAGGCCGGTTCCCGGTGCGCGGTCGTCGTCCGCGGCCAGGCCGGCGCCCGGAGCCCGACCGGTCAGCGGAGCGAAGCCGGTCGCCGGCAGTAGGCCCCCCACCGGGGCGAGGCCGGCCCCGGGGGCCAGACGGCCATTGATCCAGCCGTCGAGCAAACCGTCGCCCGGGTCGGTCACTGGTTCGACGAACGGCACTGGTTCGACGAACGGCACCGGGACCAACGGCACTGCGGGCGGGTCCGCCAACGGCTCGGACGGGCGCTCTGCTTCGCCCAACGGCGGCAGGCCGTCCTTGAAGAAGGGTCCGGCCGTGACCGGGTCCAGTCCGATCGGTCCCACCGGGGCCAACGGTGCTGGGACTAATCGGACCACCGGGGCCGGGGCTAACGGAGCCGGGACCAACGGGGCGGGGACCAACGGGCCGGCCGACCTGCCCGCCGGTCAGGGTGACCCGGGCAAGCCCAAGCCGGCCCCGACGACGGCCAAGAAGAAGAGGCCGGGCCGGCGCTGACCGTTTCCGTAGATGCGCGGATCGGCCCGGGAACAGGCTGGCCCGCTCGCCGCGAATGAACCTGCACGTGAACAGAAGAGGTGGACCAGTGAGTGAGGAACGGACCCGGAGCGGAGCGAATGCCATGAGCGCTCGCACACAGAGCCGGAATTCGGCATGAGTGAGAACACGACCGTGGCCGCTGACCCGACCGCCGCACGAGGCCCCAGCGCCGAGGACGATGCCATCGGCGCTGATGCGAACGGATCGGATGTCGGAGCGTCAGAGGTCGATGCCAACGGGAAGCGCGGGCTGAGCAAGCACGAGCTGCTGGTCGCGGAGGGCGATGCCGCCGGCGACTATCTGGAGCGACTGCTGGACATTCTCGACTTCGACGGTGACATCGATCTCGACGTCGAAGGCGAACGGGCCGTCGTCTCGATCATCGGCGACGGAGATGTGGACAAGCTGGTCGGCGAACGCGGCGAGGTACTCGACGCATTGCAGGAGCTCACCCGGCTGGCGGCGACGGCCGAGACCGGGCAACGCTCGCGCTTGATGCTGGATGTGGCCGGATACCGGGCCCGTCGCCGTGCCGAACTCACCGAACTCGCCCTGACCACGGCAGAGCAGGTCCGCGAGCGCGGCGAGCCGTCCACACTGCCGGCGATGAACCCGTTCGAGCGGAAGACCGTGCACGACGCCGTGGCCGGCGTTTCGGGCGTGGAGTCGTCGAGCGAGGGCGAGGAGCCGCGCCGCCGGGTCGTCATCAGCCCGGTTTCCTGACCAACGCCGGGGTTCCACGAGGGCTTTCGGCCGTGGGCAGCCAGGACGAACAGAGCGACATCGAACATGCGGGCATCGAGGACGAGCCCGGCTCGGCCGCCACTGTCTTCGGTGATGGGATCGAATCGGCTCGTCGCTACGTTGATGCACTGGCCGGGGACGGTGTGATTCGAGGGTTGATCGGCCCGCGGGAAACCGCCCGGATGTGGACCCGGCACCTGCTCAATTCCGCTGTCGTGGGAGCCCTGCTGGCTCCGGGTAGCACAGTCGTCGACATCGGTTCCGGTGCTGGTCTGCCGGGCATACCGTTGGCCATCGCGCGGCCCGATTGCACTCTCGTCCTGGTCGAACCGTTGGAGCGGCGCACAGTCTTCCTCCACGAAGTGGTCCTGGAGCTCGGCCTGAACAATTGTCGTGTGGTCCGAGGGGTTGCCGCACAGGTGGTCGACGAATGCGGTGACGCCGATGTGGTCACCTCTCGGGCGGTCGCCCCGCTGGCCAAGTTGGCCGCCTGGTCCGCTCCCCTACTGCGGGTCGGCGGCGCAATGTTGGCCCTGAAGGGGTCCAGCGCTGGGGCCGAGATCGTCCGGGATCGGCGGGCGGTCACCCTGACCGGGATCGGGGACCTCACCATCGTCTCGGCCGGCGCCGGCTTGGTCGACCCCGCGACGACCGTCATTCGCGGCGTACGGGTGGCCGACCGGGGACGGGGCGCTGCGAAACGGCAGAAGCATTCCACGCCGCCTCCTCCGCGGAACCGCGGTTTCCGCAGCTGAGTGCCCAATCCTTTACCTGTCGCGGTGCGCTGCTTTCGCGAGCGGTCGGGGTCCGATGTTTGGCCGGATCAGCGGAGAAGGTCCTGAGGTGGCGCGGCCGTGCCTTCGACATCGGTCCGCCACCATCGGAGTGGCGTCCGGCCCCGCTGAACTTCGATATGGATTCGATCGTCGTCAGTTGGCGCGATGTCCGTCGGATCTGATGGGCCGACATGACGTCGACGCTCCCGCCTGATTCGTCGGTTGTAGACGGCTGAAACGACGGCTGAAATGAGCAGAAGGACGGCGACGGCCAGCACACCGACCGTCAGGGTGTGAAAGCCATCATTGGCGGCCACACAACGGGGGTCCCACTGAGAATCGTTGCGGCCGAAAAACACCGGCCCGCAAGGAATGTACTGGCCGTCAGGCTCGATACCTTGTCCTACCGATCCGGCCATAACCCCGATCGGCCCCAGCACCAGCGCCCCGATGGCCGCGCCGACCGTCCTCCAGGGGTGCGTCCTACGGTTCGTGTCGACTGCCATCAGACTCGTTCCGTTCGTTCGACCACGGGTGCACAGGGATGGAGGTGTGAGGTACGCGCACACCGGGGCGCTCCGCATGTTGCGAACGGTCCGACGATCACTCCCCTCGGTGACCGCGGCCGAGGACGCGCGACCCCCGAAGCATAGGACGTCGGATCTGAAAAGCGGTAGCGATTCGAAGATCTGCGGTTCCGTTCGATTTCGTTTCGCTTTCGGTGATCGCGGAATGACAGCGATGTAAGACGTGGCACCCAGTGCCCTTGTGGTGTGGTCCGGTTGCGCGGGCGCTCGGCCTCCCCGCGCCGCCCGTCCCGTGGCCTTCCGGCGGACCCCTCCCCCGCGCTGATCATCTTCTGCGGCGCTCACGAACGTGGCGGAAATGGGACCAGTGGGGAGTAAGTCAACCCTTTGATCAGCGCGACCATCGACACCGAGGAATAGTAATTAGGGATGCTAAGTTCCTCGCCGCGTCTGCTCGGGATGGCGAGGGACCGATGGCGACCCGATCGCGGACCTGAGCGCGGATGCCGCGCGCTTGTGCCACCAGAGTCATCCCCCGACACGAGGAGAGTTGAGGGCGGGTCACGGGGTTTCACGTGAAACACGGGCTGAACGGGGCGCTGTATCTGCCGGAGTGATGACGGAGCCTCGACGACGATCGGATTCACTGTGCGGCGATCGTGATAGGAATCTGGACCGAGGTTGTCCTAGTCCGCCGCGCCGGCTAGGCATGTAAGGGAGTATCGGCCGGGCCAGGGCGGGTTCGACGTGCTGGGAATCCCTGGCCCGATGTTTCACGTGAAACATGGTCACCACTGCGCGATTGCCAAGAGCTGAGCGCCAGTGAGACCCTTACAACCGCTCACTCTGGCTCGGCACAAACTTGCCAACCAAAGCTGTGTTTCACCCACTCACAACCGATCTGCGGTCCGTGGTCAGAATCGCACCACCTCTGCACCAGTGCATCCTCCGGTCAGAAGCACGGCACGTAACGGTGGGCCGTCTACCCACCCGGTCGCGATCGGCGGTCCCATCACCCCGACGTCACGGCTCAAAGCTGGAATCCCGGCGACCGCCCGGCGGTGCGAACCGGTCGGAGGGTTCCGCATCACGTAGCGTCTGTTCCAGCCTGCTCGGCGAGTAGCGCTGATCCGTTGAGCGCCCTGCGTGGTCCGACCGAAGGACGTAACAGTGACCTTGGAAACCGATGTTTCACGTGAAACGCCGGAACTCGACGACACACCGATCGGGCGGGCGGCCCTCCACGCCATCGAGGTCAGGGCCGGGGAGTTGACGATGCCGCGCCCCCGGACGCGTCGAGTGTTCAGCGTGGCCAACCAGAAAGGCGGGGTGGGTAAGACAACCACGACGGTGAACATCGCCGTTGCTCTCGCGCTGGCCGGCCTGCACATCTTGGTCATAGATCTCGATCCCCAGGGCAACGCCAGCACTGCGTTGGGGGTGGATCGGACCGTCGGCACTCCCTCCATCTACGACGTCCTCATCGGCGAGATCACCGCCGCGGAAGCGGTGCAGACGTCCCGGGATGCCCCCCGGCTGGGCTGCATCCCGGCCACCATCGACCTGGCCGGCGCCGAGATCGAACTGGTCGGCATGCGGGAGCGCGAATCCCGACTGAAGAAGGCCATTGACGGGGTGGAAGCCGAATTCGACTACGTATTCATCGATTGCCCGCCGTCGCTGGGCCTGCTCACGGTGAACGCGATGGTGGCCACCCGTGAGGTCTTGATTCCGATTCAGTGCGAGTATTACGCCCTGGAAGGCCTGGGACAATTGCTGCGCAACATCGATCTGGTCAAGCAACATCTCAATCCGACTCTCGACGTGTCGACGATCCTGCTGACCATGTACGACGGACGGACCAGACTCGCCGTCCAGGTGGCCGATGAAGTGCGGAAGCACTTCGGGCCCAAGGTCTTGGCGTCCGTCATACCCCGATCGGTCAAAGTGTCGGAGGCACCAGGGTTCGGTCAGTCCGTGATGACCTACGACCCTGGCTCGCGCGGCGCCATGAGCTACCTGGACGCGGCCCGCGAAATTGCCGTGCGCGGCGCGCAGGAACCGTCATGAGCCGGCCGAGGGGCGGTCTGGGGCGGGGTCTGGCCTCACTCATTCCCACCGGTCCGCAGACCACCGTCGTGACCGACTACCTGATGTCGGGCACACCGAGCCGGGTGGCCGCAGATAAGGCCGGTCCTACGGCCGACGCTAAGGAACGGTCTCGCCCCGAGCAGGCTGGTACGGATGACATCCGAAGCAGCCGGTCGCCCGCCGTTAGCGGCGACCGAGACGGGCACTCCGATCCGAACGGGTACCCCGATCCGAACGGGCACTCCGATCCGAACGGGTACCCCGATCCGAACGGCAACGCCGATGTCAAGGGGCGCAGCACGACAGCACTGCCGACCGACCTAGCGACCGACCTATCGACCCACCGAGCGACTGACCGACCGCCCCGGCCCGACGGACCGCGGTACGCAGAAATCCCGATCGACCAGATCCGGCGGAACCCACGCAACCCGCGGACGGTATTCGACGAGGAGGCGCTCGAGGAATTGGCGCACTCGGTCCGGGAATTCGGTCTGCTTCAGCCGATCGTGGTCCGTCAGGGGCAGGGCGGGTACGAGTTGGTGATGGGGGAGCGCCGTTGGCGGGCCGCGCAGCGCGCCGGCTTGACCGCCATTCCGGCCATCATTCGTCGCACCGAGGATGTGGCCCTGCTGCGCGACGCACTGTTGGAGAACATCCACCGCGCCAACCTGAACCCTCTCGAGGAGGCGGCCGCTTATCAGCAGCTGCTCGAGGAGTTCGACGTGACTCAGGAAGAACTCGCGGCCCGAATCGGACGCAGCCGGCCGGTCATCTCCAATACCATCCGACTCCTCAAGCTTCCGGTTCCCGTGCAGCGCAGGGTGGCGGCCGGGGTGCTGTCGGCCGGGCATGCCCGTGCTCTGCTGTCGCTGGAGACCGCCGAAGACCAGGAACAACTGGCCGCCCGGGTGGTCGCCGAGGGCCTATCGGTCCGCGGAACGGAAGAGGCAGTCGTGCTGATGGCCGGTCGGACGACCAAGGCTCGGCGGCCCACCCCGAAAAGGACCGTGGCGCCGGATCTTTCTGCCTTGGCGGGCCGGATGTCGGACGCATTCGACACCCGGGTACGGGTGGAACTGGGGCGCCAGAAGGGCCGGGTCATCATCGAATTCGCCTCCGTCGACGATCTTGACCGGATCGTCAATATCATGGTTCCGGTCGTTACCGAGCAGGGACGCCACAACGAATCCGGCACCGCGGTCTGAGCGAGGACGACCATCGTCGCGGCCCCAACGTCGCTCGTCGCAGGCCGAAAACGAAGATCTTCGAAAGTCTTGGCCCACCGCCTCCGGCGAGGACCAGCCAGAGAAACGTCACGGTGACGAAAGAGTCGATCCGCCCGCGCCGTGCGGTTCGGCGTGCCCTGAAAGACCTTGCGGCACAACGACACCGGCGTCAGTTCACCGTACGGACGGCGACTTCGTATCCCCGACGAGATTGGAGATCGCGCGCGTGAGGTCGACCTGATCGGCGAACCAGGAGGTGATGTCGTCTGCCGCCAATACGCCCGGCCTGGGACCCACCTCGACTGTGGGGTGAGTCCAGTTCAACGCGGCGAGTTCCCCGTGCGGGGGTCGGATGCCGGCATCGGCTGCCGCGAGGAAACCTGAGTCCAGCGCCCCGTCGCCCGCGGCTACCACCCGCGCCGCCCCGATCCGTCTGGCCACGGCAGCCATCGCCCGCTCCTTGGACAGGGGTCGCGGAATCGCATAGATCTTTCGGCCCTGAACCGAGACCCGCCAGCCGCGCTGTTCACACCAAGCGGTCCAGGAGGGAACGAAGTCGTCGGGTAACTTGGCGGGTTCGACCACGAGGTAGCAGAACAAGTCGTCGCCGACACGACGTTTGAGGGCCCAGTCATGCTGACTTCTGGTTTTCAGCTCATGTCTGACCTGGGCCAGGGTGGCGTCACATTCCGCGATCGCGGATTCGGTCGAACGATGCCAATTGGCATCCGGCTTCCCGTTGATGAGAATATTGCCGCCATTGCTGGTGATCGCATAGGTGGGCACCACTCCCGGAAATCGGACCCGCTGATACTGGGCCATGGTCCGGGTGGTGATCGGCACAAACGAGGAGTGGTGAGCGAGGTCGGCCAGTTGTCGGGTGGCGGTGAGCGTCATGAAGGATTGTGGACGGCCTTCCAATACTTCGACGCAGACCAGGATGGGTGCCTCCTCGTCGACCGTCGGGAGTTGCAGTGCAGAGGCGGAGTAGATGAGGGTCCGATCGAGATCACTGGCGATCAGCGTCTTTTCGCCGTCGGATCGACGGTCGGCAAGCGGTTCGTCATCGACGTGGCGGACCGACATCAACCTTCTCCTGGTTCAGATCCCGACAGGCGACGGATCAACCCCACACACGAGTACGGTAGGTCCGGCCGGACCTCGACGGGAACGTGCCGTTGCAGCGCCAACAACCTCAGATGCGCATGATCGGGATTGTCGGCCTCTCTGACCAGGATCCGCCACGGGACCCGCCGTAGCAGTACCCGAGTGGTCTCGCCGACACCCGGTTTGACGAAATTCACAGATTCGATTCCGAATTCCGCTCGAATCGACTCGATCGCCGACCAACCGGCGAAAGTGGGTTCGCGGTCCGAATCGGCCAGGGCGGGGACACCGGCCACGACCTCTGTTTCGACCGAGGGGAACGCGGCAGAAATGGCGTCCAACAGAACGGCGGACACGTCTTCGACCGCCAATTCACGGTAGAACTTCGCACCGTGGAACTGCCCCGGCGCCAGGTACGCCTCGTTCAGGACGGTCCTGGATATCAGTCCGGAAACGGTGGAATTGAGGCAGGCCGAGGCGATCAGGAAATCGTCTCTGGTGCCGAACGTCCGGACGCAATAACCGGGGTCGGCCAGTACGGCCAGGTCGTCGTTGAAATCCAGGGTGGCGTCCTGGGCCCGGATCTCCTGCAACGCGGCGCTGAGTTCCTTGGCGATGGCGCCCTTGCCGGTCCAACCGTCCACGAACACCACCTGGCTCGGTTGGTGATGTGCAGCCAGGTATCTCAACGCAACCGCGTCGATACCCCGACCCCGGACGATCGACAGTGCGTAGTGCGGAAGGTCCAGGCCGTGGCAGTACTGGGCCCAGCGTCGCATCAAAATACCAATCGGGGTGCCGGCCCGGGCCAGTGAGGCCAGGACGATGTCCTTCCCTCTCTCGCGAATCACCAGTTCGGTGACCCGACCGACAGCCAGAGCCAATCGCCGGGCCGACTGGCTCAGCACCTTTTCGAACAATTCCCGATACTGGGCATCCGGTTGGAATTCGACCGGGAGCGATTCGGCGTAGTGGGCGGTCCCGGCCTGGATCGCCGCCTCACGATCGGCGATGTCACCCTCCAGATCGATGTTCGACAGGTCGGTGAGGAGCCACTGCACCTCCTCCGACCGATAGGAGCCGAAGGATGGACCCGTCAGAGGTGACGGCAGCGTGCGGGCCGATCGAGCCGAGCCGAGCCGAGCCGGATCCACCGCACCGAGCACCGCCACCGTGACCGGGATTCCGAGGTCCTGCAGCGCGGCGACCGGACCCGTGGGGGAGGCCAAAGTCGGTGTGTCTGCGGCCGCGTCGGCGACCAGAACGACGAGGTCAGGCTCCATGGTCCGGCCGTCACCGCCTGCCGGCCGACCTCCACCGCCTGCCGGCCGACCGCCGCCGCGTGCCGTCCACTGTGCGTTGTACAGGAATCGGGGGACCTCCTGATCGCCTTCGGGGTCGGCGAAGCTGATGGCGCGGCGAATCGGGTAGCCGGGATCGTCCACGGCCAGCACCGGCGATCGGGTGGTCGACTGGAACCCGACGGTCAAACCCGTGTCCCCGGCCAGGTGCTGGGCCAGCCGCAACGGTAGGTACATCAATTCCTCGGTGCCCACGACCAGTACCCGGTCGCCGCCCAGTTCGGTGATCCTGGCCCGCACGACGGCGGAGAGCACCGCCGACGCGACCGTCAACGCCTCGCCGAAGGCTGGTCGGTCGGCCGTCCGGAAGCCGTGCCGTCCGCCGTCCGGGACGTCGGCCGGCCACGGGATCTGCACCCGCTGCGCCGGCCCGGCCACCGTGACCGGGCGTCGAGCTAAGTCGGTGTTGGTGTGAGAGCCGGCGTCCAGGTCGGCGAGCCGGCGTGCCACGGAGGCGAGAAGGTCGTCCGGCAGATCCACCGCCCCTCGGGCCAGCGATACGACATCGATGCGACACTGCAGCCGATCGGCCGTGGCCTGCGTCCGCGCCTCGTCATCGGTGCTGCGAAGATCGATCAGACTGGCCACCAGATAGCGTGCGCGCGGTCGCCGCCGATGCGCCTCGACGATGGTCGCCAGGGCGGTGGTGCCCGTCGACAACTCGTCGTCGACCAGAACCAGCGGGCCGTCGGTGTCCAGCAGGTCGGCGGGCACCGGCAGCAGTCGATGGCTCGTCGCGTGCGAATGGCCCTCCTCGAACGTTCCGGCGACTTCCACCCCGGCCACGTGGCGTCGGGTGGAATGTAGATAGCAGTCCGCACCCAATTGGTCGGCAACGAGATGGCCCAGCGCAGTGGCGGTCTCGGCGAATCCGAGAACGACAATCGACGACACCGGCCGGGTGGTCGACACCTGATCAAGGGCCGCCAGCAACGGCCCGGTGGCGCCGTCGCAAAGGGCGGACCGGACCAGTGCGGACCAATCGACCTCCGTGTCACCGAAGTCCAGTCGTTGGGCCACCACCTCGCCCAGTAGTCGGGCGGCGGCGGCGACCAGGTCGGGGTCGACCACCACGTGCTTGCCCAGCACCGACGACACCAGGAGATGCGCGCGACGCGGATTGCGTCGGAGGGCCAGGCCGACGAGATCGGTAATCTCCAGGCCGACCGTCGACGAGACCGTCCGCAGCGAAACGCCGAATTCCGCGGACACCCAGGAGTCCGGACGGGGCAGTTGGATCACGGGCGGTTCAGTCATCTCATCGAGCCAGCAAAGCGGTCAGAATCTCGACGTGGGTCACGTCCGGATTGGCCACGCCGAACACCCCGGCCCGTTCCCTGACCCGCTTGGCCCACCTTCGGTGCGGGCGTACCTCGTTCATCTTGTTGCCGTAGCCGGAGGCCCGAACGCCGGTCTCCTCGGATTCGAGGATGTCGTTGGCGTCGCTGAATTCCTCGTGCGGCACCACGGACAAGGCGTGAACCGCGGCCACGTGGGACGGGTGTATGACGGTTTTGCCGGTGAGCCCGTTGGTTCGGTCCAGGACGATCTCGCGGATCAAACCGTCGAAATCATTGGACACCAACTGGTGTCGAAATGATCGGGCGTGGCGGTCCTCGAACGGGGTGGCCCGTAATTGCGGACGGAACATTCGCTCGTGACCGGCGAAATATTCCCAGACCGGCCCGGTGATGGTGTAACCGGTACCGTCGGCCCGACCGAGGTGATTGACGACCTCGGATATCAATTCCGCAACCACACCGACGTGATAAATGGTCAGCTCGCGATCGCGCCGGATGCCGTAAAGGCCGCACAGATCGGTGGCCCCGAAGCGTACGGCCAGCACGATTTTACGGTACTGACCCAGCAGATCCCGAATGGCCGACAACGCTTCGTCCCGGGATTCCCGGTACAACACGTCCGGGGTTTCCACCACCGGCATGGCGAACAGCCGGGATCCGATCCGGTCGGACGCGCTCAGGATCTCGCCCAGGAACCTGGCCCCGGTGGACGCCGAGAATTTCGGCAGGACAAAGCCGGTCAACACGCTGGTCGCTTCACCCAGATCGTTGGTGATGAGCCGGATATGTTCTGGTGTACGGACTCTCACAAACAGCAGGGTCTGCTGGGGCATCTCGTGCAGGTCGATCAGGGCTTTCGTCACGTTGTGCACGGCCTGGTCGACGTGCTTGTCCGCGACAGCATCTTCGAGATCGACCACCATCGACCGGACTCCTTCGGCGGCCCGCCGAGAGATGACGCCGACCAGATCATCGCGGACACCGGGGATGTACAAGGTGGCGCCGAGGGCGTTGGCGAGCACCGTGCGGGAACTGTGTCTGTCGAATTCTCCGGGAGCCACCGCGAACAACTCGGTGTGCACGGCCGGCGTCAGGTGGTCGAAGTGACGCACATCGATCCTTTCAGTACATCATTGGTGCACACAAGGTGACGAAGAACTGAAAAGACTGATGGGACAACGCCTTGTTCCAATCAGCGACCTACCACCAGCGAAAGGACGAACATGACCCCACCGGCACAACAGCGTTCAGCCTGCTACCGACACCAACGCAGGGTAGTCGATTCCAGAACTTCGAGTATGACCCGTCACATGCTGCCTTACCGTGTGAGACTCAATGTTCGCCAGCCGTTAAGATGATGTTGACCAAACGTGGAGCCAGAGCCAGGAGTATAGGTGAAACCAGTACGGATCTGGCTGAATCGGAATTACGCGACGACCGTTCACCTGCTGAACATGTTGCGGGACAACCCTCATGGTGTTCCGGTGGAGCTGTACGGTTCCCACAGCGACCCGACGTCGCCCATGTTGACCGCGTGCGATCGTCGCCTGCGGGACCCGCTGGTGACCGACCCCGACTTCGTCGACCAGGTGCTCGATCTCTGCCGCCAACACGAGATCGACGTGATGTTGCCGGTGGCCGGCCAGTCGCTGATCGCACACCGCGCCGATGAGTTCCAGGCCATCGGCACGGCGTTGATCTGTCCGCCGGCCTGGGCGATCGACACCCTGGCCGACAAGGAGGCGACCTACTCGGCCTTGGCGGGTAGCGCACTCGTCCCGCCCTGGCGGGTGGCCCGCACTCTGGCCGAGTTCGACGATGCGGTCGCCGATCTCGCCGATCACTGGACGCCCCACCGCCCGTTGATCATGAAACCGATCCGCGGCGTCGGCGCGGACGGAGTGCGGTTCCTGACCAGGAACGGGCCCGATCTGAAGAGCCTGCTGGGCCCCGTCGGACCGATGACGGCCGTTTCAGTCGTCCGGCAAGCCCTGCGCGTGGCGTTCGACATCCCACCCCTGATGGTGATGCCCTACCTGGCCGGCCCGGAGACCAGCGTCGATGTGCTGGCTTCACGAGGCAGGACGGTGGTGGCCGTGCCGCGGACCAAGTCCGGTAGACAGCGGGTGATCGGCGGGGACCCGACCCTTCTCGGCCTGTCCGCCGAACTTGTCGATCACTTCGAACTCGACGGGCTGATCAACGTGCAGTTCCGTTCGTTCGAGGGCCGCCCGGCCCTGTTGGAGATCAACTCGCGGCCCTCCGGTGGTCTCTATCAGACGAGCCTGACGGGGGTGAACATGGTGTGGGCGGCGGTCGCGCTGGCCGTGGGCCGTGATCCGGGCGAGCTTCGCCCGCGGCTGGGCACCGAGTTCGTCACCGTATCGGCAACGGTTCCGTTGGCCCCGATCGGCGCGGGCCCCCTGGCTGCGTTCGCCGCCGCCGAACCGGTGCTCGCCGGCCGGGTGGGCCATCCGGTCTGACCTACCGGGCCTCGCCCCGCACCCGGTCGATGACGTTACGGACGAATCCGTCGACAGATTTGAGGGTCTGCAGATACGACCAGTAATCCGGATGGGTGCCCACAAGGTCGGCGGCGGCCCGGTCGATGCGCGCGGACTGCGCGTCGAGCACACTGCCCCACTGCTTGACCAGGCCTCGGGTCACAACCAGGAGCTGGGCGTCCCGAAGCTTGAAACGGGTCGACTTCGCGGCCGCTGCGGGGTCCGCCCTGGTCTCGCGCAGGACCCGCAGGCGGTCGCCCATCGCGTCGCCGTCCGCTTCAGCCTCGGACAGCCGGGCTCGAGCGGTGGTCAGGTGCGTCGCCGCCGTTTCCGGTTGGCCGGCGTCGAGTGCGACCTGGGCGGCGGCCCACTCCCGTCGGGCCTGATCAAGGGCCCGGCGAGCGCGGTCGTCGGAGCCGCTCAGATCCTTGGAACAGTCGGCGGAGAACTCCCGGAGCAGCGCGGAACGAGTGCCGGGAAGCGACTCCAATCTGGTGGTGACGGCTTCGATCCTGGTCTTCACACTGCTCAGCGACCCACGCACCGTGGGCCGTAGGGTGCGAGCGGCGGCAATCCGCGCGGTGACGGAATCGGCCGCCGCATGGACGGCGGCCGCGGCGTGCCGGATCTCCAACGGCGACCCGACCGTGTCCGCGGTCTTGAGCGCGGACAGAGCCTCCACCAGCTCGCCGGCCGCGGCCAGCACGCTCGGATAGGCGAATCCGTCGGCCTCGGCCCTGGCCAGTTGCGCCTCCACCGGGAGTGCCGCCGCGCGCGCGTCGGAGGAGATCTGCGGCGTGGCCGCGCGGAGCGATCTGGCCCTTTCCAAGTCCGCGGAGTGCCGTTGGTAGAAGGCGTCGACCCCGGCCGCAGCCTCGGCCAACGCCCGGTGCACATCGGTGAAGGCGGCGGCGGCCGCCGCCGGGTCGACCCCGGTCGGTCGATCGGTGGCGTCCAGCAGGGAATGTGATTCCGCGACGCTCAGGTACCGCGAAGAGGCGTCGAATGCGCGCTCCTTGACCGGCTCCCATTCTGCGGCCAGGGCCGAGCCGGGCTCCGATCCGTCCATCGCGGCGTCAAGGGCGTCGCTGACGTAGGACTGGCGCTTGTCCAGGTCCAGGAAAGCGGCGACGGCGCCGTCCTGCGCGGCCTGCGCGGCCTGCTCCTGCGGTCGCCGTGAAAGGCGTCCCGACCCGTTTCTGGACATCACCTTGAATCGTACGGTGGTCGCGCGGACCGCCTCGGTGGGATCCGCGGCTGGTGAACCAGCAAGAGGATGCGCCAGTCCGCGCCGACACCCACCGTGTAGCGTTTCGAGCTGGCGCCAGCGCCGTTGTCGTCGGCCGGGAACTTTGGAGTGCCTGTCGGGCGTTCGAAGGGCACGGCCATGACGAGCGGCACTGATCGTGCGCTGCTCGAGCGATAAAACGTAGGAGGAGTCGGTAATGGGTGTGAGCCTGACCAAGGGCGGCAACGTCTCGCTGACGAAAGCGGCCCCGAATCTCACGGCGGTCACGGTGGGTCTGGGCTGGGATGCCCGAGCCACCACCGGGGTGGATTTCGATCTGGATGCCAGTGCGCTGGGCCTCGGCGCGGACCACAAGATCAAGTCCGATCAATACTTCGTGTTCTTCAACAACCTTCGGTCGCCCGACGGATCGATCGAGCACCTCGGTGACAATCTGACCGGTGGCGGCGACGGCGACGACGAACAGGTGAAGGTCGACCTGTCCGCGGTGCCGCCGGACGTCTCCTCCGTCGTCTTCGCCGTGTCCATCTACGAAGGCGACAGTCGTCAGCAGTCGTTCGGGCAGGTGCGCAATGCGTTCATCCGGGTCGTCAACCAGGCGGACAGCGCAGAACTGGCCCGCTACGACCTGACCGAGGACGCGTCCACCGAGACGGCGATGGTGTTCGGCGAGCTGTACCGCAACGGGCCGGAGTGGAAGTTCCGGGCCATCGGCCAGGGTTATGCCAGTGGGCTGGCCGGCATTGCGCGCGACTTCGGGGTCAACATCTGAGCTCGGCGCACGTCCAGTTACACGGCCTCACGACGGGAGTACATATGGCTATCGACTACACCAGACGCCAGAAGGCGCCGGAACCTGCCGAACCGCCGGCGACCCCGAAGCCGGCCGTGCCGGACTGGTACACGCCGCCGGAGCAGGCAGAATCCTTCACCCCGCCGCCTGCCGCTCCACCGTCCGGGAATTCCGGCTACCCGCCGCCACCGACCGCCGGCTATCAGCCCACCTCGACGGTGGCGTCCGGCGGCCGGTCGGGGTCGGTCTCGCTGCAGAAGGTCACCCTGACCGCGTCGGCACCGCAGGTTTCCCTGACGAAGTCCGGTGGCAGCAGCGGCACGATTCGCATCAACCTCAACTGGTCGTCCGGAGCCCCGACCCCGCCGTCGGGTGGCGGCTTCTTCAAGCGCCTGGCTGCCTCCGTCTCCAAGGGCGTCGATCTGGATCTCGGCTGCCTGTATGAGCTCTCGGATGGTTCCAAAGGGGTGGTTCAGGCGCTCGGCAACTCCTTCGGCTCCCTTGACCGCCCGCCCTGGATCCAACTGGACGGCGACGACCGAACCGGCGCCGTGACGACCGGCGAGAACATGTCGATCAACCTTGCCCAACCGGGCCGATTCCGCCGGGTGTTGATCTTCGCGATGATCTACGAGGGCGCGCCCAACTGGGCCGCCGTCGACGGCGTGGTCACGCTCAGCCCGATCAACGGTCCCCAGATCGAGGTGCGGCTGGACGCGACCAGCAAGTCGGCCCGGATCTGCGCCGTGGCGCAGCTGATCAATCAGAGCGGCGACCTGGTCGTGCAACGCGAGGTGCAGTACATCGACGGCGGCCAGTCGGTGTTGGACCGCACCTACGGGTGGGGCATGAATTGGACTCCCGGCCGCAAATAGCACCCCCGACAGGGTTCAGCTGTAGCGGGAGGGGTCCAGCTGGTTGATCTTGATCAACAGTCCGTCCGGGGTCCGCACCTGCAGCTGCCGGCCGAAGTCGGTCTCCACCGCAGAGTGTTCGATGACCGCCCCGGCGGCGGCGAGCCGGGTTTCCAGTGCTTCCAACGGCTCGGACGTGGCGAAGTTGAGTTCGACGAGTCCTTCGTTCTGGGCTGGATTGGGTGGGTGCGCAAGAAGCGCGAGCTGGGTCCCGCCGATGGTCATCAGTGCAAAATCGCCGTCCCGGCTCCCGTGTTCCAGGGTCGCCCCGATCGTCTCGTAGATGCGCACCGCCGGCGCCAACTGCTCGACGTGCACCAACGGCTGCAGGAAAGTCCCGCCTCCGGAGCCGGGGTTCTGCTCGGTCACGGCGTTCTCAGACCCGGACCATCACCGCGTAGGAGCCGATGCCGATCAGGGCCCGACCGTCGATCGGTTGATCGTCGGTGATCAGGCCGAGGATCCGCCCGTCGGCCGGGTCGAAATCCACATCGCGGACGGCACCGACCTGGAGTCCCGCCGTGGTCAGGATCCGCTTTTTCAGGATGGTGTGCGCTTTCCCGTTCAGTTCGGCGAATCGGCCCTCTTCGGCGACGATCAGTTGCTCGCCGGTGACCGTGACGGCGTCGGCACCGAAGGCGGTGATGTCCGAATAGGGCAGCAGGGTGCCCGTGCCCGGGGTCTTCTTGAGCGAGAGCGCCACCACACGGCCGGCCGAGGGGTCGATGACGAAAGAGCTGACATGTCCCACCGTGGTGGCGTTCTCGGTACTGACGACCTTGTGACCGAGCGCTTCCGAGAACAACATCAGCTCACCCCGCCCAACTGGGAACGAAAAGCATCGATGGCCGAACCGAAACCGGCCAGATTGTCGGTCAGGTAGTTCGCGGCGGTGGCCGGCACCATCAGGTGCTCGCCCGACGCGGACAGGGTGTCCGGTAGGGGAATGAGCAACGGCTGCTTGCCCCGGCCCAGACTTTCGGCGGGATCGATCTGATAGCCGACCACATCGGCCTGTCCGCCTTCTGTGGCGCCGATTCCGATAATCACGTCGGAGACCCGGCCCAAGGACGTGCCCGCATCGGTCAGGACCTCCGACTTGAGGATGTCGCCCTTGCCGGAGGTGACCGACCCGTCGGCGTCCTGGAACACCTCGCCGAGCGGCACCAACACATCTTCCGACTCGATGATGACCGCATCGGGCCCCAGAGCGACCACCGCAGCCCAGGGCAGCGCGACCTTTAACGGACCTGCGAACAGCCCGCGGCCGGCCAGGGTGAACGAGCCGATCTCACCGCCGTTGGCCGCGTACACGATGTCCTTGATCTGGGCGACGTCTTCGCCGCCGAACGTCACGACGACACGCTGGGTCAGTTCACTGGCCCGCAGCAGAGTACTCATGCCTTACCCTCGATCCGAAGCTCATTCATTTGCGACGACCGCGCTTCCGGTCGCTGATGATGACGCCACCACTGCGGCGCTTGGCCTGGATGGCGATGAAGCTGCCGAGCAGCACCACCAGAATCACCACCACGATGATCAACCACACCCACCACTGCATGACCTGCCCTCGATCCGATTGTGACTGGCACTGCACGAGATGGGACTGCCCCGTTCGGGACGATCCTTGATCAACGGTGCTTCGGTTCCCAACGATACGGGCACACAAACCAGTCGCGACCGCCGACGGAGGGACAAACTCGTGCTCCCATCGTGCGCCCCGTCGGCCGGTTTGGCGTCGATCTGATCAACCGCGTTCGACGGCCTGCTCGACCAGTTGTGAGTAGACCGCACCCAGGTCCTCGCCGGCCGCTTCCACCGACATCGGCAGCATCGAGGTTTCGGTGAGTCCGGGTGAAACGTTGACCTCCAGGAACTGGATCCGACCGTCGGCGTCGACGATGGCGTCGGTCCGTGAGATGTCCACGAGCCCCAGGGCGCGGTGGGCCCCGACGGCCAACTCCGCCGCGGCCGCAGTCGCTTCCGGGCTCAGCCTGGCCGGGGTGTGGTAGGTGGTCAATCCGGCCGTGTACCGGGATTCGTAGTCGAAGACGCCGCTGTCGGGCACGATCTCGACAGCCGGCAACACACGCGGCCCGTTCGGGCCGTCGATCACCGTCACGGCGATCTCGGACCCTTCGACGAACTGTTCGACCAGCACCACGTCCCCGTAGGCGAAGGCCTGGACCAGCGCACCGGGCACATCGGCGGCGTTGCGGACCACCGAGGCACCCAGGGCGGAACCCCCCTGGTGCGGCTTCAACATCAACGGCAGGCCAAGGTGCCCGACCAGGGCATCGATCAGTACCGCGGCCCCGAGGTCGCGAAATGTACTGTGCGACAGCGTGATCCAGTTCGGGGTAAGGAATCCCGCCCGCTGCACCAGGGTCTTGGCGGTCGGCTTGTCCCAGGACAACCGGCAGTCGTGCGACCGGGTGCCGAGGTAGGGGATGCCCGCGAGTTCGAGAACACCTTGCACCGCACCGTTCTCGCCCCGGCCGCCGTGCAGGGCGATGATCGCCGCGTCGGGCTTGCTACTGACCAGCCACGGCAGCAGCGAGGCGTCGGCGTCTCGAACAGTCACCTCGAGACCCTGCCGTCGCAGCGCCTCGGTCAGCCGGGAGCCCGATCGCAGCGACACCTCGCGCTCGTGGGTCAGCCCACCGGCCAGCACCACCACATGACGATCTGTCATCCGTTGTGAATTTCCCTTGGTCGACGAAGAGGGGGTCAGTAGACGTCCGGCGCCGGGGATGACGGACCCCGGTTGGCCTTGCGGACCTGAAGCGGAGCGCCACTGCCGGTGGCGCCGAAGGTCCGCATCACGTCCAGTTCGCTGTCGAGCACCGACGCCAGACGTCGCACGCCCTCGGTGATCCGGTCGGCGGTCGGGAAACAGAACGACAGCCGCATCTGCCTCGAGCCGAAACCGTCTGCGTAGAAAGCGGTTCCGGGGACGTAGGCGACCCGGCCGGTGACCGCACGAGGAAGCATGGCCGCCGTGTCGAATCCGTCCGGAAGGGTGACCCACACGTAGAACCCGCCTTCCGGCCTGGTCCACGTGGTCTCTTCCGGCATGTGCGCCTCCAATGCCGTGAGCATCGCGTCCCGTCGCTCGGCGTAGGTGTGGCGGTACGACTTGACCTGACCCTGCCAGTCGAAGTTGGTCAGATAGCGGGACACCATCAGCTGGTTGAACACAGGTGGATTGAGCGTGGCGCTCTCGTTGGCCAGGACCAGCTTCTCCCGAACGGCGTGCGGCGCCAGCACCCAGCCGACCCGCAGGCCCGGCGCGAAAGTCTTGGAGAACGAGCCGAGGTAGATGACGTTCTCCGCGTCGTCCGCGCGGATCGCCCGGCGGATCCGGTCGTCGAAACCCAGCAGCCCGTAAGGGTTGTCCTCCAGAATCGGAATGCCGGCCGCGCGGCAGATGTCGGCGAGCTCGCGGCGCCGCGCTTCGGACATCGTGACACCGGCGGGGTTGTGGAAATTGGGGATGGTGTAGAGGAATTTGATCCGCCGGTCGGCGCTGCGGCACGCGGCGATGGCGGCCGACACCGCGGCCGGAATCAAACCGTCCGCGTCCATCTCGATGTGCACGACGTTCGCCTGGTACGACGCGAACGTGGTCAACGCGCCCACGTAGGACGGCGCTTCGGCCAGGATCACGTCGCCGGGATCGCAGAACACCCTGGTCACCAGATCCAGGGCCATCTGGGAGCCGACGGTCACGGTGACGTCGTCGGGATGGGCGCTGATCCCTTCGAGCGCCATGACCTGGCAGATCTGTTCCCGGAGTTCGGCGATGCCCTGGCCGGAACCGTACTGCAGGGCGACCAACCCGTCCTCGGCGATCAGTTGTGCCGCTTGCGCCGCGATGCCCTCCAGCGGCAACGACTGCAGGTAGGGCATGCCACCAGCCAGGGAGACCACCTCGGGGCGGTTGGCCACGGCGAACAGGGACCGAACTGCCGAAGCTCGCATACCCGCCGTGCGCTGGGCATACAGGGGCATGTGTCGGTCGAGACTGTTCCCGGTCATCTGGCTTTCCTCGCCTGTCGGCCGCCCCCGGGCCTGGGTCAGGGCGTGCTGATCGGTCGTCAGTGCCGGGGCGGATAGCGTGATCCTAGCGTTTTCGCGGGCCGAGCCCGGGCTCGTCGTGGCCGATCGTGTGGCCGCAGGATCGCAGTGGGCACCGCTGATGTGGTCGCCGCCTGCCATGCTGATGCCATGACAAAGCATCTCGAAGCCCCGTTCTCCCTGGACAGATGGGATCCGATCGCGGAGGCCGCGCATTCGGTGGCCGCAGCGGTGCCGGGTGGCCCAGACGCCGGCGTGGTGGAACTGGCCAAGACCTACACCGGACCGGAATTGGTGGGCACCGCCACCGGGCATGCGCTGACCACCAGAGGCGAGCGCGGCGCGTCCTACGTGGCCCAGGAGCGCATCGTCGGAACCCTCGACGGCCTGGAGGGCAGCTTCGTCCTCGAGCACCGCGCCTCGATGGGCGAGGGATTCCCAACTGTGATGGACGCCGCCGTGGTGCACGGGTCCGGCACGGGTGCCCTGGAGAATCTGGCCGGCACCGGCCTGGTCGAACACGGGCTGTTGATCCTGGACTACGAGGTGGACGCCCGCTGACCAGCAGCACCCGGTGCCTGGAGTCGTGGGGTTGCACCAGCTCGGGCCGCCCCGCAGGCTGTGCCCCATGACGGTATGGATCTGTGTGGCCTGCGGTGTCGAACACGCCAACACCGCGCGCCCACCGGTCCGCTGCGCGATCTGTACCGACGATCGGCAATATGTTCCTCAGGGCGGCCAACGGTGGACGTCATCGGCGGCGATGGCCGACGGGGATCACAAAGGTTCATTCACCGAGTTGGAGGCCGATCTCTACGCTCTGCGGGTGTCGCCGTCGTTCGGCATCGGACAGCGTGGGCTGCTGGTGCGTACACCGGGGGGCAACGTGCTGTGGGAACCGCCCGGCTATGTCGACCAGCAGATGATCGATGCCGCAACCGAACTCGGCGGGGTGGCTGCCGTCTCGGCCAGCCACCCCCATCTCGTCGGCTGCTCGATCACCTGGAGCAAGGCGTTCGACGGCGTACCCGTCTACGTGGCCCGAGCAGATGAGCGTTGGATCCGCCGACCCGACGACGTGATCACCTTGTGGAGCGGACGGCAGGAGATCGTGCCCGGTGTGGAACTGGTGCAGTGCGGCGGGCATTTCCCGGGCAGTGCCGTCCTGCACTGGTCCTCCGGAGCCGGCGCCCGGGGCGCCCTGCTGGTCGGCGACACGCTGATGGTCTCCGCCGACCGGGCCACCGTGTCGTTCATGCGCAGCTACCCCAACATGATCCCGCTGCCGGAGCGACTGGTTCGCCAGATCGTCGGTGCGATACAACCTGTGGTTTTCGACCGGATCTACGGAGCGTTCCACGGCAGTGTCATCGACGTCGGCGCGGCCGCCGCCGTCCGTGAGTCCGCGGAGCGTTACATCGGTTGGATCAGGGACGAGATCCGCGATCCGGACGAAGACGTGTGACGCGGTTCAGGCTCGTTCCAAGGGGATCTGCTCGTGATCGAGGGCGAACTGCGGGGTAGCGATCCGGGGGAGTGCCGGCCGTGCGCGCCACCGGAACCAGGCGGACTGCACCCCGACGACAAGGGCCAGCAGGACGAGCGAGGCCAGGCTGTCGAACCACCAGTGGTTCCCGGTCGCCGTGATGACGTAGAGGGTGAGCAGCGGGTGCAGCAGGATCAGGTACCGCCAAGCGCTTCTGGCGGCCTGGATGACGGCGCCGGCCAGCACCACCGCCCAGCCGATGTGCACCGAGGGCATGGCCAACAGGGCCTGGGCGCTGAAGTCGCCGTTGTCGTAGACCGACTGACCATATCGCTGGGCGATGTCCACGAAGCCGAGTTGCGGT
Organism: uncultured Nakamurella sp.; assembly: GCA_964250735.1. Taxonomy (GTDB): domain Bacteria; phylum Actinomycetota; class Actinomycetes; order Mycobacteriales; family Nakamurellaceae; genus Nakamurella. Next base: position 58,940 of record CAXUHA010000010.1, on the reverse strand, counting down.
AGCAGGCGGGGGGGCGCAACGGAGATCAACTGCACGCACAGGGCGAGCCCGGTGAACAGCGCGAGGGTGGTGCGCACCCGCGGGTATTTGTCGCGGTGCCGCCAGAACAACCAGAAGAGCATGGCCCCCGTGGTGCTCAGGTGCATGACGGCGTAGTACAGGTTCGCCCACTGCCCCAGGACCGGGTGGTCGACCAGTTCGACCTGGAGTGATCGTTCGTTGGGCAGGTGCAAGAACCGTTCCGCTTCGTCGATCCACTGGCCGCGGCGAAAGGCCTCGGCGGAACTGTGTTGGGACAGTTGACCTGCCCGCTGCCACAACGAGAACAGCAGGGCAACAATGCCGGCTTCCTTGAGGAACGGCGCCACCTGGCGCGCCCGCCTGGCCGGCCACCGGTTGAATGCGACGGCCAGCGCGAACAGGACCAGTGCCAGCAGGCCGGCCTGCCACCAGTTGAGTTCGGCGGTCGGCGGATGGGGCACAGCCGAACTCTACTTCTCGGGCGCCGGCGGTTGATCTGCTGCGCCGATCGCCCGGCCCCCGCGCTGATCAACTTCCACCGCGCTGATTAACTTCGCCGTTATGGGACTGGTGGGGGTGGAGTCGATCCGATCATGAGCGCCGTCGATGTTGATCAGCGCGGCACCCGGGCGAATCGGCGCGGAACGCCGGGGGTGATCGGCGCGGAACGCCGGGACGGAATCCGCGCGGAACCCGGGGGAACGCCCCGCAGGTCAGTCCGCCCCGGTGGCGAGCTTCGACGGCCACCAGATCTTCCGGCCGATGTCGTGGGCCAGCGCCGGCACCAGAATGGTGCGGACGATCAGCGTGTCCAGCAGAACTCCGAACGCGACGGCGAAGCCCAGTTCGGCGAGGAAGACCAGCGGCAGGACGCCGAGCACGGTGAAGGTGGCGGCCAGCACCACACCCGCGGAGGTGATCACCCCGCCGGTCACGGCGAGCCCCCGCAGCACGCCCGCCCGGGTGCCGAACTGCAGCGACTCCTCCCGCACCCGCGTCATCAGGAAGATGTTGTAGTCGATGCCGAGGGCGACCAGGAACACGAAGGCGAACAACGGGAACGACTGGTCGGCACCGGCGAACGAGAAGACATGGGTGAACGCCCAGCCGCAGACGCCCAGGGTCGCGCCGAAGGACAGCACCACGGTGACGATCAGCAGCAGGGGCGCGAGCAGGGCGCGCAGCAGTACGGCGAGGACGAGGAAGATGACCACCAACACGATGGGGATGATCAGGTTCCGGTCGTGGACGGAGGCGTCGTGAACGTCGAGGGTGGCGGCCGACTGGCCGCCGACCAACGCACCGGCTCCGGCCACCGCGTGGACCGCGGTGCGCAGGCGGGCGATGGTGTCGAAGGCAGCCTGGGAATCGTAGGAGTCGGTCAGGGTCGCGTTGATCACCGTCCGGCCGTTGATCGGCGTGACCTGCAGCGCCGCCGGCGGACACCCGGTGGCCGCGCCGCCGGGCCGACCGGTCCCGGTGGATCTCGCGATTTTGGCGTAGTCGATCTGCACGCACACCGACCCCGGCGCCTTGGCCACTCCGGGCACGGCGGACGCGGCGGCGATCACCCGGTTGACCGAAGATCCGTTCACTGCGATGACGGCCGGGGCTCCGACACCCTGTGGAAACTTCGCGTCGTACAGGTTCTGCCCCACCACGGCGTCCGGTGTGTTGGTGAAGCCCTGGGCCGTGGTCAGACCGTTCGTCTTCAGGCCGCCCAGTCCGAGCAGGCAGAGCAACAGCAGCACCGTCGCCCCGATCCAGGCGCGCCGATGGTGGGCGCCGATGAACCGGGAGATGCGGCCCCAGATCCCCGAGGTTCCGGGCACCGCGGCCGGAACGGCCGTGCTCGGGCGGCGGGGCCAGAACACCCACCGGCCGGCCAGCGCCAGGGCGACCGGGAGAAACGTCATCATCACCAACAGCGTGCACGCGATACCGATGGCGGCGACCGGGCCGAGACTCTTGTTCGAATTCAGTTCCGAAAAGCTCAGGCAGAGCACCCCGATGATGACGGTCGTGCCGGACGCGAAAATGGCCGGGGCGGATTCCTTCCAGGCCTTGATCATCGCGTCCGACCGGTGGTGGAAGTTGTGCAGTTCCTCCCGGTACCGGGAGATCAGCAGCAGCGCATAATCCGTGCCGGCACCCAGCACCAGCACCGAAAGAATGCCCTGGCTCTGACCGGTCAGGGTGAGCACGCTGTTCTTGGCCAGGTAGTAGATGATCAATGACGAGAGACCGAGGGCGAGCACCGCCGAGAAGAGCGGGAAGAACCACAACACCGGTGACCGGTAGACCAACAGCAGGATCAGGATGACGATGGCGCCCGCGGTCAGCAGCAGGGTGCCGTCCAACCCGGCAAACGCACCGATGATGGCCACCAGCAGACCTCCCGGCCCCGCCGGGTGCACCTGCAAACCTGTGGGCAGGCCTTTCTTGGCGGCCGCGATGACTGCGTTCTCGTTGTCGGCAAGGGTGTCACCGGAATCGGCGACGCCGTTCTGTTTGGTGATCAGCGGCACGTAGATGGATGCGGTGGTGTTGTCCTTGGAGAAGGTCGGTGGTGTTGCGGCCCGGGTGTCGACGCCTTTGAGGGTGGACACGGTCGAGAACACCGCCGCGACCGCGGTCCGATCGGCGCCGGTCAGTCCGGCGTCGCGGTGGAAGACCAGAAACCCGGGGATCGACTGCGAGGTGTTGAACTTCGCGGATTCGTTCGTCGCCTCAGTCGATTCCGCCGACGCCGGGAGATAGGACGAGTTGTCATTCTTCTGTACTTCCGAAAGTTTGCCCTGATAAGCGCCGCCGGCGCCGCCGGCCAGGAGCACCAGCACCGCGACACCGATGATCGCGAAGAACGGAATGCCGCGCGGCAGTCGGGGGCGCCCGTGCAGGCGATGGGAGTGCGGCCGCGGTGGCAGGGCGGGGTGGGCGTCCGGAAGGACGTCGGCCTTCGTCATGACGAGAACTCTCCTCGAGACTGCGGTGGAATTCGCGGCGCGTTTCTCCCAGTTTGCCTGCACCGGCACTCGGGCGGGAACCCGGAACAACCCTTACGGGCGACCCTGGGGGCCGGGGTAGCGTGCTTGAGCGGACTCATGCAGTGACCGGGCCTCGTCGTTCCGTGAGCGGTGCCGTCACCCCCGGCGGCGTTGGCGGGTCCACTCTGTTGTTCGGCGGGGGAATGCCGCAGAGCCGCGACTTATTCTGTGCAGGTCGCCTCGGGCCGGACGGCCGGGCGGGCACGCCGGTGACCGGCCGGAACCAGGAAGGCGGGACCACAGGTGACGCGAGCACTGGTGCCGCTGTCCATGTCGTCCATCAGCGACCTGCCCGAACGGTGCCGCTCGTGCGTGGCCTGGGAGTTGCCGTCCGCTGCCGGGTCGCGGCTCGATGTCGATCAGGCCGGTTTCGAGAAGGAGGTCTGGCTGTCCGGGGTGATGTTGACCTGGGGTTCGGCCGGCCAGATCGTGACTGTGGACGAGAAGCCGGCCGGCTTTGCGTTATACGCCCCGCCGACCGCGGTTCCGGGGGCCGCGGCGTTCCCCACGTCGCCGGTGTCGCCGGACGCGGTGTTGCTGACCACCGCCCGGATCCTGCCCGAGTTCCGGGGTCAGGGCCTGGCCCGGTACCTGATGAACGGCGTGGTGACCGCTCTGACCAGGCGCGGGGTCCGGGCGATCGAACTGTTCGGGAGGGAGGAGACCTCGACCGAGGAGGCCGCGCCCAACGAGGCAGCGCCCGAGGGGGCAGCGGAGGGCAGGCCCGAAGCCGGGCTGCGCGGGCCGGTCGGCGAACCGCCGGCGTGCCTGCTGCCGGCCGGCTTCGCCAGGGCGGCCGGCTTCACCGACATTGCACCGCATCGCCGGTATCCGCGACTTCGCTTCGAACTCGCCGCTGGCATCGGGTGGAAGGCCGACGTGGAATCGGCCCTGGAGAAGCTGTTCACCGTGATCACCATTCCGGCGCCCAAGGTCGCACAGCCGGCGTTGGTCTGAGTCGGCGCCGGCATCAGGCGATGGCCGGTTGGCGGTCCCGCCTGCGGCGAAGCTCGTCGATCCGGACCAGAGACACCCCGCCGATAATCAGTGCCCCGCCGACGAACTGGATCTCGGTCGGCAGTTCGCCCAACAGCAGCCAGGCGAACACCACCGCGAACAACACTTCGGTGAGTCCGATGAAGGAGGCGACGGTCGGGCCCAGCCTGCGGGCGGCGCTGATCCCGCTCGCGTAGGCGAGCGCCGCGGCAATGACCGACAACCCGAGGAGCGGTGCCCACCAGGGCAGACGCGCACCACCGAGCACCACGGTGGATGCGCCGGAAGCCAACGGCAGTACCCCGATCACGCCCAGGAGCAGCAGAAACACGGCCCCGATGCCCAGGCCGACACTGGCCATGGCGACCGGGGGCAGTGCGTCCTGACTTCGCGCCGACACTACGAAGTACACCGCGAGTCCGACAGCGGCACCCAGGCCCCAGAGCACACCGATCGGATCCAGCCGGGTCGAGCCCAGGAGATTGAGCACCAGCGACAACCCCAGCACGGCGAGCACTGAGCCGGCGACGGTCAGCCGTTGGGGCTGATGGCCGTGGCGGCCCCACATCCACCCGACGACCAGGATCACACCAAGGTATTCGAGCATCAGGGCGACCCCGACCGACAGGTGCTGCAAGGCGTTGAAGTAGCAGACCTGGGCGCAGGCCACCCCGAAAACCCCGTAAAGCACTGCGAACCGGCGACCGACCCAGAGCAGCGCCCACCGTCCGCGCAGGGCGAGAATGCTGGGCACCGCGAGGATCATCGCTCCGAGGGCGATGCGTATCACCACCACCAGCCCAGGTGACCAGCCGGCCGCGATCAGGGAGCCGCCGAAGGACCCCGAAGAACCGAACGAGGCGGCCGACAGTACCGCCAATCCCAGGCCCGCTCCTGAGCCGCTTCTCGTCGCCGTCATCCCTCGCCCCTTCCGCCGACCATCGTCATCAGTCAACAACGTCTAAGCTAATGACAGTAGTGCCCGAGCCTGTGAGGAGTCAAGATGCTTTTCACTCATGACACGGAGGTGGCTCTAGCGGCGGCCGCCGCCCTGGTGAACACCGTAGGGAGCGTCGAGCAGCTACCGGACGTCGCCGCGCTGGACGCTTTCGTCGCGGAGTGGGGTTGGAGCGGGCAGCGAACGCACGACCAGGCCGAGCTCGCCGCCGTGCAGGAGCTGCGCCCGCGCTTGCGCCCGCTGTGGCACCTCGACCGGGATGGCGTGGTGCGCCTGGTCAACCAGCTGTTGACCGAGTTCAAGGCCCTGCCCCAACTGGTCAAGCACGACCAATGGGACTACCACCTGCACGCGACGCCCAGTGCGGCCCCACTCGCGGCCCGGATGGCGGTGGAGGCCGCGATGGCCATCGTCGACGTGGTCCGGGCCGACGAACTGAGCCGGCTCCGGATCTGCGACAACGACGACTGTGCGGACGTTCTGGTCGACCTGTCGCGCAATCGCTCGAAACGCTACTGCGACCTGACGTGCACCAATCGGGCCGCCGCCCGCGCTTACCGCTCCCGCGCCGTGGCCGTGGTCAGCCCGCCGAAATGATCGAGCTGCGCAGCTCGAGTGAGCACAGCTGGCGTGACCGCTGCGCAGGTCGGGTCACCACTGCGCAGCTCACCGATGCCAACGGGCGTCGACCGAACATTCCTCTACCGACACTGAGACCTGCTCGAACAACTCCACACCGCGAACACCGCCCACCGGCGGACCAAGCCGGCGGGACCACCGTCACCAAAGCGTCGCTGCAGGCCGACCCGGCCAATGCCCACGAACGCACCCGCCGGCTCACCGCCGAGGTGCACCAACTCGAGAAACGCCTCTCCGAAGCCCTCGGCGGACAGTGCCAATGCTCGGCGATCGGCCTCGGCAGTGTGCGGCCCGATCGGCACGCCCAAAAAGTGCAGAATGCGGGCGCTGCGCTACCAGGCCACGCGAAGAGTCTGAATCTGTCGGACGGGTACGCTCCCGACCCATACTGGACTGGCGTCCAGACGCAGCCCCGGGAATCGGTCAAACAGAGCGGCCAACGCTATTTCGCCGTGCAAACGCGCAAGCGGCGCGCCCAAACAGTAATGAGCGCCCGCCGAAAACGCCAGGTGTGGATTCGGTGCCCGGGTCGCCTCGAAGTTCGCCGGGTCATGGAAGACACTGGGATCTCGATTGGCAGCCGTGAACACCAAGGTTCGCTGGGTGCCGGCTGGAACCAAACACCCATCGACTTCCGTATCAGTGATCGCAGTCGTGCCTGTCAACGTGGTCGGCGTGACGAACCGTAGTAGTTCCTCTACCGCCAGGGGCCATTGATCGGGGTGTTCCGTCAGCTGGCGGAGCTGGTCTGGATAGTCGATCAGAACCTGAACGCCTGCTGAGATCAGACCGGTGGTCGTGACATGACCGGCGAGAATGAAGAACAGGCAATTGGCCAATATCTCCTGGCGACTCTCCCCGTCGCTGGGCTGCGAAGCCAGCAACGTGAGGAGGTCTTCACGCGGCCGGCTCGTGCGTTCGCGGATCAGCTCGTCGAAAAGACCCAGCATCTCCGCGACTGCGGCATTGCCCAACTCGACCTGGTCATGATCGCGCTGGCGGGCCACCGCACGACCGAAGGTCTCCATTGCTGCCGCTAACCATTCCTGCCGGTCCGGTGGCACGCCTAACACGTCTGCGATCACTGCAAACGGCAACGGTCGAGCGAACGCCTCAACAAGATCAACAGAACCAGTCACAGGTAAGGCGCTAAGCAGGTCGTCCACACGTTCAACGATTCGCCCGCGATACCGTTCGACCCTGCGCGGTGTGAACAGCCCAGCGAACCGTGAACGCATCGCGCGGTGTCGTTCCGGCGGCAGCCGAGACATAAACCGCCCTACCGTTTGGAACATCAGGTCAGGCGAGGGTGGAATGGTGGGCGCCACGAGCGCCGGATTGTGCAGCGCCGCGTGAACGAACCCGTACTGGCAACCAGGGATATCGAACGCTACAACCACGTCTTCGGGCGCGGCACGGCCCGCATCAGTAAAAAGCTGATCCATCAACGCGCGCTCCGCACTAGCCAGTGCGACTTCGTCGAATTCCACAACCATGGGAAAATCATAGGAGGTCGCCCCGCGGATGCGCTGGCCCCGCCAAACTCCTCAACGGCACAGCCGACGCAGACACCCTTCGGGAGTCATTGCGCTACACCTAACGCGCACGTTAGCAGCAAGCTGCTAGGCCCTGACCAGCACTAACGACGCATTTGTCGCGCATCGAGCCCGTCGACCCACAGAGAACCGGACCGGTACGAGACAGTTTCCACGAACCGGTCCGCACGAAGCCGGGTGAGGTGATGGTGACCTTGAGGTGCGGTCCCGCCTCCTGTCGCAGCCCCTCCGAGACGGCGACCATGGCGTGCTTGGGTTCCGGAGTAGACCGCCTGGTTGGGGCTCGTGACGTAGGCGGCGGTCGAGGCCAGGTTGACGAAGTGTCCGGAGCCCTGTTCGCGGAAGACGGGCAATGCCGCGGCGATGCCGTAGAGGACGCCTTTGATGTTGACGTCGATCATTTGCTCCCACTCCTGCACACGCAGGTCGTCAAGAGTGAGATCGGGCCGACACCGGCGTTGCTGACCAGGACGTCGACCCTTCCGTAGATGTCCGGGTGTGCCGGATCAACGCGGCCCGCCGCAGCACCGGTAATGACGACGACCTTGTACCGAAGCAATGGTGGAGTCTTGGATGTGGTTGCCCGGCTGTCGCTTTCGGTGGCGCTCATCCGGTCTGCGCCATTCCACCGTCGGCGAAGAGCTCGACGCCGGTGATGAAGCTGGAGGCGTCGCTGGAGAGGAAGACGGCAGTCCTGCCCATTTCGCGGGGGTAGGCGAGCCGGCCCAGCGGGTTCCCCTCACCCATCTTCGTCACCAGGGCATCGACCTGGTCCGCACCGGAGGCACCGGCGAGAGCCTTGCGGAGAGAGGGGGTGTCAACGGCGCCGGGGCTCAGGACGTTGATCCGCACACCGGTGCCTTTGACGTCTTGGATCCAGGCGCGAACCATGTTGCGGACGGCGGCTTTCGCGCCGCCGTACAGGCTCATTCCGGCCGGCGGTTGGATCGAGGCGGTTGACCCGATGATGACCGCGGTGCCACCGGTGGCCTGCAGCAGCGGAAGCGCCGGCTGGAGGGTGAACAGGACGCCCTTGACGTTCACGCCGTAGACGAAGTCGAATTGCTCCGCGGTGATCTTTCCCAATGGGTTGCTGTCGCCGACTCCAGCGTTGGCGACGACGGCGTCGAGCCGGCCGTGCCGGGCTTTGACCGTTTCGAATGCCGCTTCCATGGAGTCGAGATCGGTGACGTCCGCGACGATCCCGGAAGCGTCCGGGCCCAGCTTGGCGACGGCCTCATCGACTGCCGCGGGCGTGAGGTCGGTGATGACGACCGTAGCTCCGTGGGCCAGGAACTCCTGCGCGATACCGAATCCGACGCCCTGCGCACCTCCCGTGATCAGGGCTACCTTCCCCGCCATGCTTGCCCCTTCCGTATTGGCCGTATTGGCCGTGCTTGCCTTGTTCTCAGGTGAAGACACCCGAACTCCTCTCGACCGGCGCACTCGCCGGCGGCGTGGTTCCGGCGATCATGCGTATGCTAGACGGACGGCTGTCCGCTTCTCCTGGAACAGTAGCGGACAGATGTCCGCTTGGCAATGGATCAAGGGCGGCGCGACGACGAAGGGGTAGTCAGTGGCGGCAAGACGGTCCGACGCGGAACGGAATCGACTGCTCATCCTCGAGCAGGCCCGGTCGGCGCTCGCGGTCTCCGGCGAGGCGTCGATGCAGTCCATCGCCAAGCTGGCCGGTGTGGGGCAGGGAACCCTCTACCGGCATTTTCCGACCCGCGAAGCACTCGTCCTGGAAGTCCACCGCCGCGACGTCAGAGCTTTGGTCGAGGACGCTCCGCGTCTGCTCGACTCCCACGAACCGCTGGTGGCACTGCGCATGTGGTTGGACCTGCTCGCTTCCTATGGGCGGATCAAGCACGGGTTGGCGGGCGCCCTGCACCAGGCCACCCATGAGCAGCTCGCCGGCGAGGGGTACGCCGACGTGGTCAATGCCATCGCCCTGCTGTTGGCCGCGGGCCAGCAGGACGGTGCGATCAGGCCCGACGTGGACGCAGAAGAACTGTTGCTGTTGCTGGGGTTTCTCTGGCGCATTGACAACGACGTGGATTGGGACACTCGCTCGAGCCACCTTCTCGACTTGGTGATGGACGCGCTCCGCACGCACATCGCGAATGCGGACATCCGCTCGGCGTCCGCACATCCCTCGCCCTGATTGCGCCTCTCCGAGGGGCCGGGGTCCAAGTCACCCAGGACGTTGCAGCTTCGCCGCCGCAGTGCCCCGTCTCACGCGGTGGCCGGCGCCGAGTCTCTGGCCACCAACCGGGCGTAAGCCCCGCCGGCTTCCAGCAACGCGTCGTGGCTGCCGCGTTCGACGATCCGGCCGTGGTCCAGCACCACGATCTCGTCGGCCTCCCGCACGGTGGACAGCCGGTGGGCGATCGTGAGGGTGGTGCGGTGGTCCGAGAGGACCGCCAGCGCGGCCGTCACGGCCGCTTCGGTACGGGTGTCCAGGGCGCTGGTCGCCTCGTCGAGGATCAGCACCTTCGGGTTGCGCAGGATGATCCGCGCGATCGCCAGTCGCTGCTTCTCCCCGCCGGAGAAGCGGTACCCACGTTCTCCGACAACGGTCTGATAGCCGGCGGGCAGGCCCGAGATGAGTTCGTGGATCTGCGCGGCTGTGGCGGCACTCTCCAGTTCTGCTTGGGTCGCATCGGGTTTGGCGAATCGGAGATTGTCGGCAATGGAGGCGTGCAGGAGATACGTCTCCTGCGAGACGATTCCGATCGCGGCAGCCAGGTCGACCTGGGTCAGGTCGCCCAGCGGAACACCGTCCAGTGTCACGCGCCCGCTGTCCGGCTCGTAGAGCCGGGCGCCCAGATAGCCGAGAGTGGTCTTGCCGGAGCCGGTAGCGCCGACGACGGCGACGTGCTGCCCGGGGCGGATGGTCAGGTCGATCCGGTCCAGGGTCTTTTCGACAGTGCCGGGATAGGCGAAAGTGACGTCCGTGAAACGTAACTCGCCGTCCACCTTGTCGAGCGTGATGGGATCGGTCGGTTCGGCGATCTCCACGGGTAGGTCCAGGTAGTCGAACACCCTGCGGAACATGGCCAAAGAAGCCTGCATGTCCACGCCGGTGGCCAGCAGTTGCATCATCGGCCGGAACAACTGGCCCTGCAGGGTGGTGAACGCGACCAGGGTGCCGATCGAAAGGGGGGTGACGGCGTCAGCAACGGTGAAGGCGGCGGCCAGATAAATGGCGGCCGGCAACACCGAGATGATGATGCCGATGCTGGATTGCCGCCAGCGACCGGTCATCGCCGAGCGCACCTCGAGATCGGCGAGTTCGGCAGAGGACGCCGAGAACCGTTGGGACAGCTCGGTGCTGCGGCCCATGGTCTTGGTCAGCATGATGCCGGACACGGACAGCGACTCGGCAACCATCGACGACATGTCGGCCATCCGCTCCTGCCGGTCGGTGGTGATCCGACGACGCATACCGCCGACCTTGCGGGAGATCCAGACGAAAAGGGGCACCAGGATCAAGGACACCAGAGTGAGTTTCCAGTCCAGAGCGATCATGGCGACGAAGGTGGCGATGACGGTGGTGCCGGACGACACGACCGTGGTCGCGGTGCTGGTCACGGTCGCCTGCATGGCGCCGATGTCGTTGGCGATGCGGGATTGAACCTCGCCGGTGCGGGTCCGGGTGTAGAACCCGAGCGACAGTTTCTGCAGGTGGGAGTAGACGGCGGTGCGCAGGCGGTGCATCACGCCCTGACCGACGAGGGTGGACTGTCGCGACTGCACGACACCCAGGACGGTGGTGCTGATCGCCACCGCGATCATGCCAACGGCCATCAGCACGGTACCGCCGGTGTCCCGCGACGGCAGGGTGACGTCCAGGATGTGCCGCAGCAGGAAGGGCGATGCGAGCGAGATCAGCGATGACGCGACGATGAGCAGCGCAACCAGTGCCAGCTGCCCCCGGTACGCGGCGAACAACCGAAGGATGCGGCGCAATTCCCCTGGCCTGGCCGGAGGGGCCGGACGGTCGTCTGCGGTGCGGGCTTTTCCGGTCTGGAAAGACTTCTGGTTGGGTCCGGAGTTTTCCGGATGCCTTGGGGGGCGGGCTGGTCGAGGTGTTGTCGAAGTGGCCCAGGTCATGGGCACTCCTTTCGGGGGGTCCGGTCTGATGCGACGATAGCTGTTATTGAGGTAAACTCATAATGAGTACGTACTAGTGAACATCGGCCGGTGTGCAGATGTTCCCGGCTCGTTGTCGCCGGATCGCGGCGGTCCCGGACGGAAGGAGGTTGTGGTGCCTGGCATCACGACGGCCGAGTTGGTCGAGCGGCTGATGAGATCGGCGCACCGGCTCCGGCGGGCATCGGCCAAATCGCTGGCCCCGTTGGGGCTGACCCCGGCCCAGGAGCGGATGTTGCGGCTGGTGTCCCGCGGCGACGGGCCATGGCGGATGGGCGAGCTGGCGTCCCGGATGGGCATCGTTCCCCGCTCGGCCACCAGTCTGGTCGACGGTCTGGAGCACGCGGGTCTGGTAGGCCGGGCGATCGATCCGGAGAACCGGCGGTCGATCCTGGTCACCCTGACCGAGCACGGCCGGGACGTCCAGCAGGGAATGGCCGACGCGCGCGCAGAGGCCGGAGAGCATCTGTTCGCGCAGCTCGACGACGCGGAGCGGGTCCTTCTGGCCGAGCTGCTCGACAAGGTCGCCCCTCCGGAGCCGTAGACCGGACCCGGCATACTCGTCGCCATGGAAATGCCCGGCGGGCGCCGGTCGCTGATCTTCGACGCGGACGACACGTTGTGGGAGAACAACGTCCTCTTCGAGCGGGTCGTCGAGGACTATCTGGACTGGCTGGCCCACCCGACGCTGGATCGTACCGAGATCCGCGCCATTCTGGACGACGTCGAGGCGGCGAACACCAGGCACAACGGGTACGGCGCCCGAGCGTTCCTGCAGAATCTGGCCGAGACGTTCGAGCGGCTGCACCGGCGTCCCGTCACCCAGGACCAGCGCGACGAAATCGAGAACCTGGCCACCGCTTTGCTGCGTCACGACATCGAACTGATGCCCGGCGTCACGGATGTGTTGGACACGTTGTCGGCCCGGCACGACCTGTACCTGCTGACCAAGGGCGACCGGGACGAGCAACAACGCAAGGTCGACGCGTCGGGTCTGGTCCACCACTTCCGGGCCGTGCACATCGTCCCGGAGAAGGACGTGGCGGTCTACGTCGCCGTCGCGACCGAACACCGGCTGGACCTGGACAGGACCTGGATGATCGGCAACTCGCCGAAGTCGGACATCCTGCCGGCCAGGGCCGCCGGTATGAACGCCGTGTACATCCCACAGGCCACCACCTGGGTGCTGGAACACTCCGAGCTCGACCCGGACGACGATCGGGTGCTCCGGTTGTCCTCCGTCGGGGCCCTGCTGGACCACTTCTGACCGCGAGGGGATCCTCCAGGCGAGCTCAGGCCAGGGACGGCGCGTCCGGCGCCGACAGGCTGAGTACGACCCCGACCAACGCCGGGGTCTGGGTCAGCTCGGCTTCCAGGGCCCGCAACCTGGTGGCCAGCCGGGATTCCTTGTCGTCGCCGGTCAGGTCGACGTCGGCGATGAGGCTGATCTGGCGCGGGCCGACCACCTCCAGCCGCAGGTACGTCACCCGGGCGATGTCGGGCAGGGCCAGCAGAGCTTTGAGGGTGGCGATGCGGACCCGCGGATCCGCGACCTCGCCGACCAGGAACTTGCGGTTGCCGTTGATCAGGATGAGCGCGACCACTCCGAGGAGCACGCCGATGACGATGGACGCGATCGCATCCGGCACCGCGGAGCCGGTCAACTGGTGTGCGGCGAGGCCGGCCGCGGCCACGACGAGGCCGATGAGGGCCGCCGAATCCTCGGCGAACACCGCTCGCAATGTCGGGTCCGACGTGGCCAGGATGTGTTCCAGCAATTCCTGCCGGAATTCGCCGGCTTCGGCGCGGGCCTGCCGGGCCGACTGCAGGAACGAGACGCCTTCCAGGACGAAAGCGATGGCCAGCACGACGTAACCGATGGTGAAATCCTCACCCGGTGTCGGATTGCGCAACTCGGAGATTCCATGGGTGACCGAAACGGCTGAGCCGGCGGCGAACAATCCGAGTGCCGCGAACATCGACCAGACGTAGGCCTCCCGGCCGTACCCGAGGGGATGAGCCTCATCCGCGGGTTGCTTGGACCGCTTGTGGGCGATGATGAGGAAGACCTCGTTGCCGGCGTCGGCCCAGGAGTGGGCGGCCTCGGCGAGCATGGAAGCCGACCCGGTGAGGAACGCGGCGACCGACTTGGCCAACGCGACCAGTACATTCGCCACGAAGGCGATGACGACCGTGGTGAGCGATTCGGCCTTCTCGCCGGTGCTGGGTATCGGAAGACGCGACCGCGAGCGCTGGTCGGACGGGTTGGTGAGGGCGTCGGTCACTCTTCATGCGTACCACGCCCGTACGGGCAGGATCGACGCTCGGGTCCTACGCTGTGCCGGGCGTCACGCACCAATGGGGTCCCTCCCCGCATCCGACCAACAGGTGAACCAGCCTCGTCCGTAAAGGAGCCACTCGTGTCCGTCGACGCCGAACTGTCCAGTGCCGGTTTGTCGGTCGGCATCATCTCCTACGGCGCGCGGCTGGCTTACATCCGCGCGCCCGATCGGCTCGACGGATGGCAGGACGTGTCCATGGGGTTCGACGACCCGACCGCGTGGCGACACGATTCGACCTATCAGGGCGCGACCATCGGCCGATACGCGAACCGCATCAACGCGGGCCGGTTCGACCTGGACGGCCGCACGATCAGCGTCCCGTTGAACCACGGCACGACCGCGCTGCACGGTGGCCCGGCCGGGTTCGACAGCCGGCCGTGGGAGGTCGAGCCGGTGATCGCCACCGCCGACGGGATGAGCGTCACCCTCCGATACACCAGCCCGGACGGTGAGATGGGCTTCCCGGGGAATCTGGACGCGTCGGTGGTCTTCTCCGTTTCCGGCACCGACCTGACCGTCGACTACCGCGCGATCACCGACGCCCCGACCGCGGTCAACCTGACCAACCACGTCTACCTGAACCTGGCCGGGGTGCCGGGGAGCGTGGCCGATCATCGGGTGACGCTGTTCGCCGATCGGCTGGCCGAGGTCAACGCCGACTTCATCCCCACCGGGAGGTTGCTGGAGGTGGCCGGCACCCCGATGGATTTCTCGCGGCCCACCGCGATCGGAACCCGCTGGCGGGCCGCCCACCCGCAGATGCTGCTGGTGCGCGGCCACGACCACGGCTACGTACTGGACGGCTCGGGCGGCGAGTACGACGGCCTGCAGTTGGCGGCCCGGGTGTCCGAGCCCACGAGCGGCCGCATCCTCGAACTGTTCACCGATCAGCCGACGGTGCAGTTCTACACCGGCAACTCCCTGGACGGATCGGTGGTGACCAGGGCCGATGCGACTCTGCGGCAGGGCGACGCGTTCTGCCTGGAACCGCAGCACCTGCCGGACTCGGTGAACCACCCGCACTTCCCGAGCACCGTCCTGCGGCCCGGCCAGGAGTACCGGAATCGTTCGGTGTACCGGTTCACCGCGCAGTGAGCCGCCCGAGACGGCTCAGGAGGTGGTCGGTGCGGCAGTGGTGGGTGCAGCCGAGGCCGGCGCCGTCGGCTTCGGAGTGCCGCGGTCGATGATCCGGGTCGCGGTCATGGTCCCGGCGCCGTTGCCGAGCACTGCGACCGCGTCACCGACCTTCACTTGGGCGATGGTGGCCGGCTTCGGGCCGCCCTTGACATGCACCTTCGTCGAGCTGTTCACCACGAAGGTCTCGGGCGTGCCGTCCGTTGCGGTGACGCTGATCGACCCGACGGACACGGCGGACACCCTTCCGCGGACGGTGTCATGGGTGACGAACGCGCCGGTCTTGCCGTTCTTGCCGACCCACTGCGCATGGCTCACCCGCTCCAGACGCCGGGCGAGCCACTGCCTGCCCTTCTTCCGACCTTCAGCCTCGGGCGCCGTGGAGTGCGGGGTCTCACCCGCGCCGGTGGTGATCGCGGCCATCGCCGGGACAGCAGCTCCGGCCGGCGAGGTCGCGGCCACCGCCTGCGGAGCGGCCGCGTCCGAGCCGGCCCACGCGGCGCCGCCGACCCCGAGCCCGGCCACCGCGACGATTCCGCCGACGATCGCCCATTTCTTCAACATGCTGTCCTCCTGGAGCGTGGTGAGTCTGATGGTCCGAGCCGGACCTACTCCACTGTGCGTCGGACTTGTTCACGTTGATCGTCGGCAATGTTCGGACCTGGTTCAGATGTGCAGTGCCGCCGATCGAACATGACGCGGGCGGGCGTTCAACGCCGATCCCGGGTGGACGCGCTGCGCCCCGACGACGACCCACCCGAAGACGACAACGCTTCCGGTGGACAGCAGCCGATAGAAAAGGACCGCGGCCAAGGCCGGTGAGGCGGCCGCTCCGGCCACCGTCAGGCCGAGCGTCATCGCCGTTTCCACGGCGCCCAGGCCGGCGGGCAGCGGGAGCAGGCTACCGGCGGCCATCCCGGCGGTATAGGTCAGCAGCAGCGCGGGGAAGCCGACATGAACGCCGACCGCCGCGCAGCAGGCGGCCAGGCAGGCCAGGTCCAACGCCCAGTTCGCCAGCGCCAACGCCCCGGCGACCATCCAATCGCGGGTTTCCGGTCGGATCACCCGTAGATCGGCCACGATCTGCTGCAGTCGCGCGGCACCTGCGTGGACCGGACGGTGGCGCAGCCGATTGAGGTGGATCAGCGCCGCACCGGCCCATCCGATCACGCTGTCCGGGCGCCGGGAGATCCGCACCGTCGTGACGATCGCTGCCACAGCCAGCACGCTCTCCAGGATCGGCAGCCACCATGACCCTCCGGTGCCCGCGCTGAGCGTCACGCCCAGCAGCCCGACGGTGCTCAGGCCAAGGGTGGACAGCAGCCCGGTGACGGCCATCGACCAGGTGGTGGCCGGCGCCGAGGCACCGAAGGACCGGAGCCGCCGGAATGCATAGGTGGTGGAGAACACCGCGCCGGCCGGGAGCTTGGCGTGCACAGCGCCGGCGCCGTAGCTGACCGCCAGGGTCCGCCGCAGTGGGATGCGGGCGCCCCCGACGGCCAGGGTCCGGCCGCGCAGGGCCGCGAAGGCGACCATGGACAGGACGGAGCCGGCCAGCCCTGCGAGCAACCACCCCGGCGCGGCGCCGGCCAGGCTGCCGAGCGCGGAGATCATCGTCGGGGCTACCGCGAACAGGTAGACCGTTAGCATCGCCGGCACGAACGCAGCGACGGCGACCCGGCGGATTGTCGAGCCGCGGGTGCCGACCGACGAGGCGATCACCGTGTCCGGGCCATTCTCGACGAGCTGTGCGTGGGCCATGGGTAACGACAATGCGGTGGCGGTCCTAAGAGATCGCAGGCTGCGGGTGGGAGTTCGGTAAGAACGTTTCCGCACCCAGGGTGAAACCGATCCGCGCGCCCCCGCCCGGCCGCGGGTGAGCGAAACCCGCCCCACCGTGCGCAGCGGCCACCTCGGCCACGATCGCCAATCCCAAACCGGACCCGGGCATGCTGCGAGCCGCGTCGGTGCGGAAGAAGCGGTCGAAGATCCGGTTCGTGTCGGCCGATTCGATGCCCGGGCCGCGGTCGGACACCTCGACATGGTCGGGTGTGACGGTGAGTTCCACGGCACCGCTGAGGGTGTCGAATTTCAGGGCGTTGTCCAACAGATTTGAGATGGCCCGTTCCAGCGCCTTGGGACGGCCGAGCACGACGACGTCGCGGTCGGCGTGAACGGTGATGAGACGTTTGCTGCGATGCTCGAACGTGGCCGCCGCTCGTCGGGCCAGCGCAGTCAGGTCCACCGGTTCGGCTGTCTCGGTGGCACGGCGGTCCATGGCCAGCTCGACCAGCTCGTTGACCAGATTGGTCAGTTCCTTCGTCTCTCCGGTGACATCGTCGAGCAGCCGCTGCTGGGAGGTGGGGGAGAGCTCGGCGAAGCGGCGAAGCACGCTGACATTGGTGCGCAGGCTGGTCAGTGGTGTGCGCAGCTCGTGGCCGGCGTTCTGCACCAATCGTTGCTGAGCCTGCTTGGACGCCGAGAGTTGGCCGACCATGGACTGCAGGGCCGAGCTGAGCCGGCCGACCTCATCCCGGCCGGGCATGGCGAACGGGACGTTCAGATCGCCGTGGTGGCTGACGGTTTCGGCCATGGCGGTCAGTGCGGTGAGTCGCCTGGTGATGCGCCGGGCCAGCCACCACCCGGTAGCGGCGGCCAGGACCAGCACGGCGGCACCGAGCAACAGGGTGACGATCGCCAGATGATCAAGAACACGCCCGGCCTCGTCGAGGTCCCGCCCGACCTGTACGGCGCCTTTCCGGCCGCCCAGAGACTGGGTCAGCACCTGGTAGGTGGTGTCGCCGACCGTGACCTGGTCGATGACGCGTCGGCCGGCTGTTGCTTCCTGCGCGATCTGCAACGCCTGGGCGCTGACCGGCAAGGTGGCCGCACCGGACAGGTGGGTGACCACGCCGGTGGTGCTGACCGATTGCGCCGTCTCCGCGATGGTCGCGGGCCCGTCGCCGCGGTGTTCATCCCCCGATGGACCTTCCCCGGGCGGACGTCCCCCGGGCGAGCCCTGCCCTGGGGCGCCCTGGGTCCCGGCCAACGAGATCATCGACAGCGAACCACCTCCCGCCAACGTGGTCACTGCCGAAGCCAACGACAAGTTGATCTCGTTGTGCAACGCACGCTCGGTAGTGCTGTAGGCCACCCAGCCGACCGTGGTGGCCACGATGGCCGCCACCGCGGCGAACGCGATCACGAACTTCTGCCGCAGCGTCACCGACGGGCCGGCCCGTGCAGGCTGTAGCCGACTCCCCGGACGGTTCGGATCAGGTCCGGCGCACCGACGAGCTCGAACTTGCGCCGTAGATAGCTGATGTACACGGCCAGGTTCTTCGATTCCGGGCCGAAGTCGTACCCCCAGATGCGGTCGTAGATCGCTGAGTGGGTCAGCACGATCCCAGCGTTACGGGCCAACAGCTCGAGCAGATCGAACTCGGTCTTGGACAGATCCAGCGGCGCACGGTCCCAGAACACGCGCCTGCTTTCGGTGTCGATGCGCAAACCATCCACCATGATCTGCGCGCCGGTGCCGGCCGGTGCGGTGGGTGCACGCCGCAGCAACGCCCGCAGCCTGGCCAGCAGTTCTTCCAGTTCGAACGGCTTGGCCAGGTAGTCATCGGCGCCGGCGTCCAAGCCGGCCACCCGTGCGTCGACTTCGACCCGGGCCGTCAGCATCAGGATCGGCACCCGGATGCCGTCGGCGCGGATCACCCGGCAGACCCCCAATCCGTCGACCCCCGGCATCATCACGTCCAGAACGACCAGCTCGGGTGTCTCCCGGCGAACCGCGGACAGCGCCTCCACGCCGTCGGCGACCGAAGTGACCGCATATCCCTCGAGCTCCAGGGCACGCTCCAGCGACTCCCGGATCGGGCGGTCGTCGTCGGCTAACAGCAGGCGGTGGCTCACCTGACCATGGTGGATCACCGTGGCTTCCGGAAGCGACTCTCTTACCGAGTTCTCACCCGAGAGGTTCAGCTGTGGGAGCACTACCGAACCCAAAGGAGGCTCCAACAGTCCTTTTACCTTCGGCTGACACTCTGACCAGGAACCCACCACCACGCATCGAGAAGGAGAGTTGTGATCCAGACCAGCACACCCAACCGCGAAGGGTGTTGCCGCAGAATACTTCTCAGCGAATCGACACCGCGCGGGCCAGGCATGGCAGGGCCACCCGGTGGTGTGGCGTGAGCGCACCCCCGGTCACCGACGATCCCCCGGTGTCCCGGATCACCGTCGACGCCAGCCGGACGCGGGTGGATTCGGTCGTCCGGTCTGCCGCCCTGATCGGGAGCTGGTCCGCCCTGCTGCTGGTGACGTACTGGTGGGCCACCGGCGGCGGCATTCAGGACCTGACCGGTTGGGCCACCGGGCTGACCTCCGCCGGCCGGCTCACCGGGCTGCTGGCCTCTCTGCTGCTGCTGCTGCAGGTGCTGCTGATGTCCCGGCTCCCGCTGCTGGAACACGCCTTCGGTCAGGACCGGCTCGCCCGGATCCACCGGCTGGTCGGATTCACCTCGTTCAACCTCATGCTGGCGCACATCGTGCTGATCACCTGGGGGTATGCCGCCGGGAAGGTCACCCGCACCCCGGCCACCCTGTGGGACCTGACCATCCACTATCCCGGCATGCTGCTCGCCGCCGCCGGCACCCTCTGCCTGATCTTGGTGGTGGTCACCAGCATCAAGGCGGCGCGCCGCAGGTTGCGTTACGAGTCCTGGCATCTACTGCACCTCTACGCCTACCTCGGTGTCGGCTTGGTCCTGCCGCATCAACTGTGGACCGGACAGGATTTTCTGGCCTCGACCGCCAGAACCGTTTTCTGGTGGGGTTTGTGGACCGCCGCCGTCGTCGCGGTGCTCTTCTGGCGGTTGGGCCTGCCGTTGTGGCGCAGCGCCCGCTACCGCATCCGCGTCAGCTCCGTGGTCGACGAAGGCCATGGAACGGTCTCCGTCTACATGACCGGCTCCGGTGCCCGGTTGCACGCGGAAGCGGGGCAGTTCTTCAGCTTCCGATTCCTGAACGGCAGGGGCTGGACCCGCGCCCATCCGTTCTCGCTGTCGGCCAACCCCGGTCAGCACCACCTGCGGATCACCGCCAAGGTCGTCGGCGACGGCAGCGAAGCCCTGGCCACCCTGCGGCCCGGCACCCGGGTGCTGGTCGAAGGACCGTACGGTCGGCTCAGCGGCCGGGCCCGGACCCGCGCCCGTATCGCGCTTTTCGGCGCGGGCGTCGGCATCACCCCGCTCCGTGCACTCGTCGAGGCGTTGCCGTACGCACCCGGCGAGGCCGTACTGCTGTATCGGTACACCGGCTACCCGCTGTTCGACGCCGAACTGCGCGACCTCGCAGCCCGGCGAGGATTGGAAGTGCTGATGCTGCCCGGGCACCGCCGAGCCGCCGGGTCGTGGCTCGGCCCCGGTGCCGGGCCGGTCGACGACCTCACCGCCTTGACCCATTGGTTGCCGGACATCGCCGACCGCGACGTTTACGTCTGCGGCCCGCGGCCGTGGGTCGAGGACGTCCGTCGTAACACCACCGCCGCCGGGCTCCCGGTCGACCGGTTCCACGTCGAAAGCTTTGGGTGGTAAGCATTATGAAACGCATCGTCCTGTTCCTGATGAGCACCCTCACCGTCGTGGTGCTGTTGTTCGGCTACCACACATCCACGTCATCGAAGGCAGCCGGCGGGGACACCGTGTTCGTGTCCACTCCGCGAGCCGGGTCGTCATCGCCCCCTACGGCAACGACCACCGGGAGCGCCGCGACGACGGGAAGCACCGTGACCGGGGATGCGGTGGACACCCGGTGGGGCCCGGTGCAGGTGCAGCTGACCGTGGTGAGCGGCAAGATCACCAGCGTCGCGGTCGTGCAGTACCCGAACGGCAATGGCCGCGATCAGGAGATCAATGCCACGGCCCTGCCCGTCCTGGTGCAGGAGACCATCAGCGCCCAAAGCGCGAAGATCGACATGGTCAGCGGCGCCACCGTCACCAGCGACGGGTACCTCAGCTCGTTGCAAAGCGCTCTGGACAAGATGTGAACAGGTCCGGCTCAACCGTCGACACAGCTGACACCGGCCGAACGAGCCGGTACGTCCAGCACACCATGGGCATGCCCATCAGCCTGGCTCTGCGCGGCCGGCACACCGACGACGAGAAGGCCCACGCGGCGTGGACCCAGGTGATGCACGAGCTGCGCGAGGTCGACGATGTCTTCAGCACCTACAAGCCGGACTCGTTCATCAGCCGGCTGAACCGGGGTGAGGTCGCCGTCGCGGACGGCCCGTCCGAAGTAGCCGAAGTGCTCGCCTTGGGCGAGAGGGCCCGGCGGGAGTCCGGGGGCGCCTTCAACACCACGCTGCCCGGCCCGGACGGTCAGCCGATGCTCGACCCCAGCGGCGTCGTCAAGGGCTGGGCGGTGGAAAGGGCCGCTGCAGCTCTGAAAGCGTTGCCCAGCACCGCCTTCTGTCTCTCCGCCGGCGGTGACATGACCTGCGGCACCGTGGACACCGAGGAACCGCCGTGGCGCATCGGCGTCGAAGACCCCGCCGACCCGAGCCGCATCCGTGCTGTCGTCCCGATTCACACCGGCGCCATCGCCACCTCCAGCGCGACGCACCGCGGACAACACCTTCTGGACCCGCGCACCGGCCGCCCGCCCGCCGGTATCGCCTCGGTCACCGTAGTCGGGCCGTCCCTGACCTGGGCCGATATCGACGCCACCGCCGCCTACGTGCAGGGCCGCGATGCTGCGAGCTGGCTGAGAACCCGACCCGGGCGTACCGGATTCATCGTCTGGGACGACGGCACCACGACCACCGTCGTGGCCTCGACATGACAGGCCTGCGACATGATCGGACGGAAATCGCCATGTCCGGCGTGGCCTTGAGCCGTCGCGGTCTTCTGGCGGAGCCGGGTTGAGGTAAGAGTCAGCGGGCCGGATGGTCGGCCTGCGCGATGAGGGCAAGGGTGTCGTCGTAGAAGGTGCGCTGGACGGCGGTGTCCCGCGCCGCCACGGACGGTTGGCGTGGTCGGCCCCGCTCGATGTAGGTGCCGGACGGCACCGTCGGGGTGTCGGTGACCAGCCGCGCCAGCTGGCGGGCCGATTGTCCGGGCGTTTGCACCGCAGGGATGACCAGCAGCAAACGGAACGCGGTGTTCCACAACGCGCGTTGTAGCGGGCGGGCGTCCCTGGCCAGGCCGGTGCCGGGCATCATCCCCGGGTCGAACGAGGTGACTGTGGTTTCGGGCAGTCGGCGGGACAGTTCCATCGCGGTCCGGACGTTGGCCAATTTCGACGTGGCGTAACGCCGGCGTCCTTCCTTTACCTCGTTCTCGTCCGAGGACTGGCGCGGCCGCGGGTAGGCGAGCTCCGCGACGGAGGCCTGTTCCAGCGGTGCGGGCATCCCGGTGTGCTGCGCCGGATCGTGGACGCCCGAGGCCACCAGCACCAGCCGCTGCGGTGCGCCGGTGGTGCGCAACAGTTCCTCGATCAGCGCGACGTTGCCGATGTGGTTCACCCCGAATGTCGTCTCGAAGCCGTCGGACGTGCTGGAGCGTTGCGTGACCTGGATTCCGGCGTTACACACCAGCGCGTGCAGGGGCCGCCCCCCGGTCAGGGTCGCCACCTCCGCTGCGAACGAGCGCACAGACTCGACCGAGCCGAGGTCAAGAGCCAGTCCGCGAGCCCCGATGGGTTTCGCCGCGGCCTCGGCCCCCGCCGGCGACCGACCGGTCACGATGACCGAGAAGTTCTCGTCCTGGGCGAGTATGTGCGCCAGCCGCAGCCCGAGGCCGCTGGTACCGCCGGTCACTACCACGAATTTGTCTCTATGTGTCATATGGCAGAGTATGCCACAAGTCTCCGTGTGTCACAATAGCGGCATGGTGCAGTCGATGCGGGACCGGAAGAAGGCGCAGACGCGGGACGCGCTGATCACCGCGGGCATACGGCTGTTCGCCGAGCGCGGTTTTGCAGCGGTCACCGTGGCCGACATCGCTGCGGCCGTGGATGTTTCGCCCCGCACCTTTCACCGCTACTTCCCGGACAAGGTCGAGCTGCTGTTCGCCGACGACCACGAGCTGCAGGTGATCGTCCGCGGCGCGCTGCAGCAGCAGCCGCCTGGAGCCGAGCCCAGCATGGTGGTCCGCTCGGTCCTCGCCGCCATCTCCGAGCGACTTGGCAACACCCACGCCGAGTTGGTCATCCGGGAGCAGTTGCTGAGCCGAACCTCGGTGCTGCGCGACCGTAACCTGGCCAAACGGGCCGCCATCGAACAATTGATGGCCGAGCATCTCGCGACCCGACTCGGCGTCGCTGTCGACGAAGACGCCCGCCCGCGTTGGTGGGCCGGTGTCACCTTCGTCACCTTCAACGCGGGGTACCAGACCTGGCTCGCCCACGGCGGCGAACTCTCCGCCCACCTCGACTCGGCGATCCGCCTGCTGGAGCCGAGCCCCACCACCACAACGTCAGACCGGAGATGACCGGACACCCGTCGAAACGGTGACGACCCAGGTTGCCGCCGGCGTCATGCTGGTCTCGCGTGCCCACCACCTCCAGGGCGCGGACGGTGTGACGGGACAATGGTGGAGACTGCGTTCGATCACCGGAGAGCGTTCGATCACCGGAGAGCGTTCGAATCACCGGAGCTGGGAAGGACGAACACCATGGCGGACAGTCCCTGGCCGTTGATCCACGCCGAGCGGCGGGCATTGGCCCACGACCTGGCCGGTCTTGACGCCGAACAATGGACGACCATGTCCTGTTGTGCGGGCTGGACCGTCCACCGGACACTGGGACACATCGTCTCGACGGCCAAGATGACGCCCGGCCGGTTCGTCAAGGGGTTCGTCTCGGCCGGGTTCCGCTTCGATCGTTTCGTCGCCAACCAGTCCCTGCGGGAGACGGCCGGCGGACCCGCCGCGACGCTGGCCGACTTCACCGCCCACCTGGGCGACACCACGTCACCGCCGGGTCCGACCGATGCGATGCTGGGCGAGATCGTGGTGCACGCCACCGACATTCGCCGGCCGTTGGGCATCGAACACGAGTTTCCGGCCGACACGTTGACCCGCACCGCCGCCTTCTTCCAGGATTCCAACGCGCTGATCGGGTCCAAGAAGCGGATCGCCGGGCTCACCCTGACCGCGACCGATGTCGACTGGTCCAGTGGAGCGGGCCCTGTCGTGTCCGGTCCGATGTTGTACCTGGTGCATGCGATGACTGGTCGGCCGGCCGCGCTCGCCGAGCTGTCCGGTGCGGGCCTTCCGGTCTTCGCAGCACGGTTCTGACCACCGCGCCGGATATCCTGGCGTTCGGGGGCCCGTCGGAAGGGTGACCGGTTCGCCCGACCACGAGGCTCGAGAAAGCGGACGATGACCGTCGACCACCTGATCTTCTCGTTCGGCTACTTCGCGGTGTTCACGATCATCGGGCTGGAAAGCCTGGGGATCCCGTTGCCGGGTGAGACCATCCTGGTCGCGGCGGCGACCTACGCCGCCACCACCGGGAACCTCAACATCTGGATCATCTTCATCGCCGCTACCGCGGGCGCCATCATCGGCGACAACATCGGTTACTGGATCGGCAACAAGGGTGGCTACCGACTGGCCCGCAGGTACGGCCCGAAGATCCGGCTGGACGAGCGCAAGCTCAAGGTGGGCCGGTACGTGTTCGACCGGCACGGCGGCAAGGTGGTCTTCTTCGGCCGGTTCGTCTCCGTTCTGCGCACCTTCGCCGCCTTCCTGGCCGGCACCGTCCGGATGTCGTGGCCCCGTTTCATGACCTATAACGCGTTGGGCGGAATTGTCTGGGCTGCGGTCTACTCGTTCGGGTTCTATGCGGCGGGAAACACCCTGAAAAGTCTGTCCGGGCCGTTGAACTTCATCGCCATCGCCGTCGCGATCATCGTGGTGGTCGCCGTTTTCCTGGTCGTCCGGCGGCAGATGAATCTACTGGCGGACAAGGCGGAGGCCGCCTATCCCGGCCCGTTGGAGTGATCGGAAGCGGGTCGTGCCCACTCGTCGACGGAGCTGGCCAGAACCTGATAGGAGCATCTCGAGCCGGAGATCCGGTGACCCCCGGCTCGAGAAATCTGCGCTGCGCCCTTTCGGACGGTCGGGGGCCGACAGTCAGTGGCCGCCGGCGCTGCCGCCCGGAACGCCGATGTAGATGGGTTTGTCCACGTCACTGGTGGTGGTGAACAGCGGTTCCGGCGCTCCCGGAGGATCCAGCACCGGATCTTCCGGCCAGGTCATCGGTCCCTGAGCGGCGGCAGCATCGAGCGGGCGGAGTTGCTCGTCACCGGCCTGCGGTGAGCCGGCGTCGGCGGCCTGCACCTGTTGTTCGGCGGCCTGTGGTTCGTGGGCCTGTTCCGGCGTCGATGTGGCCGGCTCGTACCGTGTCGCACCGGCATCGGGCTCGGCGGACCCGGTCCCGCCCACATCGACGGTTCGGGCGTTGGATTCGTCGTCAGCGTTCAATTCGTCCGCGGTGCTCACTGGCACTACCTCCCTGGGTCGGCGCCCCGCTCGTCTCGCGGATGACCAGAGCTCGGTATGCGGCGGCGAGGCTGATTCAATCATTGGGTACCCGGGCCGATCGGCGTTCACACCCGCGGTCCGACACGCCGGGGGTAACGAATTCAGGCGCCCGTGGCCGCCTTCTCATGGGCGAGCAACTCGGAGAAAGTGAAACTCCCGGTGTGCGGATCGTCGCGCCCGTCCATGTACAGGCGTTTGACCGCGACCAGGATCCCGTCGGCCAGGGTGTTGCGGAAGTCGTCGCGGACCAGCCGGCGACGCTCCGCGTCGTTGGACAGGTAGCCGAGCTCCACCTGCACGGCCGGCATCTTGGTCAGCCGGAGAATGTCCCAGGTGCGGTGGTGAACCCGACAATCAGTCATCTGGGTCCGGGCCACCAGCTCCCGCTGAACGAGTTCGGCCAGGGTCTCGCCGACGGTCGAGGTGGCGCCCGAGTCGGTGCCGAAATGGAACGTCGCGATACCGGTGGCCAGCGTCGACGTCGACCCGTCGATGTGCAGGCTCAGCATCAGGTCCGCATGCACGTTGTTGGCCAGATCGGCCCGTTCGTCGGGGCTCGGGTTCTGGTGCGCGGCGCGGGTCAGGAACGTCTCCATTCCGGTGGCCACCATCCGACTTTCCAGGCGCCGCGCCACGTCCCAGGTCAGGTCGGCGGCTCGCACACCGTTGACGATCCAGCCGGGGTCGTCACCGCCGTGCGCCGGATCGATGGCGATGCGCTTTCCGCGCAGCCGCGGGCCGGCCTGGCGCAGGTTCTGGTGCTCGCGCAGGTAGAACGGCCGGCCCCCGGTGACCATGCGCCCGATGCGGTTCAGCTCGCGATAGGTGTCGGCGCCGAAGACACCGTCCTCGGGAAGGCCCCGATGCTTCTGGAAGTCGCGGACGCAGGCGTCGGTCAGCGGGCCGAAGATGCCGTCGGGCCGACCGGTGTTGTATCCCAGCTCGGCCAATCGCACCTGAAGAGCGATGACGTCGTCGCCAGTCATCTTCGCGGACAGCGTGTAGGCCAACGTACGGTCACCCAACGTCCAGCGGGCGTCGGTCAGCGACCGTACCGTGGCTGGACCGACGATGCCGTCGACGATCAGGCCCCGCTCCTGTTGGAACTGCCGGATCGCCGCATCGGTGTCCCGGTCGAACTCCACGTCGGCAGGATCGACGGCCGGGTCCATCGCGGCCAACTTCTGCAGCGAAGCCAGCGCGTGCCGGACAGCTGCGACCGCATGTCCTCGGTCGCCTCGTCGCAGCAGCATCGCCTCGCCTCGCCCCGCTCGTGTCGCCCTACATGGCCGGTGGACCCCGCGCCGATCGCCGTCCTGGCAGTCGTGCTGCGGCCGTCCACCATTGTACAACGCCGGAAGCGATCGGGACGACACATCCGGCCGACGCGCGCCGTAACGGCCGGACACCCCATGGATGCCCGGCCGTTTGCTGGTCGTACGGTGAAAAAACTCATTCGCGCCCGGGCGTGTCGCCCGAATGCGCGCGTTCTTCTCGATCGCCCTTGTGCCCGGCTTGCCGCGGCGGTTCCGCCTCAGGTGGCGATCAGGCCAGGATGTCGGAGAATTCCGCGAGCAGGGCCGCCTTCGGCTTGGCGCCGACGACCTGCTTGACGGGCTTGCCGCCCTGGAACACCAACATCGTCGGAATCGACAGGATCCGGTACTGCTGCGCGATCTCCGGGTTGGCGTCGATGTCCAGTTTGGCGATCGTCACCTTGTCTCCGTGCTTGGCCGAGATCTCTTCCAGAATCGGGGCGACCATGCGGCACGGACCGCACCACTCCGCCCAGAAATCGACGATCACCGGCTTCTCGGACTGCAGTACGTCGACGTCGAAACTCGCGTCGGTGACCTTCTTGGTAGCCATCTTCAAACCTCTGTCTGTGTTGTGGGTGGACGGGTGATGGGTGGTGGGTGGTGGGTCAGCCGGGTGAGCTGACGTCATCTCTCTCTGACGCCGGCGTCAGACGCCGACCGAGATCTCCTCGGTCTCGCTGGGCTCGGGCTCCGGATCGGTGACCTGGGCCAGCTGGTGCGAGGCCAGGAAGTGTTGCGCATCCAGTGCGGCGGAGCAGCCGGAGCCGGCCGCCGTGATGGCCTGCCGGTACGTGTGATCGACCAGATCGCCGCAGGCGAACACGCCGGGGATGTTCGTCGCGGTCAGGCGACCGGCACCGATGTGACCCCCGGTGCGGACGTAACCGTCCGTGTCGGTGTCGACCACGCCCTTGAACAACTCCGACCTCGGGTCGTGCCCGATGGCCACGAAAAGTCCAGTGGCATCGATGTCCCTGGAGACGCCCGTGATGGTATCGGTCAGCGTGACGCCCGACACCGCCTCGTCCCCGTGGACCGCGGTGACGGCCGAATTGAGCGCCCAACGGATCTTGGGGTTGGCCCGGGCCCGGTCCAGCATGATCGGGCTGGCCCGGAATTCCGCGCGCCGGTGGACGATCGTCACCGATTTGGCGAACTTGGTCAGGAACGTCGCCTCCTCCATGGCCGAGTCGCCGCCGCCGACCACCACGATGTCGTGGCCACGGAAGAAGAAGCCGTCGCAGGTGGCGCAGGCGGAGACCCCCCGACCGACCAGCCGTTGCTCGCCGGGGAGCCCGAGGTAACGGGCCGCAGATCCGGTGGCGAGCACTACCGCGTGGGCCGAGAAGGTCTCCCCGTCGACCGTGACCGACTTGACCGGGCCGGTCAGATCGACGGACTCCACGTCGGAGCTACGCAGGTCGGCGCCGAACCGGGCCGCCTGGGCCCGCATGGTGGCCATCAACTCGGGGCCCATGATGCCGTCGGCGAATCCGGGGAAGTTCTCCACCTCGGTCGTCGTCATCAGCGCGCCGCCGTAGGAGAACCCCTCGAAGACCAACGGTTTGAGATCGGCCCTGGCCAGGTACAGCGCCGCGGTATAGCCCGCGGGCCCGGACCCGATCACGATGACGTCGTGGACGGTTCCCTCAGGCGTCCCGGTCGATCCCGGCGCGGTTGCTGCAGGTCCCGGCACGAGTGTCCTTTCAAGGCTTGAGGCGCCGACATCCGGCACTCAGTGCATAGAACACCAATCTACCGACAGTCATTCCCCATCGTCGTCTGGGCGCATCGCGCTTGTGATCGGGTCGATTTGCGTCCCACGAGTCCCATTCGCGCCACTTTGATGAGCGCCGCGGAAGATGATCAGCGCGGTCAGGTGGGGGTGGGTCAGGAGCCGGTAACGGTGATCTCGTTGATGTCCGAGCGGAAGCGCGATCCGTCCGGGCCCATGTGGACCACGAAGATGACCAGAAACTTCGACTTGGGCGCGGCGGTCAGGGTGATCGTGGTGGAGCCGGGGGTCGCGTTCGACCCGGTGGTGATGTCGCCCTGGCCCAGGGCGGTGGTCTGGGTGTAGGGCAGGTCGGGGGCCGCGGCCGCGCGCACCTCGATGGTGGTCAACGGCGTGTCGGAGGAGACGGTCACCGTCGCCGGGGTGATCGGATCGGCGAACTCCAGCGTCAACCCGACACCCGGCTTCAACGCCGACGGGAACTGCTGCTTGTAGGCGAAAGTCGGCCAGGACGTCGACGGATTGCCGTCGAAGGCCTGCGGCACCTGGTCGGTGTTGTCCTTCACCCCGTTGCCCATCGGGTCGTAGACGTTGGCGTCGATGATCTTCTGCACCGTGGCCACCGGGGCGGCCGTCGTCGTCGGGGTCGCGGTGGGGGACGAGCTCTTGGTCGCCCCGGTCGGGGTGGGCGTCGGTTTGGCGGTCGTCCGAACCGGTGCGGGCACCGCTTTCCGGGTGGTCACCGGGCCGGCATTGAGGATCTGCACCCCGGTGACGGTCGGGCCGGCCACCTTGTCCATCACCTGCTTCGCCAGGCTGGCCACCACGATGATGATCAGGGCCGAGAAGGCTGCGATCATCACGGTCGCGACAGCCAGCTTGGCCCGCCGTTCCTTGACCAGCCGGCGCTCTGCCGGGTTCAGAGTCGGCTGGACCGGCTCGTCGACGGCTCCGGCCGGGGGCGGGGCAGTCAGCTCCGGTTGCCTCAGCAACGCCGCGATGGCCCCGACCGCGTGAATGCCGTCGACCTCGTCGGGATGCAGGGCGCGTTGGGCCAGCGCCGACAGTGCGGGTGGTATGCCGGCGCGGATTTCGCCGGCCGGGATCTCCCGGCCACCCCGGGTGGGCGCCGGTGTCAGCGGAGAAGACCCGGCGAGCCCGGCGGCGGACCGCCCGTTCACCCCGTCGCCCATCACGCCCGCCGATGCGGCGCCGGCCGGCAGGGGCCAGGTGCCCGTCAGCATCAGGTACAGGAGGCCGCCGACGGCCCGGACATCCTGGTCGGGGGTGGCATTACCGTGGGCAATGACGTGCGACAGCCGGACCTGCCCGTCGAAGTTCACGCGGACCAGCGACGGGTTGATGGCGCCCAGGGCGATGCCGTTGCGGTGAGCTTCGGCGACGGCCTCCGACACTTTGGCGGTGATGGACGTGGCCACGTCCGGTTCGAGTGGACCACCGGCGAGCAGGTCGGTGAGGGTGGCCCCGTCGACCCACTGACCGACGACGTACGAGTGACCCTGCTCGGTACCGACGTCCAACGTTTGCGGCAGGCCGATGTGGTGTAGGCGGCCGACCCGCAGGGTGCGCGCGACCGTAGCCGATGCGGCGTTGGTGTCCGGCAGCAGCGTGACGGCCATGTCGCGCGGCAGCACGGTGTCCTTCGCCCGCCAGAACCGGTTGCCCGCGTCGTCGGTGGCGACCAGGCTGACCAGGCGGTACCGACCGCCCACCGTAGTTCCGGGCGCCTGCACCGCGGGCGGCCCGGCCGCCGCGCGGGCGCCCAGATTGACGGTGGGATCGGACTCCGCCCTGGCGTGGGCGCCCGGCCGCCGCGTGGAGCCGACCGCGCCGGGCAAGGCCCCGTCGTCCGGCCTGCCGGCCGGCGGAACGGCAGCCTGGTGCCCGCTGCCCTCGGATGGCTCGCGGGGATCGCCCGCGCCTGCGTGCGTCACGCGCTCGGTGACCTTCTCTCTGCTGGGCGTTCCGTCGGGGCCGCTCGTCGAACCACCGGGGGACTGTGTCACGCCGTGGAGCGCATCGCCCGCCGGCCCGGGTGGGGGCCGATCAGGTGATCCTTTCATCCCGGCCCGGGTTGTCCCCTCCGCAGACACCATGCCTGAAGACACCGGGAAGCCTGCGGCCGCGACCTGGTGACGGCCCAGCAGCCGCGACAACCGGTGCCGGACCGGCTGGAGTTCTTCGACGCGCAACGCGGTGGCGGCAGCGGCGATGACCACCAGCCCGACGACCGTGCCGACCACCACCGTCTGGATCGCACCGGTGAATGTGGTCGGCGAGGCGCCGACCGTGTAGTGGACGGCGACAAAGGCGGCCACCGCGCCGAGGGCCGAGGCTGCGGTCATCTTCGCGATGGTGGTGAGGGTGCGCACGGTGCCCATCCGGCCGAACCGGACGCGGAGCCAGATCTCACCGACGACGGCACCCACGATGTAGGAGACGGCGGTTGACAGGGCCAGGCCCGGAATCACCCAGTGCGGCGCGAGCGACACACTGGCCAGCAGCAGTGGAACCCGGACGCCGACCATCACCGCGTTGATGATGGTCGGCGTCCGGCCGTCCTTCATGGCGTAGAACACCCGCATCTGGACCAGCGTCATGGCCAGCGGAACCAGGCCGATGGCCATGCCCGCGATGGACAGGCCGATCTGTGCCGCGCCCTGGTTGGTGACGTTGCCGTGCTCGAACAGCAACAC
Organism: uncultured Nakamurella sp.; assembly: GCA_964250735.1. Classification (GTDB taxonomy): domain Bacteria; phylum Actinomycetota; class Actinomycetes; order Mycobacteriales; family Nakamurellaceae; genus Nakamurella. The sequence goes on along the minus strand of CAXUHA010000010.1, from coordinate 27,762 downwards.
CGACACGCCACCGCCCAGCACCACCAGGGCCGCGGAGACCGGCAACAGGGCGACGGCGGACAGCCGGTTGGCCAGCGACACGTCGTGTTTGACCTGCGCCATCTGGCCTTCGGCGGCGTGCCGGGACAGCCGCGGCATGATCGCCGTCAGCACGGCCACGCCCAGGATCCCGTAGGGCATCTGGAACAGCAGCGACGCGTAACTGAAGATGGTGGGACCGCTGCCGTCCACGAACGCGTCCCTGGCCACCCGGGTGGTGACCACCACGCCGACCTGCGAGATCAACACGTACCCGACGGCCCAGCCGACCAGGCCGCCGGCCTCGCCCAGCCGGGGGTCCCAGCCCCAGCGCCAGCGGAACCGGAACCCCGATCGGCGCAACGAGGGCACCATGGCCAGGGCCTGCACGGCGATGCCGAGGGTGGTGCCCACACCCAGGATGATCAGGTCACGGGTCGGCAACCCGTCGACGAGTTCGGCCCGCCCGCCGGTGTCGACGAACAGGACGACGGCCACGCCGATGACGACCACGTTGTTCAGCACCGGCGCCCAGGCGTTGGCGGCGAACCGCTCCTTGGTGTTCAGGATCGCGCCGAACAGCGCCGCGACGCCGTAGAAGAAGATCTGCGGCAACAACAGTCGTCCGAGTTGGGTGGTCAGTGCGGTCAGCCGGCCGTCGCCCTCCTGGCCGTCCGACAGGTACAGCCGGGCCAGCAGCGGTGCGCAGAACACCGCGGCCACGCTGGCCAGCAGCAGCCCGACCACGGCGATCGTCAACAGGCGTTGGGTGTACTCCTGACCACCGTCGGGGTCGCTGCGCTGTGCCCTGGTCAGCAGCGGAATGGCCACCGAGGTCAGGACGCCGCCGATGAGCAGCTCGAACACGATGTTGGGCAGCGTGTTGGCCACCGTGTATGCGCTGCTGCTCAGACCGGCACCCAAGATCGCGAGCATCGCGACCTTCGACAGAAGTCCGGTGAGCCGGCTGACGATGGTGGCCACGGCCATCAACGCGCCGGCCCGGACCACCCCGGCCGTACTCGCCGTTTTCATCCCCGCGGCGGCCGACCCGGCCCCATCCGGCGGATCCCGCGGATCCCGAGGTGCTGCGGAGCCCGGCTCACCGGGCCGGCCGACCCCGACGGCCTCGGCGACATCGGGTGGCACCGCCTCGTCGGTGATCCGATGGATCAGCACGGTGGCGTCCTGCTCGGCCGGGAACATACCGCCGGGCGGGACGCCGGTCAGCGGAACCGGGGTGCGCGGGGCCGGTCCGGAGGCGATCCGTCGGTGGGCACCGTGGCGCCAGCCCTGGATCCGGGACACGGCCGCTTCCTGCGCCTGCTCGCGTTCCAGTCGGGCCCGCGCGGCCTGGTCACGCGAGGCATGTTCCCAGGTCGCGCGGGGCCCACGGTCGGGCGGGCCGTCCGCGTCCTGACCGGGGGGCCGCGGTCCGGTCATCGCTCGGCTTCCCCGTCCTGGTCGGTGTGCGGTCTGCGGGTGCCCTGACCGCCGGCATCCGATCCGGGCATCGGATCGGATGACGTTTCGGGGTCCATCGGGTTGCCCGCCCCGGCCGACTCGTTGGCGGCGCCCAGTACCGAATCCGGGCCCGGGACGGACAGCGCCGTTACTCGAGTCGTCGCCCTGTCGGTCGGGTCGCCGTTCACCCGACCGGTCCGGTGCCGTACCCGTTGGCCGATCCGGATCGCGACCATGAGGAGCAAAGCGCCGCCGGCCACCACGATCAATCCGATGGTCAGCGCCCCGTAGGCGGAGGAGCTGACCGTGACGGTGGTGGCGGCGCTCCAGTCGGAACCGTCGGCCGCCTTGAGTTGGGCGTCGATCTGGAACCGGCCGGCCTTGACCACCCTGGTATCGATCTTGAACTGCTGGGACCGGCCCGCGGCGATGCTCTGCGCCCCCGGATCGGACGCTGTCAGCCCGACGGCTGCTCCGCCGATGATCGCCACGCGGACGGTGACCACGTAGGGCAGGTCGTTGCGCACCGTGACCAGCAGCGGCGAGGTCGACGCCGCGAGCGTGTACGACGTGCCGCCGGCGATGGTCACCCCGGCCCGGAAGTTGGTCAACGTGGCTTCGACGGTGTGCAGGATGTTCCGACCGATGTGCCGATCGGCCCGCAGGCCCGCCGACCCGGTGACCAGCAGCGCGTTCGCCAGCGGGTCGAGAATGTCGTCGGGATCGGACGCGTCCTGGCCCCCGGCCCTGGACACCGACGAGGTGACCCCGTTGATCCAGCCGGTGTCGTCGGCCACCTGGGTCAGGTATCCCTGGTCGAGTTCGGCCTGCCGGGCGGCCGCCGGATAGGCCAGGGTGGCCCGGGTGGTGGCCCTCGCGGCGATGGTGGTCAGCGGTGTACCGACCACCACCGCGCCGCCGGACAGGACGCGCAGCAGGTTGCTCAGGACGGCCAGACCCGCGATGGGGGGCGTCCACCGGTGGTCCGGGGCGATGATCAGCGGGGTCCCGCTGCCGTCGATGCTGCCGCCGGCGAGCAACGCGGCCAGGCCGTTCAACCGGACCGCTGATCCGGCCCCGTCGGGGTGGGCGATCACGGCGTCGACTGCACCTCGCACCGCGGAGTCGGTGACGGCGGCCTGGACCACCTGGCCGCCGTTGGACCTCTCGTCGATCCTGACCGACCCCACGGCCGCTCCGGCGTGCGCGACGGTGGCCGGTGCGAGCAGCGCCTGCGACATGCCGTGAGTGGACAGGTAGGCCAGCGTCGAATCGTCGACCGCGCCGCCTTCGGGCATCGCCATGGTGGTGATCAACCGGGGGTCGTCGGCGGCCAACCCCAGGACTTTGGCGGCCACGCTGCGACCGGTGCTGATCAGGGTGGCCAGTTGACGAGCCAGCCCGGCCCTGATCATCGCCGTGCTGTCCGGATCGGAGTACGGCAGCACGATCACCTGACGATGGCGGACGGCGGAACGGAGGGTGGTCAGGAAAGCGTTGGCGGCGGCCTGGCCGGTTCCGGCGACGGTGTCCGGCGGAGGCGGGGTGCCGGCGCCCGTGCCGGCGCCGGTGCCGTTGGCGGTGCTGCTGGCGGTGGTTCCGGCGACCGGTGTCGGCTGTCCGGCGGGCGGGGTCCGTGAACCGGCGGGGGTCGTCTCCGGGGTGCTGCGCGACGCGGTCGGGGCCGGCGCCGGGGTGGTGGCCGCTCCCTGGCTCCGGCCGAAGACGCCGCCCGAAACCTGCGGCGACGACGCGTCACCGCTGGACGTCGGGGCCACGGAACTGGGCGTCCGCGGCGCCTGCGGCCGTCCCGGCCGGCTGACCACCCGGTAGCCGCCGGCCATCATCTCCAGCTCGGACAGCAGCTCGGGATCGACGACGAGGGTGACGGACCCCGGGCCCGGGTTGACCGCGTCGAGCCCGTTCAGCACCCGGTACAGGCGACCGCCCGGGGCGATCTCCCGGGCCAGCCTGTCGTCCAGGAAGACCCCGCCGACGCCGACATGGGGGGTGTCGACCACCGGCCACAGCAGGTTGACGGCGACAGCCCGGGCCGCCGTGGTGGTCGGGGGACCCGGGTCGGGTCCAGCGGTGGTCGGTGCGGTGGTGGTCGGTGCAGCGAGGGTCGATGTGGCGACGGTCGGCCCGCCGGTCGATGCTGCGGGAGTCGATGCTGCGGGAGTCGATCCCGCCGGCGTCGATGCTGCGGTGGCGTCGTCGGTCGGGAACCCCTGGGTGGGGATGTCCGTGCTGCTGGTGGTAGTGGAGGTCGACGACATGGGCTGGGCCGACTCGGTGGCCGTGGGCGCGCCGGAACCGACCGTGGTCGACCCCGGCGGCTGGCCGGTGTCGACCCTCGCTCCGCCCGCATGCCGCGGGGCGGACAGCACGGTCACCAACAGATGGATCTCGCCGACCCGCTCGTACCGGACCTCACCGTTCTGCCCGACGTCGCCGGAGATCTTGATCATCACCGGATACACCCCGCGTCGGCTCAGGTTGAGCGCGGCGGGATCGCTGATGGCTGTGGTCGCCACGTACGTCAGGCTGGCGCCGGGGGCCAGATCGGTCTGCTCGGTCGTCTCCGGGGTGCCGGCCAGGATCTTCCAATCCGCGCCGACGACCGCCGTCGGCCGACCGGGATCGGAGATCTCGGTGTTGATCGCGGCCACATTCGCCAGGGCGTCACCCCGCTGCCACACGTACCGCAGGTCGTAGAGGATTCCGGGGCTGACATTGGTGATGGTGCCGGTGACGGTCAACAGGTCCGCGGCGGCGCTAGTCACCACGGTCGGGGTGATGCTCGTGATGGTGGATCGTAGGTAGCCGGCATAGGGGTACTGCGGGTCGACGGGGTACTGCGGGTCGACCGGGGTGGGCGCGGGGACCGTGGTGGCGCCCGCGTCGTGCGGGTGGAGTACGACACCGCTGGTCAGCAGCGGCACGATCACCACGCAGAGCAGGACCGGCAGCAGCCGGACCAGTGAGGTGAGCCGTCGCCGCTCGCGGCGGTGGGCCGGGCGCCCGCCCTTCGGCCCGCAGAGTCGACCCCCGGGTCCGCCGCTCACGCGGTGTCGGCGAGCAGTTGGGCCGCACGCTGGGCGAGCCTCCGCTCCCCGGCGTAGGCCAGCCGCACCGGCATCTGATCCATCGGCACCCACGCGACCTCGGTGACTTCCACATCGGCGTCGGACAGCTCGCCGGCGATGGCCTCCATCAGGAAATGGTGCACGCGCTTGTGGATGCGCCGGCCGTCCGCGGTGAACGTGTACTCGACGCTGCCGAGCCGGGCGGTGATACGCCCGGAGATCCCGGTCTCCTCGGCGACCTCCCGGATCGCCGCCTGCTCGGTCGTCTCGCCCACCTCGACGTGCCCTTTCGGCAGCGACCAGCGGAGTCGGCCCCGCCGGTCCAGCCGACCGATCAGGGCTCCTGCCGACACCCCGTGCTCGGTGCGGACGACGAGACCCCCGGCTGACGTCTCGTCCGCCCTGCGTCGCCTCGGGGGGCGCGCGGGGGTGGGGGCCATGGGGCCGATGGTAGTGGGGAATTAACCGGCCTCAGCGTGTGCCGAACCGGGGACCAGGGTGAGACCGGCGAAAACGCGGACCGGGCCGAACGACGTCGGCCCGTACACTGATCCGTCGTGCCCATCGCCGCTCCACCCGACCCGCTCGACGCGGGGTCGCCGGGTGCGTCATCCCCCCGCCGACCCGCGGACGTTGTGCCGAACGGCGGGGCCCTGACCGAATTGCAGCGGTCGGCGGTCGCCGAACTCATCCGGGTGTTTCCCGTACTGGACGAAGTGGGCCGGCGGTTCGTCAAGGCCGGTCATCAGCTGCATCTGGTCGGTGGGTCCGTTCGCGACGCGCTGCTGGGACGTATGCAGGACGACTTGGATTTCACCACCGACGCCCGGCCGGAGCAGATCCTGGCCCTGGTCAAGGGGTGGGGTGAGTCGGTCTGGGAGACCGGCATCGCGTTCGGCACCGTGGGCGTGGCCAAGAAGGGTCTGCGCCTGGAGATCACCACCTTCCGCGCCGACCTCTACGACGGGGCGTCCCGCAACCCGGTGGTCTCCTTCGGTGATTCGCTGGAGCAGGACCTGTTGCGGCGCGACTTCGCGGTCAACGCGATGGCGGTGTCGCTGCCCGAGCACCGGTTCACCGATCCGTTCGGCGGGCTGGCCCAATTGGCGGCCAGGACGCTGGACACCCCGGGAACACCGGAGCAGTCGTTCCGGGACGATCCGCTGCGGATGCTTCGGGCCGCGCGGTTCACCGCCCAGTTGTCGTTCACCCCCGCCGATCGGGTGGTCGCGGCGATGTCGGCCATGTCCGCCGAGATCGCGCGGATCACGGCCGAGCGGGTCGCCGCGGAGCTGGCCAAACTGCTGCTGGCGCCGCACCCGCGGCTCGGGCTGGTGCTGCTGACCACGACCGGCCTGGCGGACCGGGTCTTGCCCGAATTACCGGCCCTGATCTTGGAGCGGGATGAGCATCACCAGCACAAGGACGTCTACGAGCACTCGCTGACGGTGCTCGAACAGGCCATCGCCCTGGAGGACGACGGGCCCGACCTGACCCTCCGGATGGCGGCGCTGTTGCACGACATCGGCAAGCCGGCCACCCGGCGGTTCACCGACGGCGGGGGGGTGAGCTTCCACCACCACGAGGTGGTCGGCCGGAAATTGGTGCGGGCGCGTCTGCGCGAACTCAAATACCCCAAACAGCTGATCGAGGACGTGGCCGGCCTGACCTTCTTGCACCTGCGCTTCCACGGCTACGGCGACGGACACTGGACCGATTCGGCCGTGCGTCGTTACGTGACCGACGCCGGGCCGTTGCTCTCGCGCCTGAACAGGCTCGTCCGGGCGGACTGCACGACCCGCAATCAACGGCGGCAGCTCGCGCTGCAGCGGTCCTACGACGACCTGGAGGCCAGGATCACGGCCCTGGCGGCCGCGGAAAACCTGGCCAAGGTGCGGCCGGACCTGGATGGAAACGCGATCATGACGCTGTTGGGGGTGGGGCCGGGGCCGGTGGTCGGCCGGGCCTGGGCCTTCCTCAAGGAGCTCAGGCTGGAGAACGGACCGATGGATCGCGACGCCGCCGAGGCCGCGCTGTACCGATGGGCCCGGGACGAGGGCATCCTGGCCGGATGAGCGCCCCGGTAGCCAAGATCACCAAACCTCTCATCCCGACCGCTGGCCAGGGAATACTCGGTGGGGGGAACGTGGTGCGACGACAGGGGTGCGATCGTTGGCTCGGCTTTCATGGTGGAGGTGGGTACTCGGCGGCGGGGTGTGCGCCATCGCGGTCTACCTCGTCGTGCCCGGCCTCCCGACCAAGGATCTGATCTATTCGGTGGTCGGCGCCGCCGCCACGATGGCGGTGCTCGCCGGTGTGCGCCTGCACCGCCCCGCGTCCGCCCGTGGGTGGTATCTGGTGGCCGGCGCCAACGCCTGCTTCGTAGTGGGCGATGCGGTGTTGGATGTCTACGACGTGGTCCTGCACACCACCGCCCCCTTTCCGTCGGTGGCGGACGCGGTCTACCTCTCCGGGTATCCCCTGCTGTTCGCCGGTGTCGTCGCAATTACCCGGCCGGTCGGCCGAAGGGCTGTCCGGGACAGCTGGACGTACGCCCTCGCCGTCTGCGTCGGCACGCTCGGGCTGGTCTGGCATTTCCTGATGGGTCCCACCCTGGAGGCCGACCCGGCCGCAGACCCGATGGGCACACTGGGGAAACTCGTGACGATGGCGTACCCGGTGATGGACCTGGGCGTGCTGTCGGCGGTGGCCGGCGCCCTGCTGTGGGGCTCCGCCCGTCGCCGGTCCGACCAGCTGCTCGTCGCCGCGGTCGCCGTGATGCTGGCGTTCGACTTCGTCTACGAACTGCAGACGCTGCACGGCACCTATTATTCGGAAAGCCCGGTCAACGCAGGCTTCCTGCTGAACTATGTGCTGATCGCCGCGGCGGCGCTGCACCCGTCGATGGGTGCAGCGCCGGGCGGGGTCGAAGGACCCGACCTGCAGCGCAGGCGATGGCTACCGTTGGTGGCCGGTGCAGCGCTGCTGTCCCCGGTGATCATGCTCATCACCGGCCTGGACGGACTGCCCGTCGACCTACCGGTCCTGTCGGCCACCTCGCTGGTGGTGTTCGCGCTGATCACCTACCGGGTGTCCGGGATGTTCGCCCAGATCAGGCGACAGAACCAGGTGCTGCAGGAACAGAGCTCTTCGCTGCGCGCGGCCATCGCCGCCCAACAGGTGCTGCAGGACGACCTGCAACACCAGGCACTGCACGACGGGTTGACCGGGATGGCCAACCGCTGGCTGTTGCAGGAGCGGGTGAAGCGAGCCCTGACCGGGTCTTCGTCGAAACGGATCGTTGCGCTCTGCTTCTGCGACCTGGACGATTTCAAGGCGGTCAACGACCGGATCGGTCACCAGGCCGGCGATGAGTTGCTCGTGGTGGTCGGCAAGCGGATCAACTCGATCGTCCGCGGGGTCGCCACCGTGGCCCGGCTGGGCGGCGACGAGTTCGCGGTGCTGCTGGAGGACGCCGAACAGTCGGAGGCGGCCAGCGTGCTGGCCGAGCGCATCGTCTCCGTCCTCCGCGAGCCGGTGCGCCTTGGTGACCACGAGATCCGCCTGTCGGCGAGTGTCGGCGTCGCCGTTGCCGAGGCCGACACCACCACCCAGCAGCTGTTGAGCGAGGCCGACGCCGCGATGTACGAGGCGAAGGCGGCCGGGAAGAACCGGGTGGTCGTCTTCGAGACGGTCCTGCGGGCCCGGCTGCTGGAGAAGATGGCCCTGGTGAATTGCTTTCCGGGCTCATTGCACCGCTCCGAATTCTTCCTCGAATACCAACCCCTGTTCAGGTTGTCCGACCAACGACTCGAAGGATTCGAATCGCTCGTGCGATGGCGGCATCCGACGTTGGGCCAGGTCGAACCGGGACGATTCATCCCGCTCGCCGAGGACACCCGGTTCATCGTGCCGCTGGGGGGATGGATACTTGCGGCTGCCTGCCGGGAGGCGGCGACGTGGCCGGTGGTGGCCGGTGCCGCCGATGCGCCGTTGTCTGTGTCGGTGAACCTGTCCGGTTGGCAGCTGCAGGACCCCTGCTTGCTGGAGACGGTTCGAGAGGCGCTGACGGCCAGTGGTCTGCCGCCGCAGCGCCTTGTTCTGGAGGTGACCGAGAGCGTGCTGATGGTCAATCCGGCCGGCACCGCCGAGGTGCTGAGCCAGATCAGGATGCTCGGTGTCCGGGTGGCGATCGACGACTTCGGCACCGGATTCTCGTCGCTGTCCCACCTCCGGCAGCTGCCGGTGGACATCCTCAAGATCGACAAGTCGTTCATCGATCCGCTGAACGACCCGCACAGTGAGGGCGATGCGTTCGTGGCCACCATCGTCCGGTTGGCCGCCGACCTCAGACTCCGCACCGTCGCGGAAGGCATCGAGCACGGTGTTCAGCGGGACGCCCTGATACGACTGGGTTGCCAGAGCGGTCAGGGATACCTGATGTCCGCCGCGCTCGGGACGGACGCAACCAGGCGCTTCATCGAGAGTCGTTGCTACGGGCAGGTTCCAGCCGATCCAGCTCCGGTCACGCTCGTCGGGCAGGCCTGAGGTGGTGGCGGACCCCCGTGCGGTACCCGACTCCGGTCTGGATGAACTGCGGCGGCAGGCGGAGGCCCTCACCGCCCGGATCGCTGCGAACGCGGTGGCCGAGACCGAGTTGCGCCGGAGCCGCCAACTGCTGGACGCCTTGTTGGACCACACCGACGTGCTGATCTACGCGAAAGACCTCCACGGTCGTTTCGTGCTGGCCAACGCCGCCATGGAACGGGCGGTCGGTCAGGAAGCCGGCGCGATGATCGGCCGGACCGGGGCGGAGGTCTTTCCGCGGTCGTCGGACGACATGTTTGGCCGCAACGACTCGCAGACCCCCGAATCGGGCTCCTGGCTGGTGTTCCAGGAAGAGTTGATGCTCGCCGACGGATGTGCGCACACCTACCGATCGACGAAATTTCCCCTGGTGGACGACGGGGGCCGGGTCTACGCGGTCGCCGGCGTGTCCACCGACATCACCGAGCTGACCACGGTACGTGCCGAGATGATCGAGTCGGGTCGACGGTTTCGGGCACTGTTCGACCACAGTCCGGTCGCGATCGGCCTCTCCGACGAACACGGTCTGTGGGTCGAGGCGAACGCCGCGTTCGGTCGATTGTTGGGCGTCGATCCGTCCCGGATGGTCGGCCACTCCGCCCTGGAGTACGCGCATCCGGACGACCACGGCGTGATCGCCGACTCCGAGATGCGTCAACTGGCCAGCGCGGACCGGGTGATGCGGGTCGAGATGCGCCTGCGCCGGCCGGACGGCTCCTATCGCTGGGCCTGGGTGAATGTGACGCCCGCTCCCGGGCCGAACGGCGAGCAATGGACCCTCGCGGTTGCCGAGGACATCACCGAACGCAAAGAAACCGAGACTGCCCTGCGGAGGTCCGAGGCCGAGCTGGCTGCGATCGCCGCAGTCGCCCGCTGTGTCCAGTCCGGTACCGACCCGCGGCCGGTGGTGGTGGCATCGGTTCGCTCGTTGTCGGGCGCGACCACGGTCGGGTTGCTGGAACCGTCCGACTCGGCGACGTTGATAGTGACCTGCGGCGACGGGGCCGAGCTCGGGCTGGGCCACGCCCGCGGCTCGACCGCCGACCTGGTCCGGCGCAGTGGGCAGGCGGTGCTGCTGCCGTCCCTGCCCACAGCCGACGGTCCGACCCGGACCGGCCACGCAGGACAGGACGGCGGCAGCGCGCTGTGGCAGCCGGTGGTGGTGGAGGGCGAGGTGATCGCAGTCCTGAACGTCGTCTGGCCCGGCCAGGTGACGGGAATGGGCGACCCGGCGGTCCGGTCGGTGCGGGTGCTCGCGGACGAAGCCGGCGCGTCCCTGCATGCGATGCAGTTGCGGACCGAGCTCGAACGCTCGGCGACCACCGATCCGTTGACCGGGGCGCTGAACCGGCGGGCCTTCCTGGACCGGCTGGAAGTTCTGATGCACCGGGCCGGCACCACGGCGAAGCCGCTGACCATCGCGCTCGTCGACCTGGACAACTTCAAGGCGTACAACGACGCGTTCGGCCATGCGGCCGGCGACGTTCTGTTGTGTGAGTTCGCGTCGGCGGTGTTGGGTCAGCTTCGCGCGCCGGACCTCTTCGCGCGGTGGGGCGGTGAGGAATTCATCGTGGCGTTGACCGATTGCGACGCCGACCAGGCGCCGCCCATCCTCCACCGCATCCGCGGCGCCGTTCCGGGGGCGCAGACCGGCTCCATCGGTTACACCACCTGGCGACCCACCGAGCCGATGCATTCCTGCATCGTCCGGGCCGACACGGCCATGTACCGGGCCAAGAACGCAGGGCGGGACCGACTCGTCGCAGGCTGAGGCGGCGGCCGCCTGCGTCCGCTCAGCGGACGGCGGTCCTGCGTTCGAAGCTCCGCATGCCCATCCCGTAGCCGCCTGCCGTGAGCAGGTAGATGACGGCCACCAGGATGACGACCAGCAGGCTGCGTCCGTCGACGGGCAACAGGGCGACGCCGACGACGAAGGCGGCCACGTAGAGGATGTTGTTGGCCGTGTCGTAGAGCGCGAACACCCGGCCGATGTGTGCGTCGTCGCAGTCGGACTGGACGACCGCATCCGCGCACACCTTCGACGCCTGGTAGGAAAACGCCAGGACCAGCGCCGTGATCAGGGTCGACACCATGGTGAACCGGGATCCGCCGACCAGCGCCACCACGGCCGAGAAGGCCAGCAGCACGATGACGTACCGCGTTCTGCCCACCTTCCGTACCGCGGGCGCGGTGGTCACCGCGCCCAGGAAGAGCCCGACGGCCGACACCACCAGAACCTCACCGATACCCTGCACGCCGGGCCGCAGCACACCGACCCGATCGACGAAGTGGTGCTGGAACAGCAGCAGCACGATCAGCGTGGACAAGCCGAAGCAGAAGCGGACCAGCACCACCATGCCGATGGCCAGGCGCACCGTCGGCCGCGCGATGATGTGGCGGAAGCCGCCGGCGAAGCCCTGGAGGACGGCGAGGATCGGCTGGGGCGGCTCGTCCCGCTCGTCCGGCCCGAGCGCCGCCGCCGCGAAGCGGGTCACCATCAGCGCAGATCCGACGTACAGGACGATCACCGAAGAGGTGACGATCGCGTCGGATACGTTGCTCGGACCGAGCAGCCCGCGCAGCCCGATCGCGAAACCGCCGCCGATCACCGCGGCGATCGACCCGGCCGTGGTGGCCAGCGAGTTCGCGCCCACCAGCGAGTCGTTGGCGATGACGTGCGGCAGCGAGGCCGACAGTCCCGATCCGACGAAGCGACCTGCGCCGATGACGACCAGCGCGATGGCGAACAGCACCCAGGTCGGGATCCCGAACGCCAGCAGGACGGCCAGCACGGCGATGACCATCGACCGGAGGAGATTGGCCCACAGGATGACCTGTCGACGGCTCCACCGGTCGAGCAGAGCCCCGGCGAACGGACCGATGATCGAGTAGGGCAGCAGCAGGACCGCGAAGCCGGCGGCGATGTCCGCCGGGGTGGACCGATGTGACGGGTCGAACAGCACGGCGTTGGCCAATGCGCCCTGGAACGCGCCGTCGCCGAACGAGGTGAGCAGACGCACCGTGACCAGGCGCCGCAGACCGACCAGCCGGAGCAGCGGTCTCAGACCGCGGGCCGACGGTCGGGCCGGGCGGTGCGCCGCGGCGGGCTCCGGTGCGGACGGCACCGGTCGGACGTGGCCGGCCGCCGGGGATTCGCGCGCCCGGGCCGAAACAGAACCCGATCCCGGGTCCGGCCTCGCAGGGGGTGGCGGTGGCGGAGTCACCCCCAGAACGTTACGCACGCCGGGTCGGGACGGCTGGGTCGGTCATGCTCGGGACACGGTTGGCCAACGGTTTGCGCCCCGGCTATCCGCTCGGCCGTGCCGAGGCGGAATGATGGTCGGTGATGAGCAACACCGAACGACCGGAGGAGCAGGGCTCCGGTGACGACACGGGCAGCGGACCGCCGGGCGGTCCGCACATCCGACGCGGCCGGTCCTCGCGCCGCTATCTGCCCGCGGCCGGCATGCTGCTGGTCGCCTCCTCCGATCTGCGCGATCCGCACTTCCGACGCACCGTGGTGTACCTGGTCGCGCACGGTGAGGAAGGGTCCGCCGGGCTGGTGCTGAACCGCCGGACGGAGACGGCCGTGCATTCCGTGTTGCCGGACTGGGCGGTCCATGTGGCCCGGCCGCAGGCCGTGTACGCCGGCGGCCCGGTGCAGCCGTCCGGGGCGATGTGTCTGGGCGTCAGCCGCGGCGGCTACTTCCCGGGGGAGGGATCGGGGCTGGTCCGGGTGGCGGGCCGGGTGGTGCTGGTCGACCTGGACAGCGAACCGGCCATCGCCGCGGCCACGCTCAGCGGGGTCCGGGTGTTCGCCGGACACGCCGGCTGGGGCGAGGGACAGTTGGCCGCCGAGATCGCGGAGGGAGCCTGGTTCGTGGTGCCGGGCCTGGACGACGACGTGCTGACCGGACCGATGGTCGACCTCTACTTTCGGTCGCTGAAACGGCAGGGCTTCCCACTGGCCTGGGAGGCCTACCGGCCGTCCGACATGAAGCGGAACTGACCGCCGTGACCGTCGGCGCCGGCCGACGCGGCTGAGATGTTCGTCGGTGACATGTTCGCCGGTGACATGTCCGAAGCTGGGAGGTCTGCCGACTTCCGGGTGAGCCCGGCGCAACCGCCCCCACCGCAGGCGCAACCGTCACAGGCGGCCCGGGCCTGCGGTCGGCGGGCCGGGACGGGCAGGGTACGGGCGGCGCGCTCGCCCAGGACGCCGGCTGCAATGAGCATCACCAGCACGGCCACGATGCCCAGGAGGCCGATCACCACGGTCGCGGCAACCGGCACGGGCAGCACCCACATCACCGCGGCCAGCGTCACCCCGACCACCGCGGCTCCGCCGACGACGGGCGCCGCCACCCGGTTGGCGGTTCCGAACGCCTCGTCGCCGGCCGACGCCGCCGGAGAGTGCAGGCCGAGCCGGCCGGTGCGCCGCAGGGTCCCGGCCCACCCCCGACGTGCGGTGACACCGGCCAGCACGGCCAGGACGACCAGCACGGCGGTGACCGGCAGGGTGAAGGCGACGGGCGCAGTTGACACTCTGATGATGGTAATGGGTCGGGCGAATCGGCTCCCACCGACCGAGCAGGGAAGGGTGGGCGGACCGGCATCCCACCACCGCGGTACCGGCAACTGCGGTTCCGGTGCGGTAGCCGGTAGTAGGATCCCTGGTCATGGCGGTCACGTTGCTCCTTCCGGGGCTGCGCTGATCCATCGAACACCGGCCGATCCGGTGGACGGCGGCAGCGTGGCCATCCCTGTTGTGCCCGGTGAAGTCCGGGCGCAGGAGGGTTTTTTTATGCCCAGGAGAAGGAGAGGCGAACGCGATGAGCGAACAGAGGGGCTCCGCAGCAACCGACGAGGACGGCTCCGTGACCACGGACGGCATCGACGGCTCGGCTCCCCAGCACCGCTACACCGCGTCGCTGGCCGCGCAGATCGAGGCCCGCTGGCAGAACCGGTGGGAGGCCGAGGGCACGTTCGACGCGGCCAATCCGAGTGGGCCGCTGGCCGCCGTCGACGCGGCCGGCCGGCCCGCGCCCGTCCCGGCCGACAAGTTGTACGTGCTGGACATGTTTCCCTATCCGTCCGGCGCTGGCCTGCACGTCGGTCATCCGCTGGGTTACATCGGCACCGATGTGCTCGGCCGGTTCGAGCGGATGCGCGGCCGAAATGTGCTGCACACCATAGGGTATGACGCCTTCGGGTTGCCGGCCGAACAATACGCGGTGCGCACCGGAACCCACCCGCGGGCGACCACCGAGCAGAATGTGGCTCGGTACCGGGCCCAGTTGCGGCGGCTGGGGTTCGGTCATGATCAGCGCCGCAGCGTGGCCACCACCGACACCGGCTTCTACCGCTGGACGCAATGGATCTTCCTGCAACTTTTCAACGCCCACTACGACGCCGACCAGAAGAAGGCCCGACCGATCGAGGACCTGATCGGCGAGTTCGTCGCCGGAACCCGCCCGGTGCCCGGGGGCCGGCCCTGGACGGAGTTGACCTCGACCGAGCAGCAGACGATCCTTGCCGACCATCGCCTGGCCTACATCACGCAGGCGCCGGTCAACTGGTGTCCGGGGCTGGGCACCGTGCTGTCCAACGAGGAGATCACCGCCGACGGAAAATCGGAGATCGGCAACTTTCCGGTGTTCCGCCGGAATCTGCGCCAGTGGATGATGCGCATCACCGCGTACGGCGATCGACTGATCGCCGATCTGGACCGGTTGGACTGGCCGGATTCGGTGAAAGCCATGCAGCGCAACTGGATCGGCCGTTCGGTCGGCGCCCGGCTGCGGTTCCCGGTGGTGCATCCGGGCCCGGCGCCGGACGGCTCCGATCGCGGGGCGGTCGAACAGATCGAGGTGTACACGACCCGGCCGGACACCCTGTTCGGTGCGACGTACCTGGTGCTGGCGCCCGAGCATCCGTTGGTGGATTCGATCGTCGCCGCGGCCTGGCCGCCGGGCACCAATCCGCGATGGACATCGGGGGCGGCGACGCCCGCGGAGGCGGTGGCCGGGTACCGGGCCGGGGCGGCCCGGAAGTCGGATCTGGACCGTCAGGAGACCAAGCAGAAGACCGGCGTGTTCCTGGGGAACTACGCCACCAACCCCGCCAACCAGCGCGAGCTGCCCATTTTCATCGCCGACTACGTGCTGATGGGGTACGGCACCGGCGCGATCATGGCGGTTCCGGCGCAGGACACCAGAGACATCGAGTTCGCCCAGGCCTACGAGCTGCCGGTGATCCGGACGGTGCAGCCTCCGCCCGACTTCCCGCCCGATCAGGCCTACCTGGGCACCGGTCCGGCGATCAACAGCTCGAACGGGGAGATCTGCCTGGACGGCGTCGATGTCGCCGAGGCGAAGGAGATGATGATCCAGTGGCTGTCCGGTCGTGGCTTGGGCGGGGCGGAGGTGCAATACCGGCTGCGCGATTGGCTGTTCAGCCGGCAGCGGTACTGGGGCGAGCCGTTCCCGATCGTCTACGCCGAGGACGACCTGCCGATTGCGCTGCCCGATGAGCTGCTGCCGCTGGAACTGCCCGAGGTCGCCGACTACGCCCCCCAGTCGTTCGACCCACAGGACGCCGAATCCACCCCGGTGCCGCCGCTGGGCCGGGCAACCGAATGGGCGACCGTCGAGCTGGACCTGGGTGACGGCCCGAAGACCTACCGCCGCGAGCTGAACGTGATGCCGCAGTGGGCCGGCTCCTGCTGGTACGAACTGCGGTACCTGGATCCGACCAACACCACCGCATTCGTCGACCCGGACGTCGAGAAGTACTGGATGGGAAAGGATCCCACCAAGGCGCAGGACACCGGCGGCGTCGACCTGTACGTGGGCGGAGTGGAACACGCCGTGCTGCACCTGTTGTACGCCAGGTTCTGGCACAAGGTGCTCTTCGACCTGGGTCACGTCTCCAGTGAGGAGCCCTTCCGCAGGCTGTTCAATCAGGGCTACATCCAGGCCTACGCCTACACCGACGACCGCGGGTCGTTCGTACCGGCCGAGGAGGTGCTCATCTCGCCCGACGGCAACTCGTTCAGCTACCGCGGCAAGCCGGTCAACCGGGAGTACGGGAAGATGGGCAAGCGGCTGCTGAACGTCGTGACGCCGGACGAGATGTGCGACCGGTACGGCGCGGACACCTTCCGGATGTACGAGATGGGCATGGGCCCGCTGGACATTTCCCGGCCGTGGCAGACCCGGGACGTGATCGGATCGCACCGTTATCTGCAGCGGATGTGGCGGACGATCGTCTCCGAAGACACCGGCCAGGTCGTGGTCAGCGACGAGCCGCCCGATGACGTCACCCGCAAGCTGCTGCACCGCACCATCGATGCGGTGACCAAGGACTACGCGGCGATGTCGTACAACACCGCCATCGCCCGGCTCATCGTGCTGACCAACCACCTGACCAAGTCGGCGGCCGCCACCCCCCGGGAGGTTGCGCAGGCGTTGGTGCTGATGACCGCGCCGTTGGCCCCGCACATCAGCGAGGAACTGTGGAGCCGGCTGGGCCATCCGCAGTCGCTGGCGCACGGGCCGTTCCCCGTCGCCGACCCGGCGCTGCTGGTCGCGCAGGAGATCGAATACCCGATCCAGGTGAAGGGCAAGGTCCGGTCCCGCATCCGGGTCCCCGCCGACGCCGGCGCGGCGACGGTCGAGGCAGCGGCGCTGGCCGACGCCAGGATCGTGGAACTGCTGGCCGGGGCCGTCCCGCGGAAGGTCGTGGTGGTGCCGGGCCGGATGGTGTCCATCGTCCCGTGACCCCCCCTTTTCGGCGGGGATCAACTTCCCGCGCGGGGATAAACTTGTTCTCTCCTGCCTCACCGGTCACAAAGAGTGAAAGTTGATCCCCGCAGGCCCCGTCCTGCACCCAGAGTTGGTCCCCGGGCTGACCCGCCGAACCAGAGGAGCGAGAATGCGCATCGCGGTCAGTCAGTTCGATCCGGGAACGGATCCAGCGGCCAATGCCGAGCATCTGGTGACCCAGGCGGCCAGGGCCGCGGGCGACGGCGCGGCGCTCCTGCTCGCGCCGGAGGGGTCGATCGTCTCCTTCCTGCAGGATCCCGCCGCTCCGGTCCGGGCCGCGCAGGAGCTCGACGGACCGTTCGTCTCCGCCCTCGCCGACGCCTCACGGGAGCACGGGCTCACCATTGCGGCGGGCACCTTCGTGCCTGATCCGGATTCCGCGCGGGTGCACAACACGCTGGTGGTGGTGCAGCGGGGCGAGCTCGTCGCCGCCTACCGGAAGATCCACCTGTACGACGCCTTCTCCTTCGTGGAATCCGACTCGGTGGCGCCTGGATCGGCGAGCCCGCCGGTGATCGAGATCGACGGCCTGGCCGTCGGCTTCGCGACGTGCTACGACCTGCGTTTTCCCGAGCTGTTCCGGGTGTTGCAAGCCGCCGGGGCCCAGGTGCTGGCCCTGGCCTCGGCCTGGGTCCGCGGCCCGCTCAAAGAGGAACACTGGCTGACGCTGCTCCGGGCCAGGGCCATCGAGAACACCTGTTACGTGGTGGCCGCCGACCAGATCGGCCGGGCCGGCATCGGCCGGTCGGCGGCGTTCGACCCGTTCGGGCTGCCGCTGCTGGACCTGGGGACGGACCAGCCGGGCTACGGCGTCGTCGAGGTGAGCGCGGGTCGGGTCGAGGATGTACGAAAAGTGCTTCCCTCCAACAGCCATGCCCGCTTCCACATCGATCCCGTCCCGCTGGGCGAGAGGGTCGCCTCGGCCGCGGGATCCCCGGTGTGACGTCCGGATCCAGCGGTGCCAGGTCTGATTCCGGCGCTGTGCGGTACCGCATCGTCCGGCTGCAGGTGCAGACCGAGCCGCTGAAGGTCGGCCGGGCGCCGTTGCGGACCTACGATCCGTCGGCCATCGAGTCGATGCCCCGACTGGAGATCGGCCCGGCCGGGGTGATCGGGCTGACCGAACGACTCGGCTCGGTGATCGACGTGCATCATCGTGACCACCCGCGGTCCAGGGACCGCAGGGGCCGGGGCGGCGTGAGCGTGATGGGCACCGGTGACTACCGCCGTCTGCGATCCAGATACGGCGCACATCTGACCGAAGGCATTGCCGGCGAGACGATCCTGGTCGACGCGCCCGACGGGCTGGCCGGTCTGGACCTGCCGGTCCTTCTCACCCTGCACACGGCGCAGGGTCCGATCCCGTTGGCGGAGGTCCGGGTGGCCGACCCGTGCGTCGAATTCAGCCGGTTCTGCCTGGGCCAGACCGCGTCGCCGGTGGTGGACGGTGCGGTCAAACAAGCGCTGATCGACCTCGATCAGGGAGCCAGGGGCTACCGCGGCATGGCCACCGGTTCGGGGCTGCTGGCCCTGGGCGACGAGGTCGAGGTGGCCCAACCCACGGCGGTCGGTCAGCCGGACCCGGTGCTGCCGGCCTGATCCCACCGCCTCCGGTAGCCGCCCGAGCGGATCGTCAGATCGACAGATCGCCGGCGATGAATTTCTCCACGTTGTCGCGGGCCTGATCGTCGGGAAACTGGACCGGCGGTGACTTCATGAAATACGACGACGCCGAGATCAGCGGGCCGCTGATGCCCCGGTCCTTGGCGATCTTGACGGCCCGGACGGCGTCGATGATGATCCCGGCGGAATTCGGCGAGTCCCACACCTCGAGCTTGTATTCCAGATTCAGCGGGACGTCGCCGAAGGCCCGGCCCTCCAGGCGGACGTAGGCCCACTTGCGGTCGTCCAGCCAGGCCACATAATCCGACGGTCCGATGTGCACGTTGCGGGCGCCCAGATCCCGGTCGACCTGGGAGGTCACCGCCTGCGTCTTGGAAATCTTCTTGGACTCCAACCGATCCCGCTCCAACATGTTCATGAAGTCCATGTTGCCGCCGACGTTGAGTTGCATGGTCCGTTCCAGCAGCACGCCGCGATCCTCGAACAACTTGGCCAGCACGCGATGGGTGATGGTCGCACCCAGCTGCGACTTGATGTCGTCCCCGATGATGGGGAGCCCGGCGGCGCGGAACTTCTCGGCCCATTCCGCGGTCCCGGCGATGAACACCGGCAACGCGTTCACGAAGGCGCAGCCGGCGTCGATGGCGCACTGGGCGTAGAACTTCGCCGCGGTGTCCGATCCGACCGGCAGGTAGCAGACCACCACGTCAACGGCCGCACGGCGCAACTCCGCCACCACATCAACGGGTTCAGCGTCCGACTCGGTGATCGTCTCGCGGTAGTACCGACCCAGACCGTCGAACGTGGGGCCGCGTTGCACGATGACGCCGACCGGCGGCACGTCGGCGAACTTGACGGTGTTGTTCTCGCTCGCCGAGATGGCGTCGGCCAGATCGACGCCGACCTTCTTCGCGTCGACGTCGAAGGCGGCGACGAAGGTCAGGTCGGACACGTGGTATTCGCCGAACCGGACGTGCATCAGGCCCGGAACCCTGGCGCCCGGGTCGGCCGTGCGGTAGTACTCCACCCCTTGGATCAACGACGACGCACAGTTGCCGACCCCGACCAGGGCAACGCGAATGGGATGCGGATCCATCTTGATCTCCTTTGACGGCCGGCGTCGGCCGGCGGCCGAATCATGGGGTTGAGGGTGACAAACGCTTCGGTATGTCAACCTCACCGCCGTCACCCTACAGCGCGGGGCGCTCCGCTCCATTTCCGTGCCACCACATCGGCTGGCCTGCGGCGATGCCGGGGTGGGACACCCGAAAGCGGGGGCCGAAGGCGCCGCGTAGGCTTGACGGGGTGCGGACGCAGCGAGGATTGGTGGACTACGCGTTGCAGCGTCGCGCGCTGCTCGCGGAAGTGATGTCCGGGCGCACCGGTGTCACCGACGTCTGCGACGCGACCCCCTACCTGATCCGCGCGGCCAAGTTTCACGGGGTGCCGACGGACGTGAGCTGTCCCGTCTGCCGTAAGGAGCCGCTGACCCATGTCTACTGGGTCTACGGGGATGAGATCAAGCACATGGCCGGTTCCGCGCGGCAACCGCCGGAGTTGGAGAAGATGGCGGCCAACTTCGGGGAGTTCTCCGTCTACCAGGTGGAGGTCTGCCGGACCTGTTCCTGGAACCACCTGGTGGCGTCCTTCGTGATGGGTTTCAAGGGCGAGCAGGCGCCCCGGCGCCGCCGAGCGGTCAAGTAGAGTCTGCCCGACCGTTCCACGGTGACGGTGGGAAGGCGCAGAGCCGATGGCAGCAGACCCGACCGACGCGTGGTTCCGCAGGGCCGTCGTCTACCAGGTGTACCCGCGAAGCTTCGCCGACTCGGACGGGGACGGGGTCGGCGATCTGGCCGGGGTGACCAGCCGGGTGGACCATCTCGCCGATCTCGGGGTCGATGTGCTGTGGTTGTCCCCGGTTTATCCCTCGCCGCAGGACGACAACGGTTACGACATCAGTGATTACCAGAACATCGATCCACTTTTCGGGTCGCTGGAAATCTTCGGGCAGCTGTTGACCGCGGTGCATCGGCGCGGCCTGAAGCTGGTGATGGATCTGGTCGTCAACCACACGTCCGATGAACATCCCTGGTTCGTCGAATCCCGGTCGAGCACAGACAACCCCAAGCGGGACTGGTACTGGTGGCGCCCGGCGCGGGCCGGCCGGCGGACCGGGGAGCCGGGCGCTGAGCCGACCAACTGGGCGTCGTTCTTCTCCGGACCGGCCTGGCAACGGGACGACCTCACCGACGAGTACTACCTGCACCTGTTCTCGGCCAAACAGCCCGACCTGAACTGGGAGAATCCCGAGGTCCGGCAGGCCGTCTACGCGATGATGCGCTGGTGGCTGGACCGCGGTGTCGACGGCTTCCGGATGGACGTCATCAACATGATCTCCAAGCAGATTTCATTGCCCGACGGGGTGGCGTCGGCCGGTGGTCTGCTCGGCGCCGAACACTTCCTGAACGGCCCCCGGATGCACGAGTTCCTGCACGAGATGCATGAGCAGGTGTTCGCGGGCCGGTCAGGGCAATTCCTCACCGTCGGCGAGATGCCCGGCGTCACAGTCGATCAGGCGCGGCTCTACACCGATCCGGCCCGCGGCGAGCTGGACATGGTGTTCCAGTTCGAGCACGTCGGACTGGACCAGGCGGATTCCAAATGGGAGCACCGGCCGCTGCGGTTGACCGACCTGAAGGACAGCCTCGGGCGTTGGCAGACCGGCTTGGCCGACGTGGGCTGGAACAGCCTGTACTGGAACAATCACGATCAGCCCCGCGCGGTGTCGCGGTTCGGTGACGACGGGAAGTACCGCGTCCGGTCGGCGAAGGCTCTGGCCACCGTGCTGCACCTGCACCGGGGAACGCCGTACGTGTACCAGGGGGAGGAACTGGGCATGACGAACTACCCCTTCGCCTCCGTCGACGAATTCCACGACATCGAATCCCTCCGCCATTACGCCGAAGCGGTGGCCGACGGCCAGGATCCGGCTGCGGTGGTGGAGGCAATGCGCGGGCCGAGCCGGGACAACGCGAGAACACCGATGCAGTGGGATGATTCACCGCACGCCGGGTTCACCACCGGCACGCCCTGGTTGGCGGTGAATCCCAATTACCGGCAGATCAATGCTGCGGCGGCGCTGGCCGATCCGGATTCGGTGTTCCACCATTACCGACGACTGATCGCCCTGCGACACCACGAACCCGCGGTGGCCAACGGGGACTTCCGGTTGCTGCTGGCCGATGATCAGCAGATGTACGCCTTCACCCGCCGCTTGCGCGACGTCGAGTTGCTCGTGCTGGGCAATCTGTCCGGTGAGCCGGCCGAGCCGGCGGGTCTGGGCGAATGGTCGGACGCCGAACTCCTGCTCGGTAACGTCGCCGACGGGACAGTCGCCGACGGGACAGTCGCCGACGGGACAGTCGCCGAACGGACAGTCACCGAACGGACCACGGGGCTCTTGGAGCCCTGGGAGGCCAGGGTCCTGCGCCGGTTCGTGCCGACGTGACCGGGCGGTCGCCGGACTTCGTGGAGGATGCATGCGGATCGCCCTGATCGCGACCTGCCTGGGTGACGCGCTCTTCCCGGAGGTCCCCAAGGCGACGGTGCGCCTGCTGGAACGTCTGGGTCACCAGGTGGTGTTTCCACCGGCCCAGGTCTGTTGCGGCCAGATGCACGTCAACAGTGGCTACCTGGTGGAGGCCCTGCCGGTGGTCCGGCACTACGTGAAGGCGTTCTCCGACGACGACTTCGACGTCGCGGTGGCCCCGTCCGGGTCCTGTGTCGGGTCGATCCGGCACCAGCACGCCATGGTCGCGACGCGGGGCGGTGACGCCGCGCTGGCCGACGACGCCGCGGCCCTGGCCGCCCGGACCTACGAGTTGTCGGAGCTGCTGGTCGACGTGTTGGGCGTCACCGACGTCGGGGCCTACTACCCGCACCGGGTCACCTACCACCCGACGTGCCACTCCCTGCGGATGCTCCGGGTCGGCGACAAACCGCTGTCCCTGCTGCGGGCTGTGCGGGGGCTGGACCTGGTGGAACTGCCTGAGGGTGACACCTGCTGCGGATTCGGCGGGACGTTTGCGTTGCGCAACGCCGACACGTCCTCGGCGATGCTGACCGACAAGATCGACCACGTACTGGGTACCGGGGCACAGGTGTGTTGCGCCGGCGATTCTTCCTGCCTGATGCATATCGGCGGCGGTCTGTCGCGCCGGGGCAGCACCGTCGAAACGGTGCACCTGGCCAGCATTCTGGCCGCTACTGCACGAGACCCGGCATGACGAGCTTTCTCGGTATTCCGCGGCGCCGCGGCCATCCGGAACCGTCGCCGCTGCGTGGTGCGGAGTCGTTCCCGAAGGCCGCGCACAAGGCTCTGGCCAACGGCCAGCTCCGCCGTAACCTGGCCCACGCCACTTCTACCATCCAGGCCAAACGGGCCGGGGTGGTCGGCGAGATGCCGGACTGGGAGGCTCTGCGGGACAGCGGGTCCGCCATCAAGACGGATGTGATGGCCCGACTACCAGAGCTACTGGAACAGTTCGAAGCCAATGTCATTGCCCGGGGCGGGGTCGTGCACTGGGCCACGGACGGGCAGGAGGCCAACCGGATCGTGGCCGACCTGGTCAAAGCCACCGGGGCCACCGAGGTGCTCAAGGTCAAATCCATGGCCACCCAGGAAATCGGACTCAACGAGTATCTGCAGGAGCAGGACATCGCAGCGGTGGAAACAGATCTCGCCGAACTCATCGTGCAGCTCGCGCACGACAAGCCGTCCCACATCCTGGTCCCCGCCATCCACCGCAACCGGACCGAGGTCCGGGACATCTTCCTGGCCGAGATGGCCGATGCACCCGCCGATCTCACCGACGAGCCGCGGCGCCTGGCGATGGCCGCCCGGGACCACCTGCGCCGCAAATTCCTCGGTGCGCGGGTGGCCGTGTCCGGCGCCAATTTCGGGATCGCCGACACCGGCACGCTGTGCGTCGTGGAATCCGAAGGGAACGGCCGGATGTGCCTGACCCTGCCGCAGACGCTGATCACGGTGATGGGCATCGAGAAACTGCTTCCCACCTTCACGGACCTGGAGGTGTTCCTCCAACTGCTGCCCCGGTCCTCCACCGGAGAGCGGATGAACCCGTACACCTCGCTCTGGACCGGAGTCACCCCGGGCGACGGGCCACAGGAGTTCCACCTGATCCTGCTGGACAACGGGCGCACCAACGCGCTCGCCGATCAGGTGGGCAGGGCCGCGCTGCACTGCATCCGCTGTTCCGCCTGCCTGAACGTGTGCCCGGTCTACACCCGCACCGGCGGGCATGCCTACGGCTCGGTGTACCCCGGCCCGATCGGGGCCGTGCTCACCCCGCAACTCACCGGCATGGACGGGCACGGCGATCCCAACTCGTCGCTGCCGTACGCCTCGTCGTTGTGCGGGGCCTGCTACGACGTCTGTCCGGTGAAGATCGACATTCCCGGCCTGCTGGTGCAGCTACGGGCCCGCGCCGTGGACAGTGACCGGGGCCGGACCATTCCGGGCGGCTGGGACGCCGCGATGAAGGCGGCCGCCTGGGTGATGAGTGACGAAAAGCGTTTCGCCGCAGCGGAGAAGGGACTCGCCCTGGGGCGCTTGCTGGCCGGCCGCAAGGGTCACATCCGGCGTCTTCCGCCGCCGCTGTCCGGATGGACGGCCACCCGGGACCTGTCCGCCCCACCGGCGCAGACTTTCCGGGACTGGTGGGCCGACACGCACCCCGAAACCGGTCCGGCGGACCCGGCCGGGACGCCGTGAGCAGCCGCGACCTGGTCCTGGCCCGGATCAGGGCGGCGCTGGTCGGGGACGGCCCCGCCGCCCCGGCCGCTCCGATTCCGCGCGACTACCTTCGGCGCGGCGTTCACCCGCCGGGGAGCGAGGGGCTGATCGACCTGCTGTGCGACCGGCTGATCGAATACCGCGCCGTGGTCCAGCGCGCCACCGCCGCGACATTGGGTCAGGCGGTCGACGAGGCCCTGGCCGGGATGTCGACGGTCGTCATCGATGCGGGACTGGACCCGGTGATCGCGCGGGCCTGCGCCGGGAACGGGCGCACCGTCATCACAGACACCGTCATCGCAAGCACCGTCATCGCAAGCACCGTCATCACGGACACCGTCGCGAGTAACTCGGCAGGACAACGTTCGGCGCGGGCGCTGTCACCGGGGCAGCTGGACGCGATCGACGCCGTCGTGACCACCGCCCGGGTCGCCGTGGCCCTCACCGGCACCATCGTGCTGGACGGCGGCCCCGGGCAGGGGCGTCGGGCCATCAGTCTGGTGCCCGATCGCCATCTCATCGTCCTGACCGCGGACCAGGTGGTGGAGACCGTCGCCGAAGCGATCGGGTTGCTCACCCCCACCGCGCCGCTGACCATGATCGCCGGGCCGTCGGCGACCAGCGACATCGAACTGGAACGGGTGGAGGGCGTGCACGGACCCCGCACGCTGCATGTGGTCATCCTGTGCTCACCGCGCCCGGACATCAGCTCGGACCAGGACACGCTCGGCTCACCAGAAGGCCAGTAGCATCGCGCCGTGGACGATCGCGGACAGCAGCCGACCGGTGACGAAGAGCCGCGAGGTACCGTCGGGTCGACCTCGTCGGCCGATTCGGCCATGGTCCCCCCTGCGGAGCCCTCCATCATCGATCAGCCCGGTGCCGACGACCCGGCGGACCGACCCGCGGAGCCGGTCTTCGCCGACGCCGACCTGGTGCCGGCCGTACCCGATCAGGGCCTGGCCAGGTCCGCATCGCTGTCACCCACCGAAAGGGTCATCCCCAGCTGGACCGATCCGACGGTGCGCCGGGCGTCCGAGGTCATCGGCGGCCCATTGGGCCGACACGCGATCGTCGGCCGGGGTGCGTGGCTGACCCCGTTGCGGGTCTGCCTGCTGATGGCCATCCTGATCCTGATCTTCGGGTGGCTGTTCAAGTCGGCCTGCATCCAGCAAGGGTCCGACGGGGGCACCGGCGTCACCCTCGATCAGAGCGGAGAGCGGCCCTGGATCACCGGTTGCTACAACGACGTGGTCCCGCTCTACGGCAGCCACAAACTCGACACCCAGGCCGTCCCGTACAAGACGTCGTGGACCGACGGCGGCACCGTCCACTACATGGAATACCCGGTGATCACCGGTTACTTCATGTGGGCCGTCAGTGAGGTGGCCAAGTACTACGTCCAGCTGGCCGGGCACATCGGGCTGCCGGTGCCGCTCAACGTCGCCGCCTACTTCACCATCGGCGCGATCATCCTGGGCATGATCTATCTCCTGGCCGTGGCCTCGACGGCCAGGATCGCCCGCCGCCGGGTGTGGGACGTGGCCATCATGTGCCTGTCCCCGCTGCTGATCGTGCACGCGTTCACCAACTGGGATCTGCTGGCCATCGGAATGACGGCCGGTGCGATGGCCGCGTGGGCCAGGGGCCGACCGGTGCTGGCCGGAGCGCTGATCGGTCTGGGCACAGCGACCAAGCTGTATCCGGTGCTCCTGTTCGGACCGCTGTTGTTGCTCAGCCTGCGCTCGGGCCGGTTCACCGGCGTCGTCCGGGCGGCGGTCGCCGGCGCCGTGGTGTGGCTGGTGATCAATGTGCCGGTGATGTACCTGTACCCGGCCGGGTGGTACGAGTTCATCAAACTCAATTCCGAGCGTGCCGCCGAGTACGACTCCTGGTATGCGATCTACACCACGCTCACCGGCAGCCACGCCTTCGACAACGCCTCGGGGGCCGACTCGCCCACCTTCCTGAACGTGCTGTCTCTGTCCCTGTTCGCCGTGGTCTGTCTGGCCATCGCCTGGCTCGCCCTGTCGGCCGCCCGGCGCCCGCGGCTGGCCCAGCTGATCTTCCTGGTCGTCGCCGCTTTCCTGCTGACCAACAAGGTCTGGTCGCCGCAGTACAGCCTCTGGCTGCTGCCGCTGGTAGTACTGGCGCTGCCGCGCTGGCGCCCCGTTCTGGCCTGGCAGTTCTCCGAGGCGGTGGTCTGGCTGCTGCTGATGCTCTCGTTCGCCGGAGTGGACAACAAGGGCCTGTCCATCTACCCGTTCATCGGAGCAGCCATCCTGCGCGACATCCTGTTGATCCTGTTGGTCGTCCGGGTGGTTCGGGACATCCAGCGACCGGATCATGATCTGGTCCGGATGGCGGGTGACGACGACCCGTCCGGTGGTGTCTTCCAGGACGCGGCGGACGTCTTCGTGTTGCCCTCGCTGCCGCACCTGTGGACCGCGTGGGTCACGCGGAAGACACGGAAGACGCGGAAGAATCCGACGGCCGCGGGGGAACCGGAGCTGGTGGGGCCCGCGGACCGGGGCCAGGACTTCCTCGCCGCGTCCGTCCCGGCAACGGACGATCCGGTGCGGTGACGATCCGGTGCGGTGACGATCGGGATCGTCCGAAAGCTCGTGCCGACACTGGTAGCCTGGAGCGGTTGCGCTACGCCCGCCGACAACGGCGGGCTTCTTGGTGTCCGGCCCCAGTGGCCCGGACATGAAGACCGCCCGACATCCTCCTGCTGCGGAAAGACCGCGGCCGACGAGTCCACAGGAGGTGCACGTGAGCGTATCCACCGCTTCGCGTCACTACGAATTGCTGCTCATCCTCGACCCCAACCTCGACGAGCGGACCGTATCGCCGTCCATCGACACGTTCCTCAACGTGATCCGCCAGGGCGGCGGGAGCGTCGAGAACGTCGACATCTGGGGCAAGCGCCGGCTGGCGTTCGAGATCAGGAAGAACCCGGAAGGCATCTACGCCGTCATCAAGGTGACCGCCCAGTCCGCCGTGGTCGACGAGCTGGATCGTCAGCTGAACCTGAACGAATCCGTGCTCCGGACGAAGATCACCCGCGTCGCCGACAAGGTCCGCGTCCGCCGCACCCGCAACAGCAAGAAGTAGGCCCGGGACATGGCAGGCGACACCGTCATCACCGTGGTCGGGAACCTCACCGCTGATCCGGAACTGCGTTTCACCGCGTCCGGAGCCGCCGTCGCGAACTTCACCGTCGCATCGACGCCCCGGACCTTCGACCGCGCTTCCAACGAATGGAAGGACGGCGAGGCCCTCTTCCTGCGCTGCAACATCTGGCGGCAGGCAGCCGAGAACGTGGCCGAATCGCTGA
>CAXUHA010000009.1:0-94582 GCA_964250735.1 uncultured Nakamurella sp. | reverse complement strand
TTCCTCGTTGAAAGCGATCAGCTTGGCCATGAGGGTAGATCCTCCAGATCGGCCGCCCCGGACGGGCGCGAGGCCAGGTCAAGGGCGGTAAGCAATTGGCGTTTGGCTGGTCGGAACGGTGCCCGCGACGGACGCACCTGACGATCCCGCGGCCATGGGGGCCGTGCGATCGGTGAGGTACTCACCGGTTCAACCTGGCACTCAGGGATCCCGAGTGCCAATTTCATACTGGCACTCCCGGGTGTCGAGTGCAAGCAGGCCCCGCGGGTCGGCGCGGGCCTGCGCCGTCGAGGAACGGAGGTCCGGGACCGGTGTCGATGCTGAGCGGCAGCACGACGGGAGCATCGCGGGCTGCGGAGTCCCTAGTCAGCAGGAAGACGAGCAGACCGGCGAGGACGATCAGCACCGTGAGGGCGGCAAGCCACTTCCGGCAGGGTGTGGCCCGCCCGGGGCCGGCCGTCGGCGTCGACGAGTGCCCCTTCCGGTGCCTGGCTCGTCCTGGCGTCGGGCGATCAGCGACCCGTTCCGGCGCTCCTCGCACTGGGGCGCTTCGCTGGGCGGCGGGCTCCGCCACTCGTTCCGGCGCGGCCTGCTGGGCCACTTGTTCCGGTGCCGGGCGGGCAACGGCCGGCTCTGGCGTACGGCGGACGGAGGTCGACGCGAGCGCCCGCCGGGCGGCCTTGAGGAGGCCGGCGCTGGTCGGATACCGCATCGCCGGGTCTGCGGCCATTCCGCGGGCGATCACCTGATCGATGGACGGGGGGAGGTCGGACTCGGCCGACAGCGAAGGTAGGACACCGGAGAGATGACCCGTGATCACCGCACGCACATCACCGACGAAGGGGGCCCGGCCGGCCAGTGCGCTGAACAACATGCAGGTCAACGCATATTCATCGGAGTACGGTCCGACGTCCTCGCCTCGAATGTGCTCCGGCGAGGCGTAGGTCGGGGAACCGAGGAAGTCGCCGGAGACGGTGCGATGGCCGCCGATGCCGCGCCTGGTCAGTCCGAAGTCCGCGAGATAGACGTGTTCCCGACCCACCGACTCCGTCCTGGTGATCAACACATTGGCCGGTTTCACGTCCAGATGGACCAGGCCGCGCTCGTGCAGCACATCCAGCGCTGCGCCGACCTGAGTCAGCAGGTTCAGGGCCCGACGGGGCGGCATCGGACCGGCGGTCAGCTCACGGGCGAGGTCGGTGCCGTCGACCAGTCGCATCGCGATGAACAGTCGGCCGTCGGCCTGGCCGAAGTCGTAGAGCGGAACCACGTTCAGGTGATCGATCGCCGAGGCGGCTTTGGCCTCTTCGGTGAACCGGGCCTGGAACTCCGGATCGGTGGAAAGCTTCTCGCTCATCACCTTCAACGCCACGGAACGCTCCAGGCGCTCGTCGACGGCACGGTAGACGACGCTCATGCCGCCGTGACCGATCGCCTCACCGACCAGGTAATGACCCAGGTGTTGCCCGGTGAGGTGGTCGGCGGACACAAGGCCCAGCGTAGATCTCGGCCGCCGCGCAGCGTCCTGATCGCCGGAAATGGCGGAGCGGGACGCGGTGCGCCGCCGGTCCGGTCGTAGGGTTCGCGCCATGAGCGCCTGCGCGAAGAGCCGGTATTAGCATGAGCGTGCCGATCGAGCTGCGGGTGCTGACCGGGCCGAACCTGTATTTCTCCCGCCCCACCATCAAGTTGACGCTCGACGCGTCCGGGGTGCTGGAGGCGGATCCGGCCACCGTCGTCGGCTGGCAGCGGGCCCTGCGGGTGCGCAATACCGGTCGCCACGGCGGCGGCAGCCTCACGGTCGGCATGGCCGATTCGCCCGCCCGCTCGGACGCCGCGGCCGAACTCGCCGCCGCTGTCGTCCGGCGCGGCGGTGGCGCGTTCCGTACCAGGGTGGCCGCGGTGGCCCGGGGCGGCGACGACCGAACGGTGGTGGTGGCTTTTCCGTTCCGCCGGCGTGGCATCGCCGAGCATTTCGGTGATGCGGTCGCCGTCGCATTCGACCGCATCACCAGGGGTGGCGTGGACCCCCTGGTGGCCATTGCCGACGTGGGCCGGGCGATGGCCGATGTCGACCCGGGACCGACGGTCCGTCCGCTGCGCCCGGCGGTGCCGGTGATCGCCGTGACCGGCACCAACGGCAAAACCACGACCACCCGGTTGATCTCGCACCTGATGCAGGCCGACGGCCGGGTGCCGGGATGGTCGTCGACCGACGGCATCGTGATCGACGGCGTGGAAGTGGAGAGCGGTGACTGGTCCGGGCCCGGCGGAGCCGCTCGGGTGCTGTCCGATCCCCGGGTGACCGTTGCCGTCACCGAAACCGCGCGCGGCGGAATCCTGTTGCGCGGGGTGGGGACCGCGGCCAACGACGTCTCCGTCGTCACCAACATCAGCGCGGATCACCTGGGGCTGCTCGGGGTGCACACGATCGAGCAGCTGGCCGAGGTCAAATCGGTGGTCGCCCGGATCACCAAGTCCAGTGGCTGGACGGTCCTCAACGCCGACGACCCGCTGGTCCGGCGCATGCGCTCGGTGTCCAGGGCCCGGCCGTGGTTCTACTCGCCCAACCCCGACAACCCCCATCTGGACGAAGCTCTTGACGCCGGGGGCAAGGCGATCACGGTGATCGACGGCGACATCGTGGTGCTCAGCCGCGGTCTGGACCCGACTTCGGTGCTGCCGGTCGGGGAGGTGCCGATCACGTTGGCCGGCGCGTCCCGGGTCAACGTGTCCAACACATTGGCGGCCACCGCAGCGGCTCTGGCCGTCGGGGCATCACTGGAGGCGGTGCGGGCCGGCCTGCGCACGTTCATCGCCGACGCCGAGCACAACGCCGGGCGCTTGAACGTCTATCTGCTCGACACCGTGGTGGTGATCCTGGATCTGGCCCACAACGAGGCGTCGCTGGAATCGCTGCTCGAGGTGGCCGCCGCGCTGAAGCGACCCGGGGCGGAACTGGCCGTCGTCGCCGGGACGGCCGGCGACCGCACCGACGAGGCCATTCACGCCATGGGTCACATGGCCGCTCTGGCCTCGGACACACTAGTCGTCGCGGGACGGCGAAAGTACCTTCGGGGTCGGGAACCGGGTGAGATGGAAGAACTCTGGCGGTCCGGGGCCGCCGAAGGAGGCGTGCTGCACGCCGCGGAGAAACCCGACGAGCTGACGGCGCTGCGCTACCTGCTGGACGCCGACCTCCCGGCCGGTTCTGCAATCGCGGTGTGCGCCCTGGAACAACGACCGGAGATGGCCGCCGAAATCCTGCGGCGCGGCGGCGTCGAAGCCTCTGTCGAGCAGATCGCTGCCCGGGTTCGTCGGCAGAGCTGACTATCTACGGTGCACCTCAGGGCAGGATGGGCCTCATGCGTTCCGTCGAAGAACACGCGAAGGTCGTCTCAGCTCTGCTGTCCCCCAGTCCGGCCATTGCGGTTCCACTCGAAGAGGCCGCCGGACTGGTGCTCGCCGGGGACCTGATCGCGCCCATCGACCTGCCCCCTTTTCCGAACTCGGCCATGGACGGGTATGCGGTGCGGGCCGCCGACCTCACCATGTTCCCGATCACGCTGCCTGTCTCGCAGGACGTTCCAGCCGGGCGCCAGGACGTGCAGCCGCTCGATCCGGGCACGGCGGCCAGGATCATGACCGGCGCCCCGCTCCCGCCCGGCGCCGACACCATCGTGCAGGTCGAGAAGACCGACGGCGGTACGGACACGGTGCGCATCGACGATGCCCCGCCGGCCGGCGTTCACCTGCGTACCCGGGGAGAGGACGTCGTCGCCGGGGCCGTCGTACTGACGGCCGGGACGGTGATCGCCGGCCCGCAGATCGGTGTGGCCGCGGCACTGGGCTTCGCCTCGCTGGCGGTCCGTCGCCCGGTCCACGTGTTGGTGTTGTCCACCGGTAGCGAACTCGTGACCCCCGGGCGCCCGCTCGGCCCGGGTCAGATCTACGAATCGAACTCCTACATGCTGGCGGCCGGCATCACGGCAGCGGGCGCGCAGGCCACCGTACTGCACTTCGTCGGCGACGACGTCGACGCGTTTCGCTCGGCCTTGGGTGCCGCGATCGACGGGATCGACCTGATCGTCACCTCCGGTGGCGTTTCCGCCGGAGCGTACGAGGTGGTCAAGGAGGCACTGACCGGCCAAGGGGTGGAATTCACCAAGGTAGCGATGCAGCCTGGAATGCCCCAGGGCGCAGGGCATTTCCTCGGTGTTCCGATGGTCACGCTGCCGGGTAACCCGGTCAGCTCGTACGTGTCGTTCGAGGTGTTCCTACGGCCGGCGATCAGGGCGGCCATGGGCTACCACCAGCTGACCCGGCCCGCACTCCGACTCCCGCTCGCGGCACCACTGGATTCACCACAGGGCAAACGCCAGTTCCGGCGCGGTGTTCTCGACCCGGCGGCCGGGACGGTCGCGCCGTGGGGCGGACCGGGATCACACCTGCTGTCCTGGCTGGCCGGGGCGGACGCGATGATCGTCGTCGGAGCCGATGTCACGCATCTCGAGGCCGGCGAGCACGTCGAAGTCTGGCTGCTCGGGTGAGCGAGCATCTCCTGGCTCGTCACTGACGTTCGTCACAGCCGGTGGACGACATTGCGCCGGGGTTGCTGTCGGGGGTCGATCCAGCGGGGCGGGATGAGTTCCGGACGCCCGTCCCCGGCCATCCGGAGAACCCAGTCGCCCTGGTGGATGACCTTGTGATGATAGGAGCACAGGCAGCAGCCGTTGCCGAGGCTGGTGACGCCGAAATCGCGCACCCACCAGTCGATGTGGTGAAAGTCGGTCCACTCCGCAGGCCGCGTGCACCCGGCCCACACGCAACCCTGGTCCCGTAAGCGGATGGCCCGCTTGATCGCCGGTGCGAACGTGTAGGAGGCGCGCCCCACATCCAGCACCTCACCGGCACCACCGAGCACGGCGGGAATGACTCTGGCGTCGCAGAGCAGCAACCGGGTCTGCGACCCGGTGAGCCGCACGCCGCCCAGCACCCCCAGTCCGGCCCGGTGGTTGAGGACGTCCCAGTCCAGCGTGACGGTGAGGTGCGGTTGCTCACCGCCCTGACTCGGTCCCGAGCCGCCGTTCAGGAACAACCGCAGCGCTTCCACCAGCGCGTGGGCCCGGCGGGTCGCAGCCGATCTGGTGTCTTTGATGCCGTCGGCTTCCGGGGTGGGTGCAGCGAGCGCGTCGATGGCCTTCTGAATGGTGGCGGTACCCAGATCGTCCAGTTTCCCGGAGATCGGCGTGAGGCCGGTACGGCGGTTGCGGACACCGAAATGCAGTTCCGCCTTATCGGCCGGATCGGAGTCCGGGTCCAGATCACCGTCGGGGTCCAGCGTGTCCAGCAGTCGATCGGCAATCCGCCGTAACGTCACCGGGTCATGACGACTGCCTTGGTCGACCAGGAACGTTTCACAATCCGCCCGCCTCTCTGCGGGAAGCGGCGCAGGAAGGGCCTTCATGGCGTTGAGGATCTCCCCCACCTGCGCCGCACCCAACTCGCCTGCGTCCAA
Source organism: uncultured Nakamurella sp. (assembly GCA_964250735.1). GTDB lineage: Bacteria > Actinomycetota > Actinomycetes > Mycobacteriales > Nakamurellaceae > Nakamurella. The sequence continues at coordinate 89,064 of CAXUHA010000009.1, read as the reverse complement.
CCCGGCCGACAGGTCGGGGAACACCGCGGCCGCCTCACCACCGGACGGAAGATCCTGCGGCAGCACGTGTCGGGCCGTTCTGACCCGCATCCGGGCGTCACTCGGGTGGATCAGCAAGGCCTGCCGTAACAGGTCAGCGGTGGACGAGCACCCGCGTTGTTCGGCCAACCGTTGTTGATCGACCTCGCCGGCGAGGTGAATCTGCGCGGCGTACACGACCCGGGCCAGGTGTTCCAACCGCTGGCCCACCGACAGCAGGTCGTCCCCGCCGATCTTCCACAACTGCCCGTCCCGGACCTGCCCCGCGCCGGCGATCAGCTCCTGGAGCAGGCCTGCGGCCTGATCCAGATCCGCGAAGCCGGTGAGTCCCATACCCAGAACCCTAGCCCGGGGCACCGACAGCCCAACGCACGAGAATTGTTCGAGCGCAACCGGTTCAGTCTGCGCGTACGAACTTGACGACTCCCGTCCCACCCGTCCCAAACAGTCAACGTTGACCAGCGCGGGCGAAGTTGATCAGCGCGGGAGGTCGGGGAGGCCGCGGAACCGGGCCGGGGCTAGCGTCTAGAGATGAGCACACTGGATGACTGGATCGCCGACGCCGCCGAGGCCCTCTCGCTACCGCCCGCTTCGATCCCCATCGGACTGCGTGACGACCTGCTCGACCTGACCAGGGATGTCGCCCACGGCGTCGCCCGGATCGCCGGCCCGTTGACCTGTTATCTGGTGGGTCTGGCGGTGGCGAACGGCGCCGCGCCGACGACGGCGGTCAGCGCGCTGAAGGATCTGGTCGCCGCCCGGGAAGGGCCCTCGGACACCGACACTCGGCCCGAGTAGGTCGAATCAGGCCACGGCGTGGTCACCCTTCCTGATCGTCCGCACCCGCCTGGGCGATGTGGCCGATGACCTGCAGCCGGTCCCACACGGCGCGGGCCCGATCCACGCACAGCACCACCAGATCACCGGCGTTGGCCCGTTCCAGACTCACCGTGGTGGCGTCGATCTCGTCGAGCACGACCTCCACCTCCTTGACCCGGGCACCCTGTGCCTGAACCTTGCGCACACCGTCGACGATCAGCGCCGCAGTCTCGCCGGGGTCACGCCCCCGCAACCGTTCGTCCTCCCGCACGATGATGCGGTCGAAATGCTTCCCGGCCTGATATCCGAGATCGACCATGTCCTGGTCGCGCCGATCCCCGGCGGTCGCGACAACGGCGATACGTTGCGGCCGTTCGATACCCGTCGAGTCCTCGAAGAACCGGTCCACGAAATCTCCCAGGGCCACCATGGCCGGCGCGTTGTGGCAGTAGTCGACGATCACCTTGACGCCGCTCACCTCAGTCAGGTTCATCCGTCCGGGCGCCTGGTAGAACGAGGACGTGAAGGAGCGCAGGCCCGCACGGATGTCGTGCAGGTGCGCCCCGGAGCAGTAAGCGGCCGCGGCGGCGGCCATGGCGTTCTGGACGTTGAACATGGCCTTGCCACCGAACGTCACCGGAAGCAGATGTGTGTACGCCAAAGGCATCCGGCGGCGGCCGTGGAACAGGATGATCTGATCGCCGAGCTCCCCCTTCTCCAAGATGATGGCCTTGCCGCCCCGACGGCAGTGGTCGGCGATCATCCGGTTGTTCGGTCTGATCGAGAACCAGACGATCTCCCCGGAACACGCCCGCCGCATCGCGGCCACCAACTCGTCGTCGGCGTTCAGGACGGCCGCGCCGTACTTGGGGACCGCCTCCACGATGACCTGTTTCACCTTGGCCAATTGCTCGACCGAGTTGATACCACGCAACCCGAGATGGTCCGGCGCCACGTTCAGCACCACGGCCACGTCGTTACGGTTGTACCCCAGGCCTTCTCGCAGGATGCCGCCGCGGGCCACCTCGAAGACCGCGAAGTCCACCCGCGGATTCTGCAGCACCATCCGGGCGGACCTGGGGCCGGAGGCGTCCGATCGGATCACCAGTCGGTCGTCGATCACCACACCGTCGGTGGAGGTCATCCCGACCTTGCGGCCCATGCCTTTGAAGATGTGGGCGATCATCCTGCTCGTGGTGGTCTTGCCGTTGGTGCCGGTGACGGCGACGATCGGGATGCGAGACGCGGCGCCGGGCGGGAACATCAGGTCCACCACCGGCTTTGCGACGAACTGCGGCTCGCCGATGGTCGGGTGGGTGTGCATCCGAAACCCTGGAGCGGCGTTGACCTCGCAGATCGCGCCGCCGGTCTCCCGCACCGGCTGGGTGATGTCCGGGCACAGGAAGTCGATGCCGGCGATGTCCAGACCGACGACACGCGCGGCCTCCTCGGCGATGTCGACGTTGTCCGGATGGGCCTCGAAGGTCCGGTCGATGGAAATACCGCCGGTGGACATGTTGCCGGTCAGGGCCAGCTTGACCATTTCACCGAGAGGCGGAACGCTGTCCATCTGCAACCCTTGGGCAGCAACGAGTTCGACGGCAGCGGCCGTGACTTCGATCCGGGTGAGCACCTTTTCGTGACCGACACCGCGGCGCGGGTCGGCGTTGGTGAGTTCGACGAGTTCGGCGACGGTCTTCTTGCCGTCACCGATGACATGGGCCGGCACCCGCTCGGCGATCGCCACCATGTTGCCGCCGACCACCAGGACTCGATAGTCCTTTCCGGTGATGAACGACTCGACCAGCACGTAGCCACGTCGTGACTGGTCGTAGGCCTCGGTGAAGGCGGCTCGTACCTCGGACTCGGAGGTCAGGTTGATGGCCACCCCGCGGCCGTGGTTTCCGTCCAGCGGCTTGAGAACCACCGGGTAGCCGATCCGGCGGGCCATGGTCACCGCGTCGTCGGCGTTGCGCACCACCTCGGAGGTCGGCACCGGCAGGCCGGCCGCGGCCAGCAGCCGGTTGGTCAGCTCCTTGTCGGACGCGATATCCACCGCCAGCGAGCCCGTCATCGACGTCATGGTGGCCCGGATGCGCTGCTGCAGTTTGCCGTGGCCGAGCTGGACCAGTGACCCGGAATTGAGCCGCTGCCAAGGGATGTCGCGGGAAATCGCCTCTTCCAGAATGGCCTGCGTGGACGGCCCGAAGGCCACCCGCTGGCTGGTCCGCAGGAACGCCTCGTGCTCCGCCTGGAAGTCGAAATCCGGGTCCACCGCGGCGCGGCCGGGAGTCTGCTCCTGCTCGTCGACGATGCTGACCAGATGATTGACCAGCTTCACGGCCAACCGCCCGGCCAGGGTGGCGACGGTCTCGTCCAGGTAGCCGTAGATCACGTTGTAGACGCCCCGACGGCCCGTCGACCGGGTCTTGCCCCTGGTGATCTCGTGACCGGCAGTGCGTTGCAGCTCCAGCGCAACATGTTCGGCGACGTGGCCCGCCCAGGTGCCCTCGATCAACCGCTCCACGAAACCGCCCTCGTGCCCGCGCGAGCACTGGTGGTCCTTCAGGCCGGGCAACCGCGCCATCAGCTGTTCGGTGAACCCCGGTAGCACGTCGCTGGGCGCGTCCTCCAACGCACCGATGTCCAGGACCAGGTGGATCGACGGCTCGTAGGAGTAATAGTTGGGCCCGCGATAGACGCGCAGTTCCTGCACCGTGATGGCGCGCTGCTGATCGGGTGACGAGGTCTGGGTCATCGTGAGCCTTTCGCTTCTGCGGCTGAGGCCAGCGGCGGGTGAGCTTGATCATGGCCTACCCGGTTCGAGGACGGAGAAGAGGACCGTCGGCGCCCCGGCGCCCCGGTCGATGGACGCCGGCGGGTTCCCTCGGGTGGGCACCGGCAGGTCCGGTCAGGTGGACGCCGGCCGCCGGCGGAGTTCGGCGGTGCTGGTGTGCGCACCCTCCGCGGCAATCCTCCGGGGTCGCACCCGTGCGTCATCGTCGACGTCCGCAATGGAGGCGATGGTCGACGAGCCGTCGGCTTCCACCAGGCCGGGAGCCGACACCAGCCGTCGGGTGTTCAGGTCGAAGACGGCCCCCCGGGGAAGCGTGTGCAAGGTCAGACCCGACATCATCAGGGGTTGACTGCCGGTCGCGGTGTAGGCGGTGGTGAGGACGTCCGCACCGTCGATGACCGTCACCACGCCCCGGCCCTTCACCTCCAACCGTCCGGAAGCAGAGACGATGGCAGCCGTGTCCTCGTCGATTCCCACGCCCAGCTGGCCCGGGTTCGCGGCCACCAGCGCGAGGAGGCGTCCGAAGCGGTTGCGCTGGGTGAAGTGCTGGTCGACGATCACCCCGGAGAGCAGCCCGAGGCCTTGGGACACCTGACCCACCCTGAACTTCGGTGTCGAACCGCCACTTCCGAATGAGACCATGTGCTCGGAACAGATGCTGGCCCCGGCCGAGGTGCCGGCGACCACCGCGCCGGACAGATGTGCGGCCCTGATCGCTTCCCCCAACGCGGTACCGACCACCACTGTGGCCAGCTTCGTCTGGTTGCCACCGGTCATGAACACCGCGGTGGCTCGTTCGACGGCCGCACACAACCGCGGGTCCTGGGCCTGTCGCCGACTCTCCGGCCTGATCCCGACGACATCACCGACGCCGAGCCCGGCGAACAACTGGAGGTAGGCGTGGGTGATCTCGTCGCCGAGTGACGACGCGGTGGAGATGATCACCAGCCGGGCCGACGACCCTCCGGCCAGCCTGATCACCTCGCGCAGGATCGTCATCCGGCCGATCTTGTCCTCGGCACCACCGATGGGCATCACGATGCCGGGTCGGGGCACAGGTCGGGAGGCGCTGTCCGGTGCGCTCCGGGCCCCGTCCCTGCATGCGGCGCTCACTCGTGCTGATCTCCTCGGCACTTCCGGCCCACGCGGCGATGTCCACTGCGTGTGTGTCGACTGCGTGTGTGTCGACCACGTTATAACCAGTGCGGGTCCTGGCCCGACTTGATCACATCGGATCCGCCCCGCGGCCCTGTCGAGGGCCGAACGGGGCTGCCGGCCGGGCGACTCCGATACCGTATGTCTGTCGAGCGGTGTAACTCTGCGCCACGTGATCTTCCAATGCGACGCCCGGCCGAACCACCCACCTTCCACCCGGCGGGCGCAGAAAGGGCAGGCGAACTCTTCCATGGCGTCCGGCTCCCCGACCTCCGGCCCCGCGGCCTCGGGCTCGCACCTGGCCCGGTTGATCCGCAGCTCGGTCCCGCCGATCCACCCGGGTGGACGACCGATCGTCGCCGGTGCGCTGGCCGGTTCGCTCGCCCTACGGTGGCTATTCGCGCGTGTCGGACTTCCCACGGTCGGCTCACGTGTCGGACGGGTGGGGCTCAGCGTGACGGCCGCGTCCGCCTTGTTCTTCCGGAGCCCGCGGCGCGTCACGCCGATCGGGACCGATCTGGTGATCGCCCCCGCGGACGGGGTGATCTCCCTGATCGAGGAGGCGGTCCCCCCTTCCGAGCTGGGCTTGGACGGTGGTCGACGGACCCGCGTGTCCGTCTTCCTCTCCGTCCTGGACGTGCATGTGCAGCGGATCCCGGTGGGCGGTGTCATCACCGCGACCGCCTACCGGGCCGGCAAATTCCTGTCCGCCGACCTGGACAAGGCATCTGAGGTCAACGAGCGCAACTCGCTGGTGATCGCGTCCACCCACGGAGAGCAGGTGGTCGTCACGCAGATCGCCGGATTGATCGCGCGTCGCATCGTCTGCGACGTCGGCGAAGGAGCGCCCGTGCTGGCCGGCGCCACCTACGGTCTGATCAGGTTCGGATCCAGGGTGGACACCTATCTACCCCCCGGATCGACGCTCAGCGTGCTGCTGGGGCAACGCACGATCGGCGGTGAGACGGTGCTGGCCCGGCTACCCACCAGCACGACCTGATGGCGACGGTTCCGGGAGTCAGGTTCCTGCCGAACGCCATTACCGTCCTCGCGCTGTGTTCGGGTCTGTCCAGCGTCGCATTCGCCCTGCGAAGTCAATGGTTCCCGGCGATCGAGGCCATCGGGGTGGCCGCCATCCTGGACTCTCTCGACGGTCCGGCAGCTCGGCTGCTCAACTCGACCAGCCGGATCGGCGCCGAGCTCGATTCGCTCTCCGATCTGGTGTCGTTCGGAGTGGCCCCGGCGCTCGTCGCGTACATCTGGAAGTTCCGCGGCGGTGAAACCATCGGCTACGGCTGGGCCTTCTGTCTGCTGTTCGCCGTCTGCATGGCCTTGCGCCTGGCCAGGTTCAACTCGCTGCTGGAGGACGAGAATCCGAAGCCGTACTCCAAAGGCTTCTTCACCGGCGTCCCCGCCCCCGGTGCGGGCCTGCTGTCGACCGTGCCGCTGCTGCTCTCCATCCGGTTTCCGCACGGCGTCTGGACGAACCACTGGGTGGTCGCCGGCTGGCTGACGCTGATCGCCATGCTGGCCGTCTCCCGGCTGCCCTCCATCGCGTTGAAATCGGTGCGGGTACCGCCCGGAATGATCGTCCCCCTGCTGGCGCTGCTGGTGGTCGCTGTCGCGCTGGAGTTCTACGAGCCGCAGGTCATCCTGGTCATCGGGCTGGGTGTGTACCTGCTGCATCTGCCCTACGCCGGCTGGAAGTTCCAGCACCTGAAGCGACATCCGGAGTTGTGGACGGACGGCACCCAGCAGCGGATGGCCCGGGCGTCGACGCGCCGTATCCGGATGTCCGTGCGCATGCCGAGGCGGCGTCGGGTCGCCGGCCGCGCCCCCGACGGCACCCCGCTCCCCCCGGCCAGGCGCCGGGGGGCCCTGAATCAGGTCCGCGGCCGGGTGCAGGGGCGCCGACGACTGCGTTAGGTGCCGTGCGCATCGGAAGTGGCCCTGCTGGGCATGGGAAAGTGCGGCTGCTGCGCTTGGTGTGTGCTGGTGCGCAGCGCTGGGCATCAGAAGGCGCCGCTGGACGCCGCCGCGCATTGGAAAGTGCTGCTGCGCATTGGAAAGTGCTGCTGCGCATTGGAAAGTGCCGCTGCGCATTGGAAAGTGGCGCAAAGGGGCCTTGGGCGGGCCGTTTGCATCACCTTCCGACGCGCCGGAACGACACTTTCCGACGCGCCGGGCACGGCTCAGCCCGTCAGAACCAACAAGGATAAGCGGGTGCGGAGGGTCAGGTGTCGAAACCGAGACGGCGAGCCGAGCGGGACTTCTGCCGGGTGGACCGGAGCCGGCGGAGGCGGCGGACCAGCAACGGATCCTCGGCGAGGGCCGCCGGGTTGTCGATGACGTTGTTCAGCACCTGGTAGTAGCGGGTCGGCGACAGGTCGAACATCTCCTTGATCGCCTGCTCCTTCAGACCTGCGTACTGCCACCACTGTCGCTCGAAGGCCAGGATGTCCCGGTCACGGCGAGACAGCCCGGCAGCCTCACCCGCGGCCGGATCGACCGTGGGGTCGCCGTCACCGGCAGGTCGTGCGGCGGCGCCGTCCATGTGATACCTCCAGGTACATCGCCCACGCGGGCGGTAATCACACGAATGTGATTCGAATGCCCATGGTGGCACGCCGAGCGACACCCGGTCCAGCCCATCGGGCGTGTCCGCCGGCGTGGTCATCGGACACCGGGTCATGGCCGCGCCGGGGCCGGGACCGTCCGGAGCTCACCGCGCCCACGGGATCGGTTTGTCGCCCAGGCCCAGCAGCGCGGCGCCCAGCAGACGGGGAGCGGGCGCGATCACCAGGCAGGCGGCGACGCCGCTGATGTCGTCGGCGCTGCCCAGACCGGCCGCCAGCCCAGCCACACCCTCGTGCACGGCGACGGCCCTGACCTCGAGCCGGCCACCCGCGGTAGCGTCGGACGCCCTGGTCATCGCTGCGACCAGGGTGCGGCAGGACCGATCCAGCAGCTCCCCGGTCAGGCCAGGGCGGGCGGTCGAAGTGGTACCGAAGACCTCGACCCGATGCGGCCGATCGCATGATGTGGGCTGCTCGGTACTGATATCGGCGGAACCCAGACAGACCGCGAACGCTCCCGGAGCGGTTCCGGTGGCGAAGCTGTTCCGCGCCGTGCCGGGGTACCAGACGGACGATCCGTGCTCGTCGTTGACGAACAGCAGACACGCCACCCACTTCTGACCCGCGGCTCGCTGGCGGGCCGTCGGTCCGGACGGCGCCACGCCCAGGAAGCCGAGCGGCGCCCAATACGTGGCCAGGACCGGGGAATGATCCGCGGCCAGAGGCACGCCCAGATATCGCCAGACCGCATCGACACAGGCCGATTGATTCGGGTCGGTGTTGAGCGCTGAGCCGTCGGTCGGCGGGGCGATCGTCGGCGCGGCCGGTGCGGTCGGCCGACGATCGCGGATCGTCGCCACCACTTCGCCGAAGCGCACCCCAGCGCACGGCTGCACCGACCGGGCGGCGTAGCCGGATCCTGCGTAGGGGTCAGCGCCGCCGTCCTCCGGCAGGGTCAGGCAATCGCCGACCCTGGGTGGCCCTGGTACCGGAGCGGAGGTGGCGACCCCGGCAATCCTCTTCCCGACCACAGCGGGAAGCGCCGCCGCACCGAGCACCACGACCACAACGATCAGCAGCCCAGTCCAACGCCGATCCACCCCTGCACCCTACGACGGACCGTCACGACCGGGACGTTGTCGGCTGCCGCCCCGCATAACCGACCCGTGTCGTCGACTGGTGCCGTCAGCAGCCGCCCCGCGTGACAGACCGTGCCGTCGGCTACCGCGGCTGCTCCGGGTCGGTGCTGGACGGGACGGCAGACTCCGAACCGACCGCAGTCGTTTCCGCGGGCTGATCGCCGGGCAGGGGAGTCGATGAAGCGTCGGTCGGCTGCGCGGTATCGGCGCCGGTGGTCTCCTGGCTCGTCGGAGCCGTCGTCTCCGGCGCGGTCTCCGGTGACGGCGGCGTGCTCGGTGCCCCGGCCGTCGAGGCGTCCGTTGCCGGCGAACTGGCCGCCGTTGGCGAATCGCGGACGTTCGAGGGGTCGGACGGGGCCCCCGAGACGGGTGCACCACCGCTGTCCGTGCCGTCGGCGGTCGTCGCCGATGTGGACGCCCCGGTCGTGCCGGTCGGTGTCCGGGTGCTCCGGCCCGAGCCGGAATCATCCCCGCCCAGAATCGTCAGCCCGCCCGCTTTGCCGCTGGAGATCGCGCTTCCGCTGACCGTTTCGTAGCCGGTGACGACGACGAGGGCGCCGGCGAACACGGCAGCGCTCACCAGGCCGCCGACCAGCACCACCCGCAGCCCCGGGCGTCGGGTCCTCGCGGCGCGCGGACGTGTTGTCGCCGCCGGGCGCGCCGGCACACGTCCGATGGCAGCCGGCGATCCGGTCCTGCTCTGCTCGTCCTGGCTCCGCACGGCCACCAGGACCTTGGCCACCCGTCGCCGGGTGGCCTTGAGCGAGTTGGTGTAGATCGCACCTCCGACCACGGAGATGAGCGAGGCCATTCCGGCCCCGATCAGCGTTCCGGCGACGCCGAGCCGCGAACCGAGGAAGGCAGCGGTGACGGCCGCGGCCGTGCTGCCCAAAATCTGGGTCAGGCTGAGTTCCAGTCGGGGCACCCCGGCCGGCGAAGGTGCTGACGGTGTGGCGGCGGGAAGTCCGGACGTCGCGGAGGGGGCGCCCGGTGCGCCGGTGGGGTGGTCGGTCTCTTCGGCAGCGGCCGGGCGGGGATCGTCGTGGAGTGGGGCATTGTCTTGTTCGTCGTCGCGCATCTCAGCTGGTGCTCATCATTTCTGTCAGGCGATTTCTGTCAGGCGTGGATCTTGTACCTCGCGGGAAGCACGGCTCGGCTTCCGAGGGCTCCCGACAGATGGACGGCTGCGCGCCACCGCCCGTTGTGACGGGGTGCGCCGTTTCACATAGTGACGTCAGGCCACAGACTTCGAGGCGACATCAGGCCGGAGCCCAGTGGCACCACCATCCGGCGCGGTACCCGACACCCGCCGCATCCTCGTCCCACCCGAGACGCCGACGATCACTCGTGCGAACCTACCGCAGGCCCGGTTCGGACCGGCACCACTCGACCCGGCACCGGTCGGAACGAGCACGGGGCGCGCCTTTCGGTTACCTGATGGCTACGCCGATGTCATGCCACTATGGGGCCGGCTCCGTAGGGTGACCCAGGGACCCGCCGGCGGTGCCCGTCACCAACGACCTCGAGTGGAGTACGACATCGGCAGCGACCCAGATTTGTCCGGATCAGCCGGCGGCCGGCTGAGCGCTGTCCGGCGAGCTGTTCTCCGCCGGTCGCGGTCGGCCGGCCCGGTCCCATCGCCGTCCCGACCCGACCCGACCCCGAAGGAGCAATCGCGTGACCGCCACACCCCATCTCAGCGACGACGACCTCAGTGACGACAACCTCACCGATGACGAACGGCAACTCGCAGCCCTGGGCTACACCCAGGAACTGCACCGGTCCTGGTCCGGTTTCAGCAACTTCGCCATCTCCTTCTCCATCATCTCGATCCTCGCCGGCTGTTTCACCTCTTTCGGCCTGGGCTGGAACAACGGCGGCCCGGCGGCCATCGCCTGGGGTTGGCCCATCGTGTCGGCGTTCATCCTCATCATCGGCGTCTGCATGTCAGAGCTGGTGTCGGCGTACCCCACGTCGGGCGGGATCTATTGGTGGGCCAGCAAACTGGGCGGGCCCCGCGCCGGGTACTACACGGGCTGGCTGAACCTGATCGGGCTGATCGCGATCGTGGCCTCGGTGGCCTACGGTTGTGCGACGTTCCTGGACCTGACGCTCGGCACCTTCAGCTCCAGCTGGCTGGCCGGCTACAGCCTGACCCGGGTTTTCATCATCTTCCTGGTCATCCTGGCCGTGGCCGCCGTCATCAACATCTTCTCCAGCCACCTGCTCGCGGTCATCAACAATGTTTCGGTGTGGTGGCATGTGTTCGGGGCCGCCGCGGTGATTCTCATCCTCTTCATCGTGCCCAAGCACCACGCCAGCTTCCACGACGTGTTCGCCAAGACCGTCAACAACAGCGGCATATTCTCCGGCAGCACGCACGGCGCCGGATGGCTCTTCTTCGTGCTGCCGATCTCGGCCATTCTCACCCAGTACACGATCACCGGCTACGACGCCTCCGCGCACCTGTCCGAGGAGACCAAGAGCGCCGCCGGGGCGGCGGCCAAGGGCATTTGGCGCTCCATCTTCTACTCGGCCATCGGTGGCTGGATTCTCCTGCTCGCCTTCCTGTTCGCGGTGCAGGACTCGGACAAGGTCTCGGCGAACGGCGGCGGGGTGTACACGATCTTCACCGAGGCGATGAGTTCGTCGTGGGTCGGCGTGGTGTTGCTCATCTCCACCGCCGGCCAGTTCTTCTGCGCGGTGGCCTGCATGACGAGTTCCTCCCGCATGCTGTTCGCGTTCAGCCGGGACCGGGCCGTTCCCGGGTGGAAGCTGTGGTCCACGCTGACCCGCAACCGGGTGCCGGCCAACGGGGTCATCCTGTCCGCGGTGGTCGCCGCGGTCATCACCCTCCCGGCGCTGGTCACCGTGCTGATTCCGATCAACGGCGTCGACACGCCCACCCCCATCGCCTTTTTCGCGGTGGTCTCCATCGGTGTGGTCGGCCTGTATCTGGCCTTCGCCATTCCCATCTACTACCGGTGGCGGGCCGGTGATTCCTTCCAGGCCGGCGGCTGGACCCTGGGCCGGCACTACCGGTACCTGGCCCCCATCGCCCTGATCGAAATCATCGTCACCTCCGTCATCGCCCTGTTCCCGACCTCGCTCGGCGGCATGCCGTGGGACCCGGGCTTCGCCTGGAAGTACGTCAACTACACCCCGCTGCTCGTCGGCGGGGTGCTGATCCTGTTGTGGATCTTTTGGCACGTGTCGGTGAAGAAGTGGTTCACCGGACCGATCAATCAGGTCGCCCCCGCCGACCTACTCGCCAAACCCTGACCGACTCCCGGCCGTGCGCGCGGCGGCCCGCTCGGCACTACGGTGGGCTGACCGACCCGCGATCCGACCCGCAATCCGACCCCGAGCCAGCAGAACGGTGATGATCCATGACCGCACACCCCCGGAATCCGCGGATGCTCGACGTCCAGGCGCTGCGTGACCTGGTCGCCGAGGGGGCCGTGGACACCGTGGTGGTGGCGTTCACCGACATGCAGGGCCGTCTGCAGGGCAAGCGCCTGCACGCGCCGTACTTCGTGGACGAGGTGCTGGCCCACGGCACCGAGGGCTGCAACTACCTGCTGTCGGTGGACGTGGACATGAACACCATCCCTGGGTACGAGATGTCCTCATGGGAGAAGGGTTACGGCGACATGATTTTCGCCCTGGACCTGGAGACCGTACGGATGTTGCCGCACCTGCCGGGCTCGGTGATGATCCAGACCGATCTGACCTGGCTCGACGGCGAACTGGTCAAGCAGTCACCGCGGTCGATATTGAAGTCGCAACAGGCGAGGGCCGCGGCCGCCGGGTTCACCGCCTTCGCCGGCACCGAACTCGAGTTCATCGTCTTCAACGACACCTACGAGGAGGCTTGGGATCTGGACTACAAGGGCCTCGCCCCGGCCAACCAGTACAACATCGACTACTCGATCCTGGGCACCACCCGGATCGAGCCGCTGCTGCGCGACATCCGCAACACCATGTACGCCGCCGGGCTGACCGTGGAATCGGCGAAAGGCGAATGCAACCTCGGCCAGCACGAGATCGCCTTCCGCTTCGAAGAAGTGCTGACCGCCGCCGACAATCACGCCGTGTACAAGAACACCGCCAAGGAGATCGCCGAGCAGCACGGTCGCTCGCTGACGTTCATGGCCAAATTCAACCAGCGGGAGGGCAATTCCTGCCACATCCACCTGTCGCTGCGGGGCACCGACGGTGGCCTGGTGTTCTGGGATCAGGAAAAGAATCAACGAACCCCGCTGTACGACCATTTCATCGCCGGGATCCTGGCCACCATGCGCGAATTCACCTTGCTCTACGCGCCGAACATCAACTCGTACAAGCGTTTCGCGGCTGGTTCTTTCGCACCCACCGCGGTGGCCTGGGGCCTGGACAACCGCACCTGCTCGGTGCGGCTGGTCGGCCACGGCCCATCCGCGCGGTTGGAGAACCGGCTGCCCGGCGGCGATGTCAACCCGTACCTGGCCATCGCGGCGATGATGGCCGGCGGACTGCACGGCGTGCAGAACGAACTGCCGCTCGAACCCGCGCTGGTCGGTAACGCCTACACGTCCGGCAAACCCACCGTGCCGACCACCCTGCGCGCGGCCCGGGACCTGTTCGCCGCCTCATCGGTGGCCAGGGCGGCCTTCGGTGACGACGTGGTCGAACATTATGTGCACGCCGCCGACACCGAACTCGCCGCGTTCGAATCGGCCGTCACCGACTGGGAACTGCGCCGCGGATTCGAGAGGTTCTGACCGCGGTGACCCTCACCCCGGGCGTCGCGCCCGCCGCCTACGCCGGGCCGTTGAGCGGTGAAGGCGGTTCGAGCACGCTGGTCGATCCATCGACCGGGCGTGACCTGCTGAGCCTGCCGCGGGCCTCGGCGGCCGAAACCGACCGGGCCATCGAGAAGGCGCAGCGTGCTCTTCCCGCGTGGCGCGCCATTCCACCCGGCCGGCGGGCCGCACTCCTCAGGGCGTTCGCCGCCGTGGTGGACGCTCACATCCCGGAACTCGCCGAACTGGAAGTGCGGAACTCCGGTCACACCATAGGTAACGCGACATGGGAGGCCGGGAACGTCCGGGATGTGCTGAACTACTACTCCGCGACACCGGAGCGATTGTTCGGGCGGCAGATCCCGGTGCCGGGTGGCGTCGACATCACCTTTCACGAACCGCTCGGCGTGGTCGGGATCATCGTGCCGTGGAATTTCCCGATGCCCATCGCCGGTTGGGGCTTCGGGCCTGCGCTGGCCGCCGGGAACACCGTGGTCCTCAAACCGGCCGAGGTCACCCCGCTGACCGCCCTGCGACTGGCCGAGCTGGCCCTGGAAGCGGGCCTCCCGGACGGGGTCCTCACCGTCATCCCCGGCCAGGGTTCGGTGGTCGGCGAGCGTTTCGTCACCCACCCGCTGGTCCGCAAGGTCTGCTTCACCGGCTCGACCGCGGTCGGCAAGGGCGTCATGGCCGGGGCGGCGCAGCAGGTCAAGCCGGTGACTCTGGAGTTGGGCGGCAAGAGCGCCAACATCATTTTCGCGGACGCGGATCTGGAGCGGGCGGCCGCCGCCGCCCCGGGGTCGGTCTTCGACAACGCCGGCCAGGACTGCTGTGCCCGATCCCGGATCCTGGTGCAGCGCAGCGTGTACGAGGAGTTCCTGCGGTTGCTGGAACCCGCGGTCAAGGGCTTCCGGGTGCGGCGACCCTGGGATCCGGACGCCGAGATGGGCCCGTTGATCACGGCCGGGCAGCGCTCTTCGGTCGCCGCCTACGTGGACGGCACGGACGTGGCCTTCACCGGGGAACTGCCCGGGGACGACGAGGACATCTCCGGTGGGTTCTTCTACCCGCCGACCGTGGTGCTGCCGGCCTCGACCGCCGACCGGATCTGGCGGGAGGAGGTGTTCGGCCCGGTGGTCGCCGTGCTGCCGTTCTCCGACGAGGCGGACGCCATCAGGATGGCCAACGACAGCGACTTCGGCCTGTCCGGCTCGATCTTCACCTCTGACGTGGGGCGGGCGCTGCGGGTGGCCCGCGGGGTCGAGGCCGGCAACCTGTCGGTGAACTCGCACGCCTCGGTCCGATATTGGACACCGTTCGGCGGATTCAAGCAGTCCGGCCTGGGACGCGAGCTGGGTCCGGACGCTCCCGCCGCGTTCACCGAAGTCAAGAACGTGTTCATCGCGACATGATCCCCTTGCGGCGCGTCGGAAAGTTAGGGGGGCGCGCGTCGGAAAGTTGGCGGCGCGTCGGAAAGTTGACGGCGCGCGTTGCAAAGTTGGGGGCGCGTCGGAAGGCGCGCTGCGCGTCGCAGAGAATCACCCCGAACAACACTTTCCGACGCGCAGTCGGACAAGCCCGCACCCCGGACAAGCCCGCACCCCCGTCATCCCCCCCAGTAATCCCCGCACCCACCCCCGAAAGGCGAAACCCACCATGACTGGACGTCTGGCCGACAAGGTCGCGGTCATCACCGGAGGCTGCTCCGGTTTGGGGCTGGCCACCGCCAGACGATTCGTGGCCGAGGGGGCCAGGGTCGTCATCGGGGACATCGACGACGTGCGCGGCCCCGGGGTCGCCGACGAGCTCGACGGCAGCTACCTACGCACCGATGTGACCGACCCGGAGCAGGTCGATGCCCTGTTCGCGTTGGCCAAGAACACCTACGGCAGCGTCGACGTGGCGTTCAACAACGCCGGCATCTCCCCGCCGGAGGACGACTCGATCCTGACCACCGACCTGGCCGCGTGGCGCCGGGTCCAGGAGGTCAACCTGACCAGCGTCTACCTGTGCTGCAAGGCGGCGCTGCCGTACATGCTCGAGCAGGGCAAGGGTTCGATCATCAACACGGCCTCGTTCGTCGCCGTGTTGGGTGCGGCGACCAGTCAGATCTCGTACACGGCGTCCAAGGGCGGCGTGCTCTCGATGAGCCGCGAGCTGGGCGTGCAGTTCGCCCGCAAAGGGATCCGGGTCAACGCGTTGTGCCCCGGCCCGGTGCACACCCCGCTGCTGCAGGAGCTGTTCGCCAAGGACCCGGAGCGGGCCGCCCGCCGGCTGGTGCACATCCCGATGGGCCGCTTCGGCGAGCCCGACGAGATCGCCAGTGCCGTCCTGTTCCTGGCGTCCGACGAATCCAGCTTCATCACCGCGTCACAATTCCTGGTCGACGGGGGCATCTCCGGTGCCTATGTGACCCCGCTGGACTGAGCCCGCCGGGAGCCAGACATCGCGGACGATGAACCAGGAACAGCAATGAACCAGGAACAGCAATGAAGGAGGACCAGTGTCGGGGGCGATCATCGGGATCAGCACGTACCGGGAGTCGGCGAGCTGGCAATCCTGGAATCAGGTTCCGGCGGTGCTGCTGCCGGCCCGTTACCTGGATGCGGTCCGGGCCGGCGGTGGCACTCCGGTGCTGTTGCCGCCCCTGGGCCCCGGCGACGATGCGAGCAAGCTGGTCGGTCGGCTGGACGGGCTGATCATCGCCGGCGGCGCGGATGTCAACCCGTCCCGCTACGGGCAGGAGCCGCACATCAGCACCTTCGGCTGGCGTGACGACCGCGACGTTTCCGAATTCGCCCTGCTCGACGCGGCCGACGACCTGGAACTGCCGGTCCTGGGGATCTGCCGGGGCATGCAGGTGATGGCCTGCCGGGCCGGTGGACGGTTGCACCAGCACGTTCCGGACCTGGTCGGCGGCGACGAACACTCCCCCGGCGCCGGTCTCTACGGGCCGGTGCAGGTGCAGACCGTGCCGGGCAGCCGGCTGGCCGAGATCCTCGGACCGCACCTGACCGTGCCGTGTCATCATCACCAATCGGTGGCCGAGCATCCCGGATTCGTGGCTGCCGCCCGGGCCGCCGACGGTGTCCTGGAGGCGATGGAAGGCCGGGCCGAGCGGTTCGAACTGGCGGTGCAGTGGCACCCGGAGACCGACTCCGACCTGAGGTTGTTCCAGGCCCTGGCCAAGGCGGCCGGCTGATCTTCGCCCGCCGGGGCCCACACTTGATCCATGGACTTCGACTCGCTGCGGGCGGCCGCCCGGACCCGCCTCGACCCGACCGCGTGGGACTACTACCAGGGTGTGGCGGGTGGCGATGTCGACGCCGACCACACCGCGTGGCAGCTGTTCGACCTGGTGCCGCGGGTGCTGCAGGGCCTGACCGACGTGGACACCACCGTGACGTTGAACGGCACCGAGCTGGCCACCCCGGTGATGGTCGCGGCCACCGCCGCCCACGGGTTGGCGCACCCGGAAGGGGAGTCGGCCACCGAGCGGGCGGCGGCGGCGGCCGGCGCCCTGATGGTGTATTCCAGCTCGGCGGCCGTCGAGGTCACCCGGTTCGGTGCCGCGGCCACCGGCCCGTGGTGGGCACAGGTGTACCTGATGAGCGACCGGGCCAGGAGCGATGACTACGTCGCCCGCTGCGTGACGGCCGGCGCACAGGCGCTGGTGCTCACCGTCGACCTGTCCGGCTCGCTGGGCGACGCGCCGTTCCGGGCGGCCGCCCGGACCGCCCTCACCGCGGTGCCGGGCAATTTCCCCGGCTTGTCCTGGGCCGGGATGTCCGCCGGCATCGATCCGAACCTGCGACCGGAGCACATCTCCCAGCTCGCCGAGGCAAGCGGTCTTCCGGTGTTCGTCAAGGGGATCCTGCACCCGGCCGACGCGCTCGCGGCGGTACACGCGGGCGCGGCCGGGATCATCGTGTCCAATCACGGCCGGCGGCAGGTGGACGGCGTGGTCGCCACGGCGATGATGCTGGCCGAGGTGGTCGCGGCGGTCGACGGTCAGGTGCCGGTGCTGGTGGACGGCGGCATCCGCTCCGGGGTGGACGTGCTGCGCGCGTTGGCGCTCGGGGCCACGGCCGTCGGCATCGGCCGCCCCGTGCTGTGGGCGTTGGCCGCGGACGGTGCACCGGGCGTAGCCCGGGTGTTGGACTACCTCACCGCGGAACTGCGGCAGGCGATGGCCGCCGTCGGTGCGCCCCGGCTGACAGATCTTCGACCAGGTCTGCTCCGGGCCCGGGTCAGGTGATCGACCGCAACGCGCCGATCAACTCGCCGATCAACGCGACAACTCGCCGATCCGGCGAGGTCGGTCCGACGCCGGGGCGCAGGCTGTGCCAGGCTGGCCCGGTGCGCATGCAATTCGCGACCGGACCGGATCCGACCGACCTTTTGACCCTGCCCTGGTCGACCCCGCTGGAGGACTGGCCGAAGGAGAAGCTGGTCAGCCTGCCCCGTGGCATCTCCCGACACGTCGTCCGGTTCGTTCGCATCGGCGGCATCGTCTACGCCATCAAGGAGATCAGCCAGGGCCTGGCCCAGCACGAGTACGAGCTGCTCCGCGACCTGTCCAAACTCGGCATTCCGGTGGTCCAGGCCATCGGCGTAGTCGCGAATCGCACGACGCCGGAGGGCGAACCCCTGGACGCCGCACTGGTCACCAAGCACCTACGGTTCTCGCTGCCCTATCGGGCGCTGTTCTCCCGGCGGCTGGACGTCGACCTGGAACCCAAGCTGCTCGATGCGTTGGCCGAGTTGCTGGTCCGACTGCACCTGGTCGGCTTCGCCTGGAAGGACTGCTCGCTGTCCAACACGCTGTTCCGCCGGGACGCGGGCGCGCTCGCCGCCTATCTGGTCGACGCCGAGACCGGCGAGATGCGACCCAGCCTGTCCAACGGCCAGCGTCAGCAGGACCTGGACATCGCCGAGACCAATCTGGCCGGTGAGTTGCTGGACCTGCAGATGTCGGGGCTGCTGTCCGACCAGGTCGACCCGCTCGCCACCGCCGTATCCGTGATCGAGAAGTACGAGCGCCTGTGGGCCGAACTGACCCATCCGCAGACGATCGGCGACGATGAATGGTGGCGGATCGAGCAGCGGCTCCGCCGGCTGAACGGCCTCGGGTACGACGTCGCGCAGATCCAGATCAACGAGACCGACGGCGACCCTCACGTGCTCGTGCAGACCCAGGTGGTCGAGGCCGGGCATCACCAGAGGCGGATGTTCAATCTGACCGGCCTGCACATGCAGGAGAACCAGGCCCGCCGCGTGCTCAACGACCTGGACACCTACCGTTCGCAAGCCGTGATGCCGGAGACCGAGGTGGACGAGGACACCGTGGCCCGCCACTGGGTCACCGACGTCTTCGAGCCGGTCGTCGAGGCGGTGCCGGCGGATCTGGCGGACAAACTCGAGCCGGCCGAGATCTTCCACGAGGTCCTGGAGCACCGATGGTTCCTGTCCGAGGCGGCCGGCCGTGAGGTGTCCATCGAAGAGGCGGTGAAGTCCTACGTCGACAACGTGCTGCGTTTCCGGCCCGACGAGCAGGCGATGCTCGACCCGGATCTGATGGGCAACGGCCTGATGGACATCGATGACGACGACTATTCCGACGAGGACGGCGGTTCCGACGACGGCGACGCGGACGGATCCGAGCCGGTGACCGCGGCGGACGAAGCGGCCTGGGAGGCTGCGGCCATGCGGTACGGCGGGTAGCACCGCGGCGAGCAACGTCGTGGCCCCATCGGATCGGCGTCGTCCGCCCGGTCGTCCGGGCTGCCTGACCCGGCGCCGGGTCAGGGGCGATGCGGGTGGGCGCGAGGCCCATTCGCAACAGGCGGCATGCCTGCCGCCGTTTCCGATGGTGGCCGCGTGGTGGCACGGCGCGTTCGAGGGATAAGAGCCGTCGGCCGGGCCGTTGATACCCCCGTGTGTGGCGACCCCGGCGACCCTCCGGTCAGCCGCCACGCGTGCCCGGGGGCGTCAGAGCGCGATGCCGACGTACTTGGTTTCCAGGTACTCCTCGATTCCCTCGGTGCCCCCTTCGCGTCCCAGGCCGGAACTCTTCACGCCGCCGAACGGCGCGGCCGGATTGGAGACGATGCCCTGGTTGATGCCGACCATGCCGGTTTCCAGACGTTCGGCCACCCGCAGGGCCCGGGTCAGGTTTTCGGTGAACGCATAGGCGACGAGCCCGTATTCGGTGTCGTTGGCCAGCAGGATGCCTTCGTCGTCGGTGGCGAACGTGGTGATCGGTGCGACCGGTCCGAAGATCTCCTGGTGGAACATGTCCGCGGTCGGCGGCACGTCCGTCAATACCGTGGGTGCGTAGAAGTAACCCTTGCCGTCGATGGCTCTGGCGCCGGTGAGCACCTTCGCCCCGGAGTCGAGGGCGTCCGCGACCAGCTCGGACACCTTGCGCACAGCGGCCGCGTCGACCAGCGGTCCCACCTCGACGCCGGCGTTGATGCCCGGGCCGACGACCATGGCGCCCATTCGCTCGGCCAACCGGGCGGAGAACTCCTCCGCCACCGACTCGTGGACGATGAACCGGTTCGCGGCCGTGCACGCCTCGCCGATGTTGCGCATCTTGGCCAGCATCGCGCCGTCGACCGCACGGTCAAGATCGGCGTCGCCGAACACCAGGAACGGCGCGTTCCCGCCCAGCTCCATACTGATCTTCAGCACCTGCTGCGCGGATTGTCGGATCAGCGCCTGGCCCACCGGAGTGGAGCCGGTGAAGGTCAGCTTCCGCAGTCGGGGATCCTGGATGATCGGTTCGGACAGGGCGCCGGACCGCGAGGTGGTGATCACATTGACCACACCGGCCGGCACGCCGGCGTCGGTCAGCACCTGGGCCAGGGCCAAGGTGGTCAGTGGTGTCTGAGCGGCCGGCTTGATCACCACCGTGCACCCCGCGGCCAGGGCCGGGCCGAGCTTGCGGGTGCCCATGGCCAACGGGAAATTCCAGGGGGTGATGGCGTAGACCGGGCCGACCGCCTGCTTCATGGTCAGCAGCCGGGTGCCGCCGGATGGGGCGATGGCGTAACGGCCGGCAATCCGGACGGCCTCCTCGGAGAACCAGCGGAAGAACTCGGCGCCGTAGGTGACCTCGCCCCGGGCCTCCGCCAGCGGCTTGCCCATCTCCAGCGTCATGAGCAACGCCAGGTCCTCGGTGCGTTCGATCAACAACTCGAACGCCCGGCGGAGAATTTCTGCGCGGAAACGCGGGTCGGTGGCCGCCCAGTCCTGCTGCGCCGCCACCGCCGCATCCAGGGCCAGCAGGCCCTGCGCGGGCGTCGCATCGGCCACCTCGGTCAGCGTTTCACCGTTCGACGGGTCCTCGACGGCCACCACGCCGTCGCCCTTCTGCCAGTCCCCACCGATGAAAAGTCCCGTCGGAACCGCGCTAATCACCTCTTTGATCCGCGCCGAGGTGATTGTCGAGTCGCCCATGTCACTTCTCCTTTTCGCCCGCACCGCACGTTCCTCGGTCCCGTCCTGCTTACTCGTGGACGATCCTGCCACCACCGGCCGGGCCGGGGGTCAGTAGTGTCGCACCGATTGCAGCGCTCGCGCTGTCGCCGTCCAGTTGTGGTAACGGTTGTCCAGCAGTGCCTTGCGTTCCGGGCGGGGGTGGTGCTCGCGCACCACTGTCACACAGGCGTCGGCGGCCTGGTCGACGTCGGCGAAGATCCCCGCTCCCACGCCGGCCAACATCGCGGCTCCCCGAGCCCCCGATTCGACGGCGTCGGTCACCTCGACGCGGAGGCCGGTGACGTCGGCCAGGAGTTGGGTCCACCCGATGCTGCGAGTGCCGCCGCCGGCCAGTCGCACCGGTCGGGTGTCGATCGGGCCCGCTCCGGTCAGGGCCTCCAGGTGGTACCGGTGGGTGAACACCACGCCTTCCAGGCCGGCCCGCAACATGTCCGCGGGCCCGTGCCAGCTCCCCAACCCGGTGAACGCACCGCCGATCGCCGGATTCAACATGGTTCCGTAAACGAAGGGCAAGAAGTACGGATCGTCATCGGCCATGGTGGCGCCGCCCCGATCAGTCAGGGCCTGCGCCACCGCGTCGCCGACCCGTTCGCTGCTTTGGGGGCAGACCTGGCGCACCCAGTCTGCGGCCGTGGCCCCGGCCGGTGAGGTGGACATGAGCAGGAATCGGTCGTCGGTCAGCGAACCGCGCGCCTGCCACAGTGGGGACGACAGCGCCTCCAGCCCGACCAGCTGATTGATGTTGAACGTGCCCATGATGGCGCTGACGCTGCCCGGCCTCAGCGCGCCGATGCCCAGGGCCGCCACGTGGACGTCATGACTGCCGGTGATGACCGGGGTCCCGGCCCGCAGACCCGTTGCCGCGGAGGCGGTGTCGGTGACCCGGCCGGCGACGGCAGCGCTGGGTCGGATCGGCGGCAGCAGACGGGCCGCATCACTGAGCCCGCAGAGCGCGATCGCCTCTTGGGACCAGGCTCGGGCCCGGACGTCGCACAGTCCCGCCGCCGCCTCCGTCGGGTCGGTGGCGATGTCGCCGGTGAGCTGCAACCGCAGCCAGTCCTTGCAGAACAGCATGTGGGCCGCCCGGGCGAAGACCTCCGGCTCGTTGTCCCTCAGCCAGGACAAGGTGGCGGGCGGCGTGTAGGGCGCAGGCACCTGCCCGGTGATCGCCATCAGCCGATCACCGACCTCACCGGTGTTCCAGCGGTCGCAGTAGGCGGCCGCTCTGGTGTCGGTGGCCAGGATCGCCGGCCGCACCGGACGCATCTGCGAGTCGACCAGGTAGAGCCCGTCGCCGTGGGCGCCGATACCCACACTGACCACCTGCGATCCATCGATGGCGGCATCGGCCAGCGCCTCCTGGATGGCCTGGGCGGCGCAGGCCCAGACGACGTCCATATCCCTTTCCTGCCAACGTGGATGGCGGCTGAAGGTGGCCGTCGGCCTTGACCCACGGCCTATCTCGTTGCCCTGGTCGTCGAAAAGAGCGGCTTTGATGAGGGTGTGGCCCGCGTCGATGCCAAGCAGGTAGCCTTTCACGCCCAGCCAAGTTCCTTGGCGTTGACGGCGCGGGACACCCGAGAGGTGGAAGCGAACTCAGCTGCGGCGCTGACGACCATCCGGGCGGAGGCGATGTTGGTGCCAACGGTGTCACCGCCGAAATGGGTGGTCATCGTGACATTGTCCAGTCGGCGCCACTTCGAGTCGGCGGGTAGGGGCTCGTCGTCGAAGACGTCAAGGGCGGCTCCGGCGATGCGGCCCGCGGCCAGCACGTCGTAGAGGGCTTCGTCGTCGACCAACCGCGACCGGGCGACGTTCAGAAAGTATGCGGACGGTTTCATCGCGGCAAATTGCTCGGCCCCGATGAACCTGGTGGTCTCCGGGGAAAGGCGGGCCTGGACCAGGATGAAATCGGACTGCGCGAAAAGGTCGGTGAGATCGTCCACCCGGCTCACCCCGGACTCGGCCAGCGACTCGGCGGGAGCATAGGGATCGTAGGCCAGCAGCCGGGCGCCGAACCCGGAGATACGCTGCGAGAAGATCTGTCCCACGTGACCGAACCCGACCATACCCACCGTGGAGTGGGCGATCTCGACACGGGCGCCCGGGAAATCCTTGCGCCAACCGCCGGACTTGATGGAGGCGTCGGCCCGGGCGATATTCCGCGTCTCGGCCAGGATCAGGCCGATCTGCAGTTCCGCCACGGCTCCGGCGTTGCGTCCCATGGCGGCCACGACGCCGATGCCGCGAGCCGTCGCCGCCGCGACATCGATGTTCTCCAAACCCGCCCGGGCCACCGAGATGAGCTTCAGGTCCGTCCCGGCGGCTATCACGTCCGCGCCGACCGGCGCGAAGTGCAGCCCGAGAATGACGGCCCCTGGTACCGCGGCGAGCAACTCGGCCGACCCAGGCACCTGGTTGGGTCCGTTGACCTCCATGATGGCCTGCGCCGCATGATGTTCCGACTTGGTCCCGGCCAATGCGACGACCCGGAGATCCAGTCGCTTTGCGGCGTCCGGGGGCAGGTGGGCCAGTGCGTCGCGGTAGTCCTCGCCGGTGATGAAACCGTCCCCGACGACCAGCAGGTCGATCGCGTACTTTCGGTCAGGCATCAGAGTCTCTCAGACGTGAGTGTCGGTCGATGGTCAGGACAGTCGGTGAATGGTCACCGCCGCCACATCAGCGCCCGCGGCCACATTCCCTGAGGTCCCGGGCATGGCGCAGGCGGAAGTACCCCAGGCCACGGCCGTCGCCAGTGCGCGGTCGACCGCGTCCGGTGCGATGACGCCGACGGCCGGGGCCACGGACAGGAAGCCGGCCAGGAGCGCGTCGCCGGCTCCGACGGTGTTGACCGCAACGATCGGTGGTGCGAGGGCGTGCCAGCAGCCGGTCGCATCGGCGTACACGGCGCCACCGGCGCCGAGGGTGGCCAGCACCGCCCCTCCGGTCCGACCCGCCAGCGTTCCGGCCCACTCCACCGCACGATCGACCAGAGCGCTCGGGTCCGCATCGTTCCCGTCCGGGTCCAGGGTGTGCGGGTCGACACCGAGGAGTTCGGCCAACTCCAGGTGGTTCGGGGTGATCAGATCCGGCCGCGCCGCCACCGCAGCCTCCAGCGCAGGTCCGCTGGTGTCGATCGCGCTGCGCGCGCGACGGAGCCGGGCGAGCTCGATCAGCCGGGTCGGCAGCTGCTCCGCTCCGGCCGGGAGGGAGCCGGAGCACAGCACCCAGGCGCCGTGGTGCTGCTGCAACAGATCGTCGACCACGGTGGTCAGATCCGCCCACACCTGTTGGGGCTGCTGGGGTGACGGCGCGTTCATCTTCGTCGTGGCGTGGCCGGTGATAGCCAGGGTGGTGTTGGTTCTGGTGGGCACGTCCGTGTCCACGGCCAGGAACGGGACGCCGTCACCGGACAGCAGTTCCGCGAGGTGGCGCCCCTCGGGCCCGCCGAGGGGAAGCACGGCGACAGTCGCAGTGCCCGCGGCCGCCAGGGCGCGCGACACGTTGACACCCTTGCCGCTGGCCTCGACCACGCTGGAGGTGGCCCGGTTGACCCGGCCCTGCGCCAGCTCCCGGCCGGTATAGGTCCGGTCCAGTGCCGGCGCCGGGGTGACCGTGATGATCACCGGCACTCCTGCCCGCTGGTTCCGAGTCCCCGTCGACGCCTCACCGCACTGACAATGCCAGACCCTCGGCCCGTCAGCCGTCCGGGCCCGCGCGGGCCGGCTCAGGCGAGCGAGAGCGCGACCTGTTCGAGGTGGTCCATCGCTTCCTGCACGCCGTCGGCCATGCCGGATGCGATGACCATGTCGCGGATCTCCTTGCTCTGGTGCTGCGCGAGCATGGTGAGTCTGGTGCCACCGTCGACGTCGGCGAAGGTGTCGGTGTTGACCGCTTCGCCTTCGGGCATCGCCTCGAAGACCTCGGTCGAGACGATGCGCTCGTTGGTCACGATCTGCCGGTACTCGCCGTGGAAGGCCACCTCGAACCCGCCGTTCGCCCTCATCACGTAACGCCAACGGCCGCCGACCCGCAGATCGACCTCGACCGACGTCACCTCACCCCGGTCGCCACTCCACCACCGCCTGATCAGATCGGGCGTGGTCCACGCCGTGAACACCGCAGGTCTGGGGGCGTGGAACTCCCGCGTGATCAGGATCTGGGTGTCCGTGGGAAGGGTCACCACGGCCGTGCGGGTACCGGCTCGTTCAATCACCATGACCACCATTTCCGGCTTGCGTTGAGGTGAGTTCCGCCAACACGGCGTCCAACCGGTCGAAGCGTGCTGCCCACAGCCGTTCGTACATCCCCATATCGGTATACGTCAACCGGCCCGCTGTCAGTCGCGTGTGCGGCCGGTGTCAGCGGGAGGGGACATGATCGTGGCAGGCCGGCACATCAGTCGGCGGTTGTTTCGAGGTGACGGAGAAACGCGTGTCCAACGTGATCGAGGCCGAAGGTCTCACCAAACGATTCGGCGCCACCCAGGCCCTGGCCGGGGTGGACCTGGCCGCCAAGGCCGGCACCGTGCTCGGCGTACTCGGGCCCAACGGGGCCGGAAAGACGACGGCGGTCCGCATACTGGCCACCCTTCTCCGCGCCGATTCCGGCCGCGCCACCATCGCCGGCTACGACGTGGTCAAGGACGCCCACCACGTGCGCCAGACCATCGGGCTGACCGGCCAGTACGCCTCCGTCGACGAGGATCTGACCGGCACGCAGAACCTGGTGCTGATCGGCCAGTTGCTGAACCTCACCACCCGGGACGCCAAGGCCAGGGCCGCCGAACTGCTGGAATGGTTCGACCTCTCCGAAGCTGCTGGTCGTCGGACCAAGACCTTCTCCGGTGGTATGCGCCGCCGGCTCGACCTGGCCGCCAGCCTGGTCGGCCGGCCGAGCGTGATCTTTCTCGACGAACCGACCACCGGTCTCGACCCGGCCAAGCGCGAGGACATGTGGGAGGTGGTGCGGCGACTGGTCACCGACGGGTCGACCGTGCTGCTGACCACCCAGTACCTGGAGGAGGCGGACGCCCTGGCCGACGAGATCAGCGTCATCGACCACGGCAAGGTGATCGCGCACG
The DNA here is from genome assembly GCA_964250735.1 of uncultured Nakamurella sp. GTDB lineage: Bacteria > Actinomycetota > Actinomycetes > Mycobacteriales > Nakamurellaceae > Nakamurella. The sequence continues at coordinate 63,166 of CAXUHA010000009.1, read as the reverse complement.
ACACCCCGGACGGGCTGAAGCGGGTGATCGGCGGGCAGCGGATCGAGGTGCGGCCCGCGGACGCCAGCCGCCTCGACGAGGTGAACAGCATCCTGGCCCGCATCGGCGGCGCCACCCCGGTGGTGTCCGGTCGGGACCGGCTCAGTGTCCCGGTCCCCGGCGAGGAGGCCCTGCCGGCCGTCGTGCACCAACTGCTGGAGGCCGGGATCTCCGTGATCGAACTGTCCCTGCACCTGCCGAGCCTGGACGAGGTCTTCATGACGCTCACCGGCCGCACCGCATCCACCGAGGACAGTGCAGCATGAGTACGTCGATCCTCCAGACCACTTACAAGGCGGCATCTTCCGAGCCTGACGCATCATCGGGAACGCATTTCCCGCGGCACGTGCTCGCGCTGGCCAGACGCAGCCTGATCAAGACGTTCCGGACCCCGGAGGCGCTGATCGACGTCACCCTGCAACCGGTCATCTTCCTGGCTCTTTTCACCTACATCTTCGGTGGCGCCATCGCCGGCGGGTCGACAGCCAACTATCTACAGTTCCTGCTGCCGGGACTGCTCGGCCAATCCATCGCCATGGCTGGGGTGGCGCTGGGCCAGAACCTGAACGCCGACATCGAGAAGGGCGTGTTCGACCGCTTCCGCTCGCTGCCGATCGCCCGGTCCGCTCCCCTGGTGGGCGCCGTCGTGGCCGATTTCGCCCGGTATCTGATCCTGTGCATCGTCACCCTGGCCTTCGGCTACCTGATGGGATTCCGGATCGAGACATCCGTCACTGCAGCGGTTGCGGCCGTCACACTGTCCATCGCCTTCGCACTGTGCTTCTGCTGGATCTCGGTCTTCGTGGGCATGATGGCCCGAACTCCAGGCGCCGTCCAGGGCATCATGTTCCTGCTGGTGCTGCCGCTCAGCTTTGGCTCCAACACCTTCGTGCAGACCTCGACGATGCCCGGCTGGCTGCAGGCCTTCGTCAAGGTCAATCCGATCTCCCATCTGGTGTCGGCGGTCAGGGGACTGATGGTCGGCGGACCGGTCACCAAGGATCTGCTGTGGACGTTCGGCTGGATGGCCGTGCTCGTCGCGGTGTTCGTTCCGCTCGCGCTGCGCGGATACCGCCGGCGGGCCTGATCAGGTGAACGGAGCGGGATCCAGAGCGGCCAGACAGGCCTCGACGGACATGGATCTGCCGTTCAGGTACACCTCGTCGAACTCGGTGAACCCGGCGACGCCGAGCCGGTCGATCAGCCAGGTCACGGTCGGTTCGGTGAAGTCGTCGCCGCCCCGCAAGCGAGCGGAGGCGCCCAGGATGTGGGCGGTCTGCCACAGCCGGCCCCGGGCCATGGCCAGTCCGGCGACGCACACGCCGACGGTCGCCACGATCGGCAGGTCCTGGGTCTGACAGGCCAGCGGATAGGCGAGCGCGAGGTCTGTGGCCGCCTGTTCGATGTCGCCGAGTCGAAGGGCGACGCCCGCTGACGCCGTCAACGTCAGGGCACCGACATGGCCGCGCATCCACGGTGAGGCCTCCCGCTCGGTCATCCGCGCTCGGAGCCGCTCGGACAGGGCCAGTGCGCCGGACATATCGCCCGCCATCAGCAGCAGCTGCGTCTCGCCGGCCTCGGCGAACAGCCGTCGCGCCGCGCCATGCGGCCCACCGGCGCCTTCTGCGCGCGCCGCAGCCAGGCTCTCCCTGGCCCCTTCCACGTCACCGACCCGCAGCCTCAGCCCGCCCAGGCGGAGTTGGACCAGGAGATCGTCCTCGCCGCCGCCCAACGAGGCCAGAGCGCCCAGAGCCCGCTCGTAGTCGGCGATGGCACCGGGCAGATCACCCTTCAGCGTGCGGATCCAGGCTCGCGAGGTGAGCGTCGTCGACAAACCCCAGCGGTCGCCGATGATCTCGAAATCCCGGAGCGCCGCATCGACATCCGGTTCCATGGTCGCGACGTCACCCAAGTTCTCGGCGAAGGCGGCCCGCATCGTCCGCACGGCGGCCCGGATCCACGGATCGTCGTCCTCCAGCAGCGCTTCGGCCAACCGCAGCCCCCGCTTGTCGTCACCGCTGAAGAACGCCAGAGTCGGTCCGATCATCGTGACCGCGGCCCACGGCGGCCGGGGCTCGGTTTCGAGTTCCTGCACGATCGCCCCGAAGTGCTCCTTCATGGCCGAACCCTCGACCGCATAACCGGTCTGGCCGGACGCCAGAGCGGACAGTGCTCTGACGGCCTTGACGAACACCAGCCAGCGGTGCCCGGCCGCGGCGGGGAGTTCCAGCAGATAGTCCATGGCGGTGACGATGTCGGTGTGACTGGCGGTCATGCTCCAGTGCCACATCAGCGACAGGGCCAGACCGATGGCCCGGTCGACGTCACCGGAGTCGCCCAAGAACCGCAGGGCCGCAACGATGTTGCCCTGCTCGGCGTTCAGGGTGGCCATGGCGGCCAGCTGATCCCTGCTGCGCAGCACGGGTTCTGCGCGCTCAGCCAGCGTGGCGAAGTACCTGGCGTGCGCATTCCGGGCGGCTTCGGCCTCGGCCCGCTCCGCCAGTCGCTCCACCCCGTACTCCCTGATGGTCTCCAACATGCGAAACCGCAGCCCGACCCCCTCCGCCACCTGTAGCAGCGACTTGTCCACCAACGACAGCAACAACCGCGGGATCGAGTCGGCCGGCAGGCGATCGTCCCCGCAGACCACGGCGGCCGCGTCCTCGGTGGCACCGGCCGGGAAAATCGAAAGGCGTTCGGCCAGTAAACGTTCCTCCGGCGTCAGCAGGTCCCAGCTCCATTCGACCACCGCGCGCAGGGTCCGGTGCCGAGGCACGGCCGTGCGATGACCGCCGGTCAGCAACCGGAACCGGTCACCGAGACGAGCCGCCATCTCAGCGACCGGCAGCACTCGCAACCCGGCGGCGACCAGCTCGATGGCCAGGGGAAGACCGTCCAGTCGCCGCACGATGTCCACCACGCTGCGGACGTTGCCCGGCTCGACGTGGAAGTCGGCGCTGACCGACGCAGCCCGTTCGATCAGCAACCGCACCGCCGGGTAGTCGGTCGCCTCTTCCGCGGTGGCTAGGGCGGGCGGGAGACCCAGCGGCGGAATCAGGCACAGGGACTCTCCGACGACGCCCAGCGGCTCGCGACTGGTGGCCAGCACCCGGACCGCCGGGCATCGCGCCAGGATGGTGTCCACCAGTTCGGCGATCGGCCCGATCAGATGTTCGCAGTTGTCGACGACCAACAGGGTGTCAGCATCTTCCAGGACCTCGAACAACCGGTCGGCGGAATCCTGCGCGCTTCGGTCGCCCCGCCGGTCGAGCACCCTGGCCTCACGCAGACCCAGGGCCGACAACACGGCCTGGGGAAGGTCGGCCGCCTCGGTCACCGGCGCCAACTCGATCATCCAGACCCCGTCGGCCACCCGATCCTGCCAGTCGACGGCCACATGCGCCGAGAGCCTGGTCTTGCCGGCGCCGCCGGGTCCGATGATGGTGGTCAACCGACCGGTGTCCAGCAGGCTCCCGATCCGTTGAAGTTCGACCTCCCGCCCGACGAAACTGGTCAGCGACGCCCGGATGTTGGTGCGTCGGGGCGGCCGGACGCCGGGGGACGGCCATCCCGGCGACTGCGCCGGTGACACGGTCTCCCCCCGCAGCAGGGCCAGGTGCTGGGCCTGCAGCCGCGGGTCCGGGTCGACGCCCAACTCGTCGGCGAGTCGGTCGCGCAGCCGCTGGTAGGCGGACAGCGCGTCGGCGGTGCGTCCGGCCGCGGACAGGGCCGTCATCAGCCGGCCGGTCAGCGCCTCCTGGTACTGGTCGGCGGCGGCCAGCTCCTCGAGTGGGGCGACCACGTCGGCAGCTCGGCCGAGGGCGATGTGCGCGTCGAAAAGATCGGTTGACGCCTGCAGCCGCTGTTCGCCCAGCCGAGCCACCACGGGCTCGGCGTACTCGGCGCCGTCGGCGTCCGCCAGGGCGGTTCCGCGCCAGAGCGCCAGAGCTGCCTCCAGGGTGGTCAGGGCGACCTCGGCCGCACCAGCGCGGAGCTGCCCGCGGCCCCGCACGGCCAGCGCGGTGAACTGGTGCGCGTCGACGTCGGATCGGTCCACGGCCAGCCGGTATCCGCCGGGCAACTGCGCCACGACGGAAGCGTCGGCCAGTACCCGGCGCAATCGCGAGACCAACGACTGCAGCGCATTGGTCGCGCCGTCCGGCCGGGATTCCCCGTCGGGCCAGACCGCGTCGAGGAGTTCACCGGTCGACACCAGGGACCCGGCGTCGACGGCCAGCCGCACCAGCAACCGGCGCAGTCGCGCGCCGGTAATGGTGGGGCGATCCGGGCCGACGCGGATCTCGGTCGACCCCAGGATCCCGACCCCGATCCGATGAGCATCCACCCGACCACTGTGCCAGCCTCGCTCGGATTGACCAGGCTACGGCCGCCGGGAAAACGCATAGCTCCAAGCGGCCATACCCCTAATCGCGGTCAACGCTGCGACAGCGTTTGTTGTGGTGAACACGGAAGGGTGATGTTCGCTCCGATCAGGTTGCCCCCCAGAGGTCCGGGTACCGGACGAGAGTGGACGACGACCCACCTCCGCCCGAGCAGGGCGCCGGAGCACCCGAGGAGCGGGGCGGCCCGGTCGACCCGCAATCGGGGCGTGATGACCCCGACGCTGACCGGGAATCGCTTGACCCCAACCTGTGGCCGTCGGAGTGGCCCCGGATCTACCCGGAACTCGGAACCCAGTGGGCGCGCTTCTTCGGGGGCAGCGCGGACGGCCTGCGCGACGTCGTCAAGGAAGTCGCCCTCGGGGAACTGCCGACGCGAGTGGAAACCATGGGATCCACCTACCGGCTCGTCAAAGTCGAGGATCGGGAAGCCGAGTACCACGTTCAGGAGGGCGGCGACGAGTAAAGGCGCCGCGGCCAGGAGGGCGGCGACGAGTAAAGGCGCCGCGGCCAGCAGGGCGGCGAGCACGACCGGAGCCGCCGAGGGGACTTGAACCCCTAACCCCCGCATTACAAGTGCGGTGCGCTACCAATTGCGCCACGGCGGCGGCGCCCGGCGGGCCGGACGACAGTGAGTTTAGACCGCAGTCCTCAGCCGTCCGCCCGCCATCGGCCCGACGACCGTCTCCTGCCGCCCGCTGCGACGTCAGGACCGGCTGGTGTCGAGTTCCTGCGCGTGGCCGTTGTTGGGCTGACCGGCCACCGTCATCAGAATTGCTCGGCACTCGTTGGCGCTGACGCCCATCAGCGAGGCCAAGGCCGCGATCGCGCCGGAATCGAGGGTCATCACGCCCGTCGACGACTGCCGGTTTGCCTGCTGCAACTCGACCCAGCGACGCACCGGACCCAACCGGGAGTCGTCGTTCTCCCTGATCTCCGCGATGTCGATGGTGATCGGCCGACTGCCGTCGGCGTCCTGACGGTGTCCGATCCCACGTTCGGCGCTGGCCACGAGGCTTCCGATGTTCTCACCGAGGGCCTTGGCGATGACCCAGAGCACGTCGACACGCAACGACCGATGACCGGTCTCGTAGTTGGCCAGAGCAGCCTTCGATATCAAGCCTTCGGTGCGGGCGGCCACCTGTGCCTGGGTCAAGTGCTGACGCCGTCGGGAGTCCCGCAGCAAGCGACAGACAGCCGCTGCGAACATCTCCTTCGACCACGAGTCGACGGCCTGGCTCATCCCACATCTCCGATGTGTCGCTGGGGGCGGCAGGCGCGCTCGATGGGCGCCGGTCCGAGGTGCGACAACGCCATCTAAACACAGAAGCCGGACCGAGGGACCCTTTCGGACCAGTGGGACCTCAAGAATCACTACTCTGAGTGAACGTTACCTCTAAATTACCCGGGGTATCCCGCCCATTTCCACAAACGGAGTAGTCGCCCGCATTCAATATCTGGGCGTAAGTGTCTGGCTCACGTCACCGTGAAGAGGGCCTTGGCGAACCAGTCGCCGGCCTCCCGCACGCCGGGGGGACACGCCCAGATGCCACCGCCGATGTGGGCGATGTACTCGTTGAGTAGATCCGATGACCCGAGCCGGGACTGCAGCACCTTGAACTGGGTGTGTGGATTCTGCTGGAAGGCCACGAAGAACAGACCGGCGGCCAGTTTGCCGGTGTTCGGATCCTGACCGTCGGTGTAGTTGTAGCCGCGCCGCAGGATGCGGATGCCCCCGTTCGCCTCAGGCGAGGCCAGCCGGACGTGGGACCGATCATCGATCACCCGGGTGCCGTCGGCGGCGTGCTTGGTGAAGTCGATGGGGGTGAACTCGGTGCCACCGGTCAGCGGGTCACCGGTGGCCTTGGTCCGACCGAAGATCTTCTCCTGGTCGGAGAGCTCGTCGGTGTCCCACGACTCGATCTCCATCCGGATCTTCCTGGCCACCAAGTAGGAGCCGTTCTTCATCCACTGTTGATCGGTTTCCTCACCGACCCAGACATACTCACTGGTGGCGTTGACGTCGTCGGCGCGGATGTTGTTGGTGCCGTCCTTGAAACCCATCAGGTTCCGCGGGGTGGTCTGACCGGCGCCGGTGGCCGACGCGCGGCCGAAGCCGAGTTGCGACCAACGGAGTACGGCCGTCCCGCGGGCCGCCCGCACCATGTTGCGGACCGCGTGGAAGACCACCTGCGGATCGTCCGCGCAGGCCTGGATGCACAGGTCCCCGCCGGTCAGTTCGGGCTGCAACACCGCGTCGCCGGGAATCATCCCGAGCGGTCGGAGGGCGGCCGGCATCCGGTCGGCGAGCCCGAACCGCTTGTCGAACAGCGATGCACCCAGGCCGACCGTGACGGTCAGTGAATACGGCCCCGAATCCAGGGCCTCACCGGAGTCGAACGGAGGCTGGGCCGGGTCGTCCGGCGACGCGCTCACGGTCTTACCGGTGGTGAATCTGGCCGCCAGGGCGGCCCAGCGCCCGAGGAGGAACTGGAGGTCCTGCGGGTCGGTACTGGTCACATCCAGCGAGGCGAACATCAACCGTTCCTGTTGAGCGGTGGTGATGCCGGCCTGCCGGGTGCCGTAGAACGGCACCGTCAGGGTGGACCGGTCGGTGCTGGTCGCCCCGCCCGGTTTACCGGCAGCCGAAGTCACCTTTTCGCGATCCGCAGCGGTCTTGATCCCGTAGCCGGCCCCCCCACCCGCGACCAGCGCTACCGCCGCGGTGGCGGCGGCGGTGCCGAAGAATCTGCGCCGGTTGGTCCCGGTCGCGGCCGCCGGCGCACCGGACCCCTGGTCGGCGCCGCCTTGCCCGGCCGCGCCCGAACCGACTGTATTGCTCTCTGTCATGGTCCCTAGTTCGTGATCTTCGCCGAGATGGCCGACAGCGGCTCCTGGACGGCCAGCAACGCATCGGTCAGCTTTTTCTTGTCCGCGGGCGTCAGGTCCTGGTACGGAGTCCAACCACCGAGCGCTTTCGGGTCACGGTAGGTGTCCAGAATGGTGGACAGCGCGTCGAATTTGCCGGAGATGGTCGGGACGAGGGTCGGATCCAACTGGTCCAGCGCCGGTTCCAGGGTGGCGAAGGCCTGCAGCGATCCTTCGACGTTGGCCTGGAAATCGAGCAGGTCGATACGGGAGTACGCCTCCTCCTCACCGGTGATCTTGGACTTGAGCACCTCGTCCAACAGGCCGGACGCGCCGTTGGCGATCTCGAACGGCTGGTAACCCTTGCCGTTGTTCGCCGCTGTCGCGGCGGCCAACGTTGCCGTCTTGGTCTGCAGGTCCTTGACGTCCACGATCAGCTGATCGGCCAACGGGAGAAGACCCTTGGTCGATTTGGTCACGAACAGGGCTTTCTCGATCGGATGGAAGCCGGTCCACGGGGTCCCCGCCTCGACGTCGCCGATCCGCAGGTCGATCGAGGCGTCCAGGTCCGGGAAGGACTCGGCCACCGGTTCGATGCGCTCGTAGAACGGGCGCGCCCGGGCGTAGGCGGCCTGGGCGGCCGGCAGGTTGCCGGCGGCGATCGCAGCCCGGAGCTGCTGAACGGGGGGGATCAGGAACTGGATCTGGTTGTCGACATAGCCGGCGTATTCCACGGCCGCCCGCTGCAGCAGGGTGGTCACCGAGCCGACCGAGGTGACTGCGGCCGTACCGGTGACCGTGAACGGAATCTTCTCGGCCGCGCCGCCCGGGCAGTAGATCTGGTACGAACCGCCGTCGACCTTGACGGTGAAGGTGCTGCCGAACCCCGGGGTGAGGTTTTCGCGCTCACCGAGAATGCGCTGGTCCGAGATCAGTTCCAGTTCGGTGACACCGATCGCGTCGACGTTCCTGACGTTGAAGGTGACCGCCCCGGCCGGCACGGTGTCCGGCGTGGCGACGCAACCCTTGGCATCGGTGATGGTGATCGCGACGGTGCTGGCGCCGGGAGCCTTGGCCGTCGAGCCGGCGGGGGACACCGCGCTGGTCGGGCTGGACAGGGCGGCACCGGGGGCGACCGAAGCCGCCACCCCGCCGGCCGACGGGGCCGAACCGGAGGCGCAGGCCGACAGCAGCACGGCCGCAGCCGTGAGCAGTCCGGCCGCTGCGGCCAGTCGGCCGGCGCGGTGGCGGCGTGGGATGTACATGCAAGAACTCCTACAGGTTGAGGGCGGCTGCGCAGCCCGGGCCGCGCAGCGGACATAGGCCAGTGGCGGCCCGGCCTTCTTCATTGATGAGGGTGGCGGCCTCCGCCGCGTCACCTCAGGTACGGCTCATCGGAGCCAGCTGTTCATGGTCGGCGGTCACGGACGACGACAGTGGCCCGGTGCCGGCCTTCACCGCTACCCGCGGCGGGGTGCGGTCGCCCATCGAACGGCGCCGGGTCAGCTGGGCCAGGCCGAAGCCGAGGAGAATCACCGCGAAGACGGTCAACAGAGCGGGAACCACCTCGCCGATCACCTCGTGATCGGCGCGACTGCGGCTGGCATGGGCGGCCGCGGCGAGCTGCCCGTCGATCGCGGACGGGGTAGCGGCCAGCGTCGTGGTGGTGAGGGTGCCCGCCGGGGCAGCGGCACCGGCAACATTGGTCACGATGACGGAGCGGGCCCGAGCCACCTTCAGATCCAGGATCGTCCCCGTCGAGGCGTCGATCGTCACGGTGGGCGTCCACGAGTCGACGTACCTGGCCGTCAGGCCGGCGTTCGGGTCTCCGCTGGTCGAGAGCCCGATCGGTAACCGACCACCACCGATGGCCGCGACCTGGTTCATGGTCAACGTGGTCGGCAGGCCCGCCGGGGCCGGCGAACTCACCGCGACACCGGTGTAGACCGCGCCGGAGACGCCGGCCATGTCCGCCATGCCGGAGTGGCCGGACAGGTGGACGGTGGATCGTCCGGAAACGTCGCCGGACAGTGTGAGCGTGGTCAGGCCCGCGTCCACCGCGGCGGTCACCCGACCGCCGGCGGTGGATGCCACCGGAGCTCCCGTGACCGGATCCAGCCCGGACGTCGTCGACGTGACGGCCAGGGAGGGGGCGACCGCCGTCGGCCCGGCGGGGGCGAGGATGACCAGGGCCGCCGCGGCGGCCAGAGCGGCCGCGGCCGCGGTGGCCAAGGTCCGGCCGAGCCGCCGACTGCTCATCGCCCGGCCGGCCGGCCAGAGCACCACGGCCAGCATCGGCAGCAGATACAGCAGATAGCCCACCACCTCGACGACCGGCATGGACGACCGGATGCCCAGCACGCCGGTCAGCAGGGACTCCCCGATGGTGCCCGGCCGGGCGATCAGGGCCAGTGAGACGGCATGCTGCTGACCGACGAGCAGCCAACCGGCCTCGTACGCGGCGCGCAGGGTGCTCATCACCAGACCGGCGGCGACCAGCACCAGGACCACGCCGGTGATCCGGAAGAACCGGGACAGGTTCAGACGCACCCCGCCGCGGTAGATCAGATAGCCGATCCCGAGGGCGATGACGATCCCCAGCACGGCGCCGGTGGCGGCGCCGGCCGGCGACACCGCCGACTGGAATGCCGCCAGCAGAAAGACCGCCGTCTCGAAGCCTTCCCGGAAGACGGCCAAAAACGCCATCACGACCAGTGCGGTAGCGGACCCGCTGGCCAGCGCCCCGCCGGCCGCCTGGTGCAGATCCGACTTCAGGCTGCGGGAATGCCGGCGCATCCAGAGGACCATGTAGGACACCATGAGCACGGCGATCGCCGCCACCACGCACTCGAGCATCTCCTGCTGGCGCTGCGGCAGGGCCGAGTTGACGCTCTGCAGCGCGATGCCGACGCCCAGGCACAGCACTACTGCGACCCCCACCCCGATCCACATCGTGCGCAACGCGTCGGCCCGGCCGTTCTGCTTGAGGAAGGCAGCGATGATGCCGACGATCAGTGCGGCTTCCAATCCCTCACGCAGGCCGATCACGAATGTCGCCAGCAACGTGCCTCCTCCGGTCATCACGGGCTGGCCTTTGGTAAGGCTGACCTACTACTCACGGCACGGTACACCCGAACGGCACCGGCGCAGAAGGCGAACCTCTTATGCTGCGGCTCACTTCGTCGGCTACTACCTTCCGGAGCGCAGGTCTCGGTCGGACGCGGCTATCCCCGACGGCTGCGGTAAGGCTAGGCATGCCGGATTTGCGGGCCCCACCCGTCCAGGACAGCGACGACGGGCGGGAACGATGGCGAGAATAATATTGTCCGGTGACCATCCATCCCATCGTCATCTGCGGTGCACCCGTCCTGCACCGACCGACCCGGGCGGTCACCGAATTCGACGACGAACTGGCGACGCTGGTCGCCGACCTCTTCCAGACCAACCGGGCGGCCAACGGCGCCGGCCTGGCCGCGAACCAGATCGCCGACGATCGGCGGGTGTTCGTCTATGACTGTCCTGACGACGACGGCGTTCGACACACCGGCCATGTGGTCAACCCGACCATCCAGACCTCCCCGCTTCCGGAAACCATGCCGGACCCGGACGACGACTTCGAGGGCTGTCTGTCCGTCCCGGGCGAGAACTTTCCGACCGGCCGGGCCCACTGGGCCAAGGTGTCGGGGGTGGACATGACGGGACAGCCGGTGGAGGTGGAGGGCACCGGTTTCCTGGCCCGCTGCCTGCAGCACGAAACCGATCATCTGGACGGTCTGCTCTACCTCGACCGCCTGATCGGCCGTCATGCCCGGGCGGCGAAGAAGATGGTCAAGGCCAACGGGTGGGGCGTCCCCGGGCGATCATGGCTCCCCGGGCGGGACGCGGACCCGTTCGGACATTGACCCTTCGGCCGGGTCCGCACCGTGTCAGGTCGGCGACAGAACCGGGATCGGGGCCGGTAGCGGTCGTAGGGTGGCCTGGTGACCCTCACCGATTCGAAGTCGTCCGGACACTCGTCGGCGGGGACCACATCCAAATCGCCGGTTACTGAGCCTGCTCTGGGTCAGGCTTCGCTGGTGGTGGTGGCCAATCGCCTGCCGTTCGATCTGGAGCAGCAAGCCGACGGCACCACCAGGGCCCGGCAGGCCCCCGGCGGGCTGGTCACCGCCCTGGCCCCTATTCTGTCCCGCCGCGAAGGCGCCTGGATCGGCTGGCCCGGCAGCTCCGACGCCCAGATCGGGCCGACCACGGCCGACGGACTGTCGCTGCAGCCGATCTCCCTCACCAGGGCCGAGGTGGACGACTACTACGAAGGATTCTCCAACGCGACGTTGTGGCCGCTCTACCACGACGCCGTGGTCCCGTCCGAGTTCCACCGTCCGTGGTGGGACGCCTACCGAACGGTCAACGATCGCTTCGCCCGGCGGGCGGCGGAGGTGGCCGCGCCCAACGCCACGGTATGGATCCACGACTATCAGCTCCAACTGGTCCCGCAGATGCTGCGCCGGCTACGGCCCGACGTACGGATCGGGTTCTTCCTGCACATCCCGTTTCCACCGGGGGAACTGTTCAACCGGCTGCCGTGGCGACGCCAGATCCTGACCGGCCTGCTAGGCGCCGATCTGATCGGCTTCCAACTGCCCGGTGGGACCCGGAACTTCGTCCGCCTGGCCAAGTCGCTGCTGGACGTGCCGACCAGCGGTGGCCTGCTCAGCCACGACGGGCGCACCATCCGGGCCGGCGCCTTTCCGATCTCCATCGACTCCGGAGCGCAGTCGGCGTTGGCGGCGACACCGGAGGTTCACGAGGCGGCCCGCAAACTGCGTGCGGATCTGGGCAACCCGGCCAAGATCATTCTCGGCGTGGACCGGCTCGACTACACCAAGGGCATCGACGTCCGCCTCCGGGCGTTCCGCGAATTGCTGGCCGAGAAGGACCCGTCGGTCGACGACGCGGTGATGATCCAGATCGCGACGCCCAGCCGGGAGCGCCTGGACTCGTACATCCGGATGCGGGAGGGCATCGAGCGCCAGGTCGGTTCGCTGAACGGCGACTTCGGCAAGATCGGCCGGCCCGCGGTGCACTATCTGCATCAGTCTCTGCCGCGCGAAGAGCTTGCCGCCTTCTACGTCGCGGCCGACGTGATGACCGTGACGCCCCTGCGCGACGGGATGAATCTGGTCGCCAAGGAATACGTGGCCTGCCGGGTGGACGGGGGCGGAACCCTGCTGCTGAGCGAATTCGCCGGCGCGGCCCGGGAGCTACGTGCGGCCTTGCAGGTCAACCCGTACGACACCGACGGGGTGAAAGACGGACTGCGGGCCGCGCTGAGCATGCCCACCGTGGCCGCCCGCCGCCAGATGCGCTCGTTGCGTCGGCAGGTGCTGACCCATGACGTCGACCGCTGGGCGGCCGCCTTCCTGTCCGCCCTGGAAGGCACCCGGGATCACATCGCGGACGCCCGGAACCGGCTGCCGGCCGAGGTTCTGGAGGCGTTGAGCGAGATCTCCGAGACCCAGCGCCTTCTGGTCGGCACCGATTTCGACGGCACCCTGGCTCCCATCGTCGACGATCCGGCGACAGCCAGGGCGCTGCCGGAGGCGGTCGAGGCCCTCCGATCGCTGGCCACCATCCCCGGCACCATCGTCGCCGTCATTTCCGGGCGGTCGCTGGCCGATCTGCGGATGCTGCTGGGCGACACGGATGCGCTGCAACTGGTCGGCAGCCACGGGGCCGAGGTGTCCGGCCGGAGTATCGACGGCGGACAGCATCCGGAACACACGGGACGCAGCGAACTGTCGACCAAGGCCGCGGCCCGGCTGGCCAAATTGCGGCGCGCGCTGCAGAGCATCACCAGCCAGTACAAGGGCGTCACGCTGGAACCGAAGCCGACCGGTATCGCGGTGCATCTGCGCAGCGCCGACAGTGGCGACGCGCGCGCCGTCACCAAAGCCATCGAGGAGGACCCGGCCACCTGGCCCGGCGTGCACCTGCTGCGCGGGAAGATGGTCCTGGAACTGACCGTGGTGGCCACCGACAAGGGCCGGGCGCTACAGGCCCTCGGCCACGACAACCACTGCACCGCAACGATGTTCATCGGAGACGACATCACCGACGAGAACGCGTTCCTCTCGCTGGGGCCAGGTGATGTGGGGGTCAAGGTCGGCGGCGGCAGCACCGCGGCCGACGTCCGGATCGCCGATCCGGCGCGGGTCGCCGATCTGCTGCACGTGCTGGACTCAGCGCGGCGTCGGGCACGCGGCCGACTGTCCCGCGATGCCTCCGGGACCTGACCCGGGCTGCCGCTTCACCTCTCGTCCGGACTTCACCTGTCGTCCGGATGTCACCTCTCGTCCGGATGTCACAGCCGGGGCGGGCCGGATGTGGTGCCTTTCAGGAAGGTAGTGGGCAGTACCACCCGGCGGCCACTGGTCGTGCGGGCCGGGTCCAACAGCATCCGTCCGGCCTGTCGGCCCTTTTCGACCACCGGTTGCACGACAGTGGTCAGCTGGGCGTCGGCAGCGGCCTTGATGCCGTCGAACCCGGTGACCGACACGTCCTCGGGTACCCGCTGACGGCGGCGGGCCAGTTCCTGGATGGCACCCAGGGCGAGCACATCCGAGGTGGCGACCAGCGCGGTGATGCCCGGGTCGAGGGCCAGCACCTGCGCGGCGGCGGAGGCCCCCGAGGACAGGGAATGATCGAATCGCTCCACCACCGGCACCCGGTCCCAGGACACCCCGGCGGCGGTGAACCCGTCGCGCAACCCGGCCAGTCGGTTGCGTTGCACGTGATAGTGCGCCGCCTGCTGGCGCGCCAGGTCGACCGGGCCGTCCCGAACGGCCCGTCCCAGACGCATGCAGATGACCCCGACCCGCCGATGCCCCAGTGCCACCAGATGGTCGGCGATCCCCCTGGCCGCCGCCCGATCGTCAATGCCGACCAGGTCGGCCCAGGGCAGGGCCGGCTGGTCACAGATCACCGATGGCACCGGCCGGGCCAGCACCGCGGCGAGATGTGGATCGTCGTCGGGCATCGAATAGGCGACGAACCCGTCCACCGAAGCACTGGACACGGCCAGGGTGTCGTCGGAATCGGGGCTGGCCGGGACGAGCAGCAGGCCGACCCGGGCCTGATCGCATTCCAGGGTCAGCCCCTCCAGGAAGGCGACGGCGGCCGGGTCGCGGAAGGCGTAGGACAACTGCTCGGTCAGCAGCAGCCCGATCGCACCGGCTTTACGCGTGCGCAGCGACCTGGCCACCGGATCCGGACCGGGGTAGCCCAGCCGTCTGGCCGCATCCATCACCCGGGTGCGCAGTTGCGGCGACAGCTGGTCGGGACGGTTGTAAGCGTTGGACACCGTTGTCCTGGAGATCCCGAGTTCGGCCGCGAGCGAGGCCAGGGTGGCTGGCGGCCTTGAGCGCGACGAACGTTGCATGGTTGCACGTTAGCCGCCCGGCTCAGGCTGGTGAGCTAAACCCGGCAGCCGGACCCTCGTCGTCAGCGAGACGCGTACCTACTCCGCGCCCAGCCTCTCGGCCTTACGCCAAAGGAGTGAATCTGTAGCGATCGGGAAAGCGCTTACCAACGAGGGCTGTCCAGCGACGCGACGGGACGCTACCGTGACCTGGACCACCCCGGGTGTTGCGCGTCGCACGGGTTCCCCCGACGCCGAGCCGCCCGGCTGGGCCACCACGGACCGCCCGCGAGCGCCGGGCCGATCGGAAGAAGGAACTATTCATGGCAGACGTCAAGTACGACGAAGCTTCGCGTGTCTACCCGGGCAGCCCGCCCGTGCGAGCCGTCGACAAGCTGAACCTGGACATCACGGACGGCGAATTCCTTGTCCTGGTCGGGCCGTCCGGCTCCGGGAAGTCGACCGCCCTGCGCATGCTCGCCGGGCTGGAGGACATCAATGAGGGTCGCATCCTGATCGGTGGCCGCGACGTCACCAACGTGCCGCCGAAGAACCGGGACATCGCGATGGTGTTCCAGTCCTACGCGTTGTACCCGCACATGACGGTGGCCGAGAACATGGGCTTCGCCCTGAAGCTCCGGGGCGTCAACAAGACCGAGATCGCCTCGAAGGTCCGGGAGGCCGCCGGCCTGCTCGATCTGGAGAAGTACCTCGACCGCAAGCCCAAGGCCCTCTCCGGCGGCCAGCGTCAACGGGTCGCCATGGGGCGCGCCATCGTCCGCGAGCCGTCCGTCTTCCTGATGGACGAGCCGCTGTCCAACCTGGACGCCAAGCTCCGGGTGGAGACCAGGGCGAACATCGCCGGCCTGCAGTCCCGGCTGGGCACCACCACCGTGTACGTCACCCACGACCAGGTCGAGGCCATGACCATGGGTCACCGGGTCGCGGTGCTTGCTCCCGGCGGTGTGCTGCAGCAGTGCGACACCCCTCGCGAGTTGTACGACCGTCCGAAGAACGTCTTCGTGGCCGGCTTCATCGGCTCCCCCGCGATGAATCTGATCGACTCGTCGCTGACCGCCGAGGGCGTCAAGTTCGGCGATGTCGTCGTCCCGCTGACCCGCGAGCAACTGTCCGAGGCCTCGAGCAAGGGCATCTCCAACGTGGTGCTGGGCGTCCGGCCGGAGAACCTGACGCTGTCCGACCACGGCCTGGCCATCACCGTGTCGGTGGTGGAGGAACTGGGTGCGGAGTCGTTCGTGCACGGTGCCGACGCCAACGGCGATCGGTTCATCATCAGGGCGGAAGCTCGCACGCACCCGACGGTGGGCGCCGTGATCCGCGCGTCGGTGACCGATGCGCAGCACATCCACGTCTTCGACAAGGCCACCGGCCTGCGCCTGGAGACGTCGGCCGCAGTCCCGGCGGACGCGGTGGTCTTCGGCCGCTGACACTGTGACCTGGAGCGTCGCCCCCCACCGGGCGACGCTCCAGGCGCATTTGGGGCTCGGGTTGCGGGCCTACAGCCGCTGCCGTTGTGGCGTCGGTTATGGGCCGCTGCCGCGCAGCGTTGCGGGCTGCTGCCGCGCATCGGAAAGTGACGCAGGTCGTTGCGGGGTGCTGCCGCGCATCGGAAACTGACGTAGGCCCTGAACACTTCCCATGCGCAGCTCAGCTTCCGACGCGCAACTGACCTTGGCCCGCCGGCGCGCATCGGAAAGTGGCCGACACCCTGAACCCTTCCGACGCGCAGGACACTTTCCAATGCGCAGCTGATTTCCCGGCACCGCAGGCCCACTCCGCACGCCGGCGCGCATCGGAAAGTAGCCCACACCCTGAACCCTTCCGACGCGCAGCACACTTTCCGACGCGCAGCGCGGGGGCGGCGCGGAGGACGCGCGGCGCGGAGGGCGGCGGGGGCGGCCGGGCGGGGAGGTGGGAAGGTGGCGGAGAGAATGGGGGTCAATGATGGCACTGCTGAACTTCAGGGACGTCGCGGCCGGCGCGGGGAGCGGGCCCCTTCGACCGGGGCGGCTGTTCCGGTCCGCGCAGCCGTACCATCTGGACGCCGCCGACGTGACGCAGATTCGACGGTCCGGCATCGTCACCGTGATTGATCTTCGCGAGCCCCACGAACGGGTGCCGCCGGACTGGGCGCCGGCCGAGGCGATCGGGGTCCGGGTGGTCAGAGTGCCGGTGGCCGATCAGATCCTGCCGTCCGCGGACGAGGCTGCGCCGCCGCGTCGGCCGCCGCCGGGCTCGGCCTCGGTACCGCAGGGGCATCTGATCCTGGGCGCGTTCTACCGTGCGATCGTGGAGCAGGCGGGCGCCCGGCTGTCCGAGTTGATGACGGCCGTAGCGGACGGGGCGCCGGTGCTCCTGCACTGCGCGGCCGGCAAGGATCGGACCGGTACCACGGTCGCCCTGCTGCTGGACCTGATCGGGACCGATCACGAGTCGATCGTCGCGGATTTCCTGCTCACCAACCAAGCCATGCCGCAGGTGCTGTCCCAGCTCACCGGAGAGAGCGCTGAGCAACGCAGCGCACGGACCGATATCCCGCCGGGCATCGGTGACGCGCCGGACTCGGCAATCCGCGCGTTGCTCGCCCACCTCGACTCTCAGGGCGGCGCGGCCGCTGTGCTGCGCCGCAGCACCGACCAGGCCACTCTCGACCGGGTTGTCGCGGCGCTGACCGGCACGCCGGACTGACCGTCCCTCCAGCACAGCGAGCACGTGACGGCGACATCACCGGGGCGAGCGCCGACGCCTGGCCACCTCGGCCAGAACCACCCCGGTGGCCACGGATGCGTTCAGCGACTCCACGCTGCGCGCCATCGGAATGGACACGGTCACGTCGCACACCGTCCGGGTGAGCCGGGCCAGGCCGCGCCCCTCCGAGCCGATGACCAGGACCAGAGGTCCGGTGGCCAACTCGAAGTCATCGGTGTCGACGGTGCCGTCGGCGTCCAGGCCCGCGATCATCAGACCGGCGGCCGCGTATTCCTTGAGTGTGCGGACCAGATTGGTGCAGCGGGCCACCCGGATCCGGGCCGCGGTACCGGCCGAGGTGCGCCAGGCCGACGCGGTCATCCCGGCGGACCGACGCTCGGGAACCAGCACACCGTGTGCACCGAAGGCGGCCGCCGACCGGACGATCGCACCGAGGTTGCGGGGGTCGGTCACCCCGTCCACCGCGACCAGCAACGGCGGCCGGCCCGAGTCCTTGGCCCTGGCCAGTAGATCGTCCGGGTGGGCGTAGTCGTACGGCGGCACCTGCAGGGCCAAGCCCTGATGAATGGCGTGACCGGTCAACCGGTCCATCTCCTGCCGGGAGATCTCCATCAGCGCAATGTTCTTGTTGCCGACCAGCGCTACCGCCTCCGCCGTCCGTTCGTCGGCCGAGATACCTTGCGCCACATACAGCGCCATGGCCGGCACCCCGGCCCGCAAGGCCTCGACGACCGGATTCCGGCCCACCACCGTCTCCGGCAGATCACCGCGGTCACGGCGCTGGGGGCGGCCCTGCGGGGTGGGCTCCCGGCGAGCCGCGGCGGCGGCCCGGCGGGCGGCCGGATGCCCGGTTCGTTCGGCCGCCGGCGGGGTCGCGCCCCTGGGTTTGATCGCCCGGCGGGACTGCCCCCCGGAGCCGACGACGGCACCCTTCTTGGTCCCCGCTTTGCGGACCGCGCCGCGGCGCTGAGAATTTCCGGCCATGGGTGATCACCTCTTCTCTTCCTCGTCGGGGCTGGTCCTCGGTCCAGGTGGCGGGCGGGTCGGCCCGGCCGCGCTTCCTAATCAGCGCCGGCGACCGACCACACCGGGCCGTCCACCGTGTCCTGGATGGCGAACCCGCTGCGGGCCAGCAGGTTCCGGATGGCGTCGGCGGCGGCGAAATCCCTGGCCGCCCGGGCGGCAGTGCGGTCGGCCAGCAGTTGCGAGATCAGTTTGTCGGTGGACGTGCGCAGCGACCCGTCACCCGCAGCGTCGACCCACGGTGCCTCGAACGGGTCAAGCCCCAGGACCGCCACCATGGCCCGTACGGCCGCGGCCTCGGCCGCCGCGCCGACGTGGTCGCCCGCATCCAGAGCCGAGTTGCCGGCCCGCACCCGGTCGAAGACCACGGCCAGCGCCCTGGGCACGCCCAGGTCGTCGTCCATCGCCTCGACGAAGGCGCTGGGCAGTTCGCCGGTGCCCACCGCACCGACCCGCCCGGACACCTTCAACAGCAGGCTCTCGATCCGGCTGAACGCAGTGGCAGCGTCGGACAGGGCGGCGTCGGAGAACTCGATCGAGGACCGATAGTGCACGCTGATCAGGTAATAGCGGAGCTCGATCAATCTGACGTGTTTGGTGATCTCCGGAATCGAGAGCACATTACCCACCGACTTGGACATCTTCTCGCCGGCGACGGTCACCCAGTGCGAATGCATCCAGAACCGGGCGAACGGATCGCCCGCCCCGTGCGACTGGGCGGCCTCGTTCTCGTGGTGCGGAAAAATGAGATCCAGGCCCCCGCCGTGGATGTCGAACGACTCGCCCAGGTACGCCCTGGCCATCGCGGAGCACTCGATGTGCCAGCCGGGTCGGCCGGGACCCCACGGCGACTCCCAGAACGGTTCACGTGGCTTGGCCGCCTTCCACATGGTGAAGTCGGCCGGATCCCGCTTTCCGACGGCTTCCGTCTCGCCCTGGACCATTTCGTCCACCCGCTGCCCACTCAGGGACCCGTAATCAGCCTGGGAGCGGACCGCGAAGTAGACGTCGCCCCCGGCGGCGTAGGCCTTGCCGGCATCGATGAGTCGGCCGATCATCGCCACGATCTGGGGGATGTGCCCGGTGGCCCGTGGTTCGATGGACGGCCGCAGGCAGCCCAGTGCGTCGTAGGCGTCGCTGAAGGCACGCTCATGGGTGGTGGCCCATTCCCACCACGGACGGCCGGCCTCGGCGGCCTTGTCCAGGATCTTGTCGTCGATGTCGGTGACGTTGCGGACGTGCACCACTTCGTACCCCGCGTGAACCAACCACCGCCGGAGCACGTCGTAGACGATTCCGGCGCCTCGCAGGTGACCGATGTGCGGTGACCACTGGACGGTCGCCCCGCAGTTGTACAGGGTCACCACCCCCGGTCGCAGCGGCTCGAAGGGCCGCACGGCGCGGGTCGCCGTGTCGTAGAGATGCAGGCTCACCCGAGCATGGTACGGGCCCGGTTACGGCCGCCGCGTGTCGTGCGCGCCGACCGGTCAACCGCTTCCGGCCGGTGGAGATGCAGACGGCGCCGATCGGCGGTAGAACGAGGCCAACGATGGCAACACTTTCATTACGGCTGCAGTCCAGGCCTTGACGGACGCGGTCTAATGCAACATGCTGCTCGTGCGTGATTGAGATTGCGTGTTTCAACTACGTTACAAGCAGTCTTCTGCAACCATCGAAGAACAGTTCGACCGGGCGGCACGCAAGCACTCGGCGTCGAGAGCATGGAGGTGCTCGTGAAGAAGTCCATCACGCTGGCCGCGGTCACCCTGGTCGGTGGCCTCGCCCTGGCGGCCTGCAGTTCGAGTTCGACGACCACACCGTCGTCGGCGGGGGCGTCGTCCTCGGCAGCTCCCGCGGCCGGTTCGGCGCCGGCTGCGTCCGCGCCGGCCGGGTCTTCACCTGCCGCGTCCGCACCGGCTGGGTCGTCACCGGCGATGAGCTCGGCACCGCCGGTGAGCTCGGCACCGCCGGACGGTTCGTCGGTCGCGTCGACGGCCGCCAGTGCGGCGACCGGGAATGCGAGCCTCAAAGCGACCATCAGCATCCTGGCCCCCAGCTACACCGACACCTCGCAGTCGGACTGGCAGACCATCATCAAGGGCTTCAACGGCCTGTACCCGGGCGTCACCGTCAAGCTCCAGATCGCGCCGTGGACCGGGTTCACCGACGTGGTGCAAGCGCGCATCCAGGGCAATGACACGCCGGACATCCTCAACGACAACAACTTCGCCGAGTCGACCACACCGGGGCTGCTCTACCCGATCACCGAGGTGATGTCACCGTCGACGTTCGCCACCATCGTCCCCTCCCTGGCCAAGAACGGCCTGGGCTCCGATGGGAAGCAGTGGGCCGCACCGGACATCGCGTCCGCCCGGATCATGCTGTACAACACCGCGCTGTTCAGCAAGGCCGGCATCACGGCCCCGCCCAAGACCTGGGACGAGGAGTTGGCGGACAGCAAGAAGATCGCGGCCCTGGGCGGCGGCGTCTCCGGATACGGGATGCCCATGGGCAAAGAGGAGGCGCAGGTGGAATCCACCCTCTGGATCTGGGGCAACAAGGGCGACTGGCTGTCCGGCAACGCCATCAAGGCGAACTCCGACGCGAACATCGCGGCGTTCAACGAGATGAAGGCCTTCATCGACGCCAAGGCCACCCAGCCCAACCCGGGTTCCTCCAACCGGCAGGACGTCGCGGACCTGTTCAACCAGGGCAAGTTGGGGATGTACGTGACCCAACCGGGTCTGGTCGCCGACATGACCAAGAAATTCCCGAACATCAAGTGGGGCCTGGCCCCGGTGCCCTCCAAGGACGGCACCACGCCGGTCACCCTGGGCGTCACCGACTTCATCCTGGCGTTCAACAACAAGGACGCCTCGCGCAAGGCGGCCACCAAGGCGTTCCTGGACTACTTCTACACCGCCGACGTCTACAACAAGTGGTCCGCGGCCACGGGTCTGCTCCCGGTGACCACCGGGGCGATCAAGCTGCAGCAAGCCGCGGCCCCGGCGAACAAGCCGTTCTACGACGCGCTGCCGACGGTGCGCTTCAATCCGATCGGCAACCCGAAGTGGTCCGCACTGCAGGATGCACTGCAGGCGAACGGCGGCCAGATCGCCACCAGTGACGGCAAGACCACGCTGGACGCCATCCAGGCGCAGGTCGACGCGGCCGGCTGAGCCACCCCCCCCCCGCGGCGGGGATCAACATCGACCGCGGGGATCAAGTTGGCCCAACTGGGACTGCTGTGACAGCAGCGAACAACTTGATCCCCGCGATCGACCCGGGCCGCCACAGTTGGAAAGGCGGGCGACCCAGTCCGCCCCAGTTGGAAAGCCCAGTTGGAAAGGCCGAGATGAGTACGCCCCTCACCGCAACACCGACCAGCCCGGCGACCGGTGACCGCCCGGTCACGCCGACCAAGGCGCCGGGTCGGGGGCGACAGATCTGGTCGGCGCTGCCCTGGTTGGCGCCCTCGCTGATCCTGATCATCGGCGTGGTCCTGTACCCGGCCGGCTACATGGTCTACACGGCCTTCCGGAAGGTCAGCCGGGTCGGCTCCGACAGCGGGCCCGCCGGGTGGGCGAACTTCAAGCTGGCGCTCACTTTTCCCGGCGTCAACATCAGTCACGTGTTCGTCAACACCTTTGTCTGGGTGCTGGTCGTCGTGGTGTTCACCGTCGTCATCTCGCTGGCGTTGGCCCAATTCCTGAACAAGGCTTTTCGGGGACGCAAGATCGTCCGCCTGGCGGTCATCGTGCCCTGGGCCGCGTCGGTGGTGATGACCACATCGGTCTTCCAGTACGGATTGAATCCCGACTACGGAATCATCAACAAATTCCTGGTGGACGTCGGGATCCTTTCCGCGCCCTACGGTTTCACCCAGACGCAGGGTCCGGCCTTCATCGTGGCCATGATCGTCGCGGTATTCGTCTCCCTGCCTTTCACCACGTACACGATTCTCGCGGGCCTGCAGGCCGTGCCGATCGATGTCATCGAGGCCGCGCACGTCGACGGTGCCGGCGCCACGGCGCGCTACTTCAGAATCGTGTTGCCGATCCTGCGCCCCGCGCTGGCCGTGGCGGTGCTGATCAACATCATCAACGTTTTCAATTCCCTGCCGATCCTCAAGGTGCTCACGGGCTCATTGCCCGGTTACGCCTCCGACATCACCACGACCTTGATCTTCAAGTACAAGACCACCCTTGGCCCGGGCGTGGCATCCGCGCTGTCGGTGGTCAATTTCCTGGTCTGCCTGGCGGTCATCGCTGTCTATCTCATCGTCGTGAAGCCCACCAAGGAGCGCTGAGATGACCACGACCGTCGCCCCGCCACCGACCACCGTCCGCCCGGGACCCAAACGCGTCCGCAGCACCGGCGTGAACAAGCCGCCGAGCCGGATCGGCATGATCATCGGTTCGGTGGTGATCGTAGCGGTCTTCATCGTGCCCTATCTGATCATGTTCTTCGGATCGCTCAAGTCGCAGCCGGAGATCACCAAGATCCCGCCCGTCTATTTCGGCAGCACGTTCCTGTTCAAGAACTACATCACCATGTGGTCCTCCGATGTCGACCCGTTCTCCGGCCTGATGGCCACCGTGGTGATCTCGGTGTGCGCCACGGTGGTGGTGCTGATCGCCGCCACCCCGGCCGCGTACTACCTGGCCCGGTTCACCTTTCCCGGCAAGCTGGCCTTTCTGTTCCTGGTTCTGATCACCCAGATGTTGCAGCCCACCGTGCTCGCCGTCGGCCTGTTCCGCGAGTTTCTCCAGCTGGGCATCAACGACACCTGGTTCGCGATGATCCTGGTCAACGGCGCCTTCAATCTGGCGTTCGCCATCTGGATCATGCAGGCCTTCTTCGCCTCGGTACCCAAGGAGGTCGACGAGGCGGCCGTCCTGGACGGGGCGTCGAAACTGCAAGTGCTGTTCCGGGTCTCACTCCCCCTGGTGTGGCCGGGCATCGTCACCGCGATCATCTTCGTCTTCGTCTCGTCCTGGAACGAGTACGCGGCCTCGTCGGTCATCATGACCACGAACGACAAGCAGCCGCTGACCGTGTCGCTGCCGCGCTTCTTCGGTCTCTACACCGCGGAATGGCAGTACGTGTTCGGGGTGTCCATCGTGGCCATCGTTCCGGTGGTGATCCTCTTCGCCTTCATCGAGAAGCGGCTGATCGGCGGTCTCACGGCGGGCGCGGTCAAGTAGCGATATGACCAACCAGAACCACCCCCAGCCGGCGGAACACGTGCTGGCCGAGATCCGGAGCCAGCCGGACATGTGGCTCCGTGCCGCCGATCTGGCCCGGGCTTCGGGCGACGCGCTGCCGGCACCCGGGATGCGGGTCGCCGTGGTGGGCTGCGGGACCAGCTGGTTCATCGCGCAGGCCTACGCCGTCCTGCGGGAACGGGCCGGCCACGGGGTGACCGATGCCTTCGTCGCGTCGGAGTTCCCGGCCGGGCGACGCTACGACCTGATCGTGGCGATCAGCAGATCCGGTACCACTACAGAGGTTCTCCGGCTGCTCGACACCGTTGCGGGAGGCCAGGCCACTCTGGCCATCGTCGGCGATGCGCGTTCTCCGGGGGCGGTGGCGGCGACCCGGACCATCCTGTTGCCCTTCGCCGACGAGAGGTCCGTGGTGCAGACGCGTTTCGCGACCAGCGTGCTGGCCCTGCTGCGCTCGGGCCTGGGCGAGGACCTGACGTCGGCCGTCGGTCAGGCCCGCACCGCCCTGAGCACCGAGCTTCCTACTGGATGGCAGGAGAAGACGCAGTTCACCTTCCTCGGGACCGGGCCCGCGGTCGGGATCGCCCACGAGGCCGCGCTCAAGATGCGGGAGGCGGCGCTGGCGTGGGCCGAGTCGTACCCGTCCTACGATTATCGCCATGGCCCGATCTCGCTGGCCGAGCCGCACACCCTGGTCTGGTCGATCGGCACGCCGCCCACCGGGCTGGCGGACGAGATCATGGCGACCGGAGCCGGTGTCCAGGTCAGCCCGGGTGATCCGATGGCCACCCTGGTGCAGATCCAACGGCTGGCCGTCGCGCTGGCGTTGCACCGCGGGCTGAACCCCGACGCGCCGCGCCACCTGACCAGGTCGATCGTCCTGAGCTGACCACGCTTAACGTCGTGGGCGACGCGGTGGTTCCGGTGGGATCGGTTTGGCCGCAATGATGTCCGCCACCGTCACGGTGACAGTGCCGTGTCGGGTGCGCACGTCGCACTCCGAATCCGAGATCCGGGTCAGGAAGCCGAGAACGTCGGTGGCGCCACCCTCGATCCGGTACCTGACCACGACCCGCACGCCCACCATCAGCGCCGAGAACGCCTGGCGCGCGGTGCTGCGACCCGCCGACCCCGCCGTCGGACCGAAAGGACCGACAGGACCGACAGGACCTGCGTCGTCGGCGGGCGCGGTCATCGGTCCGACTTGGAGACCATCAGGTGTCGCCGGGCGAAGGCCAGGGCCTCCGCGATGTCCACCCGGCGCTGGTCGGCCTCGACCGCGCGCGTCGAGATCTCCAGGATCACCGCGCCGCGGAACTTTTCGTCGTCCAGTTCGCCGTCGGCCAGGATGGTCAACACCTCGGCGCACGGCTGGCCGCCGCGCCCGGGTACCAGGTGCTCGTCCTTGGACGAACCGGACCCGTCGGCCAGATGCAGGTGGGCCAGGCGAGATCCCATCCGCCGCAGCATGTCCAGCGCGTCGGAACCGGACGTCGCCGTGTGCGACAGGTCGAGGGTGAAATTGGCATGCCCGGCCGGAACCGGATCCCAGTGCGGCCGATAACTGTTCACCAGACGCCCGGCCACCCGGATCGGGAACATGTTCTCCACCGCGATCGTGACGTCGGTCCGCAGTTGCAGCTCGGCCACGGCCTCGGTGAAATTGGCCGCCGCGGCGCGCTGCCAGACGAACGGCGGATGTACCACCACCGTCGGGGCGCCGATCGTCTCCGCCATCTCGATCGAGCGGGCCAGCTTGACCAGCGGATCCGGCGACCACACCGCCGCGGTGATCAGCAGACACGGCGAGTGCACGGAGAGAACCGGGATCTGATAGCGATCGATCAAGCCGGCCAGCGCGGCCGGGGTCTGGCTAGTCAGGTCGGTCTGGACCATCACCTCGATCCCGTCATAGCCCGCCTCGGCGGCCAGGGCGAAGGCGGCGGCCGTCGGCTCCGGGAACACGGCCGCGGTGGACAGCCCGACCGGTATCGGCGGCCGCGCACTGGGAGTCACCAACCCACGCTACCCGGACCGGGTGCAGGGCTCCCGCCGACCGCCCGGGACGGACGGAGCCCGTCAGCTCTCCAGCTTGTACCCCAGGCCCCGGACGGTGATGAGGTAACGCGGCGCGGCGGGATCCGGTTCGATCTTCGACCGCAACCTCTTGACGTGCACGTCCAGCGTCTTGGTGTCGCCGACGTAGTCGGCCCCCCAGACCCGGTCGATCAGCTGTCCCCGGGTGAGCACCCGCCCGGTGTTGCGCATCAGGTATTCGAGTAGGTCGAATTCCTTGAGCGGCATGGAGACCTCGGCCCCGTGCACCGAGACGACGTGCCGTTCCACATCCATCCGCACCGGGCCGGCCGTCAACGTCGATTCGACCCCCTCCTCGGGCTCGCCGCCGCGCCGCAGGACGGCCCGGATCCTGGCCACCAGCTCGCGGGTGGAGTAAGGCTTGGTGATGTAGTCGTCGGCGCCCAGTTCGAGCCCCACCACCTTGTCGATCTCCGAATCCCGGGCCGTGACCATGATGACCGGAACCGGACTTCTGGCCCGCAGCGCCTTGCAGACCTCGGTACCGCTCATTCCGGGCAACATCAGATCGAGCAGCACGATGTCGGCGCCCGACCGGTCGAATTCCAGCAGCGCCTCGGGGCCGGTGGCGGCAATGCTGGCGACGAATCCCTCCTTGCGCAGCAGGAAGGCCAGCGGGTCGGACATCGATTCCTCGTCCTCGACGATCAGCACCCTGGTCACCGGGCACCTTTTTTCCCGGTCAACACGGTGCCCGGCGCAGCCGTGTCGGTCGTCGAGATATCGGACACATGGGCGACCTCCGTGGTCGGATCGGGTGTCTGCGGCTCGGCCAGGAAGGCGGGCAGCCGCAGCGTGAAGGTGGAACCGGTCCCCGGTTTCGACCACAGCACCGCGGAGCCGCCGTGATTGGCCGCGACGTGCTTGACGATGGCCAGCCCCAGACCGGTGCCGCCGGTGACCCTCGACCTGGCCGGGTCGATCCGGAAAAAGCGCTCGAAGACCCGGCTCTGGTGTTCCGGGGCGATACCGATTCCCCTGTCCGTCACCGCGATCTCGACGAATCCGTCGCGGGCCCGGCGGCTGATCGAAACGGTGCTGCCGGCCGGGGAGTAGTGCACGGCGTTGGCCAGCAGATTGACCACCGCCGTGACCAGCATCTGCCGGTCACCCTGAACCAACAGGGACGACGGCTCGTCCAGGGTGATGATGATGCCGGCACTCTCGGCCACGATCGCCGACAGGGCGTGCGCCTCGGCGACCACGGCGTCCACCTCCAGGACGGCCAGGTCGGGCAGCGGGTCGGCGCCCTGCAGACGCGAGAGGGTGATCAGTTCGTTGACCAACGCGCCGAGCCGGATCGACTCGCGCAGCAGTTTCTCGCCGTACTTCTCCACGTGCTCGGGGTCGTCGAAACCGTCCAGCACGGCCTCGGCCAGCAGTCCGATCGCGGCGACGGGCGTCTTGAGCTCGTGCGAGACATTGGCCACGAAGTCACGTCGAACGGCCTCCAGTCGCAGAGTTTCCGTCTCGTCCTCGGCGGAGACCACGACGTAGCCCTCGACGGTCGACCGGACCACCGCTTGCACCGAGGCGGGGTGACGGGGGCCGACCAGGTCCGCGATCGGCTCGACAGGCCCGAGTTCCACATCGACCGGCTCGCCGGCGACCCGGGCCCGCCCGACCGCATCAACGATCCGATGGTTGATCAGACCCGCCCTGACCACCCCGAGCTCGGCGGCTCTGGGATTGGAGACCAGCAGATGACCCTCACTGTCCAGGACGGCATAGCCGGTCGTCGAAGCGGTGAAAGCCACCTCGGCCAGCAACGCCCGGTCGGGCAGGAGCGGCTCCGTGGCCCACGGTTGCCGCTGCCGTACGGCCGACGCGACCAGCCAGCCGATCACTCCACCCGCGACGCCGGCGGCCAGATACCCGATCCACAACACACTTCGCATGGTAGGTGCTCTCTACCCCACGCACCGGCACGGTGACGCAGTGTGGAGCAGGGGTTGGCCGTCTGGATGGCAACCCCACCCCAGCCGTTCACCCGGAATTCACGCCCGACGGCCAGGGCCGCTGGGCCCCGCCCCAAGCACGGTAGGATCAGCGGCCCTGATTGGCCACCGCGGTGATGGCGGCCGCTGCGGCGGCCGGGTCGAGGTACTGACCGCCGACGATCAGCGGGCGCAGATCTGCGTCGAGGTCGTAGCGCAGGGG
This sequence comes from uncultured Nakamurella sp., assembly GCA_964250735.1. GTDB lineage: Bacteria > Actinomycetota > Actinomycetes > Mycobacteriales > Nakamurellaceae > Nakamurella. The sequence continues at coordinate 35,204 of CAXUHA010000009.1, read as the reverse complement.
AACCCCGGTCGGGATGTTGACCGCCGCGATGTCCTGGTCGCTGATGCCGTCCAGCAACTTGACCACCGCTCGGAGCGAGTTGCCGTGCGCGGCGACCAGCACGATCCTGCCGTCGGCCAGGTCGTCGGCGATCGGCCCGCGCAGGTACGGCTCCAGCCGGACGACGACGTCGGCCAGACACTCGGTCTTCGGCGCGTCCGCCCCCAGAGCGGCGTACCGCGGGTCGCCGGCCTGGGAGTACTGGTTGTCGTCACCGATCGGCGGCGGTGGCGTGTCGTAGGAGCGGCGCCACAGCATGAACTGCGCCTCGCCGTAGGCCTGCAGGGTCTGCTTCTTGTCCTTGCCCTGCAGATCGCCGTAGTGACGCTCGTTCAGCCGCCAGGTGCGGCGCACCGGCACCCAGTGCCGGTCGGCCGCATCCAACGCCAGGTTCGCGGTGCTGATGGCCCGGCGGAGCAGCGAGGTGTGCACCACATCGGGCAGCAGCCCGGAGGAGGCCAACAGCTCGCCGCTGCGGACGGCCTCGCCGGTGCCCTTCGCCGACAGCGGCACGTCCACCCACCCGGTGAACTGGTTGGTCGCGTTCCAGGTGCTCTCGCCGTGTCGCAGCAGAATCAGGGTCGACGTCATGGCCCTCAGTCTGCCGCAGAGGCCGGTGGCCGCCGAAGCCGGGGACTCGGCGGACTGGACACCCTTTATGTGCCTTCCGTGCCGCCCGCATTGCTCGGCCTCGGCCCGACGATCCGATCAGTCGACCGGATGCGGGTCCCCGGCCGGGGCGGCCAGGGTGGGCACCGTCGGCCGACGAACCCGACGACGCAGGATCAGCCCCGCGCCGACGATGATCGCGACCACCGGCAGAAACGGGATCAGCGTCCCCACCACGGTCAGACCCGCATGGCCGACGTGACGGACAGCGTCCCAGCCGTTCGCCAGCCCGCCCAGGAAGCCCGACCTCTCCGCCGGCGGCGGCGGTGGGAGGACCTTCTTGACACCGGTGATCGAGCCCTGCAACACCACGGTGATGGTGGACAACGATGTCTGCCCGGCCAGGGCCGCCTGCTGCCGTTGCAGCGATTCCAGATCGGCCTCGCGGCCGGTGAGCTCCGATTCGATGGCGATGACGTCGCCGATCTTGTCCGCCTTGGACAGCAACGCCCTGACCCGGTTGACGCTGGCCGTCATGGTCTGCATCCGGCTGCTGATGTCGATCATCTGTGCCGTCACGTCGTCGGTGCTCTCCTGCCGGCTGACGATCGGCGCGATGTCCTGCAGTGCGTCCATCGCCGCTTCGTAACCCGACACCGGCACCCTGAGGGTGACCGACATGGTGGCGCCGCTGCCGTTCGCGGCGCTGACGTATCCGGCCCCGGTGGCGATGGCACTGACCCTGACGAACGCCGCGTTGACGGCGGCCTGCACGACCTGCTGATCGGCGGCGGCCCCCTTGTTGGTGGAGTTCACGGCCACGTTCAAGGTCACGGTGGCGGTGTGGACCACCTGACGATCGGCAGCCTGCACACCGGCGCCCACATCCGGCAGCCCGCGCCCCGCCGCTGAGCCCACCGTGCCCACCGTGCCCACCGTGCCCGCCGTGCCCGCCGACCCGTCCCCGGCCGCGGAGGCAGCGGCGGAGGAGGCGGCCGACGGGGCGGCGCCTGCCGCACCCGCGGCGGCACTCGTCGCACCGGCCGCGGGGGCCTCCGATGTACCCATGGCGGCGGCCGGCGCACCGGCGGGTACCGCCTCCGCCGACGACGCCGAGGATGCCGCCGACGTCGACGAACCGGTGCATCCGGCGGCCAGCGCGAACACCAGACCACCGGCCCCGACGGCAGCCGCAAAACGCAGCCGGGCCGATCTCGGCAGCCCGAATGACCTGTGCCCCATGGTATCTCCCTACGTTAGGTGGCATCCGTGAATGCCGTTTCGCTGATCCGGCCGGCCGAGAAGTCGGTCCCGGTCGGCCGTTCACCGCGAAGACGGACGCCGGAGCCGGCGGGCTGCACGAGATCCGGTCACGGTTGGGCCACAACTGGGCCACGGTCCCGGCCGGCGTCGCGGGCAGGCAGGATGGTCGTCATGAGGTCACCGTTGCCCGCCGGCGTTCACCCGGAGACACCCGGCCCGGGCCAGGAGTCGGTGTGGGACTACCCCCGCCCGCCGCGCCTGGAGCGTTCCACCAAGCACGTGGTGGTGCGGGTGGGCGGTGTCGTGGTGGCCGAGACGGATCAGGCCTGGCGGGTGCTGGAGACCAGTCATCCGCCGACCTGGTATCTGCCTCGGCCGTCGGTCGGGCCGACCCTGCTGGTGCCCTCGGCCGCGAACGGCACAGTCTGCGAGTGGAAGGGACCGGCCACCTACTGGGACCTCGTAGTTCCCGGCCGGCCGGTGGTGCGCGCCGCGGCCTGGAGCTACGAGCATCCGACGGCGTCGTTCCGGCCCATCACCGGGCACCTCGGCTTCCAACCCGGGACGCTGACCTGCGAGGTGGACGGCGAGGTGGCCAGAGCCCAGCAGGGCGGGTTCTACGCCGGCTGGATCACCGACGATGTGGTCGGGCCGTTCAAAAGTGGGCCTGGCTCCTGGGGCTGGTGACCGCCGGGTCAGGTCCGTGAGATCAGATGCCGGAAGGCCTGCAGGTTGGTCAGCGAATGCCCGCGGGACGTGCGCCACGCCCATTCCCGCCTGATCGCACCGGTGAATCCGCGCTCCAGGATCTGGTTGAAGTCCTCGTCGGAGGTGGACAGCACCACGCCGAGCACGGTGTTCAGCTCGTCCGCCGGGTCCGGGCCGAGGGTGGCCAGCCCGATCCGGCCGACCAGGTGAATGTCGCCGTCGGGGTCGAGCGCGTACGCCACCGTCCGCAGTCGGGAGTTCCGCTGCAGCAGGAAGCGGTAGACCTCCTCCCGATTCTCGTCCGGCGCCCGGCACACGAACGATTCGACCAGCAGCTCGTGCGCGCCGACCAGCAACCACAGCAGGGTCCGATGACGCCGCTCCCCCGGCAGGGTCAGCAGGAACGCATCACCGGGCTCGGTGCGGAAATCGACACCCAATCCGGTCAACGCGTCCGCGATCCGGCCGACCTGCGGGGAGCTCGCCGTCATACCCGCACCGGCGCCGCCGCGAACAGCGCCCGCTGATAGCCGGCCAACAATCCGTCCACCGTCCTGTCCCACGAGAACCGGGCCGCGTGGGCGCGCGCCCCGGCCGCCAGGGCGGCCCGGCGATCCGGGTCCAACAGGACGGCCGCCAGCTGGTCGGCCCACCGGTCCGGGTCGTGGCCGGGGACCAGCAACCCGCTGACCCCGTCGTCGACGGCGACCTTCAGCCCACCGACCGCGGCCGCGACCACCGGCACTCCGGCGGCCTGCGCCTCGAGCGCCACCAACCCGAACGACTCGTTGTAGCTGGGCACCGCGACCAGATCCGCGGCCCGGAAGGCCTGACACAGTTCGGCCGGCGGCATCGGGGCGAGAAAATCCACCACGTCGGCCAGCCCCAGTTCGGCGGCCAGCGCCGACAGGCGGTGCGGCGCGATCCGGCCGGTACCGGATGCGCCCCCGACGATCAGCACCCGGAACTTCCGGTCGGGATGCCGACGACGCAGCACTGCGGTGGCCCGTAACAGCACGTCCGGCGCCTTCAGCGGCTGGAGCCGCCCGGCGAAGACCAGTACCAACTCGTCGGGGCCTAGACCGAACCTGGCGCGGGCCAGGTCCCGCGGGCCGGGCCGGAAGACGTCGGTGTCCACGCCGGGCGGTACCACGTCGATCCGCCCCGGATCGGCGTCGTACAGCTGGACCAGCTCGCGGGCCTCGGTGTCGGTGTTGGCGATCAGCCGGTCAGCCTCGGCGATGACCTGCTCCTCGCCGATCAGCCGACCGCGTGGTTCCGGCGCGTCGGAATCGGCCATGGCCCCGTTCTTGACCTTGGCCAGGGTGTGTGCCGAGTGCACCAGTGGCACCCCCCACCGATCCTTGGCCAGGTAGCCGACCTGCCCGGACAACCAGTAGTGCGAGTGGACCAGGTCGTAATACCCGGGGTCATGCCGGGCCTCGGCCCGCATTACACCGGCCGCGAACGAACACAGCTGGCCGGGCAGTTCGTTCTTGTCCAGGCCTTCGAACGGCCCGGCGATGATGTGCCGCACCAGGACCCCGGGCGCCATCTGCTGGGTCGGCGGCTGATCCGAGGAGGTCGCTCTGGTGAAGATCTCCACCTCGACGCCCCGCGCGGCGAGCCGGACCGCCGTCTGCGCGACGTAGACGTTCATCCCGCCGGCGTCACCGGTACCCGGCTGGGCCAACGGCGAGGTGTGCAGCGAGATCGCCGCCAGCCGGTGCAGCGCGGGGCGGCTCGACGGGCGGATGGTCACGAGGTCGATTCTGCCCTGGTCGGCCGGTGGGCTGTGCCCGGGCCGGTCTGGCGTTCACAGTGCGGACAGGGCTTTCCACTCGTCCGGGGAATAGATCCAGTCGTACAGCGAATCCTGTTCGCTCATGGCCGGGCCACCGGTATCGGAGACCACCACCGGATCGCCGTAGATCGCCGAGTTGTAGTAGTCCCTGGCGTCCGGCTCCCCCATGTTGATGCAGCCGTGGGACACGTTGGCGATCCCGAACGCGGGCGCCGCCTTGAGGTTCTCGTGGATGAATTCGCCGTTGTTGTTGATCCGCACCGCCCACTTCTCCAAGGTGTTGCAGTAGTCGAACCGCGGATTGCACATCTTGAAGGTCGGAAACTTCTCGGTGACGACGTGGATGCCGTTGACCGTCGCCCGGCCCGGCACCGACTCCTTGCCGTAGGACACGGCGTAGTTCTTGGTCACCTTGTCGTCCACGGTGACGATCAGGTGAAAGGTCGAGGCGTCGGCGATGACGATCTGCGACCGGCCGACAGTGAAGTCCGATGCGAAGTCCTCCCGGCCCCACTGCCCGCCGCCGTAGTCGACGCCCTTGAGATTGGCCTGCACGTGCACCTTGGTGAACGCGGGCCAGTACGGCGTGGTCCCGCCGGCCGGGCTGGCCGTGGGCCGCCAGTGCACCTGCGACTGCACAGGGCCGTTCTTCTGGATCTGTTCGTCCTGCAGCCAGCCCCAATTGCCCTGCAGCGCGGCGCCGGCCGAGGTGGTCACCTTCAGGGCCGCTTCCGCAGCCGCGCGGTTGCGCACCACACCCGAGAAGGTGAGGATGATCGGCGCGGCGACCCCGACCGTGCCGCCGTTCGGGATCTGGATGGACGCCCGTTCCGTCTGGGCCGGCTTGACCGTCGAGATCCGGCCGCTGATCGTGGTCGGCTTGCCGTCGTTGCCCACGGCGGTGCCGGCGAAGGTGTACGTGGTGTTGTAGTCCAGCCGCTCGCTGTTGATCCAGGTGCCCTTGTCGGCGGAGATCTTGCCCGCGACCTCGGTGCCGTCGTCGGCCGTCAGCGTCATCGCCGAAATCTTGGCGGCGAAAACGGTGATCTGCACGGGGATGTTCGGCGGCACGTTCTTGGTTCCGAAGGCCGGTTTGGCGGTGATCCGCACGGTGTTCGGTGGGGGGGTCTTGGCCGTAGTGGTCGCCGGCGACGACGAGCCTGTGCTCAGGTCGGGCGCCACCACCTGCGAAGACGCCGCAGCCTGACCGATCGTGGTGGTGACGGTGACGATCTCGGTACCGGCCGTGCAGGCCGACCCCACCAGCGCCAGCGCGGCCACCAGGGCCACCACCGGAACCGCCCGGCGACGGAACAACCCGACAGGACGCATGCGCACGCTTGTTCTCCGTTTCACCTCTGCTCGCCGCTGGCGCGGCCGCCGTCACCCGGGACGGGCCGACCTACAACGGTAAGGCGTCCCGGTGAAGTCCCTGTCTGTCGGCGCGCGTGCGCCCGGATCTGCACCGTATCCGCCACTGCTCCAGACCGGGGGCGCCGACGCCGCACACGGCGGTCACGGGTCGAGGCTGACCCCGACCAGCACCGGTTCCGGGTGCAGTTCGACGGCGAAGGCGGCCAGCACGCCGTCCCGGATCTGACGGGCCAGGCGCAGGAGATCGGCGGTGCTGCCGCAGCGATTGACCAGCGCCAGGGTGTGTTTGCCGGACACGCCGACCCGCCCGCCCGGGCCGTCGAAACCCTTGCCGAATCCGGCCCGCTCTATCAACCAGGCCGCGGACAGCTTGGTCAGCTCCCGGCCCTCGATGTCGCGGCCGGCCGGGTAGCGGGGGTAGCCGGCCTGGCGCCCGCACCGAACCGTGATGGCGGCGTCGGCGCGCGCCGCCGCTGCCGCGTCGAGAATCGGATTGGTGAAGAAGGAACCGGCGCTCCGGGTGTCCGGGTCGTCGATGCCCGGCTCGATGAGCATCCCCTTGCTGCGGCGCAGGCCGGTGACCGCCTCACGGATGGCCTTTTCCGGCGCGACCTGCCCCGGGGCGATGCCCAGGGCCCGGGCCAACTCGGCGTAGTCGACGGTGGTCGGTTCCCGCCGCAGGGCCAGGGTGATGCCGGTGATCACCGCGCGTTCGGTTCCACGCAGCGCCGAGGTGCGGTAACCCAGTTGCAGGTCGGCCGCCCCGACCCGGCGGAGGCGGCCCGTCGTCCGGTCGTACAAGGTCACCGAGGTCAGCAGCCCGGCGATGTCGCTCCCGTAGGCCCCGACGTTCTGCACCGGGGTGGCCCCGGCCGACCCGGGTATACCGGACAGCGGCGCGAGGCCGCACAGCCCGGCCTGGACGGCGCTGTCCACCACCGTGTCCCAGTTCTCGCCGGCCCCGACGACGACCTCGACCGTGCCGTCGCGGCGTTCCCCACCGATCTGGATGCCCGGGATGGCGATCTTGACCACCGGGCCGCTGACCCCCTCGTCGGCGACGACGACGTTCGACCCGCCGCCGAGCACCAGCACCCCGGCGCCGGCCGCGGAGAACGTCTGCATCGCCTCGGCCAGCTCGTGCTCCGTCCGCACGGTGATCAGTTCCGGCGCCGGGCCGCCCAGACGCAGGGTGGTCAGGTCGGCCAGGCGGACGGACGGGGGCACCGGCCCAGGGTATGGCCCCGCTGCCGACCGGGTTGACGGGCCCGCGGGGACGAACGTGGACGTTATGGGGAAGGTGGGACAGAACGGGATTACTTCATCCCCGCCGCAGATGTTGATCCCCGCCGCCTACTGTGGGGGTCGCGACCGCCGCCCCCGACGGTCGCAGCCCGCCACCGACGTCAACGCCCACCTGGAGCGAGAACCTTGGCCACGTCCCTGTCCGTCACTCACGAATTCGCCGCCACGCCGGTGGCGGTGTACACCCTGTTCACCGATCGGGACTTCCTGGACGGGCGGCTCACCGCTACCGGCGGGAACGATCCGTCGGTGGTCAGCCTGGAGAAGGACACCGACCGCGCCACCGTGGTCACCCGGCAGTCGATCCCCGCCTCGGTGCTGCCGTCGATGGTCGCGTCGATGATCCCCGGCGACCCGGTGACCGAACGCACCGAGCAGTGGCGTGCCGACGGCGACGGCTACCGGGCCGACCTGGTGGTGGCCATCAAAGGCGCGCCGGCATCGCTCAAGGGGACGATGTCGCTGACTCCGTCCGGCTCCGGTTCCCTCCTGACGATCGACGGGCAGGCCAGTGTGCCGATCCCGCTCTTCGGAGCGAAGATCGAGTCGGTGGTGGTCGAGCAGGTGTCCTCGCTGCTGACCAGCGAGAACGAGTACACCGCGACGGCACTGCGCGGCTGACAAGTCGATGGCGCAGGACGATCGTCGCTACATCCTGACCCTGAGCTGTCCCGACGGCACCGGCATCGTCGGCCGGATCACCACCTTCCTGGCCGACATCGGCGGCTGGATCGTCGAGGCCGCCTACCATTCGGATCCGGACTCCGGGCGCTTCTTCACCCGGCAGGTGATCAGGGCCGACTCGCTGGCGTTCGACGTCGACGAGCTGCGGACCCGGTTCGCCGACGTGGCCCAGGGATTGTCCGCCGATCGCTGGCTGGTCACCGACTCTCGCGTCCGCAAGACCGTGGTCATCCTGGTTTCCCGGGCCGGGCACTGCCTCTACGAACTGCTGGCCCGCTGGCACTCCGGGGCGCTCGGGGCGGACATCGCCGCCGTCATCGGTAACCACGCCGACCTGGGCGACGTCGCGGTGATGTTCGGTGTGCCGTTCGTCCACATCCCGGTGCCGGGCGACCCGGTCGGTCGGACCGCCGGCTTCGAGCAGATCCGGCGCCAGGTGGACCGCCACCAACCGGACGCGATCGTGCTCGCCCGGTTCATGCAGGTGGTGCCGGCCGACCTGTGCGAGGCCTGGCAGGGTCGGCTGATCAACATCCATCACGGCTTCCTGCCGTCGTTCCGCGGCGCCCGCCCCTACCACCAGGCCCACACCCGGGGGGTGAAGATCGTCGGGGCCACCTGCCACTACGTCACCGCCGACCTGGACGCCGGCCCGATCATCGACCAGGACGTCATCCGGGTCGACCACAGTGACTCGGCCGCCGACATGGCCCTGCGCGGCCGCGACATCGAAAAGGCGGTACTGGCCAGAGGTCTTGCCTATCACCTGGACGACCGGGTGCTGCTGGACGGGTTGCGGACCATCGTGTTCGACTGAACGGCCAGGCCGGCGGCCGGGAATGGGCGGGGAATGGCGGGTCCACCTCAGCGGTTGACCACCACGAGGCGGCCCGACGACGCACAATGGAGCCGAGTAGGGCTGCGATGCGCTATCAGGCACCAGCCGCACGGGCTGCAGACGTTGGAGGAGGGCCAGGCCATGGCCGGCGAACCGGGTGAGCTCTACGAGCTGCACCTCGAAGTGCCGCAGATCGAAGACCTGGACGGCCCCGTGCTGGTGCATGCTCTCGACGGTTATGTCGACGCCGGGTCCGGGGTCAGCCTGGCGGTCGCCCACCTGATGGAGAAGCTGGACAGCACCGTCATCGCGACGTTCGACGTCGACCAGCTCATCGACTACCGGGCCCGCCGGCCCACGCTGACCTTCGCCCGGAACGCCTTCATCGACTACGACGCGCCGCAACTCGTGGTCCGGGCCATGGTGGACGAGGGTGGCTCGACGTTCCTGATGCTCACCGGCCCGGAACCGGACATCCAGTGGGAGCGGTTCGCCGCCGCGGTCGGGCAGATCGCCGATCGGTTCGCGGTGCGCCTCACCGTCGGCCTGATGGCCATCCCGATGGGCGTCCCGCACACCCGCCCCACCGGGATGTCCACGCACGCCACCCGCCCCGAGCTGATCAACAGTGCGCAGGACTGGATCGGAACGATCCAGGTGCCCGGCCACGCCACCGGGCTGCTGGAATACCGGTTCGGCCAGGCCGGCCGGGACGCCATCGGGTTCGCCGCGCACGTCCCGCACTACGTGGCCCGCTCCGATTATCCGGAGACGGCCAGGACGCTGATCCAGGCCACCGCCGATGCGACCGGCCTGCTGCTGCCGACCGCCGGCCTGGACGCCGCCGCCGCGGCCGTACAGGTCCAGCTGGCCACCCAACTGGCGGAGAACTCCGAGATCGCCGAAATGGTGCAGGCGCTCGAGCAGCAGTACGACGCATTCGTCTCGGCCACCGGTCGGGGGCTGCTGGCCCAGTCCGCTCCGCTGCCCACGGCAGACGAGCTCGGCGCCCAGTTCGAGGCGTTCCTGGCGGAGCGGGAGACGCCCTGACGTCGCGCCGGATCAGCCGTCCATCAGCGGAGCGATCCGGCTGATGGTCTCCCGCAGGTTGTCCTCGGACGTCGCCGCGTAGGCGTCGTCCAGCAACAGCCAGCGCACGGGGGCATCTTGCCGTTCCGCGCCGGCCGATTCCGGTCGGTCGGTCGCCAGAGCGAAACGTAGGTCGGCATGGTGGTGGGCCGGGCTGTCGGCCCTGGCCGTCACCGGGACGATCACCACATGCAGCAGGGCGTCGTCCGGCCAGGGCGCGAGGTCGGTCAGAGAAGTCTCCTCCTGCGCCTCGCGCAGGGCCACCTCGAGCGGTTCACGCTCCCCCGGATCGCCGTGCCCGCCGACCTGCAGCCAGGCCTGCTGACGAGCGTGCCACCGCAGCAGCAACCGGCCCGTTGCCGGGTGCACCACGAGCGCCGACGCCGTGACGTGCAGGGCGAGCGCCTGCGACCACGGATCCGGCTCGGTTTCCGCCAGCCCGATGACCCGAGCCACATCTGCCGCCTCGGCGTCGTCGCGTGGCCGATACGCCGCCAGCAGATCGACCACCGGCCGTCCGCTCGCTGCCATCAACCGATGCTAACGATCGCCTCAAGGGCCGAATACGTCGGGTTGCCCGGGTGCTGGTCGGCCGATTGCGCGGTTCCGCAAACCGTTTTACCCTCTAAAGGCATCTCGAGGGTGCGGAGGCCGCTCCGCGAGGGATGCAGCGGACCTCGACCCCGGAACAGGCGCATATGGCCATTGACAGCAAACCCCGGCTGACCGCCTTGGTGTTCGCGGAGCGCACCCGCCAGATCGCCTCGCAACGCTCACCCGACGAGGCGATCAAGGGCATCATCCAATTGGCACTGGACAGCGTCGACTGCGATTACGCCAGTGTCACGCTGGTCCACGGGGACGGGTCACTGGAAACGGTGGCCAGCTCGCACCCGGTCGTCGACCAGGCGGACGCTCTGCAGTACGAGCTGCACGAAGGGCCGTGCCTCACCGCCGCGACCACGAACGGGGTGTTCGTCATCCCGGAGACAGCCACCGATCTGCGCTGGCCCCACTGGGGACCACGGGCCGCGAAGCTGGGTCTGCACAGCATCTTGAGCGTCCACCTGTTCACCGACCGCCAGGTCCTCGGGGCGCTCAACCTGTACGCCCGCCACGCGTACCAGTACAGCGACGACGACATCGAGGCGGCCCGCGTGGTCGCGGCGCACGCCTCCGTCGGTCTGGCCCGTTCTCGGAGCGAGCAGAACCTGTGGCGGGCGGTGGATTCGCGACACGTCATCGGTCAGGCCCAGGGTGTGCTGATCGAACGGTTCGGCGTGACGGCGGAGCAGGCCTTCGCCGTACTCAAGCGCTATTCGCAGCAGCACAACCTGAAACTGCACGATGTGGCCGTCACCCTGCTGACGACGGGCGAGCTGCCCGGCGACGGGTCGGAGCCGCAGGCGGCCTCGACCGACAGCATCGCCTGACCGCGGGGACCGATTTCGACTACCGCACGCGACTACTGCTGCCAACGATCCCGGAGTTTGCCGACCACGTCACGCAGGATGCGGGACACCTGCATCTGGCTGACGCCGATGAGTTCGCCGATGCGGGCCTGCGACAACCCGTCGTTGAAGCGCATCCCGACCACCGTCCGCTCCCGCGGGGTGAGGGTCATCAGTACGACCTCCAGCGCCAACCGATCGTCGACGGCACCCATGCAGTCGTCGCCGCTCCACTGCTGGGCGATGAACAACCCGGCGCCGGACTCGGAGTCCAATGACGGCGGCCGGCACAGACCGGCCGCGGCCCGGGCCTCCCGGATGTCCACTTCACCCACGCCCAGGCGGTGACCCACCAGCGTGTCCGACGGCCGCAACTCACCGGAATCCTGGAAATCACGTTCGGCCACCGAGATGGCCGCCCGCAATTCCTGGATGCGGCGTGGAGGTCGGACCAGCCAGGAATGATCGCGGAAGTAGCGCTTGATCTCGCCGGAGATGGTCGGCACGGCGAACTGCAGAAAGTCGTCGCTCATCCCCGGCTGCCACCTCGAGGCCGCCTTGACCAGCCCGAGATAGGCAAGCTGCTCCAGGTCGCCGCGCTCGACGCCACGACCGCGGTACCGGGAGGCGATCGACTTGGCCACGCTCAGATGCTCCACCACCACCGCCGACTGGAGCCGTTTGCGTTCCCGCGGGTCCTGGCATTTCACCATCGCGGTCAGCAGGGCGGCCACCCGGGCCGAACGGTCAGGCGCCGGTTCGGCCACCGGATTCGGTCCGGCCTGGACGTCCGATCCTGAGGTGCCGGCCACCGGCTGCTCGGACGCCACGGCCGAGCCGTCGGACGGCCGTTCGTCGACATCGGGGTAGATCCGGGTGACGGGCTCGGCGGGTCGACGCGACGCCGGACCCTTTCGAGGGGCGGTCCGACCACCGGTCCAGTCGAACCCGGTGTCCGGCATCGGGTCGGCCGGCACACGCGGCTGGGCGATTTCGGGGTCGGTCGCCACGTGACTGCCGGACGAGCGGTGAATGGTCTGGTAGTCGACGGAAAGGGACACAGAAGTCTCCTTGAGATCAGGAACTCCTGGCGCCGCTGTTGGACCAGATTGAGTACTCGGTAGCCGTCATACATCGGTGGTCGTGGTGCTCTCGGTGCAGGCGCTTATTTTACCCTGGAAAGCGTCGCTCTCTCAACTCGGGGCCGAATCATCACGACTACCTTTGGCGTGGACGTACGGTACGTCCATGACCACGAAATTGCGCTGCGTAGCCCTTGCGTTGCTGGCCGTGGTGGGCGTTGGCTGCTCGGCCAAGACCAGCAGCACGACCATGACCCCGACGCTGGTCAGCAGGTCCGGTACCAGCCGGCAGACCGTCGACGACGTCAGCCGAGAGCCCTCGTCGACGGCCACCGTTCCCGGAACGCCGACCGTCGCTCCCAGCCGCGCGGCGGCCGTCGCGACATCCGCGGCCCCGACGTCGCTCACGACATCCCGCCCGGCATCGCCTGCGACATCGGCGGGGTCCACCAGCCGGGCCGCCGCCGAGCCGAGGTCGGCGACCACCACCGATCCCACCCGCCGGATTCCGGCGCCGACCCCGCCGACCACGGGCGGGGCCGTCACCGCGGCATTCCCGGTGTGTCCGTCCGTGGCGTCGACCGACTACGCCGGCCTGGTCCGGTGTCTGCGGCGATCGGTGTCAGATTTCTGGTCAGCGAAGTTGAACCAGGTCATCGACCAGCCGGTCGTGGTCGAACCAACCGCGGCCCAGGTGCCGGCCCGGTGCCGGATCGCGATGATCGATGCACCCGCCTTCACCTGTCAGGTCAACGACACCGTCTACATCAACTCCAGCCTGATCGATCTGATCGGCGGCCAGTTCGGCCGGCGGGAGGTCCCCTATGCGGTGGCGTCAGTGGTCGCCCACGAAATAGGTCACGTCGTTCAGGCTGCGGTGCGGCAGCCGGGTTACCACCAGGCGAATCCCTCCGACGCTGCGTCCCAGCGGATCGAGCAGCAGGCGGACTGCTTGTCCGGCGTGTGGGCGTACCGGGAGAGCAGTCGGGGCGCCCTGGACCGGGTCCTGTTCCTCAAGGTGGCCAAAGCGCTGATCAGCGACGTCAGCAGCAACCCGGAGGTGGCCACCCACGGAACCCCCGACCAGCGGGCGGCCGCCGTTGCCAGGGGCCTGCGCCTCGGGCGTCCCCAGGACTGTGCGCTGGCGACGTTCTCCTGACCGGGAATCCGACCGGCCCAGGGCATCATCGCCCGTGCAGGAGCGTCGTCACCCGTGCAGAGCGGCGTTGAGTTCGGCGTGCAGACTGGGCCCGGCGACCAACCATCCGGTCGGCGCTCCGGTCAGCGAGATGGGGGTCATCACGGCCCCGGCCTCCCTTGCGATCAGCCCCCCGGCGGCCACGTCCCAGTGCTGGACGCCTTCTTCGTAGAACGCGTCCACCCGTCCGGCGGCCACCTCGCACAGGTTCAGCGCCGCCGAGCCGAATCGCCGGATGTCCCGGATCTTGGGCAACAGCCCGGCCACGATGGCGCCCTGCAACGCCCGGCGCTCGGCGCTGTAGCCGAAACCCGTGGACACCAGCGCACGATCCAGCGGAACGGGTTCGTTGACCTGGAGCCGCCGGCCGTCGATCTGAGCGCCCCCGGCTCGGACGGCGGTGTATGTACGCTCGCGCACCGGATCGAAGACCACCCCGACCACGCCCCCGTCGGCGTCCTCGGCCGCGATGCTGACGGCGAAGTTGTCGAGCTCGTACAGGTAGTTCACGGTGCCGTCCAGCGGGTCGATCACCCAGGTGATCCCCGACCGGGATGTCCGGGCGGCGCCTTCCTCCCCGATCAGGCCGTCATCCGGACGCTGGGCCAGCAACATCTCGACGATCATCGCCTCCGCCGCCCGGTCGGCATCCGAGACCGGGTCGGTGGCGGAGGATTTCGTGTCCAGACCGGCTACGTGCCCGTACCGTTCCAGCAGCTCGGCGCCGGCCGCCCGAGCGACCGTCACAGCCAGATCGAGCAGTACGGCCGGATCGGAGGAGGTCATGCCGTCATCCTGCCCGAGGATCCGGTGGCGGCCGCGCAGCGGGCGACTCAGGCGGTGGCCAGCACCGGGCTGGGCGCTATCGCGACGTCGACGATCTCGCCCGGCTGCAGAGCCACCGTGTCCCCCACCGACATCTGAGCCAACAGGATGGTGCCGTCGGCCAGCCGCGCCTGCACCCGTCCGTGCGCGCCGAGGAAGCTGGTGGCCACCACGGTCGCGGTGGCCAGCGGATTGCCCGCTGCGCTGGGGGTGAACCGCAGGGCTTCCGGCCGGACCAGCGCGGTGACCGGACCTGACGCCGGCGACCCGGGCAGCGACGGCACATTGCTGCCCAGGACGGCGACAGTGCCACCGGAGGCGTGGCCCGTTATCCGGTTCGTCAGGCCGATGAAGCCCGCGACGAAAGCCGAGGTGGGCGCCGAGTAGATGATGTCCGGCTTGTCGATCTGCTCGATCTTGCCGGCCCGCATCACCCCGACCCGGTCCGCGACGGCGAGCGCCTCCTCCTGGTCGTGGGTGACGAACAGGGTGGTGGTGCCGACCTCGAGTTGGATCCGCCGGATCTCGTCCCGCAACTGCACCCGGACCTTGGCGTCCAGGGCGGACAACGGCTCGTCGAGCAGAAGCACCTTGGGTTGGATCGCCAGCGCCCTGGCCAGTGCCACCCGTTGCTGTTGACCACCGGACATCTGGTGCGCGTAGCGGTCGGCGTGATTGTCCAGGCCGACCAGCTCCAGGTATTCCACCGCGCGCCGGTTGCGGGTGGCGGAATCCTGCCCCCGCAACTGGAGGCCGAAGGCCACGTTGTCCCGGGCCGTCATGTGCGGGAACAGCGAATAGGCCTGGAAAACCATGCCCATGTCGCGTTTGGACGTCGGCACCGAGGTGATGTCCTTGCCGCCGACCAGCACCTGGCCCTCGTCCGCGTCCTCCAGACCGGCCAGCACCCGCAGGGCGGTGGTCTTGCCACAGCCGGACGGACCCAGCAAGACGATCAGTTCGCCCGGGGTCATGTCCAGGCTCATCCCGTCGAGTGCGTGGACGTCACCAAAACTCCGGCGCAACCCCCGGAGCTCGACCCGTACGCCGGCCATGGCCGGCGCCTGCGTCACTGTCATGCCAGTTCCTCGATCCGTGAGAGGCCGTCCGTGTCGGTCACGGTCATTCCTTGCTACCCGGTGCCGGGCCGACGGCCGTGGCCGCGACCGGCGCGACGCCACCACCAGGAGCGGTCACCGTCCGTCCCTTCCGGCCGGCGCCGCTGCCGATGAAGCTGAACCCGAACATCAACAGGAAGCCGAAGACGAGCGCCACCAGCGCGATGACCGCGGTCAGTTTGGGGTCGGCTCCCGCACTGGTGCCCAGCGCGAACAACGCCACCGACAGGTTGTTCTTGAGCAGCAGGTATCCGACCGTGTATTCGCCGAGGACCAGGGCCACGGTCAGGAAGGACGCGCCGATGACGGCCGACCTGATGTTCGGTAACACGATCCGCCACATCACCGTTCCCCAGGAACTGCCCAGGCTGCGGGCGGCCTCGGACAGCGTCCGCACGTCGATGGCCGACAGGCCGGCGTCGATGGCCCGATAGGCGTAGGGCAGCGCCAGGATCACGTAGGCCAGGGCCAGCGGCATGGCCCCGACGAACCCGCCACCGCCGGTGACCCGATCGATCCGGTTGTAGATCGGGCCGAGTCCGACCACCAGCACGATCGCCGGGATGGTCAGGGGCAGCAGACAGATGAACTCGACCAGCCGGGCCGCGCCGGGCACTCGCAGGCGGATCCAGGTCATGGTCGGCACGAGCAGCGCGATGGTCAGGATCACCGAGATCGCGCACAGCACCAGGGTGATCTCGAAGCCGGTCACCAGATCCGGGGCCGCCGCCTGCAGTTGCGAGAAGTGGATGAACAGCGACCAGGTCGCCCAGGTCCGCCGCCCGTTAAACAGCCTGGTGGAGAAGTCCAGCAGACCGACCAGGGGGACGAGGAAGAAGACTAGGACGATGAGCACCACGATCCAGCGGAAGATGCTCTGCTTGCGCCGGAAACCCGCCCGAAGTTTGCGGGGCGCCCGCCCGGTGGCGGCGACCCCGGCGGTCGGCGCATCGGCCACGGTCGACAGGGTCACCTCAGCCATTTCGACGCCCTTTTCTGTACGGCGTAGTAGAGGGACATCAAAATGGCGACCACGACCACCATCAACAGAGCCAGCGACTTCGCGAAGTTGGGGGCCCCGTTCCCGGTCTCCGAGATGAGGGCCGCCCGGATCTGCAGCGGGAGGATCGGATTGGTGGTTCCGATCAGCGCGGCAGCGGTCGCGAACGAGGAAAAGGCATTGGTAAACAGAAGCAACAAGGAGCCGAGGAACGCCGGCGCCAGCAACGGCCCGGCCACCCGACGCCAGAACACCCACGTCGACCCGCCGAGAGACTCGGCCGCTTCCCGCCATTGCGGCCGGATTCCGTCGACGGCCGGCAGGAAGATGATGATCATCAGTGGTATCTGGAAGTACGCGTAGACCAGGGTCAGTCCGGGCAGGCTGGGCAGCCAGTTCGGGTCGATGGTCATACCCAGTTGCTTGGTCATGAACCTACCCACCAGTCCGGTCCGCCCGACGGTGAACACGAAGGCGAACGCGAGCATCACACCGCCGAACTGGGCGAGCACGGACGACGCGGCCGTCATCACCCGGCGCGTCATCCCTTTCGGGTTCGCGGTGGACAGAACATAGGCGGCGACCCCGCCCACCACCGCGCCGATGGCTGCGGAGTACAGCGACAGCAGCACGGATTCGACGAGCGCGGACACCACCGGAGAGCCGTCGAGGGCGGTCACGTTCGCCCAGGTGAAACCGCCGGATTCGGTCTGGAAAGCGCCGATCACCACCAGGAGCGTCGGCAGGAGCAGGAACAACGCGGTGTAGGCGAAGAACGGCACGGTGCCCAGACCCGGCCCCAGGCGCCGGAGCAAGCCCCCACCCGAGGTGGGGGCCTGCCCGGCCTTCGTTCCGGCGACGGTCACCGTGGACCGCCGACTCGCCGACTCGCCGATCGACTGTGCGGCATCAGCCGGTGACGGCCTTGGCCCAGTTGGCGGCCAGGTACGCGTTCGCCTTGCTGTTCTGGGCCGCATTCATCTGCACCAGATCACCGGTGATGGCGGGCAGATTCTTCGCCGCCGCGGGATCCAGGGTGCCGGCCGATTTCATCGCGTTGTACAGGATCGGCAGCGCCCCGCCGTTCATCCACAGGTTCTGTGCGGCGGCGGTGTAGAGGTACTCCTCCCACAAACGCGCGGCCGCGGGATGCGGCGCATCCTTGTTGATGGCCTGGTTGTAGTAGGACGTCAGGGTCACGCCCTTGGGGGTGAAGGTCTTCCAGGTCAGACCGGCTTTCGCTCCGGCGGAGGTGATGGCCAGCTGGTTGTACGACCAGTCGAACACCACACCGATGGAGCCGGCCGCGACCGCCTGCGAGGACGACTTGGTGGACGACAGCGTGCCGGCCGCCTTCAGGGACTTGAAGAAGTCGACCCCCTTGGAGATGTCGTCCAGGGAGCCGCCATTAGCCAGGCTGGCCATTTCGACAGCCTGCAGCGCGGAGTTTGCCTGGGTCGGATCACCGTTGAGCGCCACCAGACCCTTCAGCGCCGGCTTGGTCAGGTCGGCGAGCGAGGACAGCGGGCCGGTCAGATCGCTGTTGTAGCCGACTGACATGACGCCGGTGTAGTCGTTGTACCAAAGGCCGGTGGCCTCCTTGTTCGCGTCGGGGATGTCCTTCCAGGCTGCGACCTTGTACGGGGCGAAGTAGGCCGTGCTGGCCAGCGCGACCGCGGAACCGACGTCGAACACGTCCGGTGCCTGACTCGTCCCCTTGGCGCTCTTCGCCGCCGAGATCTCCTGGGCGCTCGACGCGTCCGGCAGTAGGGAGGTCAGCTTGATCTTCGGATACTTGGTCTGGAAGCCCTTGATCACGTCGGCGTAGTCGGCCCAGTCCGGCGGCAGCGCGATGACGTTGAGCGCGCCTTCCTTGTTGGCCGCCGCCACCAGGGCGTCCATGCCGCCGAGGGCGGCTGCGGAGGTCGCGGTGGCCGCACTGGCCGTCCCACCGGCCGGCGCCGCGCTGGACGCCGCAGAGCCCGCCGGCGCTGCGCTGGAGGCCGCCGAACCTGCCGGGGCCGCGCTGGAGGCCGCTGAACCTGCAGGGGCCGCGCTGGACATGGCCGAACCCGCCGGGGCCGCGCTGGAGGCGGACGCCGCGGCGCCGGCCGCAGCACTGGTCACGACGCTGGACGGGCTGGACGCCGGCGTGCTGCTCGAACCGCACGCGGCCGCAGTCAGGGCGAGCACTGCAACTCCCGCGACGAGTCTCGTTCGGCGTATTGCACCCGGCCGCAGACAGCGCTGGATATTCGTTACTCGCACTTCATCCTCCTTGACGACACCTGTGAACAATGGGAACTGCGGGAACGATGGGGAACCTGCGGAGCGTCACGCGTAAAGGTGACGAAAGTGCTCTCACGGGGCATCCGAGCGATGAACTGCAGCAGAACGTAGCAAGACGGATCCGCCGTGGGAATGCCGCCCGTGTTTCGATTGAGCAACTCGTTGCGCCCGTCGCAACCGCCCCACCCCCGCGCTGACCATCATCGACGGCGCTCCCCATCGGGTTGACTCGCCTCACTCTGACCCAAAACCGCGACGTTCGTCAGCGCGGGCAGGCCAGAGCAAAGTCAGCGGGCTAAGCCTTCAACGATCTCGGCGCCGGGGAGAGTGGCGAGCGCGGCGCCATCAACGACGACCTTCGAGGCCCGGATCCCGGAACCGATGGTGACCAGGCCCGCCCCGGTGACGGCCTGGTCGATGAGGATCGGCCAACCGGGCGGCAGCCCGATCGGGGTGATCCCACCGAATTCCATGCCGGTGCGTTCCACGGCCTCCTCCATGGCGGCAAAGGAGATCTTGCGGACGTCCAGACGCCGGCGGACGACGCCGTTGATGTCGGCGCGCGTGGTGGCCAGCACAACCGCGGCGGCCCATCTCAGTTCGCCGTTGCGCTTCCCGCTGACCACCACGCAGTTGGCCGCGGACGCCATGGGCACGTCGTAGTGCTCGCAGAAGGCCGCCGTGTCCGACAGTGCCGGGTCGATCGCCGCGGTGTACACCGCGACGCCGGTCCAGCCCGCCAGCGCGGCGGACACCGGCGGCGCCAGGAGATCGGCGGCGGCCTCGGTCAGCGCGAGCTTTCCCACTGTTGGAATCGTCATGGGGGCACTGTGCCAGGCGCCCGGGGAGCCGGTCCTGGCAAGGCCTGCCCAGACCTGGCAACGGCCGGGGGCCTTGCCAGGACGCTGCCGCCGTTGCCAGGTGCGTCGGACGCCGCCCATCGGGGAGGATGGGGTGGTGAACATAGCAACCGCTGACCGCCGGCCGGTGGCCACGGCGGAGCCAGCCGAAGGTCGGCCGGTCACAACGGCACCGGCCACGGCCACGGGAGCCGGCCGACCCGACGGAGCGAAGGCCGACGTCCTGAGCATCGGCCGGTTCCAGGTATGGCCGCCGGTGGTGCTGGCCCCGATGGCCGGCATCACCAACACCTCGTTCCGAGGCCTGTGCCGCGAATTCGGCGCCGGCCTGTACGTGTGCGAGATGGTCACCACCCGCGCCCTGGTCGCCCGCGACTGGAAAACCATGGAGATGATCCGGTTCTCCCCGGATGAGGCGCCCCGTTCGCTGCAGCTGTACGGGGTGGACCCGCTCGTGGTGGGACAGGCCGTCGCCATGGTCGTGGAGGAGGACCTGGCCGATCACATCGACCTCAACTTCGGCTGTCCGGTCCCCAAGGTCACCCGCAAGGGCGGTGGATCGGCCCTGCCCTACAAGCGCAGACTGTTCGAGAAGATCGTCAGCGCCGCGGTCCGCGAGGCTGCGCCGGCGGGCGTCCCGGTCACGGTCAAGATGCGCATCGGCATCGATCCGGACCACATCACCTTCGACGACGCGGGCCGGATCGCGCAGGATTGTGGCGCAGCCGCGGTCGCGCTGCACGCCCGCACCGCCATCCAGCACTACTCCGGCCACGCCGACTGGTCGGCGATCGCCAGGTTGAAGGAGATCGTCACCCAGATCCCGGTGCTCGGCAACGGCGACATCTTCGACGCCGACGACGCGCTGGCCATGATGAGCAGCACCGGCTGCGACGGTGTCGTCGTCGGCCGCGGTTGTCAGGGCCGACCGTGGCTGTTCGCCGAATTGGCGGCTGCCTTCGAAGGTCGTCCCGCTCCCACACCACCGGACCTGCGAGCCGTGACCCGCGTCCTGCGCAGGCACGCCGAACTGCTCTGTGCGGAGATGGGCCCCGAACGCGGTATTCGCGACCTCCGCAAGCACATCGCCTGGTATCTCAAGGGCTTCGCCGCCGGCTCCCAGAGCCGTCGCTCGCTGGGTATGGTGTCCAGCCTGGACGAGCTGGATGCGTTGTTGGCCGGCCTCGACCTGGATCAGCCTTTCCCGGCGGCCGCCGAAGGTCCTCGCGGGCGGCAAGGATCCCCCCAGGGACGCGTGGTTCTGCCCTACGGCTGGCTCGACGATCCGGAGGAGATGGTGGTGCCCGTCGGCGCCGAATCGGATATCGGCGGCGGCTGACGTGGCGGCGGCCGACGTGCGGTCCCTCTCGGCGGCGGTGTTCGGGGTGATGATGCTGTTCGTCGCCGGGTGCACCAGCCCACCCCTGGGCAGGGCCACGGTCGACCTCCCGGCCTCCGCCCCGCTCACTGTCCGTCGCGCCCAGCCGACCGCCACCGAACCCCAGCCGACCACCACCACCGAGCCCACTACAGCGGTCCGGTCAGCCGCTACCTCACCGAGGTCCACAGCGGCGTCCGACCCGGTCGAGGCCATGGTCCGGCGGACCATCGACGCCTTCAACGCCACCGCGGGCGGCCCGGTGAGTGCGCAACGGAGCGAACTGCTCGCGCTGCTGTCCCCGGGTCAACGATCCGTGCAGCGTGCCTGCCCGGTCGCCACCACCACCATCAGATTCGAACCGGTCTACGCCTGGCTCGCGGTGGCGACGGGCTGGCGACCCGCCGGCGGCACGCTCCCGGGGAAGATCTACACCCTGCCCACCCTGATCAGGATCTACACCGGCGACCGGATCACCGGCACGGACCTGACCGATCTTCACCTGGCTGTGCAGGGGACCAGCGCCCAGCTCCCGGCCCTGTGTACGACCTGACGATCCTGAACCCGAACGGGGCCAGGCGTTCCACCATTGGGGGAAGCAACTCCACGCGGTCCGGTGCGTCCCTCGGACAGCTCAGCGGTTCGCGACCGCCGATGGTGCCCTGGCGCTGCTCCGTCACAGCGGCTTTCCCTAGGATGCGACGTCTGGGGCAAAATCATGCCCCCGGCGCAGCTCACCACCCCGCCCGACTCGGCGAACGACAGTGCCGATGAACCACAGCCGATGGACCGGTACCGATGGACCGGTACCGATGAGCCACCGGCCGATCGGGCATTACCGATGGGCCGGTGGCTCATCGGGCACCGCCGATGGACCGCGATGACAGGAGGACGGGTGAACGACGTGCCGGGCGACGACGTGGACCCCACCGACGGTCCAGCCGATCGGCCGGCCGCACCCGCCGATGAGTCGACCCGGCCCGATGCGGTCGCCCCGCCGGCCCCACCCTCCGATGGCCCCACCCGGCCCGGCCGGGTGCAGCCCCCGCCCCACCGGCACCGCGGTTGGCTCTACGCCGGGCGGTCGGTCGCCGCCCTGGCGGCGGTGGTCACGCTACTGAGTGTGGGATGGGATTGGCGGATCAAGGATCGCGCCGAGGTCGGCCTCCAGGTGCATGCCGTCCAGGCCCTGGACACCGGCGACACCCACATCTCGACGGCCAGGACCATTCCGACCGTCGTGACCAACTCCAGAGGCGTGAAAACCACCGAGTCGGTGAAGCCGAGGCCCACCTACGCCCCGGAGAACATCCTGTTGCTGGGCTCGGACACCAGAGCGGGCAGCAATGCCACCGTCGGCGCCGACAGCTCCACCAACGGCACCGCGAACTCGGACACCCTGATGGTGGCGCACATCTCCGGTGACCGGCAGCACGTGACCATCCTGTCCATCCCGCGCGACACGCTCATTCCCGCGCCGACCTGCAAGTCGTGGAACTCGACCACCGGCGTGGTCTCCACCCAGACCTTCCCGGTCAGTCCGGGTCAGATCTTCCACATCAACAGTGCGTATTCGGTGGGTGGTCCGAAATGCACGGTGACCGCGGTGCAGAGACTGACCGGGCTGGGCATCACCAGAATGATCGGGATCGACTTCTCCGGTTTCCAGGACATGGTGAACGCCCTCAACGGCATCTCGGTGGACATCTGCCGGCCGATCGTGGACACCGTGCTGGGGACCGTCGTGCCCAAGGCCGGTACCCAGGTCATCCAGGGCTTCCAGGCTCTGAACCTAGTCCGGGCCAGGGATGTCATCGGTGACACCGAGTCCGACCTGGCCCGGATCCGGCGTCAACAGGTCGTCCTGTCGGCCATTCTGCGTCAGGTGACCCAGGCCGGGACCCTGCTGAATCCGGTGAAGCTCAACAACTTCCTGCAGGCCTTCACCAAGAACACCTTCACCGACAACGTGACCCTGGAGAACCTGGTCACCCTCGCCGGTTCGCTGGGCAGTCTGGATCCGGCCCACGTGACGTTCTACACGTTGCCCACCGTGCCGAGCACCCGCATCTCCGGCGCACTGGACGTCGATGAGTCGAAGGCTTCGGTCGTTTTCGATGACCTGATCAACGATCAGCCCCTACCCGGCGAGGCCACACCGGCGGCGACCAGGTCGGCCACCACCCCTGTCCCACCGACGCGGTCCGACGTCGTGTCGCCGAACCTGAGCCTCACCCTGGCCCCGGACAAGGTGCGGCTGGAGATCTACAACGTCAGCGGCCGTTCGAGTCTCGCCGGCAGCGTGCGGGCGAAGTTGAACGCGGTGGGCTTCGCCGTCGGGTCGGACCAGGTGTTCACGACGGACGGACGACCACAGGCCGGAACGACGGTGCTGTTCGCCTCCACCAACCGGGCCGCCGCGCTGACCGTAGCCGCCGCTGTGCCGGGATCCACCCTGGTGCTGACCCCCGGCCTCGGCACCACCGTGCGACTGCAGCTCGGCTCGTCGTCCACCGGAGCGGTCTCCCCGGTGAAGGTGGGCGACCTCGCCCCGCGCTCCCTGGCCACCGCGATCATCACCGGCCCGGCCATCGCCGCGTCCGGCCCGACCAAGCCGGCCACGACGCTGGGCTCGACCGATCTACCGTCGGTGAACGCGGGCGCCGGCACCTGCGCCTGAACCAAGGCCGGCCCGATCTGACAGCGAGAGTTCGCTCCGCCACCGGAAAATTCCATATTGACACCGGAGAGTTTCCTCCTGACACCTCGCGTTCACCCGCCGTACACCCCTTTTGGGGCGCGAACACCTGTGTGCGATCTATTGTGGCCACATGCGCCAGGCCTACCAGATCAGACTCAACGACCTCGGCGACCACGGCGCCCGCATGTGTCAAGTCGCCAGCGATGCCCTGCGTGATGCCACCAGGGCCATGCTCACCGCCGACCTCGCGTTGGCCGAGAAGGTCATCGCCACCGACGTGCAACTCGACGACATGCGCGCCAGCGCAGAGTCGGTGGCGCTGGAGATTCTCGCCCTGCAGGCCCCGGTGGCATCCGATCTCCGGGCGGTCGTCTCGGCCCTGTGGGTGGTCGCCGATCTGCAGCGGATGGGCGCGCTGGCCATGCACGTGGCCAAGGCCACGCGGCGCCGCCACCCGGCCCAGGTGATTCCGGTCGAGGTCAGGCCGATCTTCGAACGGATGGGTCGGGTCGGCGTGCACCTGGCGGACCAGGCCGGGCAGGTGCTGCTGACCAGGGACGTCGAACTGGCCCGGGTGGTGGAGTCTGAGGACGACCTGATGGACGACCTGCACCAGGAGATGTTCGCCGCTCTGCTGTCCCCGAACTGGTCCCACGGCGTCGGGCCGGCCGTCGATCTGTCCCTGCTCGGCCGCTTCTACGAGCGGTTCGCCGACCACGCGGTGTCTGTGGCCCGCCGGGTGATCTTCCTGGTCACCGGCGAGAACGTCGGCGGGGACACCACTCCGGCCGCGTACGCACCACCCGAACGATAAGGCGCGTACGCGCCATCGAAAGCAATAGGCGCGCAAGCGCCACCAAGAACGATAGCGAGCGAACTAACCGGCGGCCGGACGCAGGCTCAGCCGAAACGCCCGGAAATGTAGTCTTCGGTGGCCTTTTTCCCCGGGTTCGAGAAGATCTTCGCCGTCTCGTCGTATTCGACGAGCTTCCCCGGCTGGCCGACGCCGGCCAGGTTGAAGAAAGCGGTGCGATCCGACACCCGGGCCGCCTGCTGCATGTTGTGGGTGACGATCACGATGGTGTAGCTGGCCTTCAATTCGCTGATCAGGTCCTCGATGGCCAGCGTCGAGATCGGGTCGAGGGCCGAGCAGGGCTCGTCCATCAGGAGCACCTGGGGCTCTACGGCGATAGCCCTGGCGATGCACAACCGCTGCTGCTGGCCGCCGGAAAGCCCTGCCCCCGGGCGGTTCAGCCGCTGTTTGACCTCTTCCCACAGATTGGCGCCGCGCAGCGACCGCTCGACGATGTCGTCGAAGGCGTTCTTCGACTTTCGGGTGCCGGCGATCTTGTACCCGGCGATCACATTGTCGTAGATCGACATGGTCGGGAAGGGATTCGCCTTCTGGAACACCATGCCGACCGTCCGCCGGACGTTCACCGGATCGACGCCCGGCCCGTAGAGATCCTCCCCGTCCAGTTCCACCCGTCCGGTGACCCGGCCCCCGGGAATCACCTCGTGCATCCGGTTGAGCGTCCGCAGGAAGGTGGATTTGCCACATCCGGACGGGCCGATCAGTGCGGTGACAGTCAGCGGCGCGATGTTGATCGACGCACCCTCGACCGCCAGGAAGTCGCCGTAATAGACATTCAGGTCGTCGACGTCGATACGCTTGGCCATATCAGGCAAGCCCTTTCATTGGTTACCAGGAAAAACGAGCTAGCGGGATTTGGGTCGGGCCAGACGGGCCAAGAGCCGGGCGACGAGATTGAGGATCAGGACCAGCAGAACGAGCACCAGAGCTGCCCCCCACGCCCGCGAATCGCCGAACGGGCCGCCCGCCCCGGTCCGCTTGCCGAGCTGATCCCACACCATCATGGGCAGTGCGGCCTGGTCGCCGCTGAACGGCGTGTTGTTGATCCGGTCGCTGTACCCGACCAGCAGGATCAACGGGGCGGTTTCCCCGGCGACCCTGGCGATGGCCAGCAGCGCCGACGTGATCAGCCCGGACAGGGCGGTCGGCAGCACCACCTTGGAGATGGTGCGCCATCGGGGCACGCCGAGTGCGTAGCTGGATTCCCGCAGCTCGCGCGGTACCAGCTTGAGCATCTCCTCCGACGACCGCACCACGACCGGCAGCATCAGTACCGCCAGCGCGATCGAGCCGGCGGCGCCGAACGGCCGAAGTCCGGTGCCCAGCAGCAGGAAGGTGTAGACGAACAGCCCGGCGACGATCGAGGGCACCCCGGTCATCACGTCCACGAAGAAGGTGACCGCCCGGGCGAACGCTCCCCGACCGTATTCGACCAGATAGATCGCGGTGAATAAGCCGATCGGGAGCGCCACGACGGCCGCCAGCAACACCTGCTCGAGGGTGCCGATCAGCGCGGCGTACGCCCCACCACCCGGATCGTCGGCGGTGACCCCACTCATCGAATGGGTGAAAAAATGAATACTCAACGCGGGCAGACCCTTGATCACGATGTAGCTCAGGATCAGGATCAATGGGACCAGTGCGGCGAAGAAGCTCGCATAGATCAAGGTGGACGCGAATCGGTCCATGGCGCGCCGTTTGCCCTCGACCATGAATGACCAGGCGGTCAGCACGACGACGAACAGCAGCGCCGCGGTGAAGAAGGCGGTCAGCCAACCGGTCCAGCCCAACACCGTCTTCAGTCCCAGCGCCAGCACCACGGCCGCCACGCCCGACACGGGCGGGGCGATGGTCGGCAGGCGGGCACCGACCAGCGCCGACGGTGCCGCTTTGGTCGCGTGTCTGGCCGTCGTCGTCATGCCGAGAACTCCTTCTTCCGGGAGATCACCAGACGCGCAATGGAGTTGACGATCAGCGTGATGGCGAACAGGAATAACCCGGCGGTGACCAGAGCGGGGATGCCGAGGTTGTTGGAGGACGCCTCGCCGAACTTGAGGGCGATGGTCGACGCGAAGGTGTCACCGCCCTGCTCGGTGATGTGCGTGTTGATGACGAACCCGGAGCTGAGCACCAGGGCCACCGCGATCGTCTCGCCCAGCGCCCGGCCCAGGCCGAGCATGGCCGCGGAGATCATGCCGGCACGACCGAAGGGAAGCACCGCGGTGCGCACCATCTCCCACTTGGTCGCGCCGAGCGCCCAGGCCGCGTCCTTCGTCTCGCCCGGCACCTGGAGGAAGACCTCCCGGGTGACCGCCGACACCGTGGGGATGATCATGATCGCGAGCACGACGCCCGCCATCAACAGGCTCTGCCCGTACTGGCTCGCCTGGGTGGCCGTCCGGTTGTGCAGGAACGGTATCCAACCGAAGTACTCCGAAAGCCAGCTTTGAAACCCGCGCGTGGACGGGACCAGGAAGTACAGCCCCCACATACCGAAGACCAGGGAGGGGACCGCGGCCAGCAGGTCGATGACCCCGCCCAATAGGGTGGCCAGCCGGCGCTGGGCGTAGTGCGAGATGAACAGGGCGATACCGATGGCGATCGGCACGCCGATCGCCATCGCGATCACCGCCGACACCACCGTGCCGAAGAACAGTGCGGCGACACCGAAGGTGGGCACGTCCGACGGATCGTCCGAGGGGAACAGCCAACTCTGGGTGGTGAAGATGTTGCCGTTGTTCGGGCCGGTGAACGCGGGGATGGCCTTCCAGGCCAGGAAGATGGCGATCAACGCCATCACCACGAGCAGGATCGCCCCCGAGCCGGTGGCCAGTCCCTGGAAGATCTGGTCCCCGCGGCGCACGGTGCGCCCGTTGATGCTCTGGCCGTGAGGGCGGGCCGATACGTCCGGGCGCGGGGTGGCGTGGACCTGTGAGTTGGACCGGGCGAGCCCGCTGAGCCGATCTTTGGCCGCGTCCGTGGCCGGCGTACCGTGTTCGTCGGCCAGCCTGGCCAGTTCAATCTCGGCCGATCGACTGTCGGTCGGATCCGCATCCTCGGTCACCGGGCCGCCATCTGATTGATTCGACATGGATCCTCATCCGAACGGTTGCGGTCGAGGCACAGGCGCCGCGAATGCGTCATGCATGAATGGTGACTGACAGCAGTGGACTCCTCCAAGCCGCGCGGGAAAAGCCCACCCGGCGGCCTGGAGGAGTCCGGCGCTCAGATCAGGACAGGGCCTTGACCGCGGAGATGACCTTGGTCTGGATCTCGGCGGGCAGCGGGGCTGCGCCCAGGGAGACCAGCGTCGTCTGGCCGTCGGTGGCGGTGTACCCGAGGAACGACTTGAGCAGGGCCGCCTTGCTGCCGTTACCCGCGGAGCAGACGATCTCGTAGGTGACCAGGATGACCGGGTAGGCACCGGGGGTCTTGGTGGCGTAATCGATCTTCAGCGACAGATCCTTGCCGGTGCCGACCACCTTCGCCGCGGCCACGGCCTTGCCCGCGGTCTCGGCGGTGAGTTCGACGGGTCCCCCGCCGTTGTCGATCTCGGCGATGGACAGCTTGTTGGCCTGGGCGAAGCCCCACTCGACGTAGCCGATACCGCCGCTGGTGGTGCTGATCGCCTTGGCCACCCCGTCACTGCCCTGCGCGCCCGTGCCACCCGGAGCGGTCCAGGACTTGCCACCGGCGAAGGTCCAGCCGCCGGCCGCCGTCAGGTACTTGGTGAAGTTGTCGGTGGTGCCGGAACTGTCCGACCGGTGCACGGTGGCGATGGCCAGGGTCGGCAGGGTCACACCGGGGTTGGCCGCGGCGATGGCCGGGTCGTTCCAGTTGGTGATCTTGCCACCGAAGATGCCGACCAGGATCTTGGGCGTCAGGATCAGCTTGCTGACCCCGGAGAGGTTGTAGCTGAGCGAAATCGGGCCGGTGACCATGGGCAGGTCGATGGCATCGTTGTTGCTGCAGCGCTTGGACTTGGCGTCGGTGAACTGGGCGGTCTTCAACGGTGAATCGGAACCGCCGAAGTCGGTCTGGTTGCTGGTGAAGTCGGTGACACCCTTGCCCGACCCGCCGCCGCCGTAGGTGTTGATCGTCGCTCCGCACTTGGCGTTGTAATCCTTGATCCACTGTGCGATGACCGTGCCCTGGGCGGTCGAGCCGGAGGAGCGCAGGCTTCCGGTGGCGCAGGCGAACCCGGATCCCGCGAACGTCGCACCGGCGGCGGTAGGCGCGGAACTGGACCCAGCAGAACCGGCCACGGATGACGCCGGAGCACTGGACGCGGGCGCACTCGAACCCGCCGCGGGCGCACTCGAGGCCATCGAACCCGGCGCCGGCGCGCTGGAGGCCATCGAACCCGACGGCGGGGCGGCCGGAGCACTGGCCGCCGCCGACGGGGCGGGGGCGGCCGCAGCGCTGGACGGACTCGAATTCGAACTCGACGATGTCGTGTTGCTGTCGCTGCCGCAGGCACTCAGGGTGAGGGCCGCGACGGCCATCAGGGCTAGGACACCGCTCGTACGCGTGATCTTCACGCCATTTCCTCCACACGTTGGAACGCTCGTTGAGCGACGCCGAAGGCGGCGCACCCCGGACGCTAGGGGGGGCGGGTGGACACCTGGGCCACCTTGGGTGAACGGACGGTGAACGAGGGGCGAGCGATGGGGGCCGGTGACGGGCGACTCAGTGGGTCGGCGGCGGTTGTCGGTAGACGACGTCGGTGGCGAAGGTCTGGAAGCCCAGCCGTCGGTAGAGGCGGAGCGCCCGGACGTTGTCCGCCTCGACGTACAGCGCGACGGTGGCCAGCCCCCGGTCGGCCAGATACGCCAGGCCGGCGGCGGTGAGGGGACCACCGAGTCCACGAGCCGGCCCACCGTTGACTGTGGCGTCCGGGTCGACCCCGAGCACGTAGACCTCGCCGATCGGGTGCGGACCGTCGGTGTGCACCTTCGTCCAGTGGAATCCCAGGACGGTGTCGGCCGGATCGACGGCCAGGAAGAAGCCCCGCGGGTCGAACCAGGGCTCTGCCATCTCGGCGCGGAGGCCCGCCAGATCAAGTCGGCCCTGCTCGGGATGCCACGCGAAGGCACGGGCGTTCACCCCGAGGAAGGCCGGCTCGTCCTGTCCGGGCACGAAGGTGCGTAGCCGGACATCGGCGGGCAGTGGCGCGGCGGCGACCTGCTCCCGCGCCCATTCGGGGGCGAGCGGTCTGCGCATCTGCAGCAGTTCGCGGCCCTTGATCAACCCGAACCGCGCCGCCAGGGCCCGGGCCGCGGCCAGGTCGCCGTGCGCCCAGACCGCGCCCGCCCGGTCCAGCGCGGAAGCCAGCAGACCGGCGCCCAGGCCCCGACCGCGATGTTCGGGGGCCACGAACAGCTCGGCCGGATCCTCCTGGTGGACGACGGCCAGGCCGACCGGCTCCGCACCCACCATCACCAACGCGCAGTCGTCGGAGGCGAGCGCGGACAGCACGTGGCCGGACAGCGGAGGGACGCCGTCAGCACGACCCGTGCGAGCGGCCAGCCCGACCACGGCAGCCAGCAGGTCGGCGTCCAGTCCGGGCGCCCACTTCACAGCCCGGCGGAGCTGGTCGACCCGTCACGGACCGGGGAACGGGCCGGCGGCACCATCTTGTATCCGACGTTGCGGACGGTGCCGATCAGCGCTTCGTGCTCCGGGCCCAACTTGGCCCGAAGCCGCCGCACGTGGACGTCGACGGTCCTGGTCCCGCCGAAGAAGTCGTAGCCCCACACTTCGGTGACCAGTTGCTCCCTGGTGAACACCCGCCCGGGATGCTGGGCCAGGAACTTCAACAGCTCGAATTCCTTGTAGGTCAGCTCTAACGGGCGGCCGCGGAGCCGGGCCGTGTAGGTGTCCTCTTCGATGGTCAACTCGCCGAGGCTGATCAGGCCCGAGTTCGCCGAACTGTTGGTCCGGGACTCCAGCAGCCTCAACCGGGCGTGCACCTCGGCCGGGCCGGCACTGGCCAGGACCACATCGGCCACACCCCATTCGGGGCCGATCGCCACCATGCCACCCTCGGTGACGATGGCCAGGATGGAAACGGCCAGACCGTCCGAGCCCAGCAACCGGCACAGCGTCCTGGCCGCGGCCAGGTCGTGGCGGGCATCGAGCAACACCAGATCGTAAGGTCCGGAAGTGACCAGCGAGGCGGCCTCAGGAGCAGCGGCCCGCACCTTGATCGGGAGCAGATCCACCGCGGGAAGCACCGTGGTCGGCAGCGGGTCAGCGGTGAGCAGCAGCAGATCCATGGATCGCTTCCTCGCCTTCGGCCGACAGCGGTGAACAGATCAGCAGCGGTGAACAGACCTTCTGTCTGCCTGATCTTAACGTTGCGACATGCACGCCTTCACCCGGCCGGGCACACCGGCCGATCATCGCCGTTCCCCGGACGTCACCCGGTGTTCTCCGGATGGTCATCTGCCCACGGCGGCGGACGGGCCGTCTGTCTCCCATCGGTCACTCCGGTGAGGTCATTGGATTGAAGCGCCGGTCGGCTCGAATCCGCTGCGCGCGCCCGGCCCGGGAGCTCTGCTCGCCCGGTGGACAATCGGCAGCGTGCGCAAGCTCCTGGTCTTCCTGGTGGTGCTCATCGCACTGCTGGTGGGACTGGATATCGGCGGTCGTGCGTTGGCGGAATCCAGGGCCGGCGAGGCCATCGAGCGGCAGACGCGGGCCACCGCGCCGGCCGTCACCATCCATGGCTTCTCGTTCCTGGTCCAGGCCGTGGCCGGGCACTACTCGAACATCACCCTGACGTCGTCCGCCGTCACGGCCGGCCCCATCGACGGCATCAACGTCACCATGCAGCTGTACGACGTCGATTTCCCGCTCGCTGACGCCCTGCGGGGCGACACCGGCCAACTCACCGCCGCCCAGGCCAGGCTGACCGGCGCCATCGCGGATTCCCAGGTCAGCGCCGCACTGGGCCAGGCCGGTGCCGTCATCAGCGCGGGCCCGAACGGTGCGATCAAGGTGTCCGGCACGGCGTCCGTGGCGGGTCGGGTGGTCCCGGTCACGGCGGCACTGGTGGCCTCGTTCACGGCCGGCGTCCTCCGCCTGGACGCGACCGACCTGGAGGCGGCGGGCCTGGGGGTGCCGAACCTGGCCCAGCTGACCAAGGGCCTGTCCCTCGCGTTGCCGCTGACCGGACTGCCGTTCACCGTGGAAGCGGCCACCCTGACCGCGTCCGGATCGCAGTTGATTCTCACCGCGATCGCCGACAACGTTCGGCTGGCGCCGGCCTGAGCGCCCCGGCACCCGTCACCACCAGCACGATCAGTGACCGAATGACCGGTGCCAAGACTGCTACCGTGGTGCCCATGGGCCCCCTGCTGACTTCCCGGCGAGCGGTCGACCTGGTTCGGGTCGGCAGTGCGTTGTGTTGCGTCACCGGGCACCCCAGCTCCGCGCGGCGATAGTCGCCGTCGCCGGAAGCTCCGCGGCCGTATCGCGCCGCGCGCCCTGCCCGTCCGCACCGCCCGGGTTCCGGGCGCTGCTCTGCACCGCCCCTTCCGTTCACATCACCCCTACCGGCGGATCGATCCGCCACCATCGCTTGCAAAGGAGCACACATGAGTCGCGAGGAGTCCCTGGTCAGCACCGATTGGGCCGAGAAGAACCTGTCCACGCCCGACCTGGTCTTCGTCGAGGTAGACGAGGACACCACGGCCTACGACGGCGGCCACCTGGCCGGAGCCGTCAAGCTGAACTGGAAGACCGACCTGCAGGATCCGGTCCGACGCGACTTCGTCGACCGCGCCGGCTTCGAGAAGTTGCTGTCCAGCAAGGGCATCAGCAACGACGACACGGTGGTTCTCTACGGCGGCAACAACAATTGGTTCGCCGCCTACGCGTTCTGGTACTTCAAGTTGTACGGCCACGACGCGGTCAAGCTCATCGACGGCGGCCGCAAGAAGTGGGAGCTGGAGGGTCGGGCACTGGTCACCGACGTACCCGACCGGGTCGAGACCGTGTACTCGGCCAAGGACCAGGACCTGTCGATCCGCGCCTTCCGCGACGAGGCCGTCGCCGCCATCGGCACCCAGAACCTGGTCGACGTCCGCTCACCGGACGAGTTCTCCGGGAAACTGCTGGCCCCGGCGCACCTGCCGCAGGAGCAGTCCCAGCGGGCCGGTCACATCCCGACCGCGATCAATGTGCCATGGTCGAAGGCCGCGAACGAGGACGGGACCTTCCGTTCTGACAGTGAACTCGCCGAACTCTATTCCGGCGTGGACGACACCAAGAACACCATCGCGTACTGCCGCATCGGTGAGCGTTCCAGCCACACCTGGTTCGTGCTGACCGAGCTGCTGGGCAAGAAGAACGTCAAGAACTACGACGGCTCGTGGACCGAGTACGGCTCGCTGATCGGCGTGCCGGTGGCGATCGGGTCCTGAGGCCGATCGACATGTGCGGATCCCCCACCCAGACCGTCGACCTGCCGCCCGGCACCGACACCACCAACGCCTCGATCATCCAGGGCACGGTTTTCTCGGACAACGGGCCGGTAGCCGGAGCCTTCGTCCGACTGCTCGACGGTGACGGCGAGTTCACCGCCGAGGTGGTCACGTCGCCGGAGGGCTACTACCGGTTCTTCGCCGCACCCGGCGAGTGGACCGTGCGTGCCCTGTCCCGGGTCGGCAACGCCACCGAGACCATCGGCTCGCAGATCGGCATCCATCAGCTCGACGTTTTTCTTCACTGACCTGGAATCCACTGATCTCGGATTCACCCAACTCGGACCGATCGCAGGGCCCGGCCATCGTGGGTGGCCGGGCTTCTGTGATTCCGGCCCCGCTCGCCAGGAGGCGGCCGGATCGACGTCCCACCGGAGATAGGCTGCCGGAGTGGAAATCTTCTACACCTCGCTGCTGGTGGTGGTCGCGCTGCTGATCACCTGGTTCGCCTTCTACGTCGTGTATCGCCTGCTGCACGAAGATCGGTGACCGGTCCGGGTCCGGAACCGACGACACCCTCGCCGGTCGTGGCCGATCATCGGCGAGCGGCTGCAGCCGACGCCGGAGTCCCCCGCGGAAGCGGTGACGCTGCGGTGGCCGCCGCCGCTGCGCGCGCCGAAGGGACCAGGGGCCGCAACCTCGACGACCTCGATCCGCTGCCCATTCCGGCCGACACCGCGAACGTACGACTGGGTCCCGAGCTCGACCATGCCTGTCTGTCGCTGCTTCCGCTGGTGGGCGTGTGGCGGGGCACCGGCCTGTACGGCAACGAACCGCGCGAGGCTCCACCCCAGTTCGGTCAGCAACTGACGATCTCCCACGACGGTCGCGACTTCCTGCGCTACGAATCTGTGACGTGGCGACTGGCTCCCGACGGCACGGTGACCGGTCCGGCGCCCCGTGAGGTGGGTTTCTGGCGACCGCAACCGGACGGCTCGATCGAGTTGTTGGTTGCGCATGCCGAGGGTCGCATCGAGGTGTTCTACGGGCAGCCGCGTTCGGTGGCCAGTTGGGCGCTGTCGACCGACGGGGTGTGGCGGTCGGCGGGTCCACCGGTGGTCGGAGCAACCCGGTTGTACGGGATCACGCCCGACGGCCGGCTGGCGTACGTGGAGGAGCGAGCGCACACCGACATCGCGTTGGCCGCGCACGCCTCCGCTGTCCTGGGCCGAGTTGCCGGCTGAGCCGGCTCGGCAGGTCAGCCCGCCAGGGCCGCGGACACCACGTCGCGCGCCTCGGCCTGGACCTGCGCGAGGTGCTCCGGGCCTTGGAACGACTCGGCGTAGATCTTGTAGACGTCCTCGGTGCCCGACGGACGGGCGGCGAACCAGGCGTTCTCGGTGGTGACCTTGAGCCCGCCGATGGCGGCGCCGTTGCCGGGCGCAGCCACCAGCCGGTCGGTGATCTTCTCGCCGGCCAGCGTGTCCGCCTTCACGTCCGAGGGAGACAACTGCCCCAGCTTGGTCTTCTGCGCCTTGGTGGCGGGCGCGTCCACCCGGGCGTAGGCCGGGTTGCCGAACTGGGCGGTCAGCTCGGCGTACCGCTGCGAGGGTGATTTGCCCGTCACGGCCTGGATCTCCGACGCCAGCAGGGCCAGCAGGATGCCGTCCTTGTCGGTGGTCCAGACGGTGCCGCGCTTGCGTAGGAACGACGCGCCGGCCGATTCCTCACCGCCGAACCCGATGGACCCGTCGATCAGGCCGGGGACGAACCACTTGAAGCCCACCGGGACCTCGACCAGCCGCCGCCCCAGGTCGGCCACCACCCGATCGATCATCGACGAGGACACCAGCGTCTTGCCGACTCCGGCATCGGCGGACCATTCGGTGCGATGGCGGTACAGGTAGTCGATGGCCACGGCCAGGTAGTGGTTCGGATTCATCAGCCCGGCGTCCGGGGTGACGATGCCGTGCCGGTCGGCGTCCGCGTCGTTGCCGGTGGCGATCTGAAATTCGCCCGCCCGTTGCACCAGCGACGCCATGGCGTAGGGCGAGCTGCAATCCATCCGGATCTTGCCGTCCCAGTCCAGCGTCATGAAAGCCCATTGCGGGTCGACCTTGTCGTTGACCACCATCAGATCCAGGTGCAGCCGTTCGGCGATCGCCGCCCAATAGGCCACCGAAGCCCCACCCAGCGGATCGGCGCCGATCCGGACGCCGGCGCCCCGGATGGCGTCGATGTCGATCACGTTCTCCAGGTCGCCCACATAGGAGGCGGTGAAGTCGT
>CAXUHA010000008.1:0-113954 GCA_964250735.1 uncultured Nakamurella sp. | reverse complement strand
GGTAGACCCAGCCGAATCGGGCGTCAGTAACGCCGTTGGCGACCGTACTATAACCCCGATGTTGACGGTCACAGGGGCTGGCGATCCGATCGCCGTGATGGCCCCGGAAACGTTCTTCTCAAACTTGTAGAGCGTGGTAGACACGCTCAGTCGGTACCAGTTATTCAAGTCCGTGTAGAAGAAATAGACGTATAATATTCCTTGCGCGCCCAACGCGCCGACTTCGACATTCACGGTGAGATTGGTGCCGTGCGTGGAGTCATTGTTCAGGGTGACGTGGTTTGGTTTGTCGTTTCCGCCGCGCGCCCATCGGAGGTCGCTAGGCCGAAAGTAGGCGTAGAGCGGCAGATCGCCTGGGGTGTCGTAGTTTATTTCTGTCCACCCACTATAGTTCCACATGTAGGCGTAGTCGGAGCTTCCGGCCGGGTTTATCGATTTTACTCGGAACGCCCGGTTCGCTGTGGTGTCCAGCGCGGTTAACCGGCAGTTGGTTACACCTGGGCCGGTGGTCGCAAGCTGTGTGAATGCGCCGTTCGAACCGACTTCAATAACGAAGCCGGTCTCGTTGTAGGCGTTGTTGGTCCACCTCAAACTGATGCTGCCGGAGTCGACAGCAGTCGCCCGCATGTATGTTGGCGGCGTTGGCACGCCGCTCATGCCGGAGAACCTCGGTGCGGCCATCATCAGCGTGTCGATGGACCGCTGCACCGCCGAGCGGGCTTTCTCCACCAGATAGCCCTGGTCCTGTAGACCCGTCGGGTCGGTGTCTGTTGCCCATGCATTCGCACCGGTGCTGATGGCCGTGTTGTGCCCCACCGTGTCCGCGTTCCACAAACCTTCGCCGAATCGAACGGCACAGTAAACGGCAGTCTGGTCGTAGCTTGGATGGTCGGCGCCGCCCTTCAGCTGCCAGACCCTGCGGATCGGATTGCTGACCGGAGTGGACTGCAATCGCCCGCCCGTGCCGATGGGGGTTCCGATGCTGAATCCGCTAAACCTCGCCGCGGTTGGCCACGCATTGACTACTATGAAGGCCGAGTCATCCCCAGATGACATGAAGTTGAACTCACTGCCACTCGAATAAGCGCCCCCCATGCATGCCCATAGCTTTACCTTCTGCGCCACGAGGGCTACCCCTGAAAGAGCGCTGTGCACGTCTGCCGTGGAATTAAGCAAGGCCTTAAGATTTGTCAGGAACCCAGCGGTGACGATGGTCACCGAATTGTCGCTAGCGTTCGCCAGCAATTGTCTGTATAGGCTGGCCGCAGATGGGCACGCCGCGGCCGACACCAGGCTGTGCGGGAACTCCGTGGAGATCGTCGCAGGGTAAGAGCCGCCACCACCGATGTCGGGGCGGACGCCGATCGGGATCCCTGGTCGCCCATAGTAAGTATTGATCGCGTCCATACATGTTGCAGTACCGCCGTTTGTGGACGACACCATCATGCCCAGGATCTCGCATTCGCCGAGGTCAGTCAATGCATGCAGGACGGCAATAGCACCGACGTCGTCATGATCGGAAGACATATCAGCGTCAAAGATGATTTTCGGCGTGACTGCTCTTCAAGTGTTGTTTTCCCAGTCGTCATTTGGGAGCCAGTCGGTGGGTTGGGTCGGTCCTTTGTAGGTAGCCCACCCTGCGGGGGTGATGGCTGTCGACGGGCGGGTTGGATAGGAGGTGCCGTCGTGGACCAGGACAACAACGGAAAAGCCGCCATCGCTGGTCGTGTTGGAGATCGAGCCTGTCGCATTGGTGACAGCGGCCAGGCCCCCGGGAGTAGAGGCGCTGACCGCAGAGGCGGAGGCGGTGGCGAACGTGAGGCCGGCCGCAGGCACCACGGTGGATGCAAGACGCAGCGCATTGCGACGGGTGAGCAGCCAACTGGCCATTAGGTACCTTCAGGGGTTCATCGGCATGAGGGTCGACTGAGGGCAACTATTGCCTTGTGTTGCCTCTCCATGACAAAAAGTAGCTGGAGTTGCGAGGTTGCGCGGTCAAACGGATCAATTCAGATGTGATGAGGGTCACACTCTAGTCTTTGCGCCAGGGCTCGAGCCTTCGATGTGCTCGTCCCGCGCAAAAAGCCATCCGAATCATGTGCCTTCGGGCCCCGGTCCCTGTGACGGTTGATAGCGTCCAGGATCGGAGCGTGGTAGCCCAGGTGCGGCCGACGACGGTGTGCAGACGTACTGGACGAACCGAGACCTTCCAGGCCGTCGTGCACCTGCCTGGTGCTGCTGCGCTCACAGCGTTGTTTTGCCGCACACTTCATCACGTAGCGGGTCGGGACCTAGTCGTGTCGTTCGGTGCGTTCAATTTGACAGACCGATCATCTCCAGGGTTTGACCGACGTGACAGTTGTGCGCACGGGACCAAGGGCACCAGGATTCAAAATTGAGGTTGTCCTCCGCAGCGCTGGCCCGAACCCAAGTCAGGCAGGGACCGCGTGGTCAAAGGCACACCCGTGCATGAGTCCTATAGTGTATTGTTTGCGAAATCACTTAGGAGGCGAAGGAACGGTCGGTGCCTGCAAACCCCACTAATAAGCCAAGATCGGATGTGTTGACGGGCACAGGTGCGCGCTTTGCAGCCCTGGACGGCTTGCGAGGAATTTCCGCGGTGGTGGTCGTGTTATGCCACGCATTGCTGGTAACGCCAGGCTACTCAGCGTCCTACGGCATTGGATCCCATAGGGTGTCCGGTTGGGCATGGTTGGTCACTTATACTCCATTACATATATTTTGGGCCGGGACGGAGGCTGTGTATCTGTTCTTTGTGCTATCAGGCTTCGTTCTTGCTTTGTCCTTCACGGGCGCCCGCAGTCCTAGCTGGAAAGGGTATTACCCCCGAAGGCTGCTCCGTCTATATCTACCGGTTTGGGCTAGTGTCGGATTTGCCGTCCTGACCTTCATAATTGTGCATCATCGGACAAGCAGGGATTTCAGCGGTTGGCTGAATATTCATGCCTCGGCCATTTCCAAAGTGGGGGTTGCACGGGATATGAGCCTTCTGGTGCGTCCGGGTGTCTACGCCTCGCAGCTGTGGTCTCTGAAGTGGGAGGTCGTCTTCTCGCTCCTCTTACCGATTTTCTTGGCCGTTTCCCGGCGAATGGGCGACAGGTGTTGGTGGCTACAGATAGCGCTGCTCCTGGCGGTCAGTGCTGTCGGGCATATCGTAAACGTTTTCGCGTTGCTTTATCTACCAATGTTTGGTATTGGGGTCGCAATGGTGGCAGCCCTCGGGCGGCTCCGGCAACTCGCTCTCCGTCTCAGTCGTTTCCAGTGGACGGTGCTCGTTGGGGTATCGTTACTGTCCCTCACATTCAAGTGGTACGTAACGGGAATTTTCGGGGCCCAGGCTTCCGTGAGTTGGCCACTTGACGTTGTAGCCGTAATAGGGGGAGTGATTATGGTCTTCGTCTTCTCCTTCAACAGGACAGCGATCCGCTTTGGAGGTTCACGCGGGATCGCCTGGACGGGTCGGCGGTCCTTCAGCCTATATCTGGTCCACGAACCTGTGATTGTGACTATTGCAATGTTATTTTCATCGAATAACGGTTGGGTAGTCTTGCCTGTCGCGTTGCCGGTGACCGCCGTTGTTACGGCGATATTCTTTGCTGTGGTTGAGAGGCCTTCACACCGGCTGGCAAACCGTATAGGTCGGTCCGTCGAACGGGGCGCACGGATAAGGCGAACGTCCGTCAACAATGCGTAACATCAGGTATCTGATATTTGCGTCCGCATGCGTCATACGTAAACGCGAATATAGTCAACGTAAAGGGCGGCGCGGTCCTGCACTGCATGGAGATCAATCGGCCAACCCCCGCCTAGGGCGAGGTTTACTAAAAAGAACATCGGCGCGCCACCGCCTTCAACCTGCGGAGCGGTCGCGACCATGTTGCCGTCTATGTAGAAGTCGATGGTCGTTGGTGTCAGTGAAACTCCGTACGTGTGCCATGCCACCGCGTCGCGCTCAGTCGCAAATCGCTGTCCACATTGTGCGACGCCGCCGTCCTTTCCGTCCTTGTACTGGTGTGTCGATTCGCATGCCCCTAGTGGTTCGTGCCCGTACAGTTCCACAGCGTCGACCTCGGCCACTACGGGGGTGGGAGCCACCAAGTTGTCGCTCGGCAGCATCCAAAAGGCCGGCCAGGTACCGGGAGCGGCGGGGGCAAGCATGCGGGCCTCGAAATATCCATATTGTGCAGAAAACCCTGACCCCCCTGGTCTCGCAGAGGCCAGCAAGCCACTCAGAAAAGTCTGCTCGTTCCGCCCGAGCGGTATCGGGGTGGGCTCGAGATCGATTCTGAGATAGTGTTTATCGACGACCCTAACATTGTGGAAACCCTGCACGTCATTCGGAAAGGCAGCGCTACCAAAGTTTTCAGCGCCATCGTACTCGGGCTTCGCGCCGGCATAGTCGGCACCGAGACCGGTTCGCGATACTGAAAATGGCTCGTTGAATTCGTCTCCATAAACCAGCGTCCGACCCCTGGCGGCAGCACTTGAAGGTACATCGTCGGCGGAGTTTTCACCACGCCGGTAAAGCTGGAAAAAGACGGTTGTAGACGCAGCATTGTGGCCGTTGGCCTTGAAGGCGATAGTGAGCGGGCCAGGGGGCGCGCTGTTCACGTCGACTGTCATTGCGGCGGTGCCGGTTGAACCCAAAGCCGCCCGGATCGTAGGGCCGGCTGGTGCGGTACGATTAGCAGGCAGTACGCTAGCACTGACCGAGGAGTAGTTGGGTGCCGCGGCAACGTGGAACTGGATCCTTCCCTCGACGGCGGATCCAGTCAGCGGACACTGCACGACGAGCGCCGATTCCTTGTTTTCGGGCATCGGACCGCTACAGTTTATGCTCTCTGGAATCTGTGGTCCCGACCTGGCGATTGACGGTGATCGCACCGGTGTCGCGCCCAAGTCATAAGCCCGCAGCTCCGCCAACGAGAGTGGCCCAGTCCCGCTCACGCCGTCGATGGTGAGCCGGACCGATTCGGTCACGCGGGGCATGAAGCTGACTGTGGTGGGGTGGCTCGGATCGGCTAGCACAGCGCCGATTGGCAGGCTGCTTCCGTCACTGAATGAAAGCGTTGCGCTGCTCAGTCCAGCTGACGACCGTGCATCACCGACCACCTGAATGCTCGAAAGCTCGCGGGGCCGGAGCCATTTCAGCTCTACCCACGAGCGGATCGGCCGGTCGACGGTCCAGTCGGCCCCGACGCCGGCAGCTCCCGGTCCACCCGACCCGTCCCGGAGCGCACGAGGATCCGACGCCTGCGCCTGCGCGCTGGTTGTCGCTGAGGCGCTGAGCGCTGCATTACCATCAGGTACTTGATCAACCACGACATCACCGTCGCCTGGATTGTTGCTGACCATGATCTCAGCAACAAATACGTTGTCTGCCCCGCCGCTGACTGCCGAGGCGGTAAAACGAAGCGAGTCCGTGAGGCGTGGCGTGATCGGGATGACGGTCACCCGTGAAGTGTGCGAAAGCCGCACTTGAAGGTATGAGCCGTCGGAAAAGCTTAGATAGCCGTCAGTGACGCCTGGCTGCTCCACTGGATTTCGCACCAAAGTTATTCTGCGAAGCAAGTAGGCCTCCGACCAGCTCAGCTGGATCCAGGCACCCGTTGTCTGTCCGTTCGACTGCCATCCGGCCCCAGGCGAATCCGCTGAGCCCGAAGTCACAACATCTCGAGCTGAGAAGCCCAACTGAGTTGAACTGGCTGTCACTACGGCTTGACCGGCCAACCCGACGTCGTTATCCGTCAACCGCCATACGACGGTTCCGGCGCCTATCAGCAGGGCGCCTGCAACCAATGCGCCGAGCCATCGCCGCCGAATCCTTCTAGGGACGTCCGTCAGTCCCGGAAACAGAAACACCGATCTCCTCATATGTCGGTGACGCCGTCACAAGTTGTCCCGCCGAGTGACGGCCGACGGGACAAACCCGACGGACCGGGGCCATCGCAGAAAGGCTTGTTTGGCTTCGGTGCTTTGAGCAGCATGAGACAGCAGACCCAGCGAGATCCAAAGGACTCCACTGCTGTCGGAGAGATCCGGGCCTGCGACCACTTTGGCGACTAATAGTGTTACCAAAGCCCAGATGACCGGACGGTATTTGCGAATAGAGCCACTCCGATGTATGACCGCGACTATCGCGGCCGAAAAGAGCAACGTTCCGATCAGACCGGTCGTGCTGAGCAAGCCAGGGAGAAAGGAGGACGATCGGTTTGAGCCGAGGCCTACTCCGAATCCGAACGTATCGAGAAAGATGTTGTAGGAAACAGCGTCGGCACCAGACCGCTGACTGTAGGACGGCGAAAGGACCTTGTCGTTGACCGTGGACTGAACGAATTGCGCCACGATGGGTAGCAGCCAGAGACCGGCGATGACCAAAGCGCAGGCCACTACACTGACCAATGCACTGAGCGACGTCCGTCGCATGAGGAAGCCCAAAGCGAAGGTGAGCGCTGCTACCACTACGACCGCCACGCCCGCAACGACAAAGGTGGCTGAGGTAGAGATCACCCCAAGGTATAAGGCCGAGCCGACCACGAACAGCACGCCCGCCCGGCGCCAACCATGCACTTGAAACGACCGCGGCAGCATATAGGCGAGAGTAACGAGCGATGAACCTGCCAAGCCAGCCGGCTCGGACAGGATACCGCGGAACCTGTGAAGACCCCCAGGCGCCGTTTCTATGAACGCCAGCGTCGGCGAGTTGTCGAAGAGACCGTTGGGAAACGGTACACCGCTGATTTGGTGAAAGTACCGCCACAACGAAAGTAGGGTTGTGGCGCCGACAACAAGCCCAATGAGCTCGGGACCGACGGAAGGTGACCTGGCAAGGAATATCACGACGCAGACCCCGAGCACTAGGTAGCCGACCTGAGCGATGTTCGAACTCGTGAACGCGGCTGCGATCAGGTGCTTTGGCCCCGTGGGACCGAGCACGTTCAGCCCATTGAAGAGCTCCGGAGCAAGAAGAGTCACGAGAGTCGACCATGCAAGGAAGAGGAGTAGCAAAGTTGACCCAGGCGGGAGTGATTGGCGCGAGAACGCCGGAGCTGGCCCTTTCCCCAACATGTGGAAGCCGAGCGCAACGACCGTTCCCATCGCCACCGCGTAGAATGTAGGAACGCCTATTCCGCTGACCGACACGGCCACCCCTGCCGCGGTGGCTCCCCCCAGTGCCAAGGCACGACCGTATCCGTGAGAACCAAGCGCCCCGTAGGCGATCACCAACAGCGTGATCAAAGTAAGGATCGTCATGCCTGCTCCCGAAACATTGCCATTCGGGTCACCGTCGCGCGCCATAACGGTATCTAATTAGACGGAGCGCGACCCGATAGGGGGCAACCAGAGTCGCCAGGCACCATGCCGCGATGATGGCCCGATGAAACACAGGTTCCGGACCAATTTGGAAAGGAGACCTGGCGGCGTCCGAAACCATCCGAGACCAATTGTCCCGCGGCAGGGGGTGTTCGCGCGGCAGCAGACGTCGGGAGGCGACACGAAGTTGAAGCAACTCACGGCTGCGGAAGAGAGGTCGCTCATCGATCTCGAGGTCGTTCAGGCCGCTCATGCGTTGCGCGAATCGCCAACGAAGACGCGCCCGCACGACTTCCCGCGGAAAACGCCGAACGTCGGCTAACAGGTTGCTGTCATTGACATCATGTTGACGGTAGTCCACAATCACGCCCGGTAGGCTTACGACGTCGCCGAAGAACGGCGCGGCTGCGAGACAGGCAGAATCTAGAAAATCACCGACGCTGGCCTCGACGGGGAATATGCAGGCTAGGAACCACCGTGCATAGGCATTTCCGGAGCCAGGCGCAGTCGGGTACGCCGACGTCCTGAATGCCCATCGCCGAATGTCCGAGGGAGTGGGCCTGGGACGGTACTTTGGGTAGGGTTTACCGATCCGAGCGCCCGAGTCGTCGATACGTTGTACCTGGAATTGGACCTTGCTTACCTCCGGAGTCCACGCTTTCGCGACTTGGGCGGGCAGGTCTGATGGCAGGACGTCATCTGAGTCCAGGAAGATGACGACGTCTCCAGTTGTCATGGAGTAGCCGCGGTTGGCGGCCACCCGCTGACTTGCGTTGTCCGCCAGAAGACAAATAGTTACCCGATCTGCATACTTCTCGATGACAGATGGCGAGCCATCCGTCGAACCATCATCCACTACGACAATCTGAACGCGATCCCATTCTAGAGCAAGGGCACTCTCGATGGCAGCGGAAACGTAACGCTCGTAATTGTAATTTACAATGACGACGCTCAGCTGCTTCATCTAGTCTCCCCGCGGCATCGTCGATTCGCTCTTGTCGTTCGCGCCCGATCAATTAAGCTTGTAACGGATCTGGTAGGTGCACCGATGGCACCATTGTTCTGGCGGAAGGAAAGCCATTGGACGGTCTCGCACGATTCTACAGCCCGCGGACACGGCCTTCGCCGATGGACAGTTGGTCATGGCCGCCGGCTAGGTACTCGATCAAGCACAGTATGCACGAGTCGCACGCCCTCCAACCGCAATCTAG
Source organism: uncultured Nakamurella sp. (assembly GCA_964250735.1). GTDB lineage: Bacteria > Actinomycetota > Actinomycetes > Mycobacteriales > Nakamurellaceae > Nakamurella. The sequence continues at coordinate 105,408 of CAXUHA010000008.1, read as the reverse complement.
TTACATCGCTTCGGCGGGGTAGCACGAAGTCCCGTGCGGGCACCCTCATGACACGCGATGCCGCTGTCACCATGAATCCGGTGAGCACCACGTTGCTCACGACGCTCGTCCAGCAGGCGCCGATCACACCGAGATGCGGGACCAAGAGCAGAAACACGGTGAGGTTTGCTATCAAGCTGACAACCAGCCCGATGCTGCGTAGTCCCGGCCGTTTCCAGGCGCTGAGACCGGCGGCCGCCATCAGACCGGGGATGCAGATGAGGGCCGAAAACAGCAACATCAGGGTTGGTACGACGGCACCATCGAACTCTTCGCCGAAGAGGGGCTTGATCCAGAACGGGAGAGAGCCGCCAAGTACCGCGCATCCTGCAATTCCAACAAGCAGAGTCAGCCGGGCAGTGGTTGTAACCTGAGCCGAGTCGTTCGACTTACTGTTCACGCCGAAAAGTGCGCCCTGGATCGCCAGCGCAACGATAAGCGGCATATCTGAAATCGTAGTTGCAACGACGTACAAGCCAAGGTCTTGTGCGCTGGAAAGAGGGGTCATGAGGAGCTGGCCGATGCGGCTCAGCAGCATGCTTGCGACCGAGCCGAACCAGACCTTGCTGCCGAACAAAACGAGTGGCCGTAACGTTCCGCCGACCAACGGCTGCTCGGCAGAATCGCGAGGTGGCGCCGTGAACAGGCGCCAATACACCACAGCCGCGACGATGGGGATCAGGCAGCTCATCAGAACTGCTCGGAAGACGGTCAGCTCGCCGAACATCCAGAGGGAAACGAGCACAAGAATGCGGAGAGCGGTGATGATGGCGCGTTCTACGGCCACCGCGCCCCACATCTGCCGTCCGGTCGCCGCGCCGCGGAAGACGCCGACAACGAGAGCCGGGATCGTCAGGGCTGTGGCCAACAAGATCAAGTGCCCGAGCTGCGCGCTACCGGCAGACAGGAATGGCAGGGCCCAAAGCGTGGCGCACCAACAGATCACTCCGACACCCGAAGACAGGAGAGTCGCCCACGCGAGCGCAGGCCGCGTCACACTCGGATGTCTGGCAGTCAAATTCGTCAGGGAGTCCGGTAGACCGAGTGTCGCCACCGGAAGAATCAAGTAGGCCGGAGCGAGTGCGGCAGCCAAGACACCCCTTCCGTCAGCACCGAGTGCTCTTGCGAGGATGGGCGAAGTCAACACGCCGGCCGCCGGCACAAGGAAGCTCGATACCGTCATCATCAGGAGAGCTCGCCGGAAAACCGGCGGCGTTCGCGTCGTGGTCGGCACGGAGTAAGGGTAGAGGGGATCGGAGGACTTGCCCAGCAGCCCAGAGTGAGATAACCCACTCAAGAACGGCGACTCCCCACTGGCTGCTAGTGTCGCCCGTCCGCCTCCGGTAGCGTTCGAACCAGATGCGCTGGGCTGCCTACGTAGATCCCGTTTTGATCGGTATTCCGAGTGACCACTGAGCCCGCACCGATGACGCAGCCTGCTGCGATGGAAACTCCGGGCATGACTATCACACCGGCTCCGAGCCAACTTCCGTCACCGATGCGTATGTCGGTCGACACAGTTCTTCCGGCACGCGAGTTGGCCTGCCCGATCTCATGCGTGTTGCCGACCAAAATTACCCTCGGCCCGAGCGCGACCCGATCACCAATCCGGATTGATCCGGACCCGGGGTCAAGGATGCAACCGTAGTTCAAGTAGCAGCCCCAGCCGATGCGGATGTCGCCAGGCCGAATAACCACGCCGGGAAAGAGGAAAGAGTTGGTCCCTATGACCAGCCCACATCGACGGTATAGCGCCATTCGAACCTGCGGGGGCACGCAGAACATCCTAGCCAGTGTGTTGAGTACGACGAAACGTGCGACATGTCTCACACGAGTAACCTGCAACGCGCGCCTCCTGCTATTAGGCAGTGAAATTTCCGTCTGCACGTTGGAGCTTGACCCGTGGCCAGGACGCATCACACCGCACCGTTCCCTTGAGCGAGTTGTAGTACCAGGATAGAACATGCGAGGTGGGGCCTGATGACGTGGGGCGAGTCTGCGATTAGCAGCCAACACATGCCAGGAGTGCCATTCAAGATCAGCGGTTCGCACTTTGAGTGATCGAATGGTGACGCCCCGCGTTGTGGTGGCAGATGCGACGCACCCCGATATGTAGTAATCGGGGCTCGATGCCTTACAGTCAGCACGAGTGGTTGAAGATCTATCGCGCTGGACGCCAGGGCGCCCCCAGGGCGGCAATGCCGGGGATGTGAGAGGTCGGGAACGAAATGCCGGTCATCGGACTGCGAACTGATGGAATCCCACATGAAGCGCTCCTTGGGGACTGCGACGTGTGCATTGTCGGCACGGGTCCGGCGGGCGCGACGATCGCGCAGGAACTGTCAGGGACGGCCCTAAGAGTCATTGTGCTCGAAAGCGGTGAACCCTCGCGCAGTGCAGAGGCCGACCTCTTGAACGACCTGGAAAACATCGGCCGCCCGCGGGTCGCAGATCAGTGGGGGGTGCGCAACCGGATCGTCGGCGGCACTTCACACACGTGGGGTGGACGATGTGCGCCATTTGATGCCATCGATTTCGAAAAGCGCCCGTGGGTACAAGCGTCCGGCTGGCCTGTGGCGCTTGGGGACCTCTTGCCCTACCTCGACCGGTCGGCGCCCCACTTGGGGCTCGCGGTCGGCACGGGGTTCAATGACGAGCGGTTCTGGGATTTCGCCGGACGAAAGGCGCCACTAAGTGTTCCAGACCCAGGAGCTCTCCTGCCGTTCTTCTGGCAGTTCAGCCGCGACAGCGAGGAGTCCTACCCTTACGAATATATGCGCTTCGGGCGCAGCCTTCCAAGTAGACTCGGCGCGAATGTCACGCTTGTGACCGGAGCCACCGTCCTGCGCGTCGAGCCGGTCGAATCCGGACGTGCGGTGCGCTCGGTGGAGTTTGCGGATCCAGCTGGGAACTATGGCGCATTGAAGTCCCGGAATGTGATTTTGTGCGCGGGGGGCATCGAAAACGCCCGCATCTTGTTGTCCTCCGACACAGTAACGCCGGACGGTATCGGTAATGATCACGACTTGGTCGGTCGCTACTTAATGGACCACCCGCGTGGTCCTATAGGCTCGTTCGCGACTACCGGATCGAAAGAATTAGAAAAGCGCCTTGGGCGCTATAATGTCCACGGTCACCTTTTCCGTGCCGGCTTCCGACTCAGCCCGGAGGTGCAGCGTGCTGAAGGGCTGCTGAACTGCGCGGCTTATCTCGGCGAAGTGGTCGCCCCGGATGACCCGTGGGACGCCCTCAGGCGATTCCTCCGTGGCAAGCCACAACTGCCGGCCGATGCACTGGCTCTGGGAGCGAATGTCGGACTCCTCGCCCGCGGTGCGAGGGACTACTTCGTGGAGCGGAATGGTATTCCGCGCAAGCACGCGGCATTGCATCTCCTGGGTATGTGTGAGCAGGTACCCGATCCCGAGAGCCGGGTGACACTTTCAGAGCGTCGCGATCGATTTGGAACTCGATTGCCACGAGTCGACTGGCGCGTTCATGATGACGAGCAGCGCACGATGCGCCGAATGGCTGAACTAGTCGCTCAAGCGCTCGCCCGGATGGGTTTGCCAGTCCCCACCCTTGCTGATTGGGTGATTGAGGAAGCAGATTTTCCGGCCACGTTCGTTGACGTGGCTCACCCAACCGGCACCACTCGCATGTCCGACAGCGCAGCGAGCGGCGTCGTCGATGCAGACTGCCGAGTCCATGGAGTCGACGGGCTTTACGTTGCGGGTAGTTCAGTGTTTCCGACTGCCGGGCACTGCAACCCGACCCAGATGATTGTGGCCCTCGCAATCCGTCTCGCAGACCACCTGAAGGAGCGAGCAATGGCAGAGAGCGCTGTTACCGTGGGGGCCTCGCCGGGCCGCGTGCCGACGCGTGTTCTGGTGACTGGTGCCACCGGTCGGATTGGGCGCGTTCTCGTCGCGGACCTCTTGGAGCGGGGGTACCCGGTCCGCGCTACGACGTCGAAGCCACCACCTGACTCTGTCCACCTCGGAGGCGATCTCGAATGGAGGCAGTTCGACTTCGGCGATGCTGATGAAGATCAATTTGACGTTCTGGCTGCAGGCTGTGGTGCAATACTTCACTTGGCCGCTGAGATCGGCAAGATGGATCGGATGCCGCGCGTCAACGTCGAAGCAACCAGGATGCTGGCTCAGGCGGCAGAGCGCGCCGAAGCTTCGGTCTTCTGCTATACGAGTTCTGTGGTCGTCTACGGAAGCGGGCTGGGTCGAACGATGGCCGAGGATGCCCCCGTGCTGACCACCGACCGTGATGTGCGTTCGGAGTACTGGGCCCTCGACTATGTGCGAGCTTACGGGCGGACGAAGCTGGCCGCGGAGCTTGCGCTCCGGAATACCGCCAAGTCGGTTCGCTACGTGATTTTTCGCCCTACCGTCGTCGTAGACGTTGCGGGCATCGTCTCGATTCGCGATTGGAGCCGAGTAAAGAGGACGCTGGCGGCGCACCGTCATGCCCACCACATATACGTTCGCGATGTGACCGATGCAATCATCTGGTCCATGGAACGTGCACTAGCCGGGGTTGGGTATGCCGGAGGGGTCGAGACATTCAACCTTTCTGAAGACGAGGTTGCGGAGCCGACCCATGCCGACTTCATGCGCAAGGCATACGCCGCGAGCGGTGACTCGCGATTCCGCGTCCGCCAGGTACCGGGTGTCGCAGATTGGCTCCACGACTTCCTGCGTTTTCGGACGTTGCCACTGAGAAATCCGTTGTGGCGGATGCGCTTTCCGAACGACCGACTGTACGCCGCTGGCTACCGCCCACGATTTGGAATGGCTCATGCCAACGCGCTGGCACTGCAGGAGATCCGTCCAAAGCGCCGGGGTCTCACCGTTGACGAGGTGGCCATATTATCGAGCAAGGCTTAATCTATGGTCGTACGGATCGAGAACGGCGAGTATCTTTCGCGCCGCGGCGGTGCAATTCATTTCCGACTCGATGCCGGTATCTCCACGATGCGCTCGGGAGTAAACCGTCTCCGGGTTAGGTCACCGAGGGCAATCAGATTGCCACGCACCCGCTCGCGCCGCCAGTGACGCTCCGTCCCCGCTATAGAGCCGACGACGTTTTTCCCTACCCGGAAGACGGTCTCCCGCAGTGTGAGTTGCAAAGGAAAACTGCCGGTGCGGCACAGGTAGGCCGGATTCATTACTTGCGAATAGCCCAGCCGCGTGTGAGCAGTGCGGCCACCTGACTTGGTCCCCATATGGACGATCACACAGTCGTCCACCTTGGCCAGGAAACCGTGACGCATCAGCCGACGGGCAAAGTCGTGGTCTTCCAGCCAAGAGTACAACGGCAGCCGCGAATCGAAGCGCTCGCCGCCTGCCCCCGAGGGGCGGAACGCGAAATTGCACCCGTACAGCTCCCTGCTGGGGGCGAATCGGTGGCGCAGCGGGGTGGCCAACGAGTCTTCGACAGCCCTTTCTGCGACGGCCCGTGGAATCTCGTCACCGGTGGAACCGTCCAGCAGGACGCGCCCGGTGATCCCGTTGATCTCCGGATGGCTACGAAAAAAGTCGACGCCTCGTTGCAGATAGTCGGCACGAACCACCGCGTCGTCATCGAAGAAGAAGACGAACTCGGCATCGGGCACCACATCAAGCCCGGCGTTGCGTTGAGCGGCCAATCCACGAGCTCGGACCACCAGGGTGTCGGCTGACACCCCGCCCGGCGGAAGGCTTTCGTCATCGGGAACCGAGACGACAAGGGTGAAATCGACGGTCTGCGCGGCGAGATCTTCGATGACGTCCGCCAGCAGATGGGGCCGGCCCGCGGAGGCCAGGATCACGACGATCGGATGCCGGATGGGAGACAATGCAGGAGGCTCCTTCGTCGCGAGCTGCATCGGCCAGCTCTGGAACACACGCACGGGACCAGTACTTCGGACACCTTACGTGCGCACGCTCGGCCCGGCGGCCGCGTGTTGCGTGACTCTCACACCCGAGCAGTCCGCACTCAGGTGTACACGCGCACCCAGTCGACGTACAGATCAGCGGTGTCTCCGGTGCCGGCCAACTTCTCCGGCCACCCGCCCCCGAGCGCCTCATTGATCATGAAGAAGAAGGGTTCGTTGGTCAGGGTGGGATTGGGAATCGTCGCGACGAGGCGACCGTCGATGTAGTAGTCGATCTCGCCTGGCTTGACCCAGGAGGCATAGGTGTGCCAACTCAGGGCCCAATCTGAGGCCCCGTTCGGGTTCGGGCACAGCCCTTGTGAATTACCGGGGCCGTTCCAGGCATGCAGGGTGTGGCAGCTTCCGAGCGGGAACTGTCCGTACAGTTCGACGGTGTCGATCTCGGCGGCCGCGGTCTCGCGAGGCGCCGCGTTCTCGCTGTTCAACAACCAGAATGCGGGCCATGAACCGTACCCGGCCGGTGCCAGCATCCGCGCCTCGAAGTAGCCGTACTGGGCTGCGAAGCCGCTGGCGCCCACCTTCAACGAGGAGACGATGCCCGCGACATGGGTGCGGTTCCAGCCGTTCGGGTCCTTCAGCGTGCCGGTCGGCTGCAGACGGATGCGCAGGAAGTTGCTGTCGTCGGTCGCGATCGTGTTCAAACCCCAGGACGGGTCAGCGAAGATCGCGTCTCCGAAATCTCCACCACCTTTATAGGACGGCTTCGTGGCGGCGTAGTCGGCGCCCGCTCCGTTGCGAGTCACCGAGATGGGCGCGGTGAAATTATCGTTCCACTGCAACGTCATTCCGCTGGGCGCGGAATCGCCCTGGGCGAGGGGTTGTCCTCCGGTGTTGTCCAACTGGACGTACAGCGGGCGGTCCGCGGCAGACGAGGTGGTGATACGAACGGCCGTCGGTCCGCTGGTCATCTGGGTGGCATCGAGATTGAACACGGCTCGCCCGCTCGCGTTGGCCACGGCCGAACCCACGGTGGCCACGGCGCCGGCGCCAGCCAGCCACGCGCTGGCCGTCAGCACGGCTCCGGGTTGGGCGGAGACGATGACGGTCGTCGGTCCGTTGACCACTGAACCTGGAGCCGGGCACACCAGCGCCGGTGAACTGTCGGGGGAGGATCCGACTGCCGCGCTGTCGAGCGCGCAGACTGCGGCCGGAATAGAAGGAGCCGTATATCGAGGTGCCGGATTCGTCGGCCAGCGCGGTGGGGTGGTGCCGACGTCATAGGCGGCGAATTCCCGCAGGCCGAGCTGCACCTGGGGATCATTCTTCACCAGGGCGATCCGGACCCACGTCACCGATCGCGGCGCGAACGCCACGGTGGTGGCCGACCCGCCGCCACCGGCGATACCGCTGACGATGACGGAACTGCCGTCGCTGAACGTCAGCTGTCCGTACATCGGGGCCGTCGCCGGTGCCGTCGGGTTCACCCAGTTGGCACTCGGTCCGAAGACCTGGACGCTGGCTATCCGATGGGCGGCGGCGTAATTCAACTGTGCCCACGGACTGACATCTCCTGCCGCCGCGGTCCACTCGGTTCCGGTCTGTCCTACGGCGACCGCGCCGTCGGACAGGGCGCTCGCGCCGCTCGGATTCGATGACGAGGACACGCTCGGGATTCCGGTGCTCGGCTCTGCAGGAGTGGTCGGGGTGGTGGTCGGTGGCACGACCGGTGTCGTGGGCAACGTCGCGGTGGTGGTTGGTGTGGTGAGCGGCGTTGCCGACGTGATGGTTGTCGAGGGAGAGGTGGTGGTCGGGGTGGTGAGCGGTGATGTGGCCTGCGTGGAGGTGGTCGGCGAAGTCGAGGTGGTGGTTAGCACAGGGGTCGTCGAAGGTGACGTGGTTGATGAGGTGACCGGTGTTGTCAAGGGTGTACTGGCCGTCGGGGCGGTACTGGAGGGGACCGGTGACGTGGCGGTGGCGGTGGTGGATGTAGTGCGTAGGGTGGTGGCTGCCGTTGTCGATACACGTGTCGGCGCCGTGGTCGACGTGGTGGCCGGCGGGGTGACGATCGAGGTGGCGCTGACCTTGAGGTTGTCATACCACAACTCTGCGGCACCGGATGTACGTGCGGTGTCACTGGTCAGCCGCACCCCTCCGGCTGAGGTGATGCGCCATGCGCTGCTATCCGTGTATTGCAATTGCCATGCCGGCTCGATGGTGCCGGCCCGCCATACCTTGGCCCTCAGTGCGACCGCGGTGTCGCCCGTCACGGAGAAGGCGAAGGACAGGAAACCCCGCGGAGCAGCATTGTGCGGCAATCTGATCTCTGCTGAGAGCGGAGTGACTTTCGAGGCCGACCCGTCGATGCGGACGAATGACAGATAGGCAGCGGCGCGTGGCGCAAATCGGAGTACCGCCCGATATCCGTGCCCGTCCGCCGCGCGCACGATCGGCGAACTGTAAATGCCCAGCCCGGCCGTGGGGAAAGCCTTGACCGCCACATCAAATCGGACCTCAACGTCGCGGGCCAGAACCTTGCCGAAGGTCGCGGTCTCCGCGGCCGCCGACTTGGCGACCGTGACCCGGCCGTAGGAACCGTTGACCGAAAAATGGGCGGGGTTCGTCACCGAATAGGCGCCCCCGGTGTTCGGCGTTCCCCAGCCGCTGCTGACCGTACGCGTCATTGAATCGGCAGCGAGGATGGTGGGGGCCGCAGCGCCGGCTGACGGTGATGTCAAGGCTATCGTCGTGGTCGTCAGTGCAACCGTCATTGCAAGGGCGAATCGAGAATTGTGTCGCATGGAAATCCCCTTTGTACTTCACCATGCGTGTGGGACGTTCCCGCGATATGCAGTACTTGGCCCCCGCGCCCCCGACACGCTCCTACTACCAAACTTAGCCCGTAAAGAACTATCGCCGGCGCATCCCAAGAGTGAACTTTTTTTAAGTCTTCATCACTTTCGGTGACGGCTTGCCGACCGGCATTGACGCCGCCGGACGACGCTGCGGGCGACGTGTCACCATGACCAGGTGATCGAGTCCCGCCCCGACGTCGTGGTGATCGGTGCGGGGCTGGCCGGACTGATGAGTGCGGTCACGTTGCAGGAGCGCAACCTGTCGGTGGAGGTCATCGACGCCTCTGAGGGCGTCGGCGGCCGGATCCGGACGGATGTCGTCGACGGTCATCGCTGCGATCGAGGTTTTCAACTCATCAATCCGTCGTACCCCGCGGTGAAGCGGTACCTGGACATCGATGCCCTGCAACTGGGCACCTTCGACGCCGGAGTGGCGGTTGCGGGGCCGTCAGGGATCCGGGTGGTCGCAGACCCGATCCGGGGTGTCCGGTTGTTGGCCAAGACTGTGGCGAGCGGATATGGGCGACCGCTGGAACTGGCCCGACTGGCGCGCTGGGCGGCGCCCGCGCTCGGCCGGGTGCCGCGGCTGCTCGCCGGAAAGGATACCGATCTGACCACTTCGCTCGACCGCGGCCGGGTGACCGGGCACCTGCGGGCCGAGATCCTGGAACCGTTCCTGGCCGGGGTGCTGGCTGATTCTTCCGGGCGCACCTCGGCGACGTTCGTGCGCCTGCTGCTCCGCAGCTTTCTGTTGGGTACCCCTGGCGTGCCGGCCGGCGGGATGGTGGCGGTGCCGGAGCAGTTGGCGGCGAAGCTGGTCGGTCCCGTTCACCTGGGAGTGCGGGCCACCAGAATCGCCACCTCGGCCGACGGACCCGTGGTCGACACCAGTCAGGGGCAGATCCGGCCTCGAGTAGTCGTCGTCGCCACTGATCCGTCCAGCGCCGCGGCGCTGCTGCCCATCACCGCGCCGAAGATGAACGGGCTGGTCACCTATTGGTTCTCGGTGACACAGGCGCCGACCGACCTCAAGCTCCTCTTCGTCGACGGCGGATTCCCGGCCACCGGCCCCGTCGTCAACACCGCCGTCATGTCCCATGCGGCACCCAGTTATGCGCCGCCCGGCCGGCATCTCGTCCAGGCCACCACACTGCACGCCGGTCAGACGAGCGAGCAGGACGTCCGTCGGCATCTGTCGCGCATGTACAAAGTTCCGACCAGCGGGTGGGAACTCCTCATCCGGCACGATGTTCCAGAAGCGTTGCCCGCGCAACTGCCGCCGCTGCGGCACCGGCAACCGGTGGAGCTGGGCGACGGGGTCTTCGTGGCCGGCGATCACCGTGACACCGCATCCATCCAGGGGGCGCTGGTCTCGGGTCGGCGGGCCGCCAATGCGGTTCGGGCTTACCTCGGCGCCTGAGCAGATAACACCCGATTGAACAACGCTCGGCATCCAGATTCAGGCCGATGAATCGACGCCATGACGACAATCACAGCGCCCCGTTAGGGGCGTCGAACAACACCAAATAAATCGTCATACCAGGTCGTTCTGTGCCGCGCCGTCCCGAATCTGTGCGTACTGCAGCACCATCATTGCGCAGCGTGACCGCGAGCGCCTGATCACACCCATTAGGGGTCCTGGTTACTCTAATGGACGCCCGACTCGCCTTCGATGCTCACCTACAGTGGCCTCTAACGACCACATCGCCCCGTATGGTTGCATCTCGTACCCGGCTTCATGTGTCGGGCGGGTGTAACGGGACGCTGGGGTCCTCCTCTGAACAGAAGTTCAGACCCAAAACTCACAGGCAAACGGGGGCATTTCCGCGTCAGCCGTGAGATCGGCCAGATCCTCTAGGGAGAATCTTCATGCGCGCTGTAGTGACGGGCGGTGCCGGGTTTCTCGGCTCGCACTTGTGCCAGTTCCTGCTTGAACGAGGTGACCACGTCGTGTGCGTGGACAACCTCTCGACGGGACGAAAGGACAACGTAGAGCTGCTCGAAACCTATCCGGCGTTCACCTTCGTCGAGGCCGACGTCACGACGGATATGCCGGTAGAAGGGCATGTCGACGCTGTAGCGCATTTGGCGAGTCCCGCGTCGCCCCCGGATTACCATCGCCTGCCATTGGAGACACTCGCAGTCGGAAGTCGTGGCACCGAGAACGCCATCGAACTGGCTCGCCGCACCGGCGCGAGGTTTGTGCTGGCCTCCACGAGCGAGATCTACGGCGATCCGTTGGTGCACCCGCAGACCGAGAGCTACTGGGGCAACGTCAATTCCATCGGCCCTCGGAGTGTGTACGACGAAAGCAAGCGCTTTGCCGAGGCGTTGTCGATGGCCTACCGCCGCACTCACGGCGTCGACGTCGGAATCATTCGCATCTTCAACACCTACGGTCCCCGGATGCGTGCCCAGGACGGCCGGGTGGTCACCAGTTTCATCACCCAGGCGCTGTCCGGTACCCCACTGACCATCTACGGCGACGGGAGCCAGACCCGCAGTTTCTGCTATGTCGACGACCTCGTCCGAGGTATCACCGGCATGCTCGACAGCGACTGCAGCGGTCCGATCAACCTCGGCAACCCGCACGAGCGAACCATGCTGGAGCTCGCCGAGTTGGTCCTGGGACTCACCGGATCGGATTCAGCCATCGAATTCCATCCCCTTCCCCAGGACGATCCGACCCGCCGGAAGCCGGACATCACTCTCGCCGGCCGAGAGCTGAATTGGACGCCGACGGTCGATGCTGCCGAAGGCCTCGCTCTCACGGTGGCATGGTTTCGGGCTCGCCCCTGGGAGATCCTGGCCTCGGCGGATGCCGTGGCCGGAGCGCAGTTCGAAGGCTACGACCTGAGCGCTGACGCCGCCGTCAAGATGGCCCGGACCGCCTGAGCACCCTTGATCCACGATCCGCCTCACCCGCGAGGACCAACCTCGGGGGTTCGGAACTCATGACTGCGACAGCGGTCAGCCCTATCGCTATCGATTCGTAGGAGCCCCATGCCTCAATCCTCGTCTCGGACAGGACCTTTCGGCTCACCGACCAACATCCGCGGTGCAGGAGGGTCGGTGGACGTTCAACGGCCCGACGCGTCATTCGCGACGGCCGGGCACGCCGGCACGTCTGTCGCATCCGGCGGGTCGGAATCGGCGGCCCATCAGGTTCGTCAGATCCTGAACTCACGGTTGTTGGATTCTTCATCGGCCGGCCCGGTGCTGAGAGGTCGGAGGGCCCCGACCCGGGCACTGAGGACCGGCACCCTGCAGCATTTGTTGCCGGGTCGTGATCGAGTTGTGGTCGGAGCGCTGACGGCCGCCTGGGTAGTGACGTTCATCGCCTTCTGGACGTGGTGGCTTCGACCTGAACACAGTGCCGGATGGCTGGGCCTGGCGCTCAACAGCGCCCTGCTGTTCTATCTGTCCTATCTGCCCAGCTACTTCCTGATCGCGGTCAATCGTCTGCCGGGGGTGAACCCGGCGCTTCCCATTCCAGATGTGCGAGTGGCGTTCGCCGTGACCAAGGCGCCATCGGAGCCGTGGTCGGTGGCCCGTACCACGCTTGAGGCCATGCTGGGCCAGCGGTTCCCGACCGACTACGACGTGTGGCTGTGCGACGAGGATCCCACCGAGGAGACCGCGCAATGGTGCGCGGACCACGGAGTCAGCCTGTCGTCCAGGCACGGGGTCGCGGATTACCACCAGTCTCACTGGCCACGTCGGACAAAGTGCAAGGAGGGGAATCTGGCGTACTTCTACGACCACTGGGGATACCGGGACTACGACGTGGTTGCCCAACTGGACTGTGACCACGTACCAGCCGATGATTACCTGGCCGAAATGGTCCGGCCATTCGAGGACCCGGCGATCGGTTACGTTGCGGCGCCCAGTGTTTGCGATGCGAATGCAAGTCAGTCATGGACTGTGCGCGGCCGTCTCCACAAGGAGGGCACCTTTCATGGAGCCTTTCAAACCGGACACAACGGCGGTCTCGCGCCGCTCTGCATCGGCTCGCACTATGCGGTGAGAACCGCGGCGTTGGCGGAGATCGGGGGCGTGGGGCCGGAACTCGCCGAAGACTTCTCCACGTCGTTCCTGCTGAACTCGGCCGGATGGCAAGGTGCGTTCGCCCATCGTGTGGAGGCACACGGCGACGGGCCCTTGACCTTCTCTGCCATGGTCACGCAGGAGTACCAATGGTCACGAAGTCTGGTCACGGTGATGACCAATCTCCTCCCGCGCCACCTCGGCCGATTCTCCTGGGCTTTGCGGTTTCGGTTCATGTTCGCCCTGTCCTACTACCCATTGCTGTCACTGGCCACGGCGGCCGGACTCTGTCTACCGGCGGTGGCGGCCGTCACCGGCGCGCCCTGGGTCAATGTCAATTACTTCGAGTTCCTCATTCGTTGGTCGCTGCTCGGACTCTGGCTATTGGCGATCACCGCGTTCGTTCGACGTCGGGGGATGCTTCGACCGCAGAAGGTCCCGATACTGAGCTGGGAGAACTGGCTGTACACCCTGGCCCGGTGGCCCTACATCGCATGGGGTGTCGTCGCGGCCGTGTGGCAGAAGATCGTCCCGGTGGAAGTGGGCTTCAAGGTCACGCCCAAGAGCCGGAACGGGTTGGAACCTCTCCCTACCCGCCTGGTCCTGCCGTACATCGGCATCACCGTCATGCTGGCCGGCGCCGCGTTGATCGGCGAGTTCACCACTCATACCTACGGCTACGTCTTCCTCTGCCTGGTCGCCTCGCTGTCGTTCGCTCTGGTGTCCACCGGGGTGGGCCTGCTCCACGCCCGGGAGGCGAGTCGGGCATCGGCAGTGGCCCTACCGGCGGCGATCCGCACGACGGCCCTTGCGCCATTGCTGGCCAGTGCCCTGTCGTGGATCCCGCTACTGGTGGCCATCGCTGCCTTCCCCGGTTACATCGCACCGATTCTCGGATATGTCAGCCCACTGTTCGGCCGCCCCTGATCCTCGACTCGGGAGTCCCGGTCGACCTGGAAGGAAGCTCATGCAAACGTTGGATTCGCCTTTGCCTTCGCCGCGCACAATACTGGTGACCGGTGGCGCAGGATTCATCGGTAGCCACACGTGTGTGGAACTGTTGACCCACGGATACGACGTGGTCGTGCTGGACAATCATTCCAACTCGTCACCCTTGGCGTTGGATCGGGTGGCCGCACTGAGTGGAGTCGGCGTGAGCGCCGCGTATGTCGGTGACGTCCGCGACAGTGCTTTGTTGGCCGGTATCTTCGCAGCGCACCCGATCGATGCAGTGATCCACTTCGCGGCGAAGAAGGCCGTTGCCGAGTCGGTCGGCATTCCCCTTGAGTATTACGACATCAACGTCAACGGAACCGTGCAGTTGATGTTGGCCATGCGAGCCGCCGGGGTCAATCAATTGGTGTTCTCGTCGTCCTGCTCCCTGTACGGGGCTGGTCAGGATGTTCCGATCACGGAAGATGATCCGTTCGCTCCGACCAATCCGTACGCGCGGTCGAAGCTGATGTGCGAGCAGATGCTGGCTGACGCCTGCGCTCGGTACCCGGAGCTCCGGGTGATCGCCCTGCGGTACTTCAATCCCGTCGGGGCTCACGCCTCCGGACTGCTGGGCGAGGATCCGACGGGAGTGCCGAACAACGTCATGCCCTACATGGCGCAGGTGGCGGTCGGCCGGCGTGAGGAACTCACGGTATTCGGGAACGATTATGCAACGGTCGACGGAACAGGTGTCCGCGACTACATTCACGTTGTCGATGTGGCCGACGGTCACCGGGTGGCTTTGCAGCACCTGCTCGATGAGGACGGTATGAGCGCCTTCAACCTGGGTACCGGTGTCGGCACGTCCGTTCTCCAACTGGCCGAAGCGTTCGGTCGCGCCAGTGGTCAGCGCATCCCGATCACCTTCGCCCGGCGACGTCCCGGCGACGTTGCCACCCTGATCGCCGACCCGGGTCGCGTAGCTGCCGCCTGGGGCTGGAAAACGACCCGCGACGTCAACCAGATGTGTCGCGACGCCTGGGCCTTCCAGGAGCGAAATCCGCAGGGTTACGCGTCGTTGGTGGAGAACCTTCCGGCTGCCTGATACCTGTTCCCGCCCCACCGTCAGGGTTCCTGTTCGACCTTGACGCCTTTCAGCCACATCTTTCGACAGTCATTCTTCACAGAAGCGGAGTTAGCCATGCGTCTTACCGTCATCGGTACGGGATACCTCGGTGCCGTCCACGCCGCCGCGATGGCCGACCTCGGACACGAGGTTCTCGGCGTCGACGTCGACGCGGCCAAGATCCAGGCTCTGGCCGAGGGCCGGGCGCCATTCTTCGAGCCGGGACTGCCGGAACTGCTGCGGCGCAGCAGTGCTTCCGGCCGATTACGGTTCAGCACGTCGCTGAAGGAAGCTGCTGAGTTCGGCGATGTCCATTTCGTCTGCGTCGGCACCCCGCAGAAGCCGGGGTCGTATGCAGCGGATATGAAGTACGTCGACGCCGTCGTCGAGGGACTGGCAGAGCACCTGACTCGGCCTTGCCTGGTGGTCGGCAAGTCGACCGTGCCCGTCGGCACGGCGGCCCGGCTGGCCGGCCGACTGGCCGAGCTGGCCCCGGTGGGCGCCGGCGCCCAGCTCGCCTGGAATCCGGAGTTCCTCCGCGAGGGGTTTGCGGTCCAGGACACGCTGGCTCCTGACCGCCTCGTGGTCGGTGTCACGTCAACGGAAGCCGACGACGTCCTCCGCGAGGTCTATGCCAAGATCCTGGCGACCGGAACGCCCTACATCAGAACGGATCTGGCGACGGCCGAGCTCGTCAAGGTCTCCGCGAATGCCTTCCTGGCCACCAAGATCTCGTTCATCAACGCCATTGCCGAAGTATGCGAAGCGGCGGGCGGCGACGTCGTTACCCTTGCGGATGCCATCGGGCACGACGTCCGCATCGGCCGGCGCTTCCTCAACGCGGGCCTTGGTTTCGGCGGCGGATGCCTGCCCAAGGACATCCGCGCGTTCATGGCCAGGGCCGGTGAACTCGGGGCTGACCAGGCATTGAGCTTCCTGAAAGAGGTCGACGAGGTCAATATGCGTCAGCGGCGACGAACCGTCGACCTGGCCAGAGCGATGGTCGGCGGATCATTTCTCGGGATGCGTGTGGCGGTGCTGGGAGCAGCATTCAAGCCGGACAGTGATGACGTGCGCGATTCGCCGGCGCTCAACGTTGCGGCCGCCCTACACCTGCAGGGCGCACAGGTACGGGTTCACGATCCGGAGGCCATCGAGAATGCCCGGGCGCTGTTCCCGACCCTGACTTACGCCAATGACATCGAGAAGGCCCTCGAGGGAGCGCATCTGGTTCTGCATCTGACCGAATGGCGGGAGTATGCCGACCTTGATCCCGCCCAAATGGCGACGCTGGTCTCGGTCCCGCGGATCCTGGACGCGCGCAACGCCTTGGACGTCGATCGGTGGCGGGCGGCGGGCTGGCAGACCCGGGCCTTGGGACGCCCCGCGCGTTGAAGTCCTCTCCCATTGAGGCCTTGTCCGCTGTGGCACCGCCTGGTCTGAGTTCGCTGTCCCCGGACGTGACGGACGAGCTGCGGCGCGCCACGGCTCGGTTGGTGCGCCGGAACGGCGTCGCCGGTGGCGACGAGCTGATGCGATTCAACGGTATCCGGGACCGCACATTGGCGGTGGATCAGAGCGCTTTGCTGGCCGCGCACGTGGGCCGTACGGTCCTCGTCACCGGCGGCACCGGGTGCATCGGGAGTGCGTTGATCGGGGAACTCACGCACTTGCGCCCGGGTCGCATCATCAGCGTGAGCCGCGGGCTGGAGTCGGGTTGGCGACGGTTCGACGGTGTCGAGTACGTACACGTCGATGTGCGGAACAGTGCAGCACTTCGCGACCTCTTCGCAGCCGTGCGTCCGCAAATCGTGTATCACCTGGCGGCACAGCACGATCCGGGGCTGGCCGAACGTGAACCGCAGCGGACCTTGTCGACGAACGTGTCAGGTACGGCCAATGTTGTTCAGGCATGTCGGTTGGCGCCAGGTACACGATTGGCGTGTGCTTCGACGGGCAAGGCGTTGCGCCCGTTCACCAGTGATATCTACGCTGCTTCGAAGAAGATGACCGAGTGGATTCTAGGCAATGTAGCCCGCCAGGGTGATCTCGCCGTGTCCGCCGTTCGATTCACGCATGTGGTGGACAACTCCATCATCCTGCGCCGGCTGCACGAGTGGTCGGCTGCCGGTGCTGCCGTCAGGCTGCACAGCGCCGACACCATGTTCTATCTCCAATCGGCTCGTGAGGCGGCCCAGCTGCTGATGTCGTCGGTGCTGGAAACCCCGATGGCCGGGCTCGGGGTCGGCGCGATTCGAGATCTCGGCTGGCCCATTTCGCTGATCGACCTGGCCATCGGCGTCATCGGGAGCGAGCGGAGCGAATCCCCCCTGTATCTGTGCGGATTCGAGGCCGGATACGAGCGAGCGCCGTACCCCGGGTTGTACGACCCGCAGATCTCCGGAAGGGTGAGCCCCCTGTTCAGCGCACTCGAGGCTTTTGGCGTTGCCGACTCCAGTGGGTGTGGTGCCGTGGATGTCTATGACTTCCCATCGGTGTCCGACGACAGGGTGGCGAAACTGATCGACAATGTCGCCTTGCAGGCGACCGCCCGGGTCGGGAGCGTCGAACTCCGTGCGCTCGCCGAGGAATGTGGGTGGATGATGTTGGAGGAGATGTTGCAGTTGTTGCCGGCCGGTGTGGTGGCCCGCCATTCGACGTTGCTGGCGCGTCAGCCGGACGAGGCGTTCTCGGCCACCGACGCCAGGGTCCGCTGGATGGTCGACCAGGAGGCGTCGCACCGTCTCGAACACACACCCGCTGCGGACGACCTCAACTGAGTTTCCGTTCTCAGCGTAGGGACAGCGGGTCAACAGCGCACGCACTGCTCCCGCTCAGAGCGTCCTGTCAGGATGGGTCAATAAGCACCCGCATCGACAGCTCGGGAAGGACGCAGGGAATGCAGCGTCGGCAATTCGCCAAGTTGGCATTGCTGGGTATCGGCGGCCTTCCTGTGCTCAGCTCCTGCGGTGGTCCAGAACCGTCCGTCCCGGTGGTGCCGAGGTGGCGCGGAGCGGACATATCGTTCACTCTGCAAGAAGAGGCGGCCGGTCAATCGCTGACCGACATTTCCTACGGCACGGGGGTTGTGCCGATCGAGGATGTTCTGACTCACAGCGGCGCGACGGCGGCGCGCCTTCGGGTCTGGGTGAACCCGCCCGCCGGATACAGCGACCAGGAGTCGTTGCTCATCCTGGCCCGTCGCGTCCACGCGGCCGGTCTGCAGATCCTGCTCGATCTGCACTACTCCGACTTCTGGGCGGACCAGACAGCCCAGACCACCCCGGTGGCATGGCAAGGACAGTCGCTGACGCAGCTGGCCGCGACCGTCCGGCAGTACACCGCCCAGGTGATGTCAGCGCTCAACGCCCAAGGCACGCCCGCAGCGCTGGTGCAAGTGGGCAACGAGGTCACCAATGGAATGCTGTGGCCGACCGGCCAGGTGTATTTCGGCAGCGGTCGACAGGATTGGACCGGGTTCGGCACCCTGCTCAAGGCCGCTCTGCAAGGGGTGCACGACGTGCCGGGTCCGGTCGGCCCTGCGTCCACCATGGTGCACATCCAGGGCATCGACAATCTTGAAGCCACCCGGTACACGCTCGACCAGATCTTCGACCAAGGTGTCGAGGTGGACGTGATCGGTCTGACCTATTACCCGTTCTGGCACAGTTCCCTTGAGAAGCTGGGAATCGCATTGCACGATCTGGCCGGTCGCTACCACAAGGACCTGGTCATCGCCGAGACCTCCTATCCGTGGACGTTGGACACTGATGGACAGAACGACCCGTACGTCACCTCCGCGTCGGCCCTGCCGGACGCGACGCGGTTCCCGCCCACCCCGGCCGGCCAGACGGCATACTTCAGAGCGCTCAAGCAGTTGCTCAGCCGCGTGCCCGACGGGCACGGCGCCGGCTACTTCGCCTGGGAGCCCGGATGGCTCCCTGGGGTCGGCGTCGAACCCGACAACGCCGCCGATCCATACGCAAACCTGACCATGTTCGACTACTCCGGCGCCGCGCTGCCTTCCTTGAAGGAGTTCGGCGACGACCTCGCCTGACGCTCCCAGTCCTGTCCCCGCCTGAATCGCTATGCGCCGCACCTTCTTCCACACAGCGGAAATCCCCGTCAGCCACACTCCCCTGACGGGGATTTCCGGCGCCTTCGCGACATCGGCGAAGGCAGGTGCGATCAGGTCATGAACCGCCGGCGTTGAGGGTGACGGTCAGCGGCTTGAAACCGGCCCCGGTGACGTCCAGGCCCTGCGCCTTGAGCGCGTCGATCGCCTTCTGGGCGTAGACGTTGGTGTAGGCGTCCTTGCTGGGCTCCTTGGTCAGTACCGTCTTGCCGTCGGCGTTCTTGGTGCCCAGCGCGATCTTCACGGTCCGGTCCCAATCGGCCTGGTTGACGATGCCGATACCGGCCGGCGACGGCCAGATCAGCTTGTTGATCTCGTTCATCTGCCAGAGCTGATGGCTGGCGCCCAGTTTGGACCCGGACTTGACCACGATGTCCCGGCATTCCGTAGCGTGGGTGGAACAGTAGATCCAGCCCTTGAAACTGGCCGTCAGCATCTTGACGGTGGTGTTCTGATAGGTCGGATCCTTCAACTTGGACGTGCTGGCCCACACCGCGTCCTGCAGCATGGAGGTGCCTTCGTCCGCCCACTTGATCACGTTGAAGTCGGCCGGTTGGTACAACTTTCCGGTCTTGGGGTTCTTCGCCTCCAGCACCTGGGCGTACTCGTTGTAGATCATCGCCTGCGCGGCGTCGATGTCGCCGGCTAGCAGGGCGTTCTCGTCGAATTGCTGCTGCACCAGGGTGACGTCCTTGGACGGGTCGAGCCCGGCTTTCGTCATCCCGGCGAAAAGCTCAAATTCATTTCCGAATCCCCAGTTGCCGACCTTCTTCCCCTTCAGGTCGGCGGCCGTGGTGATGTTCTTGTCCTTGAACGAGATCTGCGTCGTGCCGGAGCGCTGGAACACCTGCGCCACGTCGGTGATGTCGGCGCCCTGCTCACGCGACTGCAGGGCCTTGGGGACCCAGGCGATGGCATAGTCGGCCTGTCCCTGGGCCAATACGGTCTGCGGGACGATGGTGGTCCCGCCCTCCAGGAGCGTCACGTCCAGGCCCTGCTCCTTGTAGAAGCCCTTGTTGAGGGCGACGATGTAGCCGGCGAACTGCGCCTGGTTGAACCACTGCAACTGGATTTTGACTTTCACCAGCGGACCGGTCACGGCGGGCGGCGCACTCGAGCCTACGGAGCTGGCCGGAACCGAAGCCGCCGCGGACGAGCCGACCGACGGGGCCGCCGACGAGCCGGCCGACGGAGCCGCCGACGCAGAGCCTGCGGCGGCGGCACTCGATGGGGCTCCGCTCGGTGCCCCCGCGCTCGCCCCCCCGCCACTCGGTGCCGCGGCGCTCGACGTGGGGCTGGAACTGGACGTACTACTGGTGCTGCTGCACGCCGCGAGCGTGATGCCGGTGGCGACGGCGGTGGCCGCGGCGACCACCGTGCGAATCCTTCGGTGCATGGTCGATCTCCTTTTCAGTGGGGTGTGCGGGCAGGCGAACGGTGGAAAACATGGTGGGAATCGACGTTCGACCCAACGAGGGGTTCAGTCACGACACCCGACGGGAGCGCATGGCCAGGCTTTCGATCAGGAGCGCGGCCAGGAAGAAGATCAGGCCCAGGACGATGGCGCCGACGACGTAGGCCCACGCCGAGGCGTAATCGCTGGCCGCCACCGCGGAGGTGATCTTCGGGCCGAGGCCCTGCTGCAGACCACCGAAGTATTCGGCGACCACCGCCGAAATCACGCTGAGCGAGGCGGCCAGCCGAATGCCGGTGAAGAAATAGGGGAGAGCCCCAGGAATGCGAATGTAGCGGAGCACCGACATGCCGCTGGCGGCGTAGCTGGACATCAATTCGGCGTGCACGTCGGAGATCTGCTTGAGCCCGCGCGCGGTGTTGACGAAAACGGGGACAAAGGTGGCCACCATCACCACGAGCCGGCGGGGCAGCGTGGACGTCGAGTCGAACATGGTGTTGAAGATGGGTGCCAACACGACGATCGGCATGGTCGCCGCGGCGGCCGCCAACGGGGTGATGAGCTCGTCGGCGATCCGCAGCCGGGCGGCCAGCGAAGCGGCCACCACCGCCAGCAGGCTACCGACCAGTACACCGACAAGTGCGTTGGCGCCGGTGCTCTCGGCCGCGGTGGTAATGCGGTCGAGGTTGTCCGTCAGGGCGGAGAAGATATCGGAAGGTGCCGGTAGTACGAAGGTGGCCACGTGGAACGCCTTGACCAATCCCTGCCACAGCGCCAGAACCAGCACGCCGAGGAGGACGGGCGGCCACACCGAACCCAACAGCGACCCGCTGCGCCGCAACAGGGATGCGCCGGCCGCCACCGGGTCGGTGGTCAGAGCCGAATCGGGATCGACCGAGGTGGTCGTCATGTGACGGGTTCTCCGACGGCGGCCCGGCCGCGCAGCGACTCCCGGACCCGGGTGACGGCGGCATAGAACGCGGGGGCCTCGCGGGTCTCGACGGTGCGGGCCCCAAGGCCGATCGGGACGATGTCGGCGATGCGACCGGGACGGGGCGACATGACCACCACCCGGTGGGACAGGAACACCGCCTCGGAAATGGAATGCGTCACGAAAACGACGGCCGCCGACGTTTCGGCCGCGATCCGCACCAGTTCGCCTTGCATTCGCTCCCTGGTCATTTCGTCGAGTGCACCGAACGGCTCGTCCATCAACAGCAGCGTCGGGCTCTCGGCCAGCGCCCGGGCGATCGCCACTCGCTGTTGCATACCACCGGACAGCTCCTGCGGGCGGTGCTCGGCGAAGTCGGCCAGACCGACCAGGTCGAGGAGCTCCCGCGCCCGGGCCCGTCGTCGGGACTTGGACACCCCGTGCACCACCAGAGGTAGTTCGACATTGGCGGCCACCGAACGCCACTCGAGCAGTCCCGCCTGCTGGAACGCGAATCCGTACTCCTGGTCCCGGCGCGCCTGGTCGGCAGATTTGCCGTTGACCTGGATGTCGCCGGACGTGGGCGGGACCAGGCCGGCGATGATCCGTAGCAGCGTCGACTTCCCACACCCGGAGGGGCCGATCAGCGAGACGAATTCGCCCTTGGCCACCTCGAGGTCGATGCCGGACAGTGCCGTGACGTCGCCCTTGCGGGCCGAGAAGACCTTAGCCACGCCGGAAATGACGACGCTATGACCGGTGACCGCCGGTTGACTCATGTCGTTCGCCCCTTCTGGTAACTGCGCAGGCCCAGATCCAGAAGCGAGATGATGCCGGCGGCAATGAGACCGAGCAACGCCGCGCCGATCACCGCCGCATACAGGCGGGACGGGTCGCCGGTGGCCTGCTGCGAGTAATCGATGATCACGCGGCCGATTCCGTTCGGCACGCCGATGGATGTTTCCGCCACCACTGCGCCGACCACGGAGGCCGCCGCCCCCAGACGCAGGGCAGGAATGAGAAACGGGACGGCAGCAGGGAGTTTCAGTCGGACGAGCGTGGTTGACCAACCCGCCGACAACGAGTTGAACAGTTCGACATGGACCGCGGTCGGCGCCTTGAGTCCCCGCAACATGCCGACCGAGATGGGGAAGAACGACAGATAGGCGGCAATAATCGACACCGACATCCACTGCTGCCAGACGAATCCGCCGAAGTGAACACCGGCGCCCCAGCCGGAGATCAACGGCGCGATGGCGATGAGCGGAACGGTTTGGCTGAGCACGATCCAGGGGAGGAGTCCTCGCTCGGCGATCATCAGCCGGTCCATCACCAGGGCGAGCGCAACACCGACGATGGTTCCGACGACGAAACCCCCCAGGGCGAGCTTGAGAGTGTAGAAGCCAGCCGAAGCGATAGAGCCCAGAACACTGCTGCTACCGGCCAACGACACCTCCTGCGAGCCGAAGGCGTGCCAGATGGAACTCAGGTGTGGCATGGCCGCATCGCTGGTCCTGGGTAGGATGCGCAGCCCGGCGATGCTGACCCCGTCGGCCGGTGCGGCGTCCTTGTACAACTCCCAGATGGCGCCGAGCAGCACCAGACCGAGCAGCACCATGAGCACCCGCCGGGCCGGCGCGGTGGTCATGTCCTGGCCGCGGTACGTACCTTGACCGCGGGTATCACCTTCTCGCCGTAGGCGGCGAGCGTTGCGTCCTTGGCGTCGTGCTGGAGGTAGAGCGCGAACTGGTCGACGCCCAGCGCCTCGAGTTCCCGGAGCCGGTTCACCTGCTCGTCGACCGGTCCGATCAGGCAGAACCGGTCCACGATCGCATCCGGCACGAAAGAGGTGTGGTCGTTGCCGGCCTTGCCGTGGGAGTTGTAGTCGTATCCCTGCCGACCGGCGATGTATTCGGTCAGGGCCGGCGGCACGGCCGCCCCGGCGGTTCCGTAACGGGCGACGATGTCGGCGACGTGATTGCCGACCATGCCGCCGAACCACCGGCACTGGTCCCGCCCGTGAGCCGCACCGTCGGCCGTCCCATCGGTGACGTAGGCCGGTGCGGCGACGCAGATCTTCACCGCGGCCGGATCCCGCCCCGCATCCGCGGCGGCCTTGCGGACCGCGGCGATGCTCCAGGCGGTGATGTCCGGGTCGGCCAGCTGCAGGATGAAGCCGTCGGCGATCTCGCCGGTGAGGGCCAGGGCCCGCGGTCCATAGGCAGCAATCCAGATCGGCAGCTCCGAGCCCTCGCTCCAGGGAAAGCGCAACGTCGTCCCCTTGTACTGGGCCGCACCGCCGTTCGCCAGCGGCCGGATCACCTCGATCGCTTCGCGAAGCATCGCCAGCGTCACGGGTTTGCCGTTGATCACCCGCACCGCGGAGTCGCCGCGGCCGATCCCGCAGATCGTCCGGTTCCCGAACATCTCGTTCAGGGTGGCGAACAACGACGCCGTGACGGTCCAGTCCCGGGTGGCCGGGTTGGTCACCATAGGCCCGACGATCACCTTGCGGGTGGTCGACAGGATCTGGCTGTAGATGACGAAAGGCTCCTCCCACAACAGATGTGAGTCGAACGTCCACACGTGACTGAACCCGTAGAGTTCGGCCCGCCGGGCCAGTTCGATCACCCGCGCGGCCGGCGGATCGGTTTGTAGTACGACACCGAAATCCATTCAGAAGTCCATTCCTACATCAAATTCTGCGAGAGGCCGCGCTTGATGAACCGGCCGTCTCCGGGATGGCCCAGATATTCGCCGCGGTCGATGATGACCCGGCCGCGCGAGAGCACGGTATCCACGTGCCCGTCGATCTCGTATCCCTCCCAGGCGGAATAGTCCATGCGCATGTGATGCGTCCCCACGCCGATCGAGGTATGCCCGGCCGGGTCGTAGATGACGATGTCCGCGTCCGAGCCGGGCGAGATGACACCCTTGCGCGGATACATCCCGAACATCCGGGCCGGGGTCGTGCAGCAGACCTCGACCCAGCGTTCCAGGCTGATCCTGCCGTCGACGACACCTTGGTAGAGCAGGTCCATCCGGTGTTCCACCGAGCCGATCCCGTTGGGGATCTTGGCGAAGTTGCCTATGCCCATGTCCTTCTGGTCCTTCATGCAGAACGGGCAATGATCGGTGGACACGCTGGTCACATCCCCGGTGCGGATGTAGCGCCACAGGTCGTCCTGGTGGCCGTCGGCCCGGGAGCGCAGCGGCGTGGAGCAGACCCATTTGGCACCTTCGAAGCCCGGCGCGCCCAGGTTCTCCTCCAGTGACAGGTACAGGTATTGGGGGCAGGTTTCGGCGAAGACGTTCTGCCCGTCGTTACGGGCCTCGGCGATCCGGGCCAGGGCCTGCTTGGCCGAGACGTGGACGACATAGAGCGGCGCGCCGGTCAGTTGCGCGAGCATGACGGCGCGGTGGGTGGCCTCCTGCTCCGTCTGCCAAGGCCGCGTCACGCCGTGGTAGTACGGCGCCGTCTCGCCGCGCGCCAGGGCCTGCTGGACCAGAACATCGATCGCCGCACCGTTCTCGGCGTGCATCATGATCAGGCTGCCGTTCCCGGCGGCGCTCTGCATGGCCCGGACGATCTGTCCGTCGTCGGAGAGGAAGACGCCGGGGTAGGCCATGAACAGTTTGAAGCTGGTGATCCCCTCCGCGATCAACGATTCCATCGACTTCAGCGAATCGTCGTCCACCCCGCCGATGATCTGGTGAAAACCGTAGTCCACCGCGCAATTGCCGGCCGCCTTGTCGTGCCAGGCCGCGACCGTGTCGAGGACTCGCTGACCCTGGGTCTGCACGATGAAGTCGATGATCGTGGTGGTTCCGCCCCAGGCGGCGGCACGGGTGCCGGTTTCGAACGAGTCGGAGGCGGTGGTCCCGCCGAACGGCATCTCCATATGGGTGTGGGCGTCGATACCGCCGGGTATGACGTACTTTCCGGAGGCGTCGATGACCCGGTCGGCAGAGGCGGCCAGGTCGACGCCCAGGGCCGTCGAATCCGGGGCCAGCAGGGCGACGACGGTGTCATTGTCGATCAGGACGTCCTGTCGGCTCGCGCCGGTGGAACTGACCACCGTGCCGCCGCGGATCAACGTGGTCATGGGGCGGTGATCTTCTCGTACGACTCGGGCCGGCGATCCCGGTAGAACTGCCAGTCGTTGCGGGCCTTGGTCAGCTCCGTCAGGTCGAGATCCCTGATGATCAACTCGTTCTCACCCTGGGAAGCGACGTCGCCGACGTACAGACCGCGGGGGCCGACGAAATAGCTGGAACCGTAGAAGCGCACCGCATCGTCACCGAATTCGTCCGATTCCATGCCGACCCTGTTGTTCGCCCCGATGAAGTACTGATTGTTGGCGGCCGCCGCCGGCTGCTCCAGCTCCCACAATCGGTTGGAGAGCCCGGGTTTGGTGGCCGACGGGTTGAACACGATCTGCGCGTTGTTCAAACCCAGCTCGCGCCAGCCTTCCGGGAAATGACGGTCGTAGCAGATGTAGACACCGACCCGTCCGACCGCGGTGGGGAACACCGGATAGCCGAGGTTGCCCGGGCGGAAATAGAATTTCTCCCAGAACTGCGGCAGGTTCGGAATATGGTGCTTGCGATATTTGCCCAGGTAAGTGCCGTCGGCATCCACGACGGCCGCGGTGTTGTAATATTCGCCCTCGTTCGCAACCTCGTACACGGGCAGGATCATCACCAGGCCGAGTTCTCTCGCCACCGCCTGGAAGCGCTCGACCGTCGGGCCCGGTACCGTTTCGGTGTAGTCGTAATACTTCTGGTCCTGCACGATCCCGAAGTAGGGGCCGTAGAAGAGTTCCTGGAAGCAGATGATCTGGGCGCCTTCGGCGGCGGCCCGGCGGGCGTATTCCTCGTGGAGATCGATCATGGACTCCTTGTCCCCGGTCCATGCGAGTTGGGTGAGCGCTGCCCTGATGACGGTCATGTCGCTGTACTCCTCCTGCCGTTGCTCATTCGCGGTGCCGGTGGGCTGATTGTCGGCATCAGAGATTACGCCCGGATGACGACGCTGTGTCGGTCACCTTTCGTCACTCTTTTGGCGGATCACAGGTCTCCTGTGTAGTGACGGTCGGCCACGGTCAGCGCATCATCGAGCAGGGCCAGGCCACGGCGGAGCTCGGGCTCCGAGATGGTGCACGGCGGCACTACGTGAGTGCCGTTGAAGTGCACGAACGGCCACAGACCACGTTCCTTGCACGCCGCGGTGAATTCGACCATCGGTCTGGCGTCCGGGCCGCTCGCGTTGTAGGGGACCAGCGGCTCGCGGGTGACCCGGTCCTTGACCAGTTCCAGAGCCCAGAACACCCCGAGCCCGCGCACCTCACCGACGCAGGGGTGACGCTTGGCGATGGCGGTCAGTTCCGGCGCCAGCACGTCCGACCCGAGCCGGCGGGCGTGTTCGATGACGCCTTCCTCCTCGAAGATCTTGATGCTTGCGACGGCCGATGCGCAGGCCAGCGGATGGCCCTGGTAGGTCAGCCCGCCGGGGTAGGGGCGGGTGGCGAAGGTCTGGGCGATGCGTTCGGAGATGACCACCCCGCCGAGCGGGATGTACCCGCTGTTGATGCCCTTGGCGAAGGTGATGAGGTCCGGGGTGACCCCCCAGCGGTCGACGGCGAACCATTCCCCGCACCGGCCGAAACCGGCCATGACCTCGTCGGAGATGAGCATGATCCCGTATCGGTCACAGAGCGCGCGGACGCCGGCCAGGTACCCGTCCGGTGGAACCAGGATGCCGTTGGTGCCGACCACGGTTTCCAACAGGATCGCGGCGATCGTCTGCGGGCCCTCGACCATCAACACGCTGTCCAGGTGCTCCAGGGCCCGCTCGCACTCCTGCTGCACATCGGTGCTGTGGAAGGCGGACCGATAGGCGTACGGGCCCCAGAAGTGGACGATGCCACTTACTCCGGTCTCGGCCGCCCAACGCCGGGGTTCACCGGTCGCGACCATGGCGTTGCCGGTGGAGCCGTGGTAGCTCCGGTAGGTGGACAGGATTTTCTGCCGGCCGGTGTGCACTCTGGCCATCCGGATGGCGTGTTCGTTGGCCTCCGCACCGCCGGTGGTGAAAAAGACCTTCTCCAGGTCTCCCGGCGCCTTGCCGGCGATGAGTTCGGCCGCCTCACTGCGCGCCTCGTTGGCGAAATTCGGCCCGACCGAACAGAGCTTCCCGGCGTATTCCTGAATGGCCGCCACCAGTTTCGGGTGCTGATAGCCGATGTTGACGTTGACCAGCTGGGAGGAGAAGTCCAGGTACTTGTGACCGTCGTAGTCCCAGAATTCGCTGCCCAGGGCCCCGGCGATCGGCATCGGGTCCACCGTCTCCTGGGCCGCCCAGGACATGAAGACGTGCGCCCGGTCGACCTTCTTGATGTGGGCGCCGCGCTCCGAGTCGTTCATCTGTTACGACCCGTGCCGAAAAGCCGGCCGGCCGCCGGACGCCTGCTGTCGCTCCGCGATGAGTTTTGGCCGGGGTGAAATGAGGGTGGTCATGTGCGCCAAACTTACGAGCCGGGGATGGTTGGCACAAGCCTGGGCGACCGGGGCTCCTACCCAAGCGCGGAAGGTCGCCGGGACGCTGCCGGATGTCGGCAACGCCGGTGGGGAATGATGGCGAGGGTTCCCCCTGTAGTTGCCTGATCCAGGCAGTGCATGCTGAGAGCAGTCGATGACCGCACGGTCGCCACCGGCCGTTCACCACAGGGTTGTGCCACACGGCTCGCCCCTCATCGCACACCGCAACCGAAAGGAATTGTCATGGGAGTCAGCCTGACCAAGGGCGGCAATGTCTCGTTGAGCAAGGAGGCACCCGGCCTGACGGCCGTGATCGTCGGGCTCGGATGGGACGCCCGGACCACCACCGGCACGGATTTCGACCTGGACGCCTCGGCGATCATGCTCAAGGCGGACGGCAAGGTCCTGTCCGACAGCCACTTCATCTTCTTCAACAACAAGACGTCGCCGGACGGTTCGATCGAGCACACCGGTGACAATCTGACCGGCGAGGGCGACGGCGACGACGAGACGATCAAGGTCAACCTGGCGGCGGTGCCGCCCGAGGTCGACAAGATCGTCTTCCCGGTCAGTGTCTACGAAGCCGAGACCCGCCAGCAGGGCTTCGGGCAGGTGCGGAACGCTTTCATCCGCATCGTGAACCAGGCGAACGGCACCGAGATCACCCGCTACGACCTCACCGAGGATGCCTCCAACGAGACGGCCATGGTCTTCGGCGAGATCTATCGCAACGGCGCCGACTGGAAGTTCCGCGCGGTGGGCCAGGGTTATGCCTCGGGCCTGACCGGCATCGCGCGGGACTTCGGCGTGTCCGTCTGACCTGCCCTATTCGATCAGGCACCACCGTTTTGTGAAGTGAGGGCGCGGCCGACCCGTTGACGGTCGGCCGCGCGCTCAGAACGCACCGTGCCGGACGTCAGTAGTCTTCTCTGGTGGGTGAGCACGTCGACGTCGTCATCATCGGCGCCGGGCTGTCCGGGATCGGCGCCGCCCACCACCTCCAGGACAAGTGCCCGGACCTGAGTTATCTGATCCTGGAAGCGCGCGACAACGTGGGCGGCACCTGGGATTTGTTTCGGTACCCGGGCGTCCGGTCCGATTCGGATATGTTCACGCTGGGCTACCGCCTGCGGCCGTGGTCGTCCGGGCAGATGATCGCCGACGGTCCCTCGATCCTGCAGTATGTGCGGGACACGGCCCGGGAACAGGGCATCGAGAAGAACGTCCGGTTCGCTCATCGGGCGGTCAGGGCCGAATGGTCCTCCGCCGCAGCGCGTTGGACCCTGCAGACCGAGCACGACGGCCACGTCATCACCACGACGTGCCGATTCCTCTACTGTTGCAGCGGCTACTACCGGTACGACCGTGGGTTCACCCCTGATTGGCCCGGCGTCGACTCGTTCGCCGGACCGATCGTCCACCCGCAGCACTGGCCGGAAGATCTCGACTACACGGGTTGGCGCGTCGTGGTCATCGGGAGCGGGGCCACCGCCGTGACGGTGGTGCCGGCGATGGCCGCGACGGCCGGACACGTCACCCTGCTGCAGCGATCACCGACCTACGTCGTCGCCCTGCCCGCCCACGACCGGGTGGCCGCCATGCTCCTGGGCCGTCTGCCGCCCGGCGCGGCGTTCCGCGTGGTGCGCTGGAAGAACCTGCTGTTCACCATGGCCGGATATCGCATCAGCCGACGATGGCCCAACCTGGTCAGGAAGCTGATCCGCAAGGGCGTCACACGCCGGTTGCCCGAGAATTTCGACGTCGACACCCATTTCAACCCACGGTATGACCCGTGGGATCAGCGGTTGTGCCTGGTGCCGGACGGTGATCTGTTCAGCGCGATCAGCGCGGGCACAGTTTCGATGGTCACCGACGAGATCCAGACCTTCACCTCCGAAGGGATCCGGCTGCGGTCCGGACGCGAACTGGCGGCCGACATCATCGTCACCGCAACCGGACTCAACCTGTCGGCGTTCGGCGGCCTGGCCTTGGCCGTCGACGGGGAGGACATCGTTCTGGGTGACACCCTGGCCTACAAGAGCCTGATGCTGTCCGGTGTGCCGAACTTCGCCTTCGCCATCGGCTACACGAACGCATCATGGACGCTGAAGGTCGATCTCACCTCCGAATACGTGTGTCGCTTACTGAACCTGATGGACCGCAACGGGTATCAGTGGGGAAGACCGATCCGCGATCCGTTGATGACCGGCGCCCCCTTCCTGGACCTCCAAGCCGGATACGTGCTGCGCTCCATCGGCGAGTTCCCGAAGCAGGGCTCTGCGATGCCGTGGCGGGTGACGATGAACTATCTGCGGGATCTGGTCGCGCTGCGGTACGGGTCGATCACCGACGAGATGGAGTTCTCGCCGGCCGACCGATGATCGACCCGGACGATTTCGATGACCCGTGCCACATCATCGATCCGGTAGATCACTCGGTAATCGCCACGGCGTGCCGAGTAGAGGCCCAGCATGTCGCCGCGGAGCGGCTTGCCGAGGCGTCGCGGATTGCCCGCCAATGGCCCGTCGACGAACTCGTAGCACGCCGCGGCAACCGCTTCCGGAAGAGCCCGCATGTTTCTGAGAGCAACGCTGTTGGCCTTCACCGCATATCGCTCATTGCTCTCCAGAGCGGCTCGAATCCGCACTGGCGGGGCGCCCGAACTCCGCTCGTAGGCTCTCCCACGGCACCGAGTGGCCGGCGTCGAATTCGGCCAAGCTCGCCCGTATCTCCTCCAGCGCGCCGGGAGTGGACAGCACGTGAACGGTCTCCACCATGGATGCGAAGTCATCCGCCGACAGCAGGACAGCAACTGGCCGACCGTGCCGCGTCACGGTGATCCGTTCATGGGTCGCCTCGGCCGAATCCACCAGCTCCGAAAAGCGAGCACGGGCTTCACCGAGCGGAATCGTCGTCATTTCGTCGACTGTACAGGCTTTTGCACAGAAGCGCCTGGCCGTCCCCTCAACGGAAAAGAACGCAGTCCCCGCAGAAGGCCTTGGTCCCCAGTGGTCCCATTCGGTAGATCAAGCAGCAACTGCGCCGCCGGAAGGCGGACCCGGGGGAACCGACCGACGCTCTGGTCAGGTGCTCGCTGCGCAGTAGTGCGGTTCCCAGGCTCATCGACCGCTCGGCCAGATCGGGCCGGGCCGCGGCGGCCGTCGTCACCGCACCGTTGACCGCGGAAGCGACGTTGCCCCACAGCACCTTTCGTGACACCGACAACTCGGCCGTGCGCTGCACCAGATCGAAGATCGGCTCGGGCAGATCCAGGACCGGGCTTCGTGCCGCCGGGCCTTCTTTGCCGATGGCCTCGCGCGGCACGGCGAGTGGCATCACGCCGCCCAACGTCGGTTGCCACCAGGCCCGGGTGAGGTCTATGCGACGAGCGAGCAAGGCCAGGCCGAAAGCCGGGCATAGCAACCGGGCGACCAGACCGAGATGGCCGATCGACGCGGCGACCCGGAAGTGCACCGGGCGGTCAGCCGTCAGCGAGAGCGCCACCTGTACCTGCTGGTAACGCTGCGCCAGGGCACTCGTGCCGTCGATAAACGACGTCAGCGGCAACCACGAATCGTCACTGACCCCGTCGTCGCGGATGTCAAGTGCAAAATGTGGCCCCAGATCGGCGATCTCCGAGAGCGAATCGTCGTCGGTCAGCGGAGGTCGCCCGATGGCCGACCGCCCTTCATCCGGGGAGCCGGACCAGTTCCCCGGGATCAGTGCCGCCGGTGGTCGGTGATGGTCGCCCGCGGCCCGAACCGCGGCTTGACCGCCTGGCCGCTGACTTCCAACAGCCGGACGGCTCGGTGCCGGTGGGGGCGCAGCGGCTCGAGGTACTCGACCATCTCCGCATCGTCGATCGGCCGGCCGAGCATCGTCCAGCCGACGACGCGCGACAGGTGGAAATCACCGACGGACAACGCATCCGCGTCACCCCAGGCCCGTTGGGCGACCTCGGCGGCTGTCCATGGGCCGATGCCGGCCACCGACATCAGCCGGCTCCTGGCCTTCTCGTGGTTCAGCTCGGTGCACGTTTCCAGTTGGGCACCCAGCCGGGCGCAGGTCACGATGGTCCGGGAGCGTCGCGGGTCGACCCCGGCCCGGTGGAAATCCCAGGAAGGAACCGACCGCCACTGTTCCGCGGTCGGTGGCACCCGCATCCCCGCCGGGGCCGGTCCCGGCGCCGCCGACCCGTGCCGGCCGACCAGCAACCGCCACGCCCGCAACGCTTCCAGCCCGGTGACCTTCTGCTCGAGAATCGCCGGGACCAGGGATTCCAGGACGCGTCCGGTGCGGGGGATGCGGAGACCGGCATGCCGGCGGTGCGCGGCGACCAGCTTTGGATGGTCGGGGGCGAAGGAACTGGCGTCGTCGTCCTCGCCGAGCAGCGCGGTCAGTCCGGCGAGCATTTCGACCGAACCTGGACCCCAGGCCTGGCAACGGACCTGACGGGGCCCGAGTTGGGTGAGCCGGTAGGTCACCGCGCCGGACGGCATCGCGGAGGTGCGCCAGATCGAGCCGTCGGGACCTCGTTGGTGGCACGGATCGCCCGGGCCGTGCCGGAGCGGCCCGGTGGTCGAGACGAGGTCGATCGGGCGGACCGATTCGTGCACCGTTTCCATCATGTCCAGCTCACTGCATGTCCACGGTCACTGAGGCGACCGATCCGGTACCTCACCGAAGGCGATCTGATGGCCGTCGGGGTCGGCGATGACGAAGTCGTAGTTCCCCCACGGCTGACGCGTCAGGGGCGCGGTGATCCGGGCACCCGACTCGACGCAACGCTGGTGCAGAGCCTCGACGCCGTCGACGTCGAAGTAGCAGCAGGCGAAATCCCGGACCGACGGCTGATCGGTGCGGTGCAGCCCCAAGCCGCCGCCTTCGGTGCCGATCAGGGCGAGTTCGGGTGGGTCGCCCATCGTCATCACGACCTCGAACCCGACGGCCGCCTGGTAGAACCGGACGGAGACCAGTACGTCCCGGACCCCAAGAGTGGTTCTACTGCGGAGGAACCGGGTGCCCATCGGGTCAGTTTGCCAGCCTCGTCGTCGCCCGTCGACCGACCTCGCGCGGTGTGTTCACCGGGCGCGCACGAAGGTGGTCGACGGCCGCGGTGGCGCCTGCGCCTTGTCGTGGTGGCCTGAGCGTTGTGGATACGAGCACCGGGTGTCGTGCTGATCTGAGAGGCTGACCGCATGCACCGCAGCTACCGACAGGGGGCACGATGACGCTGTTCGTGCACCGCGCGGAACGGTCGGATGCCCTCGCCGCCGCGTTGGCCGAGCTGCTGGCCGTACCGCTGGGCGACGTCTTCGCGCAGGAGATCATCGCCGTTCCGGCCAAAGGCGTGGAGCGCTGGTTGGCTCAGCAGCTCTCCCACCGGCTGGGTCGACGGGACGGGCGGGAAGATGGGATCTGTGCCGGTGTGCGGTTCCCGTCGCCGGCGGCTCTGCTCAACGAGGTGATCAATGGTCCCGATCGGCGCGAGGACCCGTGGGCGCCGGATGCGTTGGTCTGGCCGCTCCTGGACGTGATCGACGACTGCGCCGCGGAACAGTGGTGTCAGACCCTGGGGCGGCACCTCGGGGTGGGTACGGCGCCCGACGAGGCGGAGCATCGGCGAGGGCGTCGCTACGCCGTCGCCCGCCGGCTGGCCGGGCTGTTCGACGGCTATGCGCTGAATCGGCCGCGGATGCTCACCGCATGGGCCCGACACGAGGATGTGGACGGATTCGGCGCCGGATTGCCGGCCGACCTGCGCTGGCAGGCCGAATTGTGGCGGCGGGTCGGGAGTCGCATCGACGGTCCGGACCCGGTGGTCCGCCGCCGCGAAGCCGTGACCGGCCTTCGGCAGAACCCCGATACGACCCTGTTACCGGAGCGGCTGTCGCTGTTCGGTCCCACCCGGCTGGCCAACGGCCAGCTCGACGTGCTGGACGCGTTGGCGGCGCACCGGGATGTCCATCTCTGGCTGCCCCATCCGTCGCCGGCGCTCTGGGCCAGGCTGGCATCCCCCGTGGTATCGCCGCAGGCGCAGCGGTCCCGCCGCGACGATCCGACGGTGACCGCGGCCAAATACCCGCTGCTGGCCTCCCTCGGCCGCGACGCCCGCGAGCTGCAGTTGACCCTGAGTCGCTCCGATCATGTCGACGTTCACCATGTCGCAGTCCACCACCACGTGCCAACTCGGCCGGCCGGCACCCTGCTCCGGCAGTTGCAGGACAACATCCGGGACGACGGCACGCCCGCCCCGATCACCGTGGAACCGGCGGATCGCAGCGTCCAGGTCCACGCCTGCCACGGTCCGGCCCGCCAGGCCGAGGTACTGCGCGAGATCCTGGTCTCTTTGCTGGCCGACGATCCCAGTCTGGAACCACGCGACGTGCTGGTGATGTGCCCCGACATCGAGGTGTACGCGCCGCTGATCGCCGCCGGATTCGGCCTGGCCGACGTGGTTCCGGACACCAGAGCCCATCCCGCACACCGGCTCCGGGTTCGGCTGGCCGACCGTGCGTTGACCCAGACCAATCCGCTGCTCGGGGGCGTCGCCCGGTTGCTGGAGCTCGCGGACGGTCGGGTCAGCGCGTCCGAGGTGCTGGACCTGGCGTCCTGGCCCCCGGTGCGGCGCCGTTTCCGGTTCACCGATGACGACCTCGACCGACTGGCCCGGTGGGTGGCCCGGTCCGGGGTGCGGTGGGGCTTGGACGCCGAGCGTCGAAGCCGATTCGGGTTGCAGCGATTCCCCCAGAACACCTGGCGGACCGGTCTGGATCGCATCCTGGTGGGGGTCGCGATGGCCGACGAGGATCAGAACCGACTGGGCCTGGCCCTGCCGTTGGACGACGTCGGCAGCGGCGATGTCGACCTGGCCGGGCGGCTCGCCGAACTGATCGATCGGTTGCAGCTCGCGCTGGACGCGCTGACCGGAACCCACCCCCTGCGGCACTGGCTGGACGCGCTGACCGACGCGGTCGACCATCTGGCCGACACCGGCCCGGACGACAGTTGGCAGCGGGCCGAGGTTCGCCGGGAATTCCTCGACATCGGCGACGCCGCCGGCCCCAGGGCCGCGCACACCCAGCTCACCCTGTCCGACGTCCGGGCGCTGCTGCGGGGACGGCTGGGCGGCCGACCCACCCGGGCCAACTTCCGGACCGGAACCCTGACCGTCTGCACCATGGTGCCCATGCGGTCGGTGCCGCATCGGGTGATCTGCCTGCTCGGTCTGGACGACGGCGTCTACCCGCGCAACCCTCGCCCCGACGGCGACGACATCCTGGCGCGCAACCCGGCGATCGGCGAGCGCGACGCCCGCAGCGAAGACCGACAGTTGATGCTGGACGCCATCATGGCGGCCACCGAGCACCTGGTGATCACCTATACCGGGGCCGACGAGCGAACCGGTGCCGTGCGACCGCCGGCCGTCCCTCTCGGTGAACTGCTCGACGCAATCGACCAGACTGCTGTTCTGCGCGGTGGTTCCGCGATCCGGGACCACGTGCTGGTACGACACCCGTTGCAGCCCTTCGATGCCCGGAACGTGATACCCGGCGCACTCGGCGCACCGGGCCCGTTCAGTTTCGATCTGGTCGCACTGCAGGGGGCCAGGGCGGCGGTCGGCGTGCGGCACGCACCGGCGCCGTTTCTGGCCCGGCCGCTCCCGGCCCGATCCGTGGGCGACGTCGACCTGGCCGGTCTGATCGCCCTGCTGCAGCATCCAGCGCGCGGTTTCTTGCGGCAAAGACTGGATGTGGCAACGCGTTTCGAGCAGGACGAGCCGTCCGACAGCCTGACCGTCGAGTTGGACGCGCTGCAGCAGTGGGCGGTAGGGGAGCGACTGCTGCGGGATCGGCTGGCCGGCGTCGACGACGCGGCCGGTCGGCAGGCGGAGTGGCGGCGAGGAGTGCTCCCCCCCGGGCCGCTGGGGCTGGCCACGTTGGACGCCGTACTGCAGGAGGTCGGCCCGCTGGTGGACAGGACCGCTGCCTGGTTGGCTCCGGAACGGCGCACGGTCGATGTCGTGGTTCCGTTGGGCGACGGTCGGCAGTTGCGGGGCAGTGTGGCCGGGGTGCACGGGACGGTGGTGGTGTCGGTCGGTTATCGCAAGCTCGGCGCCCGGGAACAACTCGCGGTGTGGATCGCGTTGCTGGCGCTGGCCGCGGCGCACCCGGAGCGGGCGTGGACCGCGGTCGCGGTAGGCCGTGGTGAGCCCGGCCGGCCGCGCAGCGCGACGTTCCCTCCGATGGAGAGGGGCAAGGCCGCCGAGTACCTCGGGCAGTTGGTCGATCTCTACGACCGTGGGTTGCGGGAACCGTTGCCGTTGCCGCTCAAGACGTCGGTCGCGTTCGCCACCGCGTCGCTGAAGATGGAGGGCCATGACCAGGCCCTGTTCCAGGCCCGAAAGGTGTGGGCCAGCAGCAAATTTCCCGGTGAGGACGCCGACGCGCCGCACGCGCTGGTCTGGGGTGGTCGGGCCCGGTTCGACGAGGTCTTCGCTACGCCCGCTCCCGCCGACGAGCAGTGGGCCGGCGAACCCACCCGGTTCGCCGAGCTGTCGCTGCGACTCTGGTCGCCCCTGCTCCTGCATCGCCGGTTGGTCTCCCTGTGATGTCGAGCACCGGAACGGTGGCCGGCCTGAGCGCGCCGAACCTGTTGGAGCCCAGGCCTTTCGATATCCGGGACCAGCTCCCGATCGGGACCACCACAATTCTGGAGGCCAGCGCCGGTACGGGCAAGACGCACACCGTCGGCGCCCTGGTCACGCGGTACGTGGCCGACGGCGTGGCCACCCTCGACCAGTTGCTGGTCGTCACGTTCGGCCGGGCCGCCAGCCAGGAGTTGCGGGAAAGGGTCCGCGAACAGCTGGTCGCGGCCGAACGCGCACTGGCGGATCCGGCGGCCGCCCGCCGCAGCGACGACGAACTGATCGCCCTGCTGGCCGCCGCCGACGACGTCGACGTGGCCGTCCGACGGGACCGATTGACTCGCGCGCTGGCCGATTTCGACGCGGCCACCATCGCCACCACCCACCAGTTCTGTCAGCAGGTACTGATCGGGTTGGGTATCGCCGGCGACAGCGAGCCGGGCACCACCCTGGTCGAGGACCTGGACGACCTGGTGGTCGAAGTGGTCGACGACCTGTACGTCCGCCGCTTCGGTGTTCCGGGCGCCGAGCCGCCGGCCATCGACCGGAAAACGGCGCTGAACCTGGGCCGCCGGGCGGTCGGCGACCCCGGCGCCCGGCTGGAACCGGTCGACGAACCGCCGGGATCGTTGGCCGCGTTGCGGTGTCGCTTCGCCGCCGCTGTCCGGTCGGAGGTGGACAAACGGAAGCGGGATCGCGGGCTGCTCGGGTACGACGACCTGCTCAGCCGGCTCGCCGATGCGCTGAAGCCGACCGATGCGGCCGCCGGGACCAGGATGCGGGACAGATGGCGGATCGTGCTGATCGACGAGTTCCAGGACACCGATCCGGTGCAGTGGGACGTCCTGCGGCTGGCCTTCGCGGAGTCGGCCACCCTGATCCTGATCGGCGACCCGAAGCAGGCTATCTACGCCTTCCGCGGGGGCGACGTCTACACGTATCTGGCTGCGGTGAAAACCGCCGACCATCGGGCCACGCTGGCCCGGAATTGGCGCAGCGATGACCCTCTGGTGGCCGCGTTGCAGGTTCTCTTCGACGGGGCGCAGTTGGGCGAGCCGGAGATCGTGGTCCGTGAGGTCAGTTCGGCGCAGCCCGGGTCCCGGCTGATCGGGGCACCGTCCCCGTACCCGTTGCGCTTGCGGGTGGCGACCCGGGAGCAGTTCGGCAAAGGCCCGAGGGCCAAGGTTTACATGGACCAGGTCCGACCGCTGATCGCCGAGGACCTGGCCGTCGACATCGCCCGGCTGCTGCATTCCAATGCGCAGTTCGCCGGTCGCCGGGTGACCGCCGGTGATGTCGCGGTGCTGGTCAACACCCACGCGGAGGGCGCCCTGATCCGCAAAGCCCTTGCCGGCCAGGGCATACCGTCGGTGTCGACCGGCGCCGGAAGCGTCTACGCCACGGCTGCAGGCGACGACTGGCTCACCCTGCTGGAGGCGTTGGAACAGCCGCACCGGTCGGGCCGGGTACGCGCCGCGGCCCTGACCCCGTTTCTCGGGCGGACGGCGGTGGACCTGGACCAGGGCGGGGAAGGGCTGACCGACGAGCTCGGTTCTCTGCTGCGGAACTGGGCGGATCTGCTGCAGGGGCGCGGAGTCGCAGCGGTCCTGGAGATGATCTCCGCCGATCAGGACCTGCCCGGCCGCCTGCTGGCCGAGCTCGACGGGGAACGCCGGATCACCGACCTGCGTCAGGTCGGCGAGGGGTTGCAGGCCGCGATGATCGACGCGGATCTCGGTCTGGCCGCGCTCGTCGTGTGGCTGCGCCACCGGCGTGCCGAGTCGGCCCGCGACAAGAGCTCAGAACGCGTCCGCCGGTTGGACAGCGACGCTGCCGCCGTCCAGGTCCTCACCCTCTACGTCAGCAAGGGCCTGCAATATCCGGTGGTCTACCTGCCGTTCGCGGCGACCGTGTGGGTGCCCGACGACCAGGACGTCCTGCAACTGCACGACGACGATGGCCGCCGGGTGCTGGACGTCGGCGGATTCGCCTCCACCGGCCGGCGTGATCGCCAGGCGCGGGCGGCCCGGGAAATGGCCGGCGAGGCGCTCCGATTGCTCTACGTCGGGCTGACCAGGGCCCAGTCCCAAGTGGTCATGTGGTGGGTGCCGTCCACCAACACCCCCGACTCGGGGTTGCATCGCCTGCTGTTCGGTCGAACGCCGGGTAGGGGCGAGATACCTGACAGCACAGCGCTTCCCAGCGACGAGCAGGTGCACACCACGCTGGCCGCGTTGGCGGCCCGTGGAGGTCCGGTGCTCGAGCGCGCCGAGCCGCCGGCGTTGTCGGTCCCGGCGTCACCGCAGCGGTCCGACGCCCGCTTCGCCGTGGGACGGTTCGACCGCACGCTGGACACGGCGTGGTGCCGGGCGTCCTACAGCGCGTTGTCGGCCGCCGGCGCGACGGCCGCCCCTGGGGTGGGCAGTGAACCGGAGACCGGCGAGCGGGATGACGAGGAGATGCCCGGCGGCGCGGGGGCAGAACGGCCGATGCCCTTCGGCGCCGCGGAAGACGCCGACAGTGCGCTGCGGACCGTGCCCTCCCCGATGGCGGATCTTCCGGCGGGCACGTCGTTCGGCACGCTCGTGCACGCGGTGCTCGAACACACCGACCCGCAGGCCGTCGATCTTCCCGCGGAGCTGACGGCCCGCTGCGCCGAACAACTGGCCCGGCATCCCGGTGCGATGACGGCCGGCGAATTGGCGCAGGCGCTGCTGCCGGTGCTGGCCACGCCGCTCGGACCGTTGGCCGGAAATCTGGC
Source organism: uncultured Nakamurella sp. (assembly GCA_964250735.1). Lineage (GTDB taxonomy): Bacteria > Actinomycetota > Actinomycetes > Mycobacteriales > Nakamurellaceae > Nakamurella. Next base: position 66,093 of record CAXUHA010000008.1, on the reverse strand, counting down.
CCTGCGTGACGTGTCCCGGGGAGACCGGCTGACCGAATTGAGTTTCGAACTGCCGCTGGCCGGTGGGGATCGGCCCGCCGGCGACGTCCGGTTGGGTGAGCTGGCGCCGTTGCTCCGGCGGCACCTCGCCCCCACCGATCCGGTGGCGGGCTACGCCGACCGGCTCGCGTCACCGCAGATGGGCGGGCAATCGCTGCGCGGGTACCTCACCGGCAGCCTGGACGCCGTGCTGCGTCTGCCCGGACCCCGGTACCTCATCGCCGACTACAAGACGAACTGGCTCGGCACCGACGACGGGGAGCCGCTGTCCGCATGGCACTACCGACCCTCCGCCCTGCAGGCCGCGATGACCCACTCCGATTATCCCCTGCAGGCGTTGTTGTATTCCGTTGCGCTGCATCGGTTCCTGCGCTGGCGACAGCCCGGCTACCGGGCCGACCGGCAGCTGGCCGGGGTGCTGTACCTCTACGTCCGGGGTATGTCCGGCGTGAACACCCCCGTCGTCGACGGCTTGTCGTGCGGGGTGTTCGGTTGGAGCGCCCCGTCGGCTCTGATCGAGGACCTGTCGGCGCTGTTGGATCAGGGTGCCCCGTGACCGGGCCGCAAATCGACACACACCGGATCGACGCACCCCTGGTCGACACGCACCTGGTCGACACCGACCCCGACGACGTACGGATCGCTGTCCGGGCCACGGGTCTGCTGCGCGACTTCAACCGGGCCGACGTGCTGACCGCCGCCGACGTCCATGTGGCCACCCGGTTGGCGGAGCTGGCGGGCGAGCCCGACGAAGAGGTTCGCCTGGCGGTGGCCCTGGCGGTCCGGGCGGTGCGGGGCGGTTCGGTCTGCATCGACCTCGGCCTCGTCCCCCGGAGCAACCCGACGCTGCACTGGCCGGATCCGTCCGCCTGGGCGGCCAAGGTCGTGCGCAGCCCGCTGGTCGGTCCGGGCCGGCCACTGCGCTGGGACCTGGACCTGCTCTACCTCGAGCGTTACTGGCGGCAGGAGGACCAGGTCAGGGCAGATCTGCTGGCCAGGGAGGCCCGGCTGCCGCCCGTCGTCGACCAGGACCTGCTGCAGATCAGCCTGGAGCGCTTGTTCGACGAACGGTCCGATCAGCGGTTGGCGGCCCAGGTGGCCACCGGGCGCTGGACCACAGTGCTCGGTGGAGGTCCGGGCACCGGGAAGACGACCACGGTGGCCGGGCTGCTCGCCGTCCTGCACGAACAGCACGGCCCTGGCCTGCGGGTGGCCCTGGCCGCTCCCACGGGTAAGGCCGCCGCCCGACTGGAGCAGGCTGTGCACGGGGTGGCCGCCCGGTTCTCCGGTCCGGACCGTGAGCGCCTCGGCGCCCCGACCGCATCGACCCTGCACCGGCTGCTGGGTTTCCGGCCGGGTGAGGGGACCCGATTCGCCCACGACCGGGACAACCGGTTGCCGCACGACGTGGTGGTGGTCGACGAGACCTCGATGCTCTCGTTGACCATGATGGCCAGGTTGCTCGAGGCGGTGCGCCCGGACGCTCGGCTGGTGCTGGTCGGTGATCCGGACCAACTCGCGTCGGTGGAGGCCGGGGCCGTGTTGGCCGATCTCGTCGCCGGTCTGCTGGCCCGGCCCGCCGCCGGGCCGGTGACGATGGCCGAGCCTGATGCCGGGACCGTTCCCCGGTCGGCGCGACAGGACGCCGGCCGGCACGGCGTGGTCGTTCTCGGCACGACCTGGCGGTTCGGGGGTGCCATCGCCGATCTGGCCGCGGCGGTGCGCGACGGCGACCCCGATCGGGCGGTCGCCGTGTTGCACAGGGGGGATGGCGACCTGGCCCTGGACCTGTCCGAGACGGCGGTCCGCGAGGATGTGGTGCGGGCGGCATCGGCGGTCCGGCAGGCGGCGAAGGACGGCGACGCCGACGCTGCGCTGCGCCACCTGGACAAGCATCGGGTGCTCTGTGCGCACCGCAGTGGACCGTTCGGCGTCGACACCTGGAGCCGGAAGATCGAACGCTGGCTCGCCGATGTGCCCGGTGATCCGCGGGAAGGCGGCTTCTACATCGGGCGCCCGCTGCTGGTCACCGTCAACGACTATGCCCTGAGCCTGTTCAACGGCGATATCGGTGTGGTGGTGAGGCGCGACGACGGGGCGGCCAGAGCCGTGTTCTCGAGGGGCGGGGCGCTGGCGGATTTCGCACCCAGCCGGTTGTCGAACGTGGAGACGGTGCACGCCATGACGGTGCACCGGAGCCAGGGCAGCCAGTTCGAGCGGGTCACCGTGATCCTGCCGCCGGCGGACTCACCGCTGGCCACCCGGGAGATGCTCTACACCGCGCTGACCAGGGCCGAGAAACACGTCCGCCTGGTGGGAACCGAGGCCGAGCTGCGGGCGGCCATCGACCGACCGGCGGCCAGGGCGAGCGGGCTGCGTCTGCGGCTGGCCGCGGCCGGCCCCCAGCCGCGATGAAGAACCAATGGGCGGTGTTGACCGCGTGGTCCGGGGCGCTTGTCGCGGCCGGCGTCGTGCTGGTCCTGCTGAGCTCGTGCACCGCAGTCAGTAGCCCCGCAGTCGGCAGCCTGGCGCCGGTCACCGTGACCAGCACCCAGGTCGTCGCCACTCAATCGACCCCCATGCAATCGACCGCCATGCAATCGACCCCCACCCAGTCGACCGCTGTGCAATCGATCACCACGCAACCACCGGGAGATCAGGTGCCAGGGACGGTGTCATCGGCGACGGCCGGCACGACTCGTACCGTTATCCCTTCCGCCACCCCGTCCCCTCGGTCGATCACCCCATCGGCGGCCGGACCGTCCACCGGCGCCCCCGGCACCCGTTGTGCCGCCCGGATTCTGGCCGGGATGAGCCAGGCACAGAAGGTGGGCCAGCTGATCATGGTCGCGGTGCCGGCCGACAACCCGGCCGCCGGGCTGGCCATGCTCGGGGCCGTACCGGTCGGCGGCGTCTTCCTCTCCGGTCGATCGACCGACAGCGCTGAAGTGGTCGCCGCCGGCATCGCCTCGTTACAGCACACCGCGACCGCCACCGCCGGAGTCAGGCTTCACGTGGCGGTCGATCAGGAGGGTGGCTTCGTGCAGAGCCTGCGAGGACCGGACTTCCCGGCTGTTCCGTCGGCGCTGGAGCAGGGTGCGGAGTCGGTTTCCACGCTGGCCGAAGGCACCACACAGTGGGCGGCCAAGCTGGTGGAGGTCGGGATCACTCTGGATCTGGCCCCGGTTGCGGACATCGTCCCGGCGGGCACCGAGCAGGAGAATCCACCGATCGGGCAACAGGACCGGCAGTACGGGTCGACGCCGGATGCCGTCGCCGAGTCGGTGCGGACGGTCGTCACCGCGATGCTCGGCGTCGGGCTCGGCACGACGGTAAAGCATTTTCCGGGGTTGGGCCGGGTGAGGGTCAACACCGACACGTCGGCCGACGCCGTCGACGGCCGGACGACGGGTACGGACGATGTCCTGGAACCGTTCCGGGCGGCCGTGGCCGCGCACACCACCGCGGTAATGGTGTCGCTGGCCTCCTACCCGCGGCTGGACGACCAGGCGATCGCGGCCCTTTCCGCACCGATCATCACCGGATTGCTGCGAAACACCATGGGTTTCAAGGGTTTGATCATGTCGGATGACCTCGGGAGTGCGGTCGCCGTCAGGGACGTCCCGGTGGGCCTGCGGGCCGTCGACTTCGTCCGGGCCGGTGGCGACATGGCGTTGACGGTGCAACCGGCCGACCTTCCGCTGATGACGGCGGCGTTGGCCGCGGAGGCCACACTCAGTCCCACGTTCCGTGATCGGGTGGATGACGCCGCGCTGCACGTGCTGCAGAGCAAACAGGCGCTGGGCATGCTGGCCTGCCCCTGACGGCGCCGGCGCAGCCGGGGCGGCCCGTGACGGGCCGGCACCACCGGCGGCCGCGGCCTTCCCGAGAGGGTGGCCGGGTCGAAGGTAACGGCCGGATGAACAGCGGATCAGAAGTACCAGGTCGGTGTCCCCAAGCCGAACACGGGATGGGAACATGTCGTCGTGCCCACATCGAATCCAGAGAGCATCGCCTACCCGGCTCCCGGCGCACGCCCCTCGCGGAGCCTGCGCGAACACATCTCGCCGCACGTCGTCGTGCTGTTCGGCGCCACCGGTGACCTGGCCAGACGCAAGTTGCTGCCGGGGCTGACCCACCTCTCGCTGTCGGCGTTGGCGCCGGACATCCAGGTGGTCGGCACCTCGCTGGAGGACATGGACGACGTGTCCTTCCGCGAGTTCGCCCGGCAGGCGGTCACCGAATTCGGCACCCACCGGCTGACCGACGACCAGTGGGGATCGTTCGCCGGCAAGCTCCACTACGTGCCGCAGGGTGCCGGGGCGGACGCCCTGGCCGAGGCCGTGGCCAAGGCCGAGGCCGAACTAGGCCCGGAGGTGCTCCGCCTGCACTATCTCAGTGTGCCGCCGAAAGCCGCTCTGGCGGTGATCAACATGCTCAAGGACGCCGACCTGGTGCAGCGGTCCAGGGTGGTGATGGAAAAGCCGTTCGGGACGGATCTGGACAGCGCGATCTCACTGAACGACCAGGTCCACGAAACGTTCTTCGAAAGCCAGATCTTCCGGATCGACCATTTCCTCGGCAAGGAGCCGGCCCAGAACATTCTGGCCTTCCGATTCGCCAATGGCCTGTTCGAGCCGATCTGGAACCGCAACTTCATCGACCACATCCAGATCGACATCCCGGAGACACTCGGCCTCGACCGGCGGGCCGAGTTCTACGAATCGACCGGCGCCTACAAGGACATGGTCGTCACCCACCTCTTCCAGGTCCTGGCCTTCGTCGCGATGGAACCGCCGACGGCTCTGGAACCCAGGGCGATCAGCGAGGAGAAGAACAAGGTCTTCCGGTCGCTGCTGCCCATCGAGCCGCAACACGTGGTGCGCGGCCAGTACCAGGGATACCGCAGCGAGGAGGGCGTCGCGCCCGACTCCGACACCGAGACCTTCATCGCGTTGAGAGCCAGGATCGACAACTGGCGGTGGGCGGGTACCCCGTTCTACCTGCGCACCGGAAAGCGGATGGCGGAGGGGCAGCGGATCATCTCCATCGCCTTCAAGGAGGCGCCGAAGAGCATGTTCCCGACGGGATCCGGCGTCGGGTCGCAGGGTCCCGACCATCTGACCTTCGATCTGGCCGACGCGTCCAAGGTCTCCCTGTCCTTCTACGGCAAACGCCCGGGGCCGGGCATGCGGTTGGACAAGCTCAGCATGCAGTTCGCCACCCAGGAGACCGACCGGGCCGCCGACGTCCTGGAAGCCTACGAGCGGCTGATCCTGGACGCGATGCGTGGCGACCACACCCTGTTCACCACCGCCGAGGGCATCGAAAGTCTTTGGGAGCGAAGCGTTCCGCTCCTCGAGGACCCGCCGGCGGTCAAGACCTACGCCCCGGGTACCTGGGGCCCCAACGCCATCCACCAGCTGGTCGCACCGCACGCCTGGCGGCTGCCGTTCGAACGGGTCTGGCGGGAGAAGAAGTAACCGCATCTCTCGGCGGAAGTCGGCTCCGGGGTCACAGACCGGCCATCAGGTCGGTTTCGGTGATGCCGGGGCCCTGACCGTCTCGAATGAACCATTCCACCCCGAACGCATAGGCGAAGGCGTCGTCCGGCATGGCCAGGAAGAACGACTTCTCGCTGATCTGGCTGGCGTGGGCGCGCATGGCGGCCCGCTTCTGCGCGGTGTAGGCGGTCACATCCACCCTGGCGGTGAGCTCCGCCTCCGGCTTGCCGAAATCGTCCGCCCTGTCCCCGGGATCGGGGAGTTCCAGGCCCTCCGCGACGGCCTGCGCCGCGAAGGCCTCCATGCCCCGCGCCATGTAATCCCGGTTCATCGTGCTCTGGTAGACCCGGTCGACTCCGACCAGATCCGCGGCTCGCCGGCCGACCCGATGCACCTGGATGTGGTCGGGATGACCGTAGCCGCCGTTGTCGTCGTAGATGGTGAGCACGTCGGCGTGCTCCTCGCGCAGAATCGCGGCCAGCCGGTCGGCCGCCTGTCCGACCGGGGCGGTCCAGAACGAACCGGGCAGGTCGTTGGTCGGTCGGCCCATCATCCCGGAGTCCTGATAGCCCAGGAACTCCACCCGCTGGACACCGAGAATGTCCGCCGCGGCCTGCGTCTCGACGATTCGGCGCTGCCACAGTTGCTCGTCGGGACCAAGAAACCCGTCGGGCACCTCGCCATGTTCGCCGCGGGTGGCGATGACCAGAACCACCCGGTGACCTTCGTCGGCGGCCTTGCGCATCACTCCACCGCAGGCTATCGACTCGTCATCGGGATGGGCGTGAAAGGTGACCAGAGTTGCCATCCGCCGACCGTACCTGCTCGTACCATCGCGAACATGAGTGAGCGTCGTAGTGAGGAACGAACGAGGAGCGGAGCGAATGGGCGATGAGCGCCTGCGCGAAGAGTCAGGATCGAATATGAATGAGCAGATTCGTCGTGTTGTCACCGGCTCCGTGGACAGGTTGCTCGACGTGCTCGTGGTGCCGGGATTTTCGGTGATCGGCTCCACGCTGCGCCGTCGGTGGTGGCCGGCCGATGCCGGCCCGTTCCCCGGACCTGTGGACGTCGTGGTCACCGGCGCGGGCTCGGGTCTGGGCGAAGCGGCGGCCGGCGGAGTGGCCGAACTGGGCGCCCGGGTGCATCTGGTCGGTCGCAACGCCGATCGACTCACAGCGGCCGCGGCCCGCATCCGGGCGAAGGTCCCCGCCGCCGATCTTCTTGTTCATCAGGCGGACGTCAGCGACCTGGATTCGGTCCGCGACCTGGCGGACACGCTGACCAGCACCACCGACGGGATTCACGGGCTGATCCACAACGCGGGGGTGATCCCGACCCGGCGCACGCTGACCGCGCAGGGGCACGAGACAGCATTTGCCACCCACGTTCTCGGGCCATTCGCCCTGACGTTCGCGTTGCTGGACCAACTTCGCGCCGACCAGCACGCCCGGGTGATCTGGGTGTCCTCCGGCGGCATGTACACCTCGCCGTTGGTCACGGATCTGGAGTTCGCCGACGGCGAGTACAAGGGTGTGCGCGCGTACGCCCGGACCAAGAGAATGCAGGTGGTGCTGGCCGAGCAGTTGGCCCGGCACTTCGGCGCGCCGGGTGATCCGGTGGTGCACAGCATGCACCCCGGTTGGGCGGCGACGCCCGGGATTTCCGGGTCGATCCCAGGATTCGCCAAGCTCAGCCGGCCCCTCCTGCGTACCCCCGCCGACGGAGCGGACACGGTGATCTGGCTGGCGGCCGGGGATCGAGCCGCAGCCTCCTCCGGGGAGTTCTGGCACGACCGAAAGGTCCGGCCCACCCACGCCCTGCCCTGGCACCGCGACAATCCGGCCGCGCGCAACCACCTCTGGCAGGCCTGCCTGGAGGCGACCGGCGTCCAGGGCCGGTGAACGAACAGTTCCCTGGGGTCAGCCCGCGGCCGCGGCCGCCTTCGCGGCGATCCTGGCCCGCACCTCCGGTCGGCGCAGCGGCGGGACGGTCAGAGGCGGCTGCTTGCGCGGGGGCAGGTGGCCCAGCAGGTGGACGGTGGTCGCGGTGACCTCCGCGACGGCGGCTTCGAACGCGGACCGGTTGCTGTCCGACAACTTCTGGATCCCGGTGACTTTCCGTACGTACTGACGAGCGGCGGCCTCGATCTCGTCGTTGGTGGCCGCCGGCTCGAGACCGCGGAGCTCAGTGATGTTCCGACACATCATCGAATGCTACCGCCGGGCCCGATCATGAGGCGGCGGCGGTGAACGCCGGCAGGTAGGCGTTGGCCTGACCGGTGCCGGTCGGGTGGTACGACTTCTGCAGGTCGGCGAGGTCCGCGGCATGCAACCATTTGCTGCCGCTGCACAGCTGGTGTCCGACGAACGCACCGCGAACGTCGGCGAAAGTGAAGCCCGCCCGGGCGGCGGCCGCGGCGATCGTGTCGTCGATCAGGTCGATGCCCTCGTCGACCTTCGCCCGGGCGGCCTCGGACAGGCCGATGCAGAACCACACGTGGAGTTGGTAGAACAGCGGATAGCTCAGCACCACCACGCGTGCGGCCGGCGCCCGCGCTCTGATGGCCTGGTAGGTCGCGTCCAGCCGCCCCGGCAGGGCGTTGCGGGTGATGCCTTCGGCGGAGTCGACGGCATCCTTGCAGGCGGCGGTCCCGTGCAGGGCGCAGGTGCTCATGATCGTCGAGAAGCCGACGTCGTTACCCCCGACGGTCACGCTGACCAGGGTCGTGGCGGCGGTCAGCGCGGGGACCTGCAGCCTGATGACGCTTGCGGTGTCGGCGCCGGAGCAGGCCACGAACAGGGCTTGGGCCCGCGGGTGCGCGGCGCTCCACAGCGCCGGGAAGGCGCCCCCGCTGCGTTCGCAGGCGCCGCCCGTGTACGAGCCCGCGACGCCCAGACCGGCGGAGTACGAGTCTCCGAGGGCCACGTAGCGGACCTCCATCGACGCCTGGGCCGACGGGACGACCAACGCGCCGACCAGCGCCGCGACCACCAGCATCATCCACAGCCGGATGATCAGCATCCGAAACCCCCTGCCGCGTCTTGATCGAAGGGCCTGCGCGGTAGGTGTATCACCACCGATTGCGCTGATCTCACCGGCGTCGGCCATCCGTGACCGGCCCCGGTGACGAAACCCTGACGAACCCGGTGACGAACATCCGTTGAGCGTCTGCGCGTGGACTGTCTGTGGGTGACCGACTGCGGGACGACACCGTGTTCTCCGACCGGTAGAGGGGAGCGTTCATGCAAGATCGCGCGTACCGGGTCATTATCGGCCTGTTCCGCGGCTACTTCCGCTTGTTGGCCATCGGCTTCGACATCCGTGGTGCGGAGCACTTGCCAGTCGACGGGCCGGCCGTGCTGGCCGCCAATCACGTCAGCTACCTCGACTTCGCCTTCATCGGGCTGGTCGCGGACCGGCGCCGGCGGGTCGTCCGGTTCCTGGCCAAGGGCTCGCTGTTCCGGCTGCCCGTGGTCGGTGCGCTGATGGGAGCCATGGGGCACATTCCAGTCGATCGCTCGTCGGGAGCGGGCGCCTACCGGCACGCGGAGCGGGCCCTGTGCCAGGGGGAACTGGTCGGCGTATTCCCGGAGGCCACCATCAGCCGGGCCTGGACGCTCAAGCCGTTCAAGAGCGGCGCCGCGAAGCTCGCGCTGGCGCAACGGGTTCCGCTGATCCCGGTGGTCACCTGGGGAGGTCACCGGCTGCTCACCGTCGACCGTCGATATTCACTGCGTCGACACGTGCCGGTGACCGTGCTGCTGGGCGAGCCGATCCATCCGCTCCCCGGTCAGACCGTCGCCGAGATCAACGAGAGATTGCGATGCGCCATGGCCGCGTTGCTGGACGGTGCGCAGCGGGACTATCCCTACCGGCCCATCGGGCCAGGTGACCGGTGGTGGCTGCCCCGTCATCTGGGCGGGAGTGCGCCGGACCCCGTCCAGGCCGCCACGATCGACGCGGCCCGGATTCGTCGCTGACGATCGACGTCCTTCGTCGGGCCCAGCCGCGGCCCGACCGCGAGGCCGTCACAGCCGACCCGGTATGGCCCGCCTGGCGCGGGGAGCGGGAGCCCAGACGGCGCCGGGCACGAGCAGGGTGGATTCCAGGACCGCGGCGGGGCTGGGCCGGCCGAACAGGAACCCCTGCGCCGTCGGGCAGCCCAGACGGCGCAACGCCGCCGCCTGCTCCTCGCGTTCGACGCCCTCGGCCGTGACCGACAGACCGAGATCCCGGCCCAGAGTGAGGAACGCGCGAAGAAATCGTTCGGCGTCGGCGTCCCGGTCGACGTCGGCCACGAAGCTGATGTCGATCTTCAGCGCATCGAGCGGAATCTGCTGCAGATGCAGGAGAGACGAGTAGCCGGTGCCGAAGTCGTCCAGGGACAACGAGGTACCGATTCGACGCAGCCGCCCGGTCACCGCCCGGGCCGTCGCCAGGTCGCCGAGCAGGGCCTCCTCGGTGATTTCCAGGATCAGCTGCTCCGGGCGCAGCGAGTGCCGGTTGAGCACCGCCGCGACCCGGTGGGGAAAATCGAGATCGACGATCAGCTGGGGCGGGATGTTGACCCCGGTCCGGAGGCCTTGGTCGCCGAACAGACGAATCCAGCGGGCCAGTTGCGCGCACGCCTCGTCGAGCATGTGATCGGTCAACTCGGCGAGCAGCCCGGCCCGTCCGGCCAGCGGTACGAATTCCACCGGCGACACCTGCAGGCCGTCGTGCATCCAGCGGGCCAGGGTTTCCACCGCGACCATCCGGCCCTTGGCCAGGTCGATGATGGGCTGGTAGACCGCGACGATCTTGCCCGTCCGCAGTGCGGTGCGCAGCGGTTCACGCAGCTGCAGATCAACGGCGGCCGGCAGTACCATCGTCGATTCGTAAAGGGCGAGTTGACCCTTGCCGGACCGCTTGGCGGAATACATCGCCACGTCGGCATGGGCGAGCAGCTCGTCCAGAGTCGGAATCGCCTGCTTGCCGTCGAGGTCGGTGACACCGACGCTCACCCCGACGTTGATCACCATGTCATTGATCACGAACGGAGCGCGGAGAGCATCGATGATCCGGGCCGCCACCTGGGTCGGCTCGCTGCCGTCCTCGAGCAGGACGGCGAACTCGTCACCCCCGAACCGCGCCAGCGTGTCCCCTTCACGGAGCGCGCCGCGCAACCGCTCGGCCACCCTGATCAGCACTTCGTCGCCGGCCCCGTGACCGAGCGTGTCGTTGACCGCCTTGAAGTCGTCGAGATCGCAGAACAACAGGCCGACCGGGCGCAGGTCACGACGATGCAGGTCGAGGGCGTGAGCGACCCGATCGGTGAACAGCGCCCGGTTCGCCAGGCCGGTCAATTGATCCTGGAACGCCTGGCTGCGGAGTTGCTCCTCCCGCTTCTCGACCTCCTGGAGGAGCCGTCGGTTGTCGCGGACGGTCAGGTACTGCCGGAGCAGCACCGCGGCGACGGCCACACTGATCGCCGCTGTCTCCGGGATCCGCGGCTGGTGTCCCTGCAGAGCTCGAACGGCGGTGGTCATGATGGCGACGCCCAGCGGCAGGTAGGGCAGCATGGTGGCGCCTGGCGATTGACTCGGCGGCGGACTGTGGCCGGCGGCCCGATCCAGGGCCAGCAGCCGACCGCCGGTGGTGGCCGCGTACGCCAGGAACAGGAAAGCCGCGACAAAACCGAGGTCCGACCAGGGGCCCTTGCCGGTGGGAAACGAGGCGTCGGCCAGTGCCATCATCGAAACGCCCGCGGCCAACAGCAGTAACGGCGACCGGTGGCGGGTGGGGCGGGACACCAGGTAGAACGACAGGGCGATGATCAAGATGTCGCCGGTCGGATAGGCGATCGCCTTGGCCGGGTTGAGGCCACCGAACTGGCCGTTCTCGGCGTAGACGGCCTGGGCGATGGGAACCGAAATGGCCACCAGAGCGGTCAGCAGGGCACACCCGTCCAGCAACGACCGGATCCGCACACTTGACCCCCCCGCCGGCGGAAACAGCAGGAGGCAGGCGACGGCACCGACCGGAAACAGGAGGAACGCGATGTCGGCGACGGTCGGGCCGATGAGATAGGTTTCGGACCTGTGGGCGATGACCAGCCCCGTGTAGAGAGCCTGGCCGACGGCCCATGCGCCACAGCCCAGCGAGATCGCCGACCAACTCATCCGCATACGGCCACTGGTGGACCGGGCCGTGTGCCAGCAGGCCGCGCAGGCCGCGGCGGAGGCGACCAGCTGCGCCAGGTTCCGGACGATGGGCAGTCGGAACGGCCCGATCGCGGCGAACAGGGTGATCAACAACAGTAGGGCGCCGGACGCCAACGCCGCAGTGGACGGCCGGACGGAAAACCTGATCTCGGCCCGGGCGCCGGCCGGCATCGCTGCGGCCGGCGGACGGTGGGCGTTCTCGGGGAGCCGGGGAACGACGCCGTGCTCATCCGGCGGATCTGGACGCTCTGCCACGGCACTCCTTCCCGGCCCGGACGGAGCGGCCGTGGGACCTGATGGACGTGCCCGATCGGTGACCGTTCGCCATCATGCTATCGACAATCCCCCCGACGGGTCGGGCAACTCGGAACGGGCGGTCGAGGAATGGGACGGCTTGTGGCAAATGAATGGCAGGCCGATAATCCGATAACTGTCCGTGTCGAAAGGCGCCCGATTTACCGTAATTGTCCGGCCGATTTCTGGCATCGGTTGTGATCCTTACTTCGTAGGACGACATTCGCCGGCTGGAGCAGACAGCGACCCGCGCCAGCCGGGACGATCTGTGCATGACGCTGACCGCCGTGCCCCGAACCACCCGCACCGTCCAGCGGCCGACCAAGGCGGCGCTGCCGTCGCCACGAGCTCCTTCGGCCGGTGATCCGTCACCGGCGGCCGCTTCCTCTGGCGCCGTCCGGACCGCTCTGCCGGTCACCACTCTGGCCCAGGGGGCGCGAGTGGCGATGGACCGGACCCGCCGATTCACGGTGCTCGGTCAGGTGCCGGTGGTCGGTGCCCTGGTGGTGCTGTGGCTGTGGCCGCTGCACCTGGCCATCGTCGGCTCGACGGCCGGGCACATCCGGCACACCCCCTATGCGTCATTGTCCTTCTGCGACGGCACTTCCCCGCGGTGGCATCGCATGATCGTTGCGGTCGCCGCGACCACTGCGGTGGGGTGGCTCGCTATCGTCGTGGTCGGGCTGCGGGTGTTGCTGCAGTCCGGACCACGAGCCATGGGGATGACCGTTGTGGTCATCGTCGTGCTGCCCGCATTGATCGAAGTGGTCAGCGTGATCGAATTCGCGGTGGTGAACCCGGAGTGGGTCACCCTCAGGCGAGAGCGTGGACGTCTGTCCGAGGGGCGGACCACGTATGCATTGACCTCGTTGGTGGCGACCAGGGACGGCCACGATTTCGCGGGTGAACTGATGGACCTGACCTACCCGCAATGGCAGGCGGCGGACGCTCTGGTGATCGGCTACCCGGCGTCGAAGGAGCTGATCAGCTACTACGTGCGCATGGGGGCCAGGAGAGAGGGTCCAACGGAGCCGTCGGGGCGGCCCGCCCGGCGTCGGATCACCTTCGACTGCCGTCGACCGCTGCGCAAACGAGCGCGGTGACGCTCAGCTCAGGCGTTCGGCCAGCCCTCGAACGTAGGCGGCCTGCCCGGCATGCTGCAGGCAGTCGCCGAGCACGCTGACCAATCGCACGGCCACCGTGACCGGTGGGTCCCACCGGGTGTCGACCACCCGCTCGAGTTCCTTGCCGTCCAGCTTCTGCAGGTACTCCACTGCGCTCAGATGCACGGCGTGGTGATACCCGGCCAGCAACTCCGCCGGTACCTGAACGGCCCCGACCTCCGTCTCGTCCTGCCCGTACCCGGTCGCGTCCAACGCGAACGGGAGACTGAAGCGGTCGACCCAGCCTTGCGCCATCCACACCTGATCGACACCCGCCGCGTCGGCCAGGTGCGAGTCCTCGACCCGGGTGAGGTGCCACACCAGCCAGCCGATCGAATTCGCCGCCCGGTCGGGACGATACGTGGCCACCTCCTCGGTGAGTCCGTCCGTGATGGTGGCGACCAGCTCGCGGACCCGATCGAAGGAGTCCAGCAAGATCGCGCGGGCCGCATCGATCGCCGCATCGGCGGAGTTTGTCATGTCAATAGCCCTCTCTGGGACGGGGACGTCTCTGGTGTTGTGCTCACCGGTTTGATTCTTCACGAGTGGTCGCTGGTCAGAGCTGGCGCAGCCATTCCCGGACGATGACGGCGATGAGGGCATCACCTCCCCGCGGATCATGACTACCGGGCACCCACTCCTGGGTGACGGTTCCCTTGATGGCCGGAACGTGTTCGGCGAACTCCGCCGGAGATCCGAACGGGTCGTTCATCCCGGAGACGAAAAGGACAGGAACCGCGATATCCGGGAAATGGTCGACCCGCAGCTTCGTGGGCTGCCCGGGTGGGTGGAGCGGGTAGCTGAGCAGAACCAGTCCGGCGGCGGGCAGACCCTGGGCCACGGCCAACGAACACATCCGGCCACCGTAGGACCGCCCGCCGAGCGCCAGTTCACCGGGCTCGATAGCCTGCTGTTCAACGAATCGGGCGGCCTGGTCCACGACGTCGGCGATCGCCACCGGTGCGCGGTCGGGAACGCGCCGGCCGGCGCGTCGGTACGGGAAGTCGAGCCGGAGGCAGGGGACCGGCGCCACCGCCGCCTCGACGGCGACCAGGGTGTGGTGGTCACGCCCGGATCCCGCCCCGGGTGTGAGCAGGAGCGCGCCGGCTGATCGCCGTCCTAACCGCGCGGGCTGCAGTCGGGACATCGGTCCTCCACGTCGCAGATGTGCCCGCTGCGGCTGGCCGGATCATCGCCCGTCCGGAAGCTGCGGGTTTCTCATCCGACCTTAGACACCAGCGCGCCGGATCTCTTGCCGGATGATTTGCCGGGAGGGGGCGCTGATCCGGGGCGCACCCAGCCGCGCTCTCACGCGCGGCTCTGCTGACCACCGCACAGCTCACCGCGGGGCTCTTCTGACTACCGCGCAGCGCCACCACCACCGCGCACATCCACCCACCACCGCGCACCGCTCCGACGGCCACGAGCGAGTGCGCAGTGCGCGGTCCGGGTGCGCGGTACGCGTTCGCCCGGCGGGGGTGCGCGGTCCGGACTGGCGAGTGACGTCCGGAGCGCCGCCGACAAAGCCTCCGCGTGCCTGCGCGGTGACCCGGCGGGCGCCTGTCAGGCTGGGTGAATGCCGTTCCGCGCCAACCGAAGGACCGCGCTGATCGCCGCCGGCCAGGGCATGACGGCGTTGCTGCTGGCCGCGTGCGGAAAGGCGGTCAGCCAGTCCGGGCCGTCGACCAGACCGGCACCGGCCACCAGTGGCCCGGCCATCACCCCCGCGGCGACCGGGGTGCAGGTCACTGTGCCCGGTCTGGAGCCGACGTCGCCGACGAGCACGGCCTCGAACCCACCACGCGCTCCGGCCGGCTCCACCGCGTCGTCCGCAGCCCGGACCACGGCGCGCCCGACGGCCCCGATGCCGCCCTCGGCCCCGTCGGCTCCGACCAGAACGTCCGTGTCCACAGTGTCCCCGTCCCCGGTGTCCCCGTCCCCGGTGTCCCCGACGCCGGTGCCCCCGTCGACCCCGACGAAAGTGTCGCGGTCGACCCAGCAGGCCACCGATTCATCGGTCAGGACCGCCCCGGCCACGTCGTCGAGCGACGCGTCGGTGTCGGGCGTCGCCGGCCGGGTGGTGGCCGTCGACCCGGGGCACAACGGCGCCAACGGGGACCATCCGGAGATCATCAACCAGTTGATCGACGGGGGCTACGGGCAGCGGAACGTGTGCAACACCACGGGGACCCAGACGGACGCCGGCTACAGCGAACACGAGTTCACCTGGCATGTGGCGACCTACCTCAAACCTTTGCTGGAGGCCAGAGGCGTCGTGGTGGTGATGACCAGGAACAGCGACACCGGCGTCGGTCCGTGCACCGACAAGCGGGCGGCGATTGAGAACAACGCCCACGCCGATGCGGTGGTCTCCATCCACGGCGACGGTGCACCGCCGCAGGTACGTGGCTTCTACGTGTTGACCGCCAGCCGCCCCCCGGCGGGATCTGCCATGGCATCCGCGTCCCTTCGATTGGCCTCGTGCATCGCCACCGCCGCCATCGCCGACGGATTTCCACCCTCCAACACACTGGGCCACGGCGGCCTGTGGAAGCGGGATGACCTGACCGGTCTCAACCGCTCCGCCCGACCGAAGATTCTGATCGAGTGTGGCAATATGCGCAATGCGGCGGAGGCGGCTCTGATGTCGTCGGCGGTCGGGCAACGGCGTTAAGCCCACGCGTTGGCGCAGGGGCTTTTCGCCTTCCTGGCCGGTTGAGGAAATGGCGCCGCGGCGGGAGATAGTATCTCCCGCCGCGACGTGAAACGGTCATGCTCGGTTGGGATGATGAACCCAACTCCTAGTGTGTCCTACTCGGCCTGCTCCGGTGCACGGTGCTTGGCTGCGTAGACGGCGGCGCCGGCGGCACCCAGCAACGCTGCGCCTCCGACCGCGTACAGAGTGGTGTTATCGTCCTTGGCCGCGGAACCGCCGCCGGTTTCAGCCGAACCGGTTGGAGTGCCGGACATCTGGACGATGAATGGGGCAACACCCGCGAGCACCTTGGCTTTCGTGATCGGGGTTTCGAAGGCGCCCAGATACACGCCGCCTTCGGCCTTGAGTCCCAGCAGGTTTCCGACCACCGCCGCGTGACGTGCTTCCACACCGAAGATCCCGGCCGCGGCCTGGAGTACAGCTTTGTCCTTGATGAATCCGGCAGCGCCGAGATACGCTCCCACGCCGACGTTTTCAAACGTGTGGCTGGTGGTGAGGAAGCTCTTTCGGCTGGCGAACGAGTCACCGAAATCGACTCCCGGGGCTGCTACGGGGGTCCCGCCCAGCTGCTTGATCGTCGCCGTGATGGCCGTGACGTGATACTCCTCGTCGGTCTGGATCTTGGCCAGGTAATCCTTTTCCGTACCGGAGAGCAGACCGGCGGCGTTGCCCTGCTTGTAGAAGGCGGCCTCGAGGTATTCCAGGGTGAGAGCGTAATTCAGCACGTCGATATCGTCGGCGAAGTCTGCTGCGGCAGCCAGCGCCCACCGATTGTTCAGAGCCGAAAGGGCCTGTGGGGCAGAAACCTGATCGAGCTGCCCGCGTACAAAAGCGCTTCTTGACATGTTTATTCTCCTTTGCGGGTCAGCTGAGCAGGGGCTTGACGGCGGCGAGCACCGTCGCCATGGTGTTGTGCTTTTCGATCTGGTTCGGGAACGGGTCCCCTCCGATCAAGCTGGCGATGATCGCCGCGTGCCGGGATTCGACACCCGCGATGGAGGCCGCCGCGCCAAGGATGTCGCCGCTCTTGATCAGCGGAACCTGACCGTGGTAGGCGGTGACGCCCAGTTCCTCGAATACCGACGCGGTGGCCAGGAAGTTGGTCTTGTTGTCGAAGGTGCCCGCCGGGTAGGTGATCTTCGGCTTCGCGACCGGGGTGCCACCGAGAGACTTGATGGTGGAGGTGACCGCGGTGACGTGCTGCTTCTCGTGGTCGCCGATCGGCGTGATCAGTTCCAATTCACGGCCGGACAAGAAGCCCTTGGCCAGGCCGGTCGCATAGAAATCGGACTCGACATATTCCAGCGTGAGGGCGTAATTCAGGATGTCGAGGTCACCTTTGGCCACGGCCGGGGCGTTGGCCGCGGCGTATGGAGCGTCGAGAATGCCGCCGGCGACCAAACTGGCCCCGACCCCCACCAATCCCGCGTACTTCAGGAAGCTCCGCCGGTCCGTCGCAGTACTGAATTGCAGTACCGGCTTTCCGTCGAAGAGCTGTGGATCTCCCATCGGTCGTTCCTTTCATTGTTGGTCCGTGGTGAACTTGACCGTCTCGGCTTATGCCGTCAGGCATTTCCGAACTTCCGGAAAAATCTGCGCGCCCCTGCTGGGCGAATTCCACCTGCCAGCGACTTCTCCTTCAACATTGCTCCAAAGCGTGGTAGAACACCGCTCACCAGCACCCCTCGTCGGCCATTTCCGCCGCCCCGATGTCCACAACGAGCGATTCGGGGCGGGCCTGGAAGCGGATTGTAGGAGCTGCGATTTGAGTCACAAGTTCACCCGATCGGACGATCGGCTGGCCTGTGTGCCAGAAGCACGAATCCGGTCGGTGACGAGGCGTCCGTCGTCAGGGCCACCATGGTGACCGGTTGTCCTGCCGGGGATCGCGTCTGGGAGCGTGTCGCGCTGATTATCTTCCCCGGCGCTGCTGATCGTCGCGCCTTTGTGGCTCAAGTGCGGCGAGTGGACTACTTCGTCAGCGCCGTCGAAGTTGATCAGCGCGGGAGCCGCCGCCAGGCCGCCCCGGCACCGGCCCGAGGCGCCACCGGCCCGGGGCCCGCGGCCGCACCGCTACCAGGCGACGGGAAGCGTGTCGACCCCGTGGACGACGGAGTACTCGTGGAACGAGATCTGATCCATGGGCAGGTGCAGACGCAACGTGGGGAAGCGGCGCAGCAGGGCGGGGTAGGCGATCCGCAGTTCCATTCTGGCCAGTTCGGCGCCCACGCAGCGGTGGGCGCCGTAGCCGAACGCCAGATGCGGCACGACCCGGGTGGGATCGAAGCCCTGCATGTTCACCCCGAGCGAAGGGTCGCGGTTGGCGCCGGACAGCGAACACAACACCATCTCGCCGGCCTTGACCTGCTGACCGCCCAACACCAGATCGGCCTTCGCGAAACGCGGAAAGGCTACCTGCACCACGGTCAGGAACCGCAGCATCTCCTCGACCATCGGTCCGGCCACCTCGTCGTCGGCGCGGAGCTGGTCGGCATCGTCCGGGTGCGTGAGCAGCAGGATGGCGCCCAACGCCAGCATGCTGGCCGTCGTCTCGTGCCCGCCGATGAGCAAACCGTCGGCGAGACCGGCAAGTTCACGGTCGTCGATCTCGTCTCCGTGCTCCCTGATCAACATCCCGAGCAGCCCGTCCCCGGGTTGCTTGCGCTGCATGGCGACCAGTTCGGCCATGTAGGCCAGCGATTCGCTGATCGCCTCGAGCCCGGTCCCGGCCCCGCCGAAGATGTCGAAGCGAGAACCGCTGAGGCGCTGGAAGTCCGCGCGGTCCGGGTACGGCACGTCCAGCAGCTCGCAGATGACCAGGGAGGGGATCGGCATGGCGAACGTTTCGACCAGATCGACCGGCGGGCCGGCCGCTTCCATCACATCCAGTTGCGCGGTGACGATCTGCTCGATGCGCGGGATCAGGCGGGCCAACCGGCGGACGGTGAACTCGGGGGTCAGGGCCCGGCGAAGCCTGGTGTGGTTCGGCGGATCGCTGAACCCGAGTCCGCCGGGATCCTGCGCGGCGGTGGCCTGGCCTGCGCTCTGGGCCACCACGTTGCTGAAGTCGTTGCTGAAGGTCTTGGTGTCGCCGATCACCGCGCGCACGTCCTCGTAGCCGGTCACCAGCCAGGCGGTGATACCGAACGGGAACTCCAGCTTGCTGACCGGGGCGTTCCGTTGCCGCTCGGCCAGACCGGGTACCGGATTCAGGCCTTCACGCATCAACGGCATGAACGCTTCGGTCATGTGCGCATCCTGCGATTCCTTTCTCGTTCGCGCTGTTGTTCAGCACGAGGGGATCTGGTGCGGGCAGAGGCGGATGATCAGCCGCGCTTGGCGGCACATCCCTCGCAGAGCCCGAACAACTCGACCTGATGGTCGAGGTCGACGTAACCGTACTGTTCGGCGACGGTACGGGCCCACGTCTCGACCCCCGGCGCGGCGACCTCCTGGGTCAGGCCACACGATCGGCACACCAGATGGTGGTGGTGCGCGGGCTGCTCGCACTGCCGGTACAGCACCTCGCCGGTCTCGTTCCGCACCACGTCGAGGTCGCCGGCTGTGGCCATCTCGGCCAGGGCGCGGTACACGGTGGCCAGACCGACCGTTGATCCCGACCGGCGCAGGGCCGCATGCAGATCCTGGGCGGAAACGAACTCGTCGGTGCCGGCCAGCACCGCTGTGATGAGGGCCCGCTGCGAGGTGTTGCGGCGCTGGGTCACCACCATGAGCCACTCCCTGTCGCCGATGACGGGCCCTGGTGCCCGCTTCACCCTCGGCAAGTCTAGCGGGGACACCCCACACCGGGAGCTCATGGCACCGCGGTTACCGTCACGCCGAAGATCCGGTCGCGGCGCGGCCCGGCCGCAGGTGAGAAATGAGGTTCGAGTGGCGCGCGCAGGTTCTGTGGGGGGCAACAGGGCAGTGCGCATCGGGCGGAGCCCGGTAATCCTGGCGGTCGCTCTGCTGGCTCTCCTGCTGACCGGTTGCAGCCCGTCCGGCCAGGTCGACGCGGGTGGCAGTACCGGCGGGTCGACGGCCGCCCGCTCGTCGGCCTCGTCCCCGCTCACCCCATCCTCAGGCACGCCGTCTCCGGTCACCCCGTCCGGTCTCCCGTCGACCGGCGCGGCCCCGACCTCACCGATCACCCTGAGTGTCGTCACGACGGCGCCGACCGCGAAGACCTCGACCGTCCCGACGACGACCCGGCCGGCCACCGGGTCCGCCCGGCCGCCGATCCCCACCCCGGCCACGGTCACCCGGACGAAACCGGGCCGGATCATTACCGTTGGCCCGCCGCGGCCGACCGCGGAACCTGCCGCCGTGGCGGCCGACTGCCCGTACCTGAGCGCGGATGTCGTGTCGATCATCACCGGTCAGCACCACGGTCAGACGAAACTGGTCCGGCTCCAGCCGCACCCGATGTGTGTGTTCTACCGGTCGGACGGCGGCCTGATGGGCAGCGTCAGGGTGGTCCAGGCGGACAACCCCGCGGCCGCGGTGGCCGCGGTCAATCAGCACGTGCCGATCGCCGGTTCGCAGCCCGCCTCGCAGCCGCTCGGCTGGACGGGCGGCTCGATGACCTCCGCGGGCCAGATGACCCAGGATTCGAGTGCCGGATCGGTCTACGCCGTGTCCAAGGGCAACATCGCCGTCGTGGCGGAAGAGGACGAAAGCCCGTCCATCAAGGCCAGGGTGATGGCGATCTGCGCGATCTACGGCCTGGCCCTGGAGAAAGGACAGGCACCGGACTACTGCAGTGCCACGCAGTAGCGCCGGACCCGCGCTCCGATCGTGGCAGGATGGTTGGCGTGAGCAACCTCTACGCAACCCTGCATACCAACCATGGCGACATCCGCATCCAGCTCCTACCGACCGAAGCACCCAAGACTGTGGCCAACTTCGTCGGGCTTGCGCAGGGCACGCGCAGCTACACCGAGAAGAACGCCTCCGGGACCACATCCGGCCCGTTCTACGACTCCGCGATCTTCCACCGGGTCATCGGCGGATTCATGATCCAGGGCGGCGATCCGACCGGTACCGGCCGAGGCGGCCCGGGTTACATGTTCGGTGACGAATTCTTCTCCGGTCGCGGGTTCTCCACGCCCTACCTGCTGGCCATGGCCAACGCCGGCCCGGGCACCAACGGCTCGCAGTTCTTCATCACGCTGGGCAAAGTGCCTCATCTGAACAACAAGCACACCATCTTCGGCGAGGTCGCCGACGCCGAGTCCCGCGCCGTCGTCGACAAGATCGGTTCCACTGCGACGGATCGACACGACCGGCCCGCCGAGGACGTGGTGATCAACTCGATCACCATCGACGGAGCGGACGAGGCCTGAGCCCCGCCGACCAGAGCCGGCCGGGTCCAGCTGAGCCCGCCATGGTCCAGACGTGTGCGTTCCACCCGGATCGGTCGACCGCGTTGCAGTGCACCAGGTGTGGGCGCCCGGCGTGCCCGGAATGCCTGACTCCGGCGAGCGTGGGGTTCCACTGCCGGGCGTGCGTGGCCGAGTCGCGGTCCACCCAGCGGGCGCCCAGGACGGTGGCCGGCGGGCGACTGCACCAGCAGCCGCTCATCACCTTCGCGCTGATCGGCGTCAACGTACTCATCTTCCTGCTGACGGCGGTACAAGCCCGATCCGGCGTGGACCTGAGCCCGTCCCGGATCTTCCAGAACGGCACGCTGGCGCCCAGCCTGGTCGCGTCCGGCCAGTGGTGGCGCTTGCTGAGCAGCGGCTTCCTGCACCTGTCGGTGATCCACATCGGCCTGAACATGGTGTCGCTGTACATCATCGGGATCACCCTGGAACGCATTCTCGGCCGCAGCCGGTTCCTGGTTGTCTACCTGCTCGCGCTGCTCGGCGGATCTGCCTCGGTGATGCTTTTCGCCCAGCCGTTGTCCTCCGCCGTGGGGGCTTCCGGCGCGATTTTCGGGTTGATGGGCGGGTTGGTCGTGGTCTTCCGGCGGTTCCGGTACGACATGCGGCAGCTGCTGATCGTGCTGGCCATCAACCTCTTCCTGAGTTTCCAGCTCACCGGGATTTCCTGGCAGGCCCATGTGGGTGGCCTGGTCGTCGGCGCGGCGATGACCGCGGCGCTGGTCTACCCACCGCCGGCAGTACGGAAGAAAGTTCAGGTCGGCGTCGTGGTCGGCCTGGTGGTGGTCATGGCGGCCGCCGTGACCGTCCGGGACACCCAGATCAGCCCGCGGTGTACGGACATCACCGCAACCCAGTTTCTCGGCTGCGACGGCTGATCGGCCCGGTCCCGCTGAGCGGCCATCACGGCGCTGGTCGCCACCGCCGCTGTAGTTCTGCGGCGACCTCGACGGGGTCGGCGCCGAGTTCGGTCCTGCCGAGCATGATCAGCACGTCGTCGTCGAGTTCGACCTCCACCGAGGTGGAGGCCAGTCCTCGCCGTCGCCTGGTCGGCGCCGAAATTGCGGTGACCCGGGTCCAGTCGACCTGACGGGCTCCGGCCGGGCCTCGCAGGGTGAACCCTTGCGAGCCGGCCGTCAGCCGCCGCCGCATGCTGAGCAGCACCGCCGCGACGATCGCGGCAACCAGGGCGCCCACGCCGGCGACCAGGCGATCCTCGGGCCCGGCCGTAGTCAGCGCCCAGCCGGCGAACCCCAGGCAGGCGAGCCCGCACGCGGCCGGGATCAGCGGACGCACGCCCCAGACCACGAACGCTCCCGTCATCGGTCCGTCCACACTGGTTGTCCACATTGGGGAAGAATCACACGCATGTCGTTCGGTGTCCGGTCGCCGTCGCGAAGAAGGCCGCACGATGAACGCCGGGTGACGGGTCAGCGGCAATGGCCGCAGGTCAGCGCCATCGCATGGTCATCAGCAGACCGGCGATCATCAACGCGAAACCGACCGCGAAATTCCAGTTGCCGATCGCGCTCATGAAACCGATGCTCGGGCCCCAGAGATAGAACACGATGAGCCAGAGCAGCCCGAGGACCATCAGGCCGAGCATGATCCCGATGTAGATCGGCCCGGACGGCCCGGACACCTTGACCCTGGTCGTGGCGTAGGCGGTCGAATTGGCCTGCGCCGACGAACTGGCCGTGTTGACGGCGACCTTCTTGCGGACCTTGGACTTGGGCACGTCGTTCCTCGCTGCTCGTTGCTCGCCGGTGCTCGATGAGGCTCGTTCTCGCCGGTTCGTGATGTTCAGCGCCGGTTCGTGATCTGGTGGGCGGGACGGCGCCGGGTAACCGGGAACGTACATCCCACCGCATAGCCTACGTTGTCGGTGTCAGGACACCGCGGGCCGCGGATCACGCCCGGAACGGGGTGATCGTGGCATTTCGGCAGGCGCACGACGGTGGGTGTCGCCTCGGACCGGGAAGCGGCCCGAACCGATATTACTGCGCCGGATATTACGGCGGCCGTTATTGCTGCGGCATGGCCAACGGGAGGGGAGACGTGGTGTCCGACAACGGCCGGGTGTGGCAATGGGGAACCGTTGTGGTGTCCCTGATGGCCGGGCTGCTGATGGGTACCGCTCGTTCCTATTCGCACGGCGAGGACATCAGGAACCGTTCGGTGGATCTCTCCGCGCTCGTCACCGGTGCCGGTGGCCGGGTGGCGGCCGCAGAGAAAACGGCCGCGACCCTGCAGCGGGAGATCGACGCACTGGCCGGGCAGAACCTGTCGCCGCAGGTCGCGAGCGCTCGGGCGGCCGGTTCCGCGCTGGCCGCGGCGGCTGGAACCACCGCCGTCACCGGTCCCGCGTTACGGGTGTCCCTGTCCGACGCGCAGCGCGATGCGGACGGCAACTATCCGGCGGGCGTCGACCCCGACGACCTGGTGGTGCATCAGCAGGACGTCCAGTCCGTGGTGAACGCCCTCTGGGCCGGCGGGGCGGAGGCGATGACGATCATGGACCAGCGGGTGGTGACCACCTCCGCGGTCAGGTGCATCGGCAACACCCTGCTACTGCAGGGCCGGGCGTATTCGCCGCCGTTCGTGGTCACCGCCATCGGTGATTCGTCCCGGATGGGCCGTGCGCTGGACGCCGAACCGGGAGTGGCCCTGTTCCAGACCTACGTGAAGAAATATCAGCTCGGGTTCGAGATCGACCCGGTGAACAACGTGACGCTTCCGGCCTATGCGGGGGTCATCCATTTGACGGCGGCACATGAGGAGAACAGATGACCGACGGCCGACGGGTCAGCGGGGCGCCGGACGACGACGACCCCAGAGCCATCGGGCGGGCACCCCGACAGTGGGTGCAGACCGCAGCCCGAGGGATCGGTCAGGCGCTGATCACCGCCGGCATGGTGGTGCTGCTGTTCGTCGTCTACGAGGTCTACATCACCGACATCTTCGGGCACCAGAAGCAGGAGAAGGCGACCACCGCGTTGGACCAGCTCTGGGACGGGAGCACCGCGCCGACGACCGCCGCGCCGCCCACGAACGCAGCGACCACGGCGTCGGCGACGGCCGCCACTGCGGCCTCCAGCCAGGCGGCCAACAGCGGCACCAAGGTGGTGACGGTGACCGATCCGAACCGACTGGTCACCGCTCCGGGGACGCGCAAAGCGACGTACAAGCCGGTGAGCGGCCAGGGATTCGCGAAGATCTACGTGCCCAGCTTCGGCCCCGACTACGTGTTCACCATCATCGAAGGGACCTCGACCGAGGATCTCTACGTCGGTCCGGGCCACTATTCCGGCACCCAGCTACCCGGCCAGCCCGGCAACTTCTCGGTGGCCGGACATCGGGTGTCCAAGGGTTCGCCGTTCAACGAGCTGGGCCTGCTGTCCTCCTGCGACGCCATGGTGATCGAGACGCAGACCAACTGGTACGTCTACCGGGTGCTGCCCATGCAGAGCGAGGTGGCCACCTGGAATGCCGCAGGCCGTGCGCACTGCGCCGGAGTAGCCCGGCAGACCGGCCCCTACGCCCAGACGTTCGGCCGGGAGATCACGCTGCCGACCGACTACGCACAGGTCCGGCCGGTGCCGCACGTGGACTCGCCCACCGTTCCGGCCAACGCCGAAAGACTGATCACGCTGACCACCTGTCATCCGCAGTTCTCGGACGCCCAGCGGATGATCATCCACGGCGTGCTGGTCAAGACCTACCAGAAGGCCTCCGGCTTCCTGCCGCCCGAACTGAACGAGAGCTGAGCCTTCGTGTACACCTGGATTTGGCGCCACCTGC
This sequence comes from uncultured Nakamurella sp., assembly GCA_964250735.1. Taxonomy (GTDB): domain Bacteria; phylum Actinomycetota; class Actinomycetes; order Mycobacteriales; family Nakamurellaceae; genus Nakamurella. Next base: position 40,986 of record CAXUHA010000008.1, on the reverse strand, counting down.
CCGGACCGGTCGCGGTGAAGCTCATCGAGTCGCTCATCCTGTTCCTGGCCGTGGTGGCCCTGTTGTTCTTCATCGTCTTCCCGTGGCTGGACCCCTACCTGCCGTTCGACCACGCCACGACCGGGTGATGGTCGATGGTCTGGGAAACTGGACGGATGACCCGCATTCTCGTCGTCGACAACTACGACTCCTTCGTCTTCAACCTGGTCCAGTACCTGCAGCAGCTCGGGGCGGAGTGCATCGTGCGCCGCAACGACGAGGTCAGCACCGCGGAGGTCGGTGAGCTCGACGTGCAGGGCGTGTTACTCTCGCCCGGCCCTGGGGTGCCGGTGGACGCCGGGGTCACCGAGGACATGGTGCGTTGGTGTGTCGGCCGGTTGCCGGTGCTCGGTGTGTGCCTCGGACACCAGGCGATCGCGGAGGTCTTCGGCGGTGTGGTCGACCGCGCCGAGGAACTGCTGCACGGGCGGACCTCGACGGTGGTCCACGACGACAAGGGGGTGCTGACCGGTCTGGCCCAACCGTTCACCGCCACCCGCTACCACTCCCTCGCCGTGGTGCAGGACACGATCGGGCCGGAGCTGGAGGTGACCGCCCGGACCCCGGACGGCGTGATCATGGGTGTGCGTCATCGGGGGCACCCGATCGAAGGCGTCCAGTTCCACCCCGAGTCGGTGCTGACCCAGGGTGGACATCGACTCCTGGCGAACTGGCTGGCCGTGTGCGGTGACCCCGCGGCCGGCCCGCTCGTGCCGCCGTTGGAACGGGAGGTCGAACGGCTGCGGGTGTTGGCCGCCTGAGCTGGTTCGAGACGGCGCTGGTTCGAGACGGCGCTAGTTCGAGACGGCCGACCCCAGGGTCACGGTGGCCGTCTTGGTCTCCGATCCGCGGAGGAAGGTGACCACCACCTGGCTGCCGGGTTCGGCCGACCGGATGGTGGCGATCAGTGCGTCCGCCGAGCCGACCGGCGTGCCACCGACCTTGGTGATCACATCGTCGGTGGCCAGGCCGGCTTTGGCCGCACCACCGCCCGCGGTCACCTCCGCGATCTTCGCGCCGACGCTCAACCCGGCCTGGGCCGCCGCGGTGGCGTTGGCCGACGTGCCGTCCGGTGCGTCTGCGACCGAGGCGCCGAGCACCGCATGGGTGGCGTGGCCGGTGTTGATGATCTCCTGGGCAATCCGGTGCGCCTGGTCGATGGGTATGGCGAACCCGACGCCGATGGAACCGGACTGCGAGCTGGAGCTGCCGCTGGACAACGACGCGATGGCCGAGTTGATGCCGATGACGGCACCCGACATGTCGACCAGAGCACCGCCCGAGTTGCCGGGGTTGATGGCGGCGTCGGTCTGGATCGCGTTGAGCACGGTGTCCTGCGCCGCGGTGGTGCTCTGGCCGGGCAGGCTGCCCTGGGCCTGGCTGTCGGCCGAGGACGTCCGCACCGGCCTGTTCAGCGCGGACACGATGCCGGACGTCACGGTCGCGGACAGGCCGAGCGGCGAACCGACGGCGACCACCTGTTCGCCGACCTTCACATTCGCCGACGAACCGAGGGTGGCCACGGTCAGGCCGGACACCCCGGACACCTTGATGACGGCGAGATCATCGGTGGCGTCGGTGCCGATCACCTTGGCCGACGCGGTGGTGCCGTCGTTGAACTTCACGGTCAGATCGGTGGCGTCCGCGATCACGTGATTGTTGGTGAGGATCAGGCCGTCGGAGGACAGGATGACGCCGGAGCCCTCGGCCTCCTCCGAGGAGGAGATCGACAGGATCGACACCACGGACGGCAGCAACTTCGCGGCCACGGATTCCACGCTGCCCGCCACCACCGGCTGGGTGTCGGCGACCACCGGAGAGGTGGTCAGCTGGCTGAGCGAACTGTCAGCGGTGTTCGACCGGTTGCCGACGTCGGCACCGACCAGGCCGGCGCCGAACCCACCGCCGAGCACCAGGATCGCCGCTGCTGCGGCGATCAGAGACCGGTTGCGCCCGCGATGGGTGACGGTGCCGCTCCGATTCGCCGAACCGTCGGTGTCGAGGACCGACGGGCGGGGCAGGCCGGGGTAGCCGGGCGCGCCCAGTCCGTATCCCGCGTACCCCTGATAGCCGCCGCCACCGGACATGTCCGATGGCCCGGCCGCATCGCCGTACTGGCCGGCGGTGGTCTGACCCGGGAACTGTTGCCCGGACGACGCTCCCGGGTACACGTTCTCCGGGCGGTAGGAACCGGAACCGTAGCTCCGTCCACCGGTGGGGTAGCTCGCGGTGGAAGCGGGCTGGGACCAGGCCTCGGCGGCCAATGCCCCACTCGGCCTGGGCTGCCACACCGCGGTCGCCGGCGGCGCGGGACTGTCGTGACCGGCCGGGGACGGCGGCCCGACATCGATCGGACCGGTGTCCTGGTTCTCCGCCTGCGACGACTGGTTCTCCGCCTGTGACGACTGGGCGGTCGCCGTCACCGACTGGTCGCCGCCGGTGTCGCCGGCCGGTACCGACCGGTATTCACCGGTGTTGTAGTGGACCGTGGGATACCGCGGAGTCGGCTGGTCCTGGCCGGCGTCGGATGCTCCGGAGGATGCGGGGTCCGCGCCGTGGCCGTCCCGCGACGGGGGGAAGTTTTCGCTGCTCATGGTCCTACCGTCGACCATCAGCGTGTGGAACAGCTGAGGGCGCCTTGGGCTCGGCGGGTGAAACGCTGTCAGCTCCCTGTGAGCTGGCGCTCAGGTCGGGTCCGGGCGTTCCGGTCATCATCCGTTGGAGGGTCGGGCCGGCGGGACGGCCCCCGCAGGGGTCGACGTTCGCGCCGCGGGCGGCCCCGCGGGCGTGGTCGGCGGTGCGGTGGTGGGCGGTGCGGTGGTCGGAGGGCCCGTGGTCGGCGGTGCGGTGGTCGGCGGAGCGGTGCTCGCCGCGGGCGGCGGGCTGCTCACCACCGGCGGCGGGGCATCGCCCCAGACGGTCACCGTGATCGCCGTGTCGAAGGGGACCGGACTACCCGCGTTACCCGGGTTCATCGAGATGAAGGTGCGCGGGACGTTCGGGGGATAGGCCGGCGTCCTGACCAGGATCTTGACGTTGCTCGCGCCCAGGGACTCGAACGCCTGCTGAATCTGGTCCAGGGTGGTGAGCCCGACGATGAAGCTCGGCAGGATGACCGTCTTCTTCGTGTAGACCACGATGCTGAACTGGGCCGTCTTGCTGGCCTTGGCGTTCGGCGCCGGATCCTGACCGGGTTTGATCAAGGGCGTGCTGGAGCCCGGATTGACGACGGTCTGCGGCCCGTTGGCGATCTTTCCGATCAGGAAGCCGTCGGTGCTTTCGGTGCTGAACTGGTTGAAGGCCGCAGCGCTGCCCTGCCAGTCGAGTCCTTTGAGCGTCGCCGCGGCCTCGTCGGGGGTGAGGTTGGCCAGATTCGGCACCACGAACAAGCTGTTGTTCGAGACTTGGAGTCCGACCGGAGTGCCCTCCTGGACGCTGGCTCCGGCCGCGACGCCGATCACTTTCTGCACGGTGTTCTTCGGCTCGACGCCGTTGGCGATCACCTGGGTGGCATTGAGTTTGGCGGCCTTCAGTTCGGTCACGGCCGCCTGGTAGGACTTCCCGACCAGATCGGTGGGCACCTTGGTGAAATTCGGGCCGGTGCCGACCTGAACGGTGACCGTGGCACCCGGCTTCGTCGAGGCGCCGGCCACCGGATTCTGGCCGATGACGGTGTTCTTCTGCGCATCGTCGGACGGCTTCGGTACCGATTTCATCAGCAGATTCAGCTTGGCCAGCGAGGCCTGGGCCTGTTGCGGGCTCAGCGACGCCAGGTTCGGGACGGTCACCGCCGTGATGCCCTTGCTGACCTCCAGATTGACCGGTCGGCCCTTGTCGATGGGTGTGCCCTGGCTCGGTACCTGCCTGGTCACCGTGCCGACGGGTACGGTGGCGGATTCCACCGGGGTGGTGGTGCCGACCCGCAGTCCGGCGTCGGTGATCGCCTTCTCGGCCCTGGCCAGGGTCAGGCCCTGCACCTGCGGGGCGGGCACCTGTTGGACCACATTGGAGGTCGAGGTGACCTTCAGCGTCAGGTAGATCGCTCCGGCCAGCAGGGCCAGGCACAGGGCGCCGATCCCGACGAAACCCCAGACCTTCTTGGAGCGGTCGTCCTCTTCTTCCTCCCAGATCTCGTCCGCCATCGGCCGGCGGGGCGGGGCCAGAAGTAGCGAGGGGCCCTGGACCACCGCGAGGCCGACCCGCTCCGGGGTGGCCCGCATGAGCTGGGTGCGCTCGGCGTCGCTCATGAACGGTGTGGCGTGCACGGCCTGCCCGGACAGCGCCCTGACCAGGTCGGACCTCATCTCGGCCGCCGTCTGGTACCGATTCAACGGGTTCTTGTTCAGCGCCTTGAGCACGATGGAGTCGAGTTCCCGCGGCAGCCCGGGCTTGACCTCGCTGGGCGGCTTCGGATCCTCCCTGACGTGTTGGTAGGCCACGGCCACCGGGGAGTCGCCGGTGAACGGCGGGGCGCCGACGAGTAGCTCGAACAGCACACAGCCGGTCGCGTAGACGTCCGATCTGGCGTCGACCGCCTCGCCCCGGGCTTGTTCGGGGGACAGGTACTGGGCGGTGCCGATGACGGCCTCGGTGGCCGTCATGGTGGCCTGACCGTCGGCCACCGCCCTGGCGATCCCGAAATCCATGACCTTGACCGCACCGGCCCTGGTCAGCATCACGTTGGCCGGCTTGATGTCCCGATGCACGATGCCGTGCCGGTGGGAGAAGTCCAGGGCCGCGCAGACGTCGGCGACGATCTCCATGGCCCGCTTCGGGGCCAGCGAACCTTCCCGTTTGAGCAGGTCGCGCAGCGTCTCGCCGTCGACGTATTCCATGACGATGTAGGGGATGGTGCCGGTCTCGCCATCGGTCTCGCCGGTGTCGTACACGGCCACGATCGCCGGGTGGTTCAGTGACGCGGCGTTCTGCGCCTCCCGGCGGAAGCGGGTCTGGAACGAGGGATCGCGGGCTAGGTCGGCGCGCAGCACCTTGATCGCCACGTCCCGGCCGAGCCGGAGGTCGCGGCCCCGATGAACCTCCGACATACCGCCGAAGCCGAGCGTGTCGCCGACCTGGTACCGGTCGCCGAACAGATGTCCCGTCATCGCCGTCCTTCATCATCGTTTGGTCGGCAGGCCGGCCGCCACCGGCCATTGTCCCATCTCGCGGGGTCGGCCGTGCCGCTGCGGCGAGACTCGACGGGCTTCCGACCACCGTTGCGGGTGCACGGCGAGCAGGCCGGCCGGAGCGGCCCACCGATGGAACGACGTTCAGGCCGGGGGGCGCGTTGCCTGCGCGGCCGGGGTGAAACCGAGCGCGGGCGTCCGCAGCGACGGCCCGATGCCACCGACGCCGCCGGTGGTGGCGCCCGTGGCGCCGCCGTCGGGGCTGCGGTCGGGGGTGACCCGGGCGGCACTGCTGGTGACGGTCCCGACGGTGGAGGACAGCACGATGGCCCCGACGATCCCGACCAGCACCAGCACCACAATGGCGATCAGCACCGCAAGGCCGGTCCGGCGGTTGACCCGCTCCGGACCTGGCGGCGGACCGATCGGGAATCCCCCGCTCCCGGCGGCAACGCCCGCGGCCAACGCGCCCGCCGGGGCCTGGAACGGGAACGGCCTGACGGGCGGGAGCGGGAAGCTCGTCGGTGCGCCGCCGCGAACCGCGGCCACGGCCCTGGCCAGGGTGGCACCATCGGGGAACCGGCGGGCCGGATCCTTGGCCAGCATCCGCATCACCAGGCCGGCTACCGGGGGTGGAATGTCCGGTGGCAACGGGGGCGGCTCGTCCCGGACGTGGGCGATGGCCACCGCGATGGGGTTCTCCCCGTAGAACGGCCGCATTCCGGCCAGACATTCGTAGGCCACCACCCCGAGCGAGTAGACGTCCGACGGCGGGAACGACTCATCGCCCGCGGCCTGTTCCGGCGACAGGTACTGCGCGGTTCCCATCACCATCCCGCCCCTGGTCACCGGCACCTGATGGGCGACTTTGGCGATACCGAAATCGGTGATCTTCACCTGCCCGGTGGGGGTGATCAAGATGTTGCCCGGCTTGATGTCCCGGTGCACGAGCGCCCGTCCGTGAGCGATCTGGAGGGCTCGGCCGGATTGTTCGATCACGTCCAGCGTGCGCGGCACGGACAGTCGTGGAGTGCGGCCCAGGACGGCCGACAGTGGCTCGCCGATGACCAGTTCCATGACCAGAAAGGCGGTGTCGCGCGGTCCGCCGGCCACCGAGGCGACCTCGCCGTAGTCGTAGACCGCGGCGATCCCCGAGTGGTTCAGCGACGCCGTGATACGGGCCTCGGCGCGAAACCGGTCGACGAACTCCGGGTCGCTGGTCAGCTCCGACTTCAGGATCTTCACCGCCACGCCGCGCGCCAAGCGGAGGTCGTCCGCTCCCCACACCTCACCCATCCCGCCGACCGCGATGCGATTGGTCAGCCGGTAACGGTCGGAGAGCATCACCCCGGGCGTCAACGCCATACCGGGCCGCGACTTCCGGGCGGGGGGGTCGGCGTGGCGGGGTTCGGGCGCCCGGGGGTCTGCGTGGCGGGGGTCAGGCGCGGGGGGGTCGGCGTGGCGGAATTCGGGGCTGCGGGGATGAAGATGGCCGGAATGGGAGCCGAGTGACAGGAGGGAACAACTTCATCCCCGCCGGTGATGTTGATCCCCGCCAACGGGGGTGAGGGGGGTGGCACGTCACTGGCCCGTCAGCGCGGCGCTGATGACGTTGCGTCCGATCGGCCCGGCAACGGTGGCGCCGGTGGCCTGCAGTCCCCGGTCACCGCCGTTTTCCACCAGCACGGCCACCGCCACCTGAGGATTGTTGGCCGGAGCGAAGGCGACGTACCAGCAGTCGGGGGGTGTGCTCTTGGGGTTCGTGCCGTGCTCGGCGGTGCCGGTCTTGGAAGCGATCACGATTCCGGCGAACGGGTTGGCACCGGGCGCGTCCTTCTCGGACTGGATCATCATGTCCCTGATCTGGTCGGCGGCCGCGGTCGGCAGCGCCTGCGTCACCGTCGTCGGCTGGGTCTGCGAGATCAGCGACAAGTCGGGCTTGGTGGTCTTGTCGATCAGGAACGGCTGCATCCGCGCGCCGTGGTTGGCGATGGTCGCCGTGATGACGGCATCCTGCAGGGGGGTGAACGCCACGTCCCGCTGCCCGATACTGCTCTGCGCCACTGCCGCCTCGTCGGCCATCGGCCCCAACCTGGATCCGAACACCGGTATACCGACGTTGCTGCCCATCGGATCAACGCCCAGCGCCGTCGCCTGGGCCAGCAGACGGTCAGCGCCGAGCGTCATGCCGACCGTGGCGAACGCGGTGTTGCAGGAGTGGGCCAGCGCTTCGATCAGGGTGACATCCGCGCCCCCGCCGTCGCCGCAGGTCTCGCCCTCGTAATTGGACAGCGTGGCACCGCCCGTCCCCGGCAGCGTGATCTTCGGTACGCCGGGGACGAGGGACGTCGGGGTGTAGCCGTTCTGCAGGGCCGCGCCGGCCACCACCAGCTTGAAGGTGGACCCGGGCGGATACACCTTCGCGGTGGCCCGGTTCAGCCGTACCGACGAAGAGCTGGAATTGATCCGGTTCGACTCCGTCCGCTGGATGGCGTCCGAGTGGCTGGCCAGCGGTGTCGGGTCGTAGGACGGGTAGGTCGCCAGGGCCAGGATCGCGCCGGTCGAGGGCTTGATCGCCACCACCGCGCCGACGTAGTTCTTGTCCTTGAGCCCGTCGTAGGCGGCCTGCTGCACCGCGTCCACGACGCTGAGCTGCACATTTCCGCCGCGCGGGTCACGGCCGGTGATCAGATCCGAGAACCGGTCACCGATCAGGTCGTCGTCGTCCCCGGCCAGGATGCTGTTCTCGGTGTTCTCTATCCCGGTCGTACCGTAGAGCTTGGAGAAGTAGCCGGTGACGGCCCCGTACACCGCGCCGAGCGGGTACTTCCGCTGATACTTGTAGCTGTCGTTGCTGGGTACCGACTGGGCCAGCACGGTGCCCTTGGCCGTGGTGATCTGGCCCCGCGGCTGGCTGTACTCGGCCTGCGCGGTGCGCAGGTTGTTCGGGTCGGCGCGGTACGCCGAGGACTTGACCACCTGGATGTAGGTGATGTTGGCCAGCAAGAGCAGCACCAGGATGGTGATGGCCGTGCCGACCGCCCGCAGGGGCCTTTTCACGGACCCTCCTTGGCCAGGGGCACCATCTCGGTCCTGGCCTCGAGCAGTGGCTCCTTCTTCACCGGCTTCGGTGCCGGCGGGCGCCGGGACGAGTCGGAGATCCGGATCAGCAGGGCCAGGATGATGTAGTTGGCCAGCAGGGACGAGCCGCCGTACGAGAGGAACGGAGTGGTCAGGCCGGTGAGCGGGATCAGCCTGGTGACCCCGCCGACCACGATGAACATCTGGAAGACGAGCGAGAACGAGAGCCCCCCGGCCAGCAGCGACCCGAACCGGTCCTTGACGGCGATCGCCGCGCGCAGACCCCGGCCGCCGATCAGCAGATAGCAGACCAGCACGGCGGACAGGCCGACCAGTCCGAGTTCCTCACCGAGGGCGGCGGAGATGAAGTCGGTGGAGGCGTACGGCACGATATCCGGCCGGCCTGCGCCCAGACCGGTTCCGAAGATGCCTCCGGTGCCGAGGCCGAACAGCGACTGGACCAGTTGATAGCCGGAGTCCAGCGGATCGGCGAACGGGTGCAGCCAGATGTCCACCCTGACCCGGACGTGGCCGAACAGCCGATAGGCGAGATAGGCCCCCCCGGAGAAGCCGATCAGCCCGATGATCAGCCAGGACACTCTGGAGGTGGCGACGTAGATCATCATCAGCAGCACGCCGAAGATCAGCAGGGACGTACCCAGGTCGTTGCCCCGGACCAGGACCGCCAGACAGATCAGCAGGGCCAGGAGAAGTGGGCCCAGATCGCGGGCCCGCGGGAGGACCAATCCGAAGATCTTCTTGCCCGCGCTGGCCAGCAGGCTCTGCTTGGAGGCCAGGAACGCCGCCGTGAAGATCATCAGGGCGATCTTGGCGAACTCGCTGGGCTGGATGGAGAACAGATGCGGGACCTTGATCCAGATCTGTGCTCCGTTGACGGCGGAATACCGGGCCGGCAGCACACCAGGCAGAGCCAGGAACACCAGCCCCACCAACAACAGTGTGTAGTAGTACTCGGCCAACACCGTATGGTCCCGGACGAGCACCAGCACGGCCAGGAAGAGCACCAGGGCGAGGCCGGTCCAGAGCAGTTGGGCGGGCGCCTGGGCGGCCGGCGCCGCCACGTCGTTCGCGCCGGCCCGGACTGCCGCAGCCAGGTCGAGCCGATAGATCATCACCAGCCCGATACCGTTCAGCAGCGCCACCAGCGGTAGCAGCACGGGATCGGCGTACGGGGCGAAACGCCTGATCATCATGTGGGCCAGGGTGAGAGCGAGCAGGTATCCGCCGCCGTAGTAGGCCAGATGGAGGGTCAGGCCACGACTCTGGTTCAGGTCGACGAGTACCAGGGCCGCGGTGACGATGACCGCGGCGAACACCAGCAGCCAGAGCTCGGCGGCCCGGCCGGTGGGCCGCGGCGGGACCCCGGCAGGATCCGGACGCATCGCCGCCTGCTTCGACGCAAGGCGGCCGGCCCGGCCCGAGCGGGTCACGAGACCAGCCGACACGTGACGCCCGGTTCGGCGGCGGGCACCACCAGCGGGGTCCCGGTGGATGTGGGTCCGGTCGACGGCACCGGGTTCGACTGCCCAGGGATGGACGGTACGGGGGCGGGGAGCACGGGGTTCGAGGGCGCAGGGCCGGTCACGGTGGTGATGACGGTGACTGTGGGCGTGACAACGGCTGCAGTTGGGCGGGTGACCGGCGCGTCGGCCGCCGGCCCGGCCCGGCCGGCGCGGAGGCGCTGCGCGGCGGTCGCCCTGGACGCCAACCGGCCGGCCGGGTTGACCGTCACCGTGACGCGGATGGTGACCGGAACGGGCGGCCGACTGCTGGTCGCCGCGGGGCGGGGGGCGATGGCCGGCTTGGCCGCGGTGCCGGGGCGGGCGGTGCTGGGGCGAGCGGTGACCTCGGGCTGTGGTGTCGTCCGGGCTGCGGTGCGTCCGGCCGGCGTCGTCCTGGCCGGGACCGGCTTCACCGGGGCGGGCGCCGCCGTGGGCCGGGGCTTGGTTGTCGGGCTCGGACGGACCGGTACGACCGGGGGGACAGCGGTGGGCGTCGGCGCCAGCATCGATGCGGTTGACGAGGACGGGATCGCCGCGCCGGAACCCGTCCCGGTGGTGCTGCCCGCCACCACGGTGGCCGAGGTTCCTGGTGCGGGGCAGGGCGGCAGCTGCTGGGACGTCAGCCGATTGATGACGGCGCGCGCGTCGGCCAGCGTGCTGACCGGGATACCGGCGCTGACCTGATCCCGGGCGGCTTGCACCAGGTCGTCGACCTTGAGCGGCGTGCACCCCGAACCCGTTGCACCACAGGAGTTCTCCTGCACCGAGGCGAATTTCCAACCCAGCAGCGACCCGTCCACACCACGGAAGACGGCCACCTGGTCGTCATGGTCGCCGACGTAGTACTTGGTGCTGGCCCAGAGGTACGACCCGGTCAGGCCCACTCCGATCAGGACCACAACGGCCAGGGCGAACGCCCACCGCCGGTGCCCCCGGCGGCCCGGAGGGGGAGCCGTCATCGGTCGGCCGATCGGCGCTCTTCCCGACGAGGCGGCCGCACCCCCGTCGAGCCCCGACCCGGGTTCGTATTCCTGGTCGTCGTCGTCGAACTCGTCGTCGAACTCGTCGTCGGCGTCCGGTAAGTCTTGTCCGTCCTCGTCCGGCGCGTACACGGGTTTGGCCGGCACGTCCTCCGGGATGGGCGGCAACGGCACCCTGGGCATCTTCTGGGTCAGGTGGATCGGTTGCATCGGACCCGTGGCCTCCGGGTCGATGACCCCGCCGGGAATGCTCTCCGAGGTCGGCCGGCCGGTCTCGACGACATCGGCGACGATCACGGTCACGTTGTCGGGCCCACCGCCGACCAGGGCCAGCTGGATCAGGGTGTCGGCGACATGATCCGGATCCGGGCCGGTCAGCGCATCGGCGATCGACTCCGGCGAAACCACGTCCGACAGACCGTCGCTGCAGATCAGGAAGCGGTCACCCGGCGAGGTTTCGCGCATGGTGATCGACGGGTCCATCTCGGTGCCGTTGAGCGCGCGGAGCAGCAACGACCGTTGTGGGTGGTGGGCGGCCTCCTCGGCGGTGATGCGTCCGTCGTCGACCAGGGATTGGACGAAGGTGTCGTCGTGACTGATCTGATGCAGGACGCCATTGCGAAAAAGATAGGCCCGCGAGTCGCCGACGTGGGCGAGCGCGACCACCGGTCCGTCGAACAGCAGCGCGGTGAGAGTGGTGCCCATGCCGTCGAACTCGGGGTTCTGCTCGACCATTTCGGCGATGTCGGCATTGCCGTGCATGGTGGCCTCGGTCAGCGGGCGGACCATGTCGCTGCCCAGGGGCAGTTCGTTCAGGTCGACGAACGCGGACACCACCAGCCGGGAGGCGACATCGCCGGCAGCGTGGCCACCCATGCCGTCGGCGATGACCAGGAGCCGGTCGCCGGCGAACACCGAATCCTGGTTGTTGGCCCGCAGCAGACCCCGGTCGGTGCGCGCCGCATAGCGCAGAACGTGGCTCATGACGGCGGCCTCATGGGCGCAATTCGATCACCGTGCGGCCGATTCGGATCGGCACACCCACCGGAACGGGCGTCGGGGCGGTGATCCGGGTGCGGTCCAGGTAGGTGCCGTTGGTGGACCCGAGATCTTCCACCGCGTAGCCGTGGCCCTGGGCCAGGATTCGGGCGTGGCGGGTCGAGGCGTAGTCGTCGTCCAGCACCAGGGTGGAATCCTCGGCGCGGCCGATCAGAATGGTTCCGGATCCCAACCGCAACCGGGTACCGGCCAGCGAGCCGGCCGTGACGACCAGGATGGCGGGTACCAATGCACCGGCCGACACCGGCGCGGGATGACGGATGTCCTTCCTCCTGGGCCGGGGCTGGCGCCCGTCGAGCGATCGTGGGTCGGCGGCCATCCGCAGATCCGAGCGCACCACCCTGACCGCGGCCAGCACGAAAAGCCAGAGCAGGATCAGAAACCCCACTCTGGTCAGCTGGAGGAGCAGTGCCGGCATCGGACTCAGACGCTGCCCACGGCTCGGGTCACCGGATCGGCCCGGTCACCGCTGGACGTGTTCGGGTTTGGGACCACGTGGTTACCGGGGGGTGGTGAAGACGACGGTGGAGTGGCCGACCCTGATGACGTCTCCGTCCGCCAGTTGCCAGGTCTGCACGGTGGAGCCGTTCACCGACGTCCCGTTGGTGGATCCGAGGTCGTGCATGACCGCGACCTGGCCGTCGAAGTAGATGTCGACGTGTCGGCGGGAGACCGAGGTGTCCGGCAGTCGGAACGAGGCATCCTGGCCCCGCCCGACCACATTCGATCCGCGCTGCAGCTGATAAGTGCGGTGCGACCCGTCGTCCACGCTGAGCATGGCCTGCAGGTCGGGCGGCGGCGGGTACCCGCCGGCCGAGGGGTACCCCTGGCCGTACTCGGGACGCGCATAGTCGGGCTGGGCATAGTCGGGCTGGCCATACCCGGGCTGGCCGTACGGCTGGGGCGCCTGCGACGGGTAGGCGTACCCGGGGTGGTAGTCGGAGGGCACCGGTTGCGGCGGATATCCGTACGCCCGCCCGTAGTCCTGACCCTGGGCCGGTTGACCGTAGGGATTCGAGACCGGGGCGCCGTACTGGCTGTGCTGCCCGTACCCCGGGGGCGGTGTCTGCTGGCCGGGTGCCGGCTGGCCGTACTCCGGAGGACCTTGGCTGTAGTCCGGAGGACCTTGGACGTAGTCCGGAGGACCTTGGATGTAGTCCGGAGGACCGTAACCCTGCGGACCGTAGCTCTGATCGGGCCAGGGCTGCCGGCCCGACGCGGGATACTGCTGACCCGGCTGGCCGTATCCCGGTTGACCGTAGGCCGGGTACGGCTGCCCGTTGCCCTGCTCCCCCGGCGCCGGCTTCGCCCAGCCGGTCGGTACCGGCCCGTATCCGGGTGGACTCCAGCCGTGCTGTTCGGCGGGGCGGTCCTGCTGGTCCTGCGGCCCGGATGCGGGATGCACCTGCGGCTGGGCTCCGCTCGGTGGCGGAGTCGCCGGTGGGCGGCCGCCGTCTTCGGACTGCTGGGTCATGGGTGGTACTCCTGCGCTTCGATGGGCCGAACGCCGATCGACGTCCGGGTCGACGAGCGAGCTGATGCGGAATTGTCCGGTATGCAGGGCGTCCGATTCTTCCAGTGTGACGGCAACGTCACCGAAGGTCTGCCATCCCTGCTCGTCCAGATACTCCCCGATCATGGTGGACAGTGCCGATGCGACCCGCTCACGTTCGCGGCCCACGCCGTCGTGGTCGGTGGGCCCCAGCCGGACGGTGTAGCGGTTCGGGGCGATCGTGCTGCCGGCCTGGCGGTCGAGGTGGGACGCCGCCTCCATCTGCAAGGCCTCCGCGACCTCGGCCGGATGCACGGAGCCGCCGAACAGACGCGCGAAGGTACCGGCGACCGCACCCTGTAGCTTGCGTTCGAAACTCTGGATGACTCCCACGTCACCTCCCTGTGATCGCCGGCAACCACCCGCTGGTATCCGGTCGCTACGGGCCCGCTGCTGCGGGGCGGGTGGCCCGGCCACGTTGGTGGTGCCCGCCTCGGAGTCCGCTGGTGGGCCTGACGTCCGATAGTGGCCCGACCTGCGCTACCGATGGTAATGGTGCGGCCTAGAAGACGTTCGGGGAAGCGTAAGGTTGCCGCCGGTCACGCCCGCCGTGCCGCCGCCGGCCCGTCTCAGGGGATTCTGTTCCGTTCGGGGCTGCGTGTTAATCTCTACCGGTTGCTCGGGCGAGTGGCGAAATGGCAGACGCGCACGGTTCAGGTCCGTGTCCTGGAAACGGGGTGGGGGTTCAACTCCCCCCTCGCCCACTCTCTCGGGGTCAGCGGAACTCCGACAGCGATGGCCCGGTAAGTCGCCATGATCTGCCTTGCAGCAGTCGTCACTCCTGCGCTGACCGACCACCTGAGCCCCTCGTCCTGCAAAGGCTGCACGTGACGAACTGCGCCGCCCCCCGCCGCGAGAGTTGGCTCCGTTCTGACCGCCGATCGGCTCGTCTTGGCACCGCCAGCATCGACTTGGCAAGCCCTGCAGGCGTTGCCACGACGGGGTAGCGCCTGCTCAGTGGGCTCCCGGGGGACCGCGCAGGACGGGTGATGTCTTGGCCTCGGAGCCCTTCGGCGCTGCCCTGCCGCCGGTACCGTGCCGGTGAGACGCGCAGCGCACGGGCCCTGTGCTCATGGCCGGAGTGCTAGAAGAGGTAGCTGTCCCCCCCGGCCTGGTTCTGTGCCGTGGCCGCCGACGGCGGCCGGCCCGACGACATGGCCACCCCACCCGCCCGGGCCGGGGCGTCACCGCCCGTTGGCCAGATTCCTCGCTCGGCGACATCCGCGCGGGCGGTCTGTGCGGCCCGGGCCCCGCGCGCGGCCAGTTCGTCGGCGCGTACGTTCAACGGATGCACGGCCGGGTCCCGCAGGTGGGCCTTGACCTTGACGAACCGGACAGGGGCACCGCGGGTGTCGATGAGCCGGTGGATCTCCCGGATGATGTCGAGGTTGGCGATGGGTCCGGTCTTCCGGACGTAGCCGGCCCGTTGCCAGCCGGCCTTCCAGGTGGAGCAGCAGCCGATGGCGTACGCGGAATCGGACTGGATCTCGAGTGACTGCCGCGGGAAATCGCGGAGCACGCTGAGAATGGCCATCAGCTCGCCGATCTGATTCGTGCCCGCCCGCGTCCCGCCGATCGAGTAGACGCCGTCCTGACAGACGTATGCCCAACCCGTCGGCCCGTCGGGGTTCCGTAGGCAGGACCCGTCTGTGCCCACGACGACGTGGTCGATGCCGTTCATGTCGCCCAGCCTGCCACCCCCAGGGTCATTCGTAACGCCCACCCGGCGCGTGGCCAGTCTGCGGTGCTGAATCTACGGTGCTGAATCTCCGGTGCTGAATCTCCGGCGCTGAGTCTGGGGTCCAAATCTCCGGTGCCGAATCTCAGCAGGGAAACCTACGGTCGGAAACCTACAGCCGGGGACCTTCGGCGAGATTTACATAGCCGATAGGCGATTTGCATAGATTTGGCCGCTACTGGATGCAGTTTTGCTGGTTCAATCGGGCGTAAGGTTGCTTGAAGGGGCTTGCGGGACACGGTGTGTTGACAACGCAGACACATCTACCGGCGTTCCAGGGTAACGCAGTCACCGTCCGTGCTCGTCGCGGCATGCGAAAGGATGAGAGAACCGATGGTATCGGACACCCGAGGCACCCGCCGCTCTGCCGAGTCCTCCGTCGCTTCGGACGGTCTGGCCACCGAGATGATCAGCCAGCTGGCCCGGCGGACGTCGTTCGAGTTCGGTAGCCAACTCGCTCCGTTGGGTTTCACCCCCGCACAGTTCGCAGTGATCGATTTTCTGTTCAACAACGGCGGTTCCGCCACGCAGGCCGACATCGCCAGATCGGTGGGTGTGGAGCAGCCCACCATGGCTGCCACCCTCCGTCGAATGGAACGGGACAACCTCATCGTGCGCGTGGCCGATCCGTCCGATGGGCGGCAGAGTTTCGTCTCGCCCACCCCGGCCGTGAAGCGGAAGCGCTCGCGGCTGGCGGCCTCTCGCGATCGGGTAGAGGTGACGATGCTGGCGCCGCTGGACGAGGCCGAGCGGGCTCAGCTCAAGACCCTGTTGGGCAAGTTGCAGGCTGCGCCGGCAGGCCCTCGCCCCCGGGTGTCGGGGCGTCCCGCCTGACCTCAGGCCGGCTGAGCGCGAGGCCTGGCAGGGGAACAGCCGGCGGAACGGTCGGCAGTGTGATCTCGGCGGCGTGAGGGACGGTCGGCCGCGGGAGCGCGCCGGTATCAGTTCGTCCGACTCACCGCTGACTCCCGGGCCACCATCTCGACCCGAAGGTCCCGGCGGTAGCGCCGCAGATCGGTCTCGTCGATCCCCAGCTCGTTCGAGATCTCCCGCCGCCGGTCGGCAGCTTCGTCGGGTTCCATCGTTTCCATCGGAACGGTCCGCCGGTCGGCATGGAGCAACTGTTCCCATACGCCCCGATCGATTTCGGCGACCAGGTAGCCCAGGCTTTCCAATCCACAGGCCGCGGTACATCCCCTGGCGATCTGGGCCTGGATGGCCGCTGCTGTGCTCGGTAACAACTCGGCGGCCAGCGTCGGTGCGGAATCCAACGCCTCGAGCGCGGCGTTCAGGGCATGGCGGGCGAGTTCCACGCGGTCGTTCTGGCTCATCTTCTTCATGGCCGCCCGCCAGTCGAGCCCATGTCGGTCGTGGGCGGCGTCGTCGACGGCGACACCCGAACCGGGTTCGATCACGTTCATCCGGTCGGCCAATGATTCGGCGACCCGCAACACCAGAGCCTCGGCATGGGGCAGCGACAGACGTTCGGCGGCAGAGGCATTCAGGGTGCGTTCAGGGATGGCGTCGGGCCACTGCTGGGAAGGAACTGTCATTGCCACCACCACCGCATTCGGCCGAGGAGGAAGAACCGGCCTTACGGTACCCCCACTTCGCCGGTTGGCGTGATGTACGACGAAACGGCTGGTCAGCCTCTGTCCAGCAGGACAACGGTGCCGGCCTGCGCGATCTGCTCGTACCCGTGGGCGCGGGCGTCGGCCAGCCAGGCGGCCTGCAGGTCCGGACCGAGCGGGAATCCGACGTGCACGGTCTCGGCGACGATGAATTCAGGCCGCGATACCGCCAGCGGCGTCCGTCCGATCAGCGTCACGTGATCCCGGGCGGTCAGTTGCGGCACCAGCTGGTTGGACGCGGCGACCGTGGCGCCGGACGGGATCCGGGCGAGCAGCGCCTTGGTGGCGGTCGTCGTCGCCGAGGTGTGCCACAGGTCGGAGGTGAACGCGGGGCCGAATCCGTTCGGCGGGATCAGATAGATCGTGACCAGGACACTGCCCAACAGGGTCCAACGCACACGGGCGGGTGAGCGTGGGCGGCCGAGTACATCGATGAACGCGGCGAACACGATCGGCATCAGGATCAGGCTGTAGTGGTACTGCGTACCCCAGTACGAAGGGTCCGTGGCCAGGAAGCGCCACAGTAGAGTCGGCGCCGCCAACAGCACGATCGGCGAAAACACGGCGAGAAACACCGTGGGCGCCAACAGGAACACCAAGGTCGAGATCTTGACGTCCGGGCTCAGCAGCGTCACAGCCTGATGGATGGGTGAACTGCCGAACTTGGACGCGTGATTGTTGTGCCCCAAGGGGTTCACCGCCGGAATGATCACGACCACCGCGAGAACGCAGGCCAGGCCCCCGCCGACGGCGGTCAGAAGGCCGAGCAGTCTACGGCCTCGCCAGGCCACGAGCAGACCCAGCACCGCCACCGTCAGGCCCAGATCCTCCTTGACCAACACCAGCGGAGCGGCCCACAGCACCGCCGCGGTCAGCCGCCCTTGACCGAAGGCGACCGCGGCGAACGAGATCAACGGGGCCGCAAAGGCCACTTCGTGGAAATCGAAGGTCACGGCATTGGCCACCCCGAAACTCAGGCCGTACCCGAAAGCCACCACCAGAGCAGCACCGAGGCCGATCGAGCGATGAGCCCAGCTCATCAGCGGGACAACGGCAATGGCCACGAGTACGGCCTGGGCCACCAGCAGGGTGAGCGGTGAATCCCAGATCCAGTACAACGGGGCCAGCAACGCGAGCACCGGTGAGAAGTGATCACCGAGCACATCGACCGACGGGCCCTGGATGGTGTTGACGGGCAGATGCCACTGGGAATAGGAGCGCACCGCCTGGTCGTAGATGCCGAGGTCATAGGCGCTGGTGAGAAGTTCGGTGTGGCGGCGGATCGAGACGGCGGCGTAGAACGCGGCCAGGAGTCCGGCCACCGTCCACGCCAACCACAGCGTCCCGGGGGGACCGCCGGCTCCGGCGTCCGGGGTGGCCGGGACGCGTTGGGATCTGGTGCGGACGCGGGTGGCCGACGGCCGTGCCGCGAACGTCTCCGACATACCCGTCCTCTTCCTGGCCGGGCCGTGCCTACGGTCCGGTGCGGTCCAGGCTATCGGGCGTCGGACGGCGCCGGGCGCCGGTGGAAATGGCGAGCGGCGGAAAAACTCTCTCCTACAACGAAATACAGGTAGTATCGTTCCAGTTCGCCCGGGCGCTCCGAAGGTCGGGGGTGCGCCCGGGCGAAAAGGCGGCGGTTCCCGCTGCGGACGATGTCCTGGCTATTTCCCTATGCCACCGTCAGCCGTCCACCACGCTGTGGCATTCAGTGACGTCCGGCGCGGCTGGTAGACGTTGACGTCCTTGGTCTTTACGCAACGGACACACGCGCGGTAGCCCTGGGCCTCGCGCTGCCCATAGGTCTCCGGGTTCGGGTCCGGGAAGTCCAGGAAATGATGGAAGCCGAACTTACACCGTTTACTACCCGCCATACCCCACCCGCCTCGTCGTTCCGGCCGCCTATCAGCCAAGATACCTGGGCGACGGCCTTACACCGTTTCGGGTGCGGCACCTCACACGGCCGGTCCGTCCCCCCGGCACGTCGTGACGGTGATGGTCGGGTGGCCGCAGGTCGGACTACCGTGGCGGGAATGGAATTCAGATACCTCGGAAACTCCGGCCTCAAGATCTCCTCCATCACCTACGGCAATTGGCTGACCCACGGCTCGCAGGTCGAGAACGACGTCGCCACGGAATGCGTGCGAGCCGCCCTGGACGCCGGCATCACCACGTTCGACACGGCCGACGCCTATGCCAACGGCAGGGCCGAGTCGGTCCTGGGCGATGCGCTGGCACACGAGCGTCGTGAGTCCCTGGAGATCTTCACCAAGGTCTACTGGCCGACCGGACCAGCGGGCCACAACGACACCGGCCTGTCCCGCAAGCACATCGCCGAGTCGATCGACGCCTCGCTGCGCCGCCTGCGAACCGACTACGTCGACCTCTACCAGGCCCACCGGTTCGATACCGAGACCCCGCTCGAAGAGACGATGCAGGCCTTCGCGCAGACCGTCCGGCAGGGCAAGGTGCTCTACATCGGCGTCAGCGAGTGGACGGCGGACCAGATCCGCGCCGGTCACGCGTTGGCTGTCGACCTGGGTATCCAGTTGATCTCCAGCCAACCGCAGTACTCCATGCTCTGGCGGGTCATCGAAGACGAGGTGATCCCGACGTCGAGGGAACTCGGTGTGTCGCAGATCGTCTGGTCGCCGATCGCCCAGGGGGTGCTGACCGGGAAGTACAAGCCCGGGCAGCCGTTGCCGGCCGGGTCCCGCGCCGCCGATGAGAAAGGTGGCGCCGACATGATCAAGAGGTTCATGAAGGACGACGTGCTGGACCGGGTGCAGGCGCTCGAGCCGATCGCGGCCGAGATGGGCCTGACCATGGCTCAGCTGGCCGTCGCCTGGGTGCTGACCAACGACAACGTGGCGGCGGCACTGGTCGGGGCCTCCCGTCCCGAGCAGGTGCACGAGAACGTGAAGGCGGCCGGCGTCACCGTGCCGGAGGAGGCGATGACGCTGATCGACAAAGCCCTGGGTGACCTGGTCGAGCGCGATCCCGGCAAGACCGCCCAGAACGCTCCGCAGCGCCGTCCGGTCTGAGCCGTCCCCGGCCGGTGTCGCCGGCGGCCGCGCTACCGTGAGCCAATGCCGGACACCGACGCAGCGAAGACCGACACCTGGGACGTCGTGGTGATCGGGGGCGCCCCGCCCGGCGAGAACGTGGCGCAGTACGCCACTCAGGGCAGCGACCGGACCGCAGTGATCATCGAGCAGGAACTGGTCGGCGGCGAGTGTTCGTTCTGGGCCTGCATGCCCAGCAAGGCCCTGTTGCGTCCGATTGCGGTGCTGGACAACGCGCGGAACCTGCCGGGTGTGCAGAGTCTCGTCGGCGACCATTCGTTGGACTCGGCCGCGGTGCTGGCGCGGCGGGACGACATCGTGCACCGGCACGACGACGGCTCGCAGGTGGAATGGGCCGCAAGTGTCGGCATCGACGTGCTGCGCGGCCGGGGGCGGTTGACGGGCGAGAGGACGGTGCAGGTCACCGCGGCGGACGGGAGCGTCCGCACCGTTCGCGCCCGACTGGCCGTGGTACTCGACACCGGTTCCACCGCCGCGGTTCCGCCCATTCCAGGTCTGCGCGAAGCACTTCCGTGGATCTCCCGGGACGTGACCAACATCCACCAGATCCCGCGTCGGGTAGCGGTGATCGGTGGTGGCGTGGTCGCCTGCGAGGCGGCCACCTGGCTGCGCG
The DNA here is from genome assembly GCA_964250735.1 of uncultured Nakamurella sp. GTDB lineage: Bacteria > Actinomycetota > Actinomycetes > Mycobacteriales > Nakamurellaceae > Nakamurella. Next base: position 20,558 of record CAXUHA010000008.1, on the reverse strand, counting down.
GACTCGGCGTCGACGACGTGACCATCGTCGGCTCCGCGCCGAAACTGTTGGCCCGCAACGAGGATTTCGCCGGTGATCTGGTGCTCCAGAAGTTCCGCGAGAACGGTGTGACCGTGCACCTGGACGCCAGGGTGGACGCCGTACACCGAGTCGATCCGCAGGACACCGGCGAGGGCAACATTCATGGTGGGCAAGTCACGGTCAGTTTCGGCGAACGGTCGATCACCGTCGACGAAGTGCTGGTGGCCACCGGCCGGGTGCCCGCCAGCCGGGACATCGGGCTGGACACGATCGAACTCGGTTCCGGCACGTTGGCCGACGCGGTAACGGCCAATCACGGTTTCGTCGGGGTGGACGACCATTTGACCGTCGACGGGGTCGACGGGGACTGGCTGTACGCGGTCGGGGACCTCAACGGTCGTGCGCTGCTCACCCACATGGGCAAGTACCAGGCCCGGATCTGCGGTGCCGTCATCGCCGCCCGGGCCGAAGGCCGGTCCGTGGACACGCCGTGGACCACCGACCTCGCCGACCACGACGTCGTGCCCCAGGTCACCTTCACCGACCCCGAGGTCGCCTCCGTCGGACCGACCCAGGCGAAGGCCCGCGACCGGGGGCTCCGGGTGACGGCGGTGGAATACGACATGTCCGCCCTGGCCGGGACTTTCCTGCAACGGGACAACTATCTGGGCCGGGCCGAGCTGGTCATCGACGACGATTCGAAGACCCTGGTGGGCGCCACGTTCGTCGGGCCTGACGTCTCCGACCTGCTGCACGCCGCCACCGTCGCGATCGTCGGCCGGGTCACGGTGGAACAACTCTGGCATGCGGTCCCGTCGTATCCGACGGTCAGCGAAATATGGCTGCGCCTGTTGGAGAACTACATCAACCCCTCATGAGCTCCCCAGGGGCCCATGCGTGACCGGCACCGTCTCGGCGGGAACCGGTGGTCCCGGCGGCGTACCGTCACCGAACGGGCGCCCGCCTAGGGCTTCCCGACCGGACGGCTCCAGCCAATTGGCCAGGGTCGGCCCGGCGGGCACGATCTGCGTCGGATTGATGTCGACATGCACCACGTAGTAGTGCTTCTTGATGTGGTCGAAATCGATGGTGTCGCCGAAACCGGGCGTCTGGAAAAGGTCGCGCGCGTAGGCCCAGAGCACCGGCATCTCGGAGAGTTTCTCGCGGTTGCACTTGAAATGACCGTGATAGACGGGGTCGAATCGGGCGAGTGTGGTGAACAACCGCACGTCCGCTTCGGTGATGGTGTCGCCCATCAGGTACCGCTGGGCGGTCAGCCGCTCCGTGAGCCAATCCAGCCGCGAGAACAACCGGTCGTAGGCCTTCCGGTACGTCTGTTGACTACCGGCGAATCCGCACCGGTACACGCCGTTGTTGACGTCACGGAAGACCAGATCCGCGACCTCGTCGATCTCGGACCGCAGGTGTTCCGGGTACAGATCGGGTGCACCCGGCCGGTGGAACTCCTTCCACTGGGTCGACAGGTCCAGCGTCATCTGCCGGTAGTCGTTGGTGACCACCTGGCCGGTCGCGATGTCCACGATCGCCGGCACCGTGATGCCCCTGGAATAGTCGGGGAATCTCGCGAAATAGGCATCCTGGATGCGCTCGATGCCCAGCACCGGATCAACACCGCCCGGATCAAGGTCGAAGGTCCAGCTGCGGCGGTCGTGGGTGGGCCCGCAAACACCCATGGACAGTGCATCTTCCAGACCCAGGAGGCGCCGGACGATGATGGCCCGGTTCGCCCACGGACACGCCCGCGCCACAATCAACCGGTACCGGCCGGACTCGACCGGGTAATGGTCGGGACCGCCGGTCCCGTCCGCGGTGATCCGGGTGTCGATGTAGTTCGTGTCCCGCGTGAACTCCTGGCCACCCGAAACGTAGGCGCCCCTGGTGCTGTGCCCGGCCGCCGTGCTGTCGATCGACATTCGCCCACTGTATGCGTCGGCATGACGTGGGCGCCTGCGCCGTCGGGGCTCAGATCGCGGTCCGCCAGCTGAACATCGGCTCGAAGCCCAGCACCCGGCGTGCCTTGTCGATACAGAGCAGCGTCTCATGATCGCCGAGCTCCTTACGCACCTCGACCTCGGGAAACACCTGCGCCGCCAGCGACGAACTCGTCCTGGACATCACCGTGTCGGCGTTGGCGATGATGAAGATCTCCCGGCCGACCAGGTCGGCTTCCAGGGCGAGCCGAACCGCCTGGGCACCGTCCCGGGCGTCGATGTAGCCCCAGGCGTTCCACTGCCGAAGGGACGGGTCGGCGTCGTACGACGGGAACGCCGCGTAGTCCGCCACGTCCATCACGTTGGAGAAACGCAGCCCGACCATGGTCAGGGACGGGTCCCAGCGGCAGAACTGCAGCGCCATCTCCTCCTCCAGCGTCTTGGCCAGCGAGTAGGACGACTGCGGCCGCGGGTGGTATTCCTCGTCCACCGGCAGGTAGGGGGGCGGGCTGTCCGGACCCATCGGCAGCCCGAGCACGGTTTCGCTGGAGGCCCAGACCACCCGTTTGATGCCGGCCGCCCTGGCCGCCGAGAACACGTGGTAGGTGCTGGTGATGTTGTTGTCGAAAGTGGCCGCGTTGGTGGTCAGCCCGGGCGCCGGCACAGCGGCCAGGTGCACGACGGCGTCCAGATGGCGGTAGCGGTCTTCGATGGCGTTCAGCGCCTCGAAAGCCTGCCCGTAGTCGGTGAAGTCAACCTTGACGTAGAGCGCGCGCCCGTCGGGCGACGGCGCGCGATCGAGATTGACGACGTCGTGTCCGTGGTGGAGCAGATCGGCCACCACCGCCCGGCCGAGCTTGCCACTGCCCCCCGTCACCGCAATCAAAGTCATGCTGAATCCTGGCTCTTCGCGCAGGCGCTCATCGCTTTCTTCGCTCCGCTCCTCGGTCGTTCCTCCCTGCGATGCTCACTCAGGTCTCCATCCCTCCTGCGCGCATCGTTGCCGAGTACTTCCTACGCCTACCCTTGGCGCGGGATGACACCAGCACCCGGCGGAGCGCCGGGTCCGCAGAACTCATGGGAGCACGCAACGATGACCTCGAACGACCCAGGCACCTCGGTGCGGGCCCAGGACGACCTCTTCCGGCATGTGAACGGGGGCTGGTTGGCCAAGGACTCCATCCCGCCGGACCAGTCCATCTACGGCGCGTTCCACGAGATGCGTGACCAGTCCGAGGCGGCGTGCCGGCAGATCGTCGAAGAGGCGGCGCGGACACCCGGCGCGGCGGGCTCGGCCGAGCAGTTGATCGGAGACCTGTTCACCTCTTTCATGGACGAGCAGACCATCCAGGCCAGGGGCAGCGACCCGGTCTGGCAACACCTGCAGCGGGTCCAGGGCGTGGTTGACCGCACCGAGTTCGTCCGGCTACTGGGCCGGTTGCACCGGGACGGGGTGCCCGGGGCCTTCGGCTTCGCGGTCGACACCGACCCGGACCAGCCGGACCGATACACCCTGACGTTCTACCAGGGCGGCCTCGGACTGCCGGACGAGTCGTACTACCACGACGATCAGTATGCCGAGATCAGACGTGCCTATCGCGACCATGTGGTGTCGATGATGACCCTGGTCGCCATCGACGACCCGGAGCGCTGCGCGGATTCGGCGATCGCGCTGGAAACCGAGCTCTCCGCCGCCCATTGGGATCGTGTGCGCAACCGTGATCGCTCCCAGACGCACAACCCGATGGACCTGGCCGCCCTGGCCGAGTTGCTGCCCGCCCAGTTGTGGCACGCCTGGCTCGACGGTCTCACGGCGGCGAGCGCGGTGCTCGACCACGTGGTCGTGATGCAGCCGCCCTTCCTGTCGGCCGTCGGTGCGCTGCTCACCGACGAGCGGCTGCCGCAGTGGCAGGACTGGCTGACCTGGAAGGTCATCCACAGCGCCGCCCCGCTGTCCACCCAGGCGATCGTCGAGGAGAACTTCGCCTTCTACGGCCGCATTCTGTCCGGCACGCCGGAGCTGCGCCCGCGATGGAAGCGCGGGATCAGCATGGTCGAATCCGCGGTGGGGGAGGCGCTCGGCCGGATCTATGTGGAGCGGAACTTCCCGCCCGATGCCAAGCGGCGCATGGATCAACTGGTGGAATACCTGCTGCAGGCCTACCGGCACAACATCGGTGAACTGGGCTGGATGGGCGCGGACACAAAAGTCCGTGCGCTGGAGAAGTTGTCGGCCTTCACCCCGAAGGTCGCCTACCCGCCGAAGTTCCGCGACTATGCCGGGCTGACGATCAGGGGCGATGATCTGATCGGGAATTCGCGGCGTTCGGCGGCGCTGGAACTGGATCGGGAGCTGGCCAAGATCGGGGCGCCGGTCGACCGCGACGAATGGTTCATGACGCCGCAGACCGTCAATGCCTACTACAACCCCGGCATGAACGAGATCGTTTTTCCGGCCGCCATTCTGCGACCGCCGTTCTTCGATCCGGAGGCCGACGACGCGACCAACTTCGGGGCGATCGGCGCCGTGATCGGGCACGAGATAGGGCATGGATTCGACGACCAGGGATCCAAGTACGACGGCACCGGCGCTCTGAAGGACTGGTGGAGCCCCGGCGACCGGGCGGCGTTCGAAGCGCTCACCGGCAAGCTTATCGAGCAGTATTCGCAGCTCTCACCGGAGGGCGCCAACGGCACCAAGGTGAACGGGGCCTTGACGGTGGGGGAGAACATCGGAGATCTCGGTGGCCTGGGTATCGCCTATCAGGCCTGGATTCTCTCGCTCGACGGCAAGGCCGACGAGACCATCGACGGGGAGACCGGGGCGCAGCGTCTGTTCCTGAACTGGGCCCGGGCCTGGCGGACGCAGACCCGACCGGCCGAGGTGCAGCGCCGGCTGACCATTGACCCGCACTCGCCACCGGAGTTCCGCTGCAACCAGGTGGTGCGCAACCTGGATGAGTTCCACCAGGCGTTCGGGGTGACCGAGAACGACACCATGTGGCTGGATCCAGCCGACCGGGTGCGCATCTGGTGAAACCTGGTGCGGAGCGGCGAACGAGTGCGGGTCGATGTGTGGGTCAATGGGTCAGGCCGTCCTGCCGGCGAGGGCTGTCATCGTCCTGACGTCGGCAGGGACGGGCTGGCCGCTTCGGGAACCTCGGGCACCTCGGCGATGTCTTCCGGCTCTTCCGGCAGCGGATTCCGCAGCGAGGCGATGATCGAGATGGCCAGCGCGGCAACGATCACACCCAGCGACGCCAGGGACGGGATCTCCGGGATGGAGGTCGAGATGACCTTATGGCCGGCCTGCAGGAACAACTTGACGCCGATGAAGGCGAGGATGAAGGCCAGGCCCTTGCCCAGGTGATGGAACTTCTTGAGCATTCCGGCCAGCAGGAAGTAGAGCGCCCGCAGCCCGAGGATGGCAAAGGCGTTGCTGGAGTAGATGATGAAGGCATTGTCGCTGACCGCCAGCACCGCCGGGACACTGTCCACCGCGAAGACCAGGTCCGCGGCCTCGACGGCGACGACCACGGCCAGCAGCGGGGTGGCGATGCGCTTGCCCGCCTCCTTGACGAAGAACCTCGTGCCCCGGTACTCATCCGACACGGGGATCAGCTTTCGCAGGATGCGGACGGCGAAGCTCTTACCGGGATCGATCGAATCGTCGTCATCTTTGAGCAGCTTGATCGCGCTGTAGATGAGAATGGCGCCGAAGACGAACAGGACGGCGGTGAAGGTGCTGACGATGGCCACGCCGGCCATCAGGAAAATGCCACGGAAGAGCAGCGCGCCGATGACGCCGAAGAACAGCACCCGGTGCTGGAACTCGCGAGGCACCTTGAAGTAGGCGAAGATCAGTGCGAAGACGAAGAGATTGTCGACGCTCAAAGACTTCTCGAGCAGCCAGGCGGTGGTGAAGTCGACGGCGGGACCGCTACCCAAGGTGAACCAGATGACACCGGCGAACACCAGCGACAGGGTCACCCAGACGGCGCTCCAGATCGCTGCTTCCTTGAACTTGATGATGTGCGCGCCGCGATGGGCGAGCAGGTCGACGGCCAACATGATCAGGACCACGGCGCCGAATGCGGCCCAGGCCCAGAATGGAACGGTCACGGGTGCTCCAAGATGTCGAGAAGGGGGCGGGTTCGGAGCACACCGGCTCCGTTGCCTTGAGCTTGCCCGACAGCAGGCTGCGGAGCTACGGCAGAATGCGCCCAGTCTTCAGCCTTCCTACTGCCGATATTCGGCAGCGTGAGTCGATCACGCCGGCGGCGGCCAGCCCAGCAGTCGCGCGCCCAGCACGGCCGTCTGCAGCTCGAAGCGTTGCCCGGGGTCCGCGGGGTCGCGACCGGTCAACTCGGCGATCTTCTCCAGGCGATAGGTCAGGGCCCGGACCGACAGGTGCAGCGAGCGGGCGCTGAGCGAGGCGTTCCCGCCCGCGTCGAAATACGCCTCCAACGTCCGCAGCAGAGGTTCGGCCCCGCCCCTGGCCCGGAGCAGGGGGGTGAGCACGGCCTCCACCAACTCGACCATGGCGGCCTCGTCGCGGACCAACACCCGGTGCACCAGCAACTCCGCAGCGTCGAAGACCCGCCCGCCACCGCCGAGGCGGGCACCCAGACCCAGCGCCTCCTGCGCCTGCTCGAACGACAGTCGGACCCCGTTGGGACCCTGGTGTGCGCGTCCCACCCCGATCTTCCAGGCGCCCACCGCAGCGGTGCGCTGCAGCTTGACGCCGTCCACGACCCCGGTGGGCAGACTGCGGGTCAGGCCCGCGATCACCTCGTCGATCGCGTTGCGGTCCGGCGCCGCGAAGATGACCACCAGGGCCCCCTCCTTGGTGGTGACCAGCGCGTCGGCGTCCGCCTTGGCGCCCTGGATCGAGCGCTCCAGAATTCCGGTGAGCGGCGAGGAGTCGGTGAACGGCTTGTCCGCCTTGACGACGACGACGGCGTGCGGTCCGGCCAGGCCGAGGCCGAACAGAGCGGCCCGTTCGACCAGACCGGACAGAGCCTGCGCACCGCCCACCAGCAGGTCGTCCACGAACTCACGACGCGCCGCCACCTGCATCCGCACCAGATCGCGCCGGGCCAGTTGGTATCCCTCGGTCAACACGGCCACCGCGTCATCCGCGGCGCGGAGCATCACTTCACCGGCCAGCACCACAGCGGCCGGGTCGCCGCTCGCGTTGACAACCTCGGGTAGGCGACGCCACAACCGCCAGGCCGCGGACAGGTACAGATCGACCAGCGCTCGCAGTGCCACTCCCCGCCCGGCGGCCTTGCGGCCGGCGTCGGAATACCTGGCCAGCTCCCGCCGCCGCAGCCGGGTGCCGGCCGCGACCGCGCCGACCAGCACCGGCAGGAAGTCACTCAGGAGTTGAGGGTCGATGCCTCCTGCGTCTTTCGCCGCAGCCGCAGCGATCAGTTCCAACGATCCCTCTTGGGTGTTCATGACCGCCTTCGAAAGTGGGACGCCACGAAAGACGTGTCCTGGTGCACATACTGTGAGCAGATGACAGTACCGATCACCCGACGCGCCGACGAGACGCATCCGGGAGCCTTCCGGGACGAGGTGCAGGCCGCCTTCCGCGAAGAGCTGAACCCCGCCCGACGGGCGGTGGTGCTGAGCTGGTCCAGCTTCACCGGAACCTTTGCCGTTGTCCGGGGAATCACCTCCAGCATCAAGAACGGCCGTGGACCTTTCCGCAACGTCTCCATCGGGGGAACGCACATCCACCATTATCTGTGGGGCATCGGTCTGCTGGCCGGGGTCGGCGGGATGGCGGTGCGGGGGAATTCCCGAAAACCGCACGCCGCGGTCCCCCTCGCCTACGGGGCGGGCTTGGCGCTGATCGTGGATGAGTTCGCCCTGCTGCTGGATCTGAAGGATGTCTACTGGGCCGCGGAGGGCCGAGTGTCGATCGACCTCGGGATCAGCGCCATCTCGGCAGTCGGCACGGGCCTGGCCGCCGGTCCGGTGCTTCGCCGACTGGCGCGTCGATTCCGACCCTAGTGTCCCGTGCCGGAGATTCGCTTCCATACGCGTCCGAGGGTGAGGATGTGGTCGGCCCGCGCGGTCCCGGAGCCCACTGAGCAGGCGCTACGTCGTCTTGGCAACGGCTTCGGGGCTTGCCAAGGCGATGCCGGCGATGCCAAGACGAGCCGACAGGTGGTTGGACCGCGCCGGCCCGGGTGTTCCCGATGAACGGGTCAGGTACGGGCGACTGCCGCTGCGGGGATGAGAGCCGGGAGTTCGGCGGCCAGGGTCGAGCCGATTTGCTCGAGCAGCCGGCCGGCGTCGCTGATGCAGACGGAAATGTCAGGTTCTAGATCGGTCAGGGCGTACACCGCAGCCAGGCCGACGGCGGCGGCGCGGTCTGGGCTCAATGAGGACCGTCCGACGACGGCGACGGCGGGCACCCCGCGGCGGGCGGCGGCGGCGGCGACCCCGATGGGCGCCTTGCCGTTCAGGCTCTGCTCGTCCAGGCCGCCCTCGCCGGTGATCACCAGCGACGCGCCGGTGATCAGCTCGTCGAAACCGACGAGCTCCAGGATCAGGTCGATGCCAGGTCGGACCGTGGCGTTCAGGTAGGCCAGTGCGCCGAAACCGACTCCCCCGGCGGCGCCGGCTCCGGGCCGGTCGGAGACGTCGAGACCCATTGCCGTCTCGGTCTTCTGTGACCATCGCCGAAGACCTGATTCCAGGACAGCGACATCGGCTGTTCCGGCCCCCTTCTGCGGTGCGTAGACCGCGGCCGCGCCGCGCTCTCCGAGGAGGGGGTTGTCGACGTCGGTGGCCACGACGAATGTCGCTGCTGCCAGACGCGGATCCAGTCCGCCGGTGTCGATGGTCTCCAGGCTGCGCAGCGCCGCACCACCAGGTGCCAGTTCACGCCCGTGCGCGTCCTGCAGTGCCAGACCCAGCGCCTGCAGCATGCCGGCGCCGCCGTCGGTATTGGCGCTGCCGCCCAGACCGAGTACGAAACGGCGGCACCCGCGGTCGAGCCCGGCAGCGATCAGCTCGCCGAGCCCACGGCTGGTAGCGGTCAACGGCCGGAGCTCTCGCGGATCGATGTGCCGCAGGCCATCCGCCTCGGCCAGCTCGAGAACAGCGTCAGCGTCACGAATACCGAAACGGGCGCGGCGCCGCTGACCCGTGGACCCGGTGACCGTGACGGTCTGCACGGTGAATCCATGCGGTGCCAGGACATCCAACGTGCCATCGCCCCCGTCGGCGACCGGCGCCAGAACGACCTGCAGATCGGGCGCAGCCCTCGTCAACCCGACCGCGAGATGATCAGCCACCGCACGTGCGGACAGTGAGCCCTTGAACTTGTCGGGTGCGATCACCACCCGGGTCGGACGGAGCGCTCGACCGCCGACCCTCACGTCCAACGCATCCCCATCCATCCGACTCCCTTGTCAGCTATGCGCGCATCCTGGGCGTCACTCCAGTTTCAGGACAACACTCGGGTCAAGGTAGCTGGACGCGCCGCATCCCGGGTGAACCGCCAGCGGGTCTGGCTGTACGGGCTCTTGCCGAAGCCGAAGACCACCCCGGGGGAGACGCCGAACACCAGGGCGTTCCGGCCGCCGGCGGCAAACGCGCCGTCCTGCACGTCGAAATGCCATGCGGCGCCGTATTTACTGTCCCAACCGACGGCCAGGGTGCGGAGCAGTCGGTCGTCGGTGACCCGAACGGCTTCCCCCTCCACGACCAGGTCGAGCCCGGAGTCGGCGTTGGTGCCGGTGGTCAGGGCGCAGCTTCCGTTGACCGCCAGGTTCTTTGCCTTTCGCTCGTCCGCCCCGGTGCAGAAGTACAGCCCGCCGTCGTGCCAGAGGGCGAGCAGCGGGGTGACGTGCGGCCGATGGTCGGGACGGACAGTGCTCAACCAGAAGATCCTCGACGTGATGAGCGCGTCGAGCGCGGTGGCCCACCGATGAGCGGTCGCGCCCGGGTCGCTGTACCTGGCGTCGAGTTCGCCGACCGGTTCCAGCTGCATGTGGTCATCGTGGCGCAGATCGCCGCTTCCCGCACCCCTACTCGTAGTGAGCGATAAACCAGGCCTTCCACCTGCTCTTCGCCGTAGCGGCGGGCAGTAGGGCACCGGAGGTGGCGGGATCAGGGAAGTAGTCGAAGGGACTTTGGTTTGCCTTGAGGTACATCGCCTTGGCGATCTTCAACATCGTGAGGTAGCCGTACTCCCGGTCGATGTAGCGGAAGACCGAGCCGGAGATCGCGTAGTAGCCCGCGCCGTCCGACGTCGAGTACAGCTGGCTCCGGGTCGGCATCTGATCCTTGAGGTGGGCGGCGAACCAGGCGCCCTCGACGTTCTTCGGGTCGTTGGGCTCCGGGTAGCCGACGTCACCGGAGTCGCCCAGGGACTCCCGGTGCAGGGTCTCGACCGCCACCGCGATCCCCTCCACCACCCAGGTGGGCGGGGAATCAGCCGTCCGCAGGCGCAGCGTGGAATTCCGATTCATCAGCTGATGGGTCGATTCGTGCGTGATCACGTCGGTGACGTATTCCTTGCCCTGCACGTTGTTCGGCACGACGGACCCGTCGGCCGACTGCAGCATCAGCACGATGCGGGACTGGGTCGAATAACGGGTGCCCGGGTGGGAACCCGCGGCATCGATGAGTGCGGCGGTGAGGTTGGTCGACTGTGCCGGCCCCGACCCGCCGAGGAACCAGTGAAAGGGCTTGTCAGCCAGAAAGATGACCTGGCCCTTGGGCGCCACCAGCCCGGAACCCCGCAGGCGGCGGTACGACCAGGCGATCCCATCGGATGCGGCCCTGAGCGCCGCCTTCGACCAGAAGGCGAGGTCGGCATCGGCAGCGTCGCTGACCACCGCCGTGGTGGCCGTACGAACCACGGTCAGCGTGCAGTCACAGTTCATCGGATCGCCGAGATATCGGGGTTGCCACGACGTGATGGTCAGGATGTGACGCCCCAGCTTGGTGGCCGTGGAAACGGTGACCCCGTAGGCGATTCCCGGCATCGAAGTACCGTCGTCGTACGGAGTGCGAACGCCGACGACCACCGTCCGGGTGAACGACGAAGGGGAATCGACAGCGGCCGAGGGATAGTCGTCGGAGCGGGCGATCAGGGCGCGGTCCACACCGAGCGCTCTGGTGTTGCCGAACCAACGTCCGACCCGGCCTCTCAACGGCGCCGCGAAAGGGGCGAGGAAGGCCTTATCGTCCCCGGACTCCAGGTTCCGGGCCAGGGTCAGAAGCAGGGACGCCAAGTCGGCGTCGTGCTGCAGTTCCACGGTCGGGGCGGCCGGGGCGCCCGGCCCGGCTCGCGAGGTTGCGGGTGGTCGGTCGAGGTCCGGGACGGCCGGGATCGACATGGTCGGCGACGCTGACGGCGAAGACCCGGCCGATACGGTGGACAGGGCCGGCGCGACCGGACCAGTGGACGACGGTGCCGGAGTGACGGCGGACGGTGTGGCCTCGGACCGGCAACCCCCGGCCAACAGTGCGCCGCAGATCAACAGCCCGATGGCGCCCCGGACGGTGGGACCGCCAGCGGTTCTACGACTCACCTGCACCCGCCCCCCGGTGGCTGCTCCCGCCCGGGATCCATTGTTCCGCGGGCATCAGCGGTACGAGGGTAGCAATTCGGCGGTCCTGTCGTCCGGAATCCTCCGCGCACCTGGCCCCCGCGACCACCTGGCACCCTGGGACACATGGGCCGACGGCAGGAACGCACCGGTCGGCGCGCACCGCCGCTGCCCGTCCGGGACGGCCTGAACCCGAGCCGGATCCGGCTGCCGGAAAGCGGACCGTGGGACACCACTCTGGACTACCTGCTGGCCAGGTTCCACGTGGAACGCGTCCGCCTGCTCGAGAAGGTGGCCGGCCGGGAGGTGGTCGACGTCGATGGTGTCCCGGTCGACGATTCGATGCCTTTCCGGGCCAACTCCTTCGTCTATCTGTACCGGGATCCGGCGCCCGAGCCGCGCGTTCCTTTCGAGATCGAGGTGCTGTTCCGGGACGAGCACATCCTGGCGGTCGACAAGCCGCATTTCCTGTCGAGCCTGCCCAATGGCGCATACATCGTCGAGTCAGCGGTCCTTCGGCTGCGCCGCGAACTGGACCTGCCGGATCTGTCCCCGATGCACCGACTCGATCGGATCACCGCCGGCGTGCTGCTGTTCTCGCTCAGGCCCCGGGAGCGCGGCGCCTACCAGACCTTGTTCGCCCAGCGGCGGGTGCGCAAGTCCTACCGGGCCGTGGCCCGCCACGACCCGGCTCTCGCACTGCCGACCACGGTCCGGAGCCGGATCGTCAAAGACCGCGGCACGCCGACCGCCTACGAGATTCCGGGCGACCCGAACAGTGAGACCACAGTGGAACGCCTCGCGGTCCGGGGTGAGCATGCTTTGTACCGGCTCGATCCGGCCACTGGCAAGACCCATCAGATCCGGGTGCACATGAATTCGTTGGGCATTCCGGTCCACAACGACCCGTTCTACCCCCGGCTGGTCGAAATTCCGTTCGACGACTACTCCCGGCCGCTGCAGCTGCTCGCTTCGTCGATCGGCTTCACCGATCCGGTGACCGGGGCGGAACGACACTTCTCCTCGCGTCGCCGGCTGGAATGCTGGCCGGTCGAACCCGTTCAGCCGACTCCCTGATCGCTCACCCGGCTAGCAACTCCGGGGCCGAATCCAATGCGGCCTGGATCGCGTCGATCAGCGCGCGCGCCGAGGCCGCGGTCAGTTCGACCGCCACTCGAGCGGACGGGCCCTGCGCCGGCGCGGCGAAGTCGATGTTCAGGGTGTGCTCGGCCATCGCGTGGACTGGATGGTCGAAGTAGACGACCCCGTCGGTGACGTGAAACCACTGGCCGCCCGGTCCTTTGGCGCTGCCCTCGATCGGCCGTTTCACGGTGGCGTAGGTGCACATGATCTCGTCCCGTCCTTTCAACATTGGTCGGCGGTCAGGTGCCTGGTGTAGAACTTCGCGATCTGCCGCCAGCCGTCGTTGGCGGCCTGCACCCGGTAGGCGACCCGGTCGACCGAGAAGAAGCCGTGACCGGCGTCCGGGTACCGGTGCATCTCGTAGGTCTTGCCGTTATCACGCAGAAGCTGCTCGAGTTCGTCGACGGCTGTCGGGCTCGGATGGGCGTCCTGGTCGCCGAACAGTCCGAGCAGCGGAGCCCGTAGGGCCGGCAATTGGTCCACCAGATTGGTGACCTTGATCGGGAATCCGTCCGGCGGAGGCTCGGTGACGAACGCACCGTAGCAGTCCACGCAGGCGTCCAGATCGATGTTGCAGGCCGCGAGCACGCTCTGCCGGCCGCCGGAGCAGTAGCCGATGACGCCGACCTTTGAGTTGTTGGTCGGCAGCAGGCGGAGGTAGGCCGCGGCACCGGCGACGTCGCCGATGAGGCGGGCGTCGGGCACTCCGCCGTTGGCCCGTGCCGTGGCCGCGGCGTCATCAGGAGCGGCCCCGGGGGCCTCCCGCCAGTAAAGGTTCGGGCATATAGCGTCATATCCGAGTTCGGCGAAGCGTCGGGTGATTTCCTTCATTCCGCGGTCGAAGCCGGGCATGTGATGAATGACCACCACGCCGCCCCGTTTCGCCGGCGAGGCGGGTGTGGCCAGATACGCCTCGATCTGGTCCTGGCCGTGGCCGGCGATCAATCCGGTCGTGGCGCTCAACGAGTCGGACATTGTGGTGATCTTAGACCGGCTAACGGATGCGTCATAGGTCGGTCGTCGGTGGTTCGGCCGGCGAGCCGGAATTCCGTCGCATCATCTGAGGTTGAATCGAACATGACTGAGCTGACCGTCTACACGACCTCGTGGTGCCCCTTCTCCCGGCGATTGGTGAGCGACCTGGACCGGGCCGGCATCGCCTTCACCGATATCGACGTGGACGACAGCCCCGAGGCCGCTGCGATCGTGCAGAGCCTGAACCGCGGGAATCGCACGGTTCCGACGGTGGTGTTCGCCGACGGTTCCGCCCTCACCAATCCGCCGCTGGCGCAGGTACAGGCGAAACTCGCGGTCTGACGGGCGGGCGTTCTTCGTCCCGACCTCTTACCTTGGAAGGCATGACTGCAGCGCCCACTTTGAGCGGCCGGGGGCTGACTCTGCGCCCGGTACGTGCGGACGACGGTCCGGCCCTGGTCGCCATCCTGCGCACCCCGGAGGTGGCGAGGTGGTGGGGTGACCACGACGGCGATTGGCTGCTCGCGGACGACCCCGACACGGTCAAGTTCACCGTCGACGTGGAGGGCGCGGTCGCCGGCTTGGTGCAGTACAGCGAGGAAGCGGATCCGATGTACCGGCACGCCGGTATCGACATCTTCCTCGACCCGAAAATGCATCACCGCGGGCTGGGCCGCGATTCCATCCGTACCGTGGCGCGCTACCTGTTCACCGAGCGCGGGCACCATCGCATCGTCATCGATCCGGCCGCACAGAACCATCGGGCCATCAGTGCCTATGCGGCCGCCGGCTTTCGGACGGTCGGGGTGATGCGGGAATACGAACGGAACCCGGACGGGACCGGCTGGCACGACGGAGTGTTGATGGAACTGCTGGTCTCGGAATTGACCTGACCTAGAGTCCCGCCCACCATCGGTCGGCGCTCGGCGGGGTGGCCACCAGCACCCGATTGCCGGGTTGAGGTGTGGTGATCGCCGAGGGGTCGGCGACCGCCAGCAGGCGTTCGATCGGCTCGGCCCAGGTATGGAAGGCCAGATCGAAGGTGGCCCAGTGGATCGGCAGCATCAATTTTCCGCCCAGGTCGCCGTGCGCGCGCCAGGCCTCCTCGGGCGTCATGTGGATGTCCGGCCACTGGTCGCCGTACGCGCCGATGGGCAGGATGGTGAGGTCGAACGGGCCGAGACGGGCACCGATCTCGGCGAAGGCCGGGGTGTAGCCGGTGTCCCCGCCGAAGAACACCCGATGCGCGCGCCCGCGCAACGCCCACGACGACCACAGCGTCAGATTGCGTTTCAGCCCGCGGCCGGAGAAGTGTCGGGCTTCGGTGCAGGTGAACGTGACGCCGCCGACGGTGCTCGTCTGGTTCCAGTCCAGTTCCACGATGCGGTCTTCGGGCACTCCCCATCTGCGCAGATGTGCGCTGATGCCCATCGGGACGAAGAAGGGCGCGGACTGGCCGGCCAACAGTGCCTTGACGGTCGGGAGGTCGAGGTGGTCGTAGTGGTCGTGCGAAATGATCACCGCGTCCAACTGCGGCAGCTGATCGAGTGGCATCGGGACCGGATGCAGCCGGTGCGGGCCGATGGTCGGGGACGGCGACACCCGGTCACCCCACACCGGGTCGGCCAGAATCCACCGCCCGTCCAGCTCGATGAGCGCGCTGGCGTGGCCCAGCCAGGTGACGGCCAGATCGGCGGCGTCGGCCCGGGGGGACGGCACGGACAGCGGCACCCGCCCCCGCGGCCGTCCCCGGTCCCGGTGCGTCAGCAGACCCTTGAGCAGCGTGGCCCCGGATCCGGGCGCGATCGTCGTGCTCGGCAGCGCATTGTGGAACACCCCGTCGTCGTACCGGGGCGAGCCGGTGACGCCCGGTTCGATCCGGCGCTGCGAAGCGCCCATGGCGACCGGCAGACCCCGGGCCGCGCGACCCAGCTGGATCAGACCGGCGGTCGTGGAGAGTGCGGCCACGGTGAGCAGGGGGTAGAGACCGCGTGAGCGTCGCAGGGCTGGCATCTGTCCAGTCTCCCAGGCCGCTCGATCGGCTCCGGACATCCGCCTTTCAAGTCTCGCCGGCCGGTCAGGTCGCGATGGTCTTGTCCAGATAGCACCACTTCCAGTCCTCGCCGGGCTCGATCGACCTCATCAACAGATGACCCGTCGCGGTGAAATGGGCTCGGGCGTGACGGTACGCAGAAGAGTCGCAACACCCGACGTTCCCGCAGGTCAGACACATCCGGAGGTGGGCCCAGGTGGCGATACCCTCTTCGTGGCACTCCGCACACACCGCCGGCGAAGCGTAAGCCGGTTCCGGCCCCAGGTCTTTTACGTGGAGGCAGGACATGGCGGGCTCCCGATGTTTGCGGCCCCGACGACCACACCAGCAACTCGCGGGGCGATAGCGTCATAACCTCTGGTAAGGCGGGTCGACAACGGCGTGACCGGGTGATGGGGCCCGGTGCAGCATGGCCTACCCCGAAGTGCAGGAGGCCGGAACGTGTCAGGCGCCATGGTGCTGATGTTAGTGGTCGTCGCGATCGCCATCGCGGCTCTGGCCCGTCGGTGGGGGCTGCCGTCGCCGCTCGTGCTGGTGGTGGCGGGGCTGGCGTTGTCGTTCGTGCCGGTCATACCGAACATCGAGCTCAACCCGGACATCGTGCTGTTTGGAGTGCTGCCTCCGCTCCTGTTCAACGCGGCACTGGACAGTTCGTACGTGAATCTGCGGGCCAATGTCCGGCCGGTGGCCCTGCTCTCCGTCGGCCTGGTGTTGTTCACCACAGTCGTCGTGGGCGCGGTCGCCTACCTGGTCGTGGGCCGGGATCTGGGCTGGCCGCTGGCCCTGGTGCTGGGCGCGGTCGTGTCGCCGCCCGACGCGGTGGCCGCCACCGCCATCGCGCGCACGCTGAAGCTGCCCCGGCGCATTCTGACCATTCTCGGCGGAGAAAGTCTGCTCAACGATGCCACCGCACTGACCGCGTACCGGGTGGCGCTGATCGCTGCCGTCGGCGGCGGCATCTCCGTCTGGCGCGGTCTGGCCCTGTTCCTGATCGCTGTCGTGGTCGGCGTGGGTGTCGGGCTGGTGCTCGGGGCGATCGGTTCCTGGTTCCTGTGCGTACTGTCGGACCCGCTGGTCGAGGTGGCCATCTTCCTCGTGCTGCCGTTCGGCGCCTACGCGGTCGCCGAGGAGTTCCACGGCTCGGGCGTACTGGCCGTGGTCGCCGCCGGCATCCTGCTCGGCCGGAAGATGCCGAAGATGCACTACGCCACCCGACTGCAGGGCAGCTCTGTCACGGCCACCATCGATTTCGTCCTGGAAACGCTGGTGTTCGGTCTGATCGGCCTCCAGTTGCCCTCGATTCTTCAAGGCCTGCACGGCCGATCCGCCGGGCAGGTGATCGTCCTGGTGGTGGCCGTAACTCTGGCTGTACTGGGGGCGCGGATCATCTGGATGTTCCCGGCGACCTACGGGCCGCGACGGTTCTCCAAGAAGATCCGTGAGCGTGAGCCGGCCCCGTCCAAGACCATGGTGGCCGTCATCGCCTGGGCCGGCATGCGCGGCGTGGTTACCCTTGCGGCCGCGTACGCGCTGCCGCTGACGGTGGACGACGGCCGGCCGCTGGCCGGCCGCGACCTGGTTCTGCTCTGCAGCTTCGTGGTGGTCATCGCCACCCTGCTGTTGCAGGGCCTGACGCTGCCCTGGCTGATTCGCCGGGTCCGCCTGCCGTTCGACCAGGACCAGCGGGACGCGTTGGCGGAGGCGCAGGCCGCGCAACAGGCGGCGCAGGCCGCCGTCGAGAGGCTCCAGCAGATCGCGGAGGCCGAACTCCCGGCGAATGCGTCCATCGTGGAGGAGTTGCGCAATTCTGCCGAATCCAGGGCCAACGCAGCCTGGGAGCGGCTCGGGCCGCAGGACGAGACGCGACTGGAAACGCCGTCCGAGCTGTACCGCCGGCTTCGTCGGGACATGCTGGTCCAGGAGCGCATCGTCTACATCCACGAGCGGGACACCGGCCGGATCGACGACGAGGTGCTCCGCCGGGTGCAGCGGGAACTGGATCTGGAAGAGGCGATGCTGGACCGCTGACCCGCGGGTGTGTGCCGATCAGCCGGCCAGCCGCCGGACGGCCATGCCGAACAGATCGGGAAGCCACGCCGCGGCCGGGACGATCGACGGCTCGGCGATCCGCCTGGTGGCCAGCAGGGTCTCGGTCATCCACCGATACCGGCGGCTGTCCCGAAGCCAGGCCCGTTCGTAGCTCTCCGGCCGGTCACGGCGGATCGAGTCGACCAGCGAGGCGGCGCAGGCCAGCGACACGGCGATCCCCTCGCCGGTCAACGCGTCGACGTACCCGGCCGCGTCACCGACGAACAGGACCCGGCCGGCCACTCGTCGGACGGTCCGCTGCCGCAGCGGACCGGCCCCGCGGACGGACCCGGTCGGCGCTGCGTCGACGAGTCGCTCGGCCAGCCGCGGGAAGTCCTGCAGGTGTTCGGCCAGCGGCCTTCGAGCCGAGCTGATGACGGCGACGCCAACCTCGTCCGGACCGACGGGTGTCACGTAGGCCTCGGCTCTGGCCGCCCAGTGCACCTCGACGAGCGACGTCCAGGGCTGCACCCGGAAATGCCGCCGCAAACCCCAGCGCGGTGCTGCGTGGCTCGACGAGTTCAGAGCCAGGGTCCGCCGGACGGGGGAGTGCAATCCGTCGGCGGCGGCCAGATATCTGGCCCGCAGGCCGGCTGCCGTCACGCCCTCCTGGTCCTGCTCTATATCGGTCACCGTCGCCGTCTCGAAGCGGACGCCGAGCTGCCGGGCCCGTCCGGTCATTTCGCTGTGCAGGGTGGTGCGCCGCACGCCCATACCGCTGCCCGAGCGGAAGAACGCCGTGGCGCTGCGAGTGCCGTCCAGGTAACGGATGCCGTGAAAGGCCCTGCCCGTCAACGGGATTCCGAGGTCCTGGAGGGCGGCCACGGCGCCGGGCATCAAGCCCTCGCCACACGCCTTGTCGATGGGCGCCGGGCGGGAGTCGATGACGACGGTGTCAAGGCCGGCGCGGGCTGCGAACATGGCGGTGGCCAGTCCGGCCGGCCCGGCCCCGACCACCAGAAGATCGATCATCGCGAGGTCGCCGTCATGGTCAGCGCGGCGTTCTCGGCGCTGATCCGGACCGTCAGCAACCAGGCGTTCAGCGCGGTGAAGACCAGTGCCGTCACCCATGCGGTGTGAACGAGCGGCAGCGCAACACCTTCGGTGACCACAGCGACATAGTTGGGGTGCCGTAGCCATTGGTACGGGCCGGCCGTCACCAGCGGCTCGCCAGGAACGAGAACGATCCTGGTGTTCCAGCGGTGACCCAGCGTCCGGACGCACCACCAGCGTAGTGCTTGTGTCGCAAGCACAATGACCAACATCGGCCAGCCGAGCCACGGCAGGAACGGTCGCCGGAAGGCCAACACCTCCACGACCGCCCCGACCAGCAGCGCCGCGTGTAGCGCGACCATCGCCGGGTAGTGGCCCTGGCCGAACTCCCGGCCTCCACGGGCCAGACTCCACGCGATGTGACGTCGGGATACGACGAGTTCGGTGAGGCGTTCGGCACCGACCAGCAGGATGAAGCCGACGAAAACCGCAGCGGACAAGCCGATCACCAGCGCAGCAGGACAAGCTCGGAGCAGAAGCCGGGGCCCATGGCCAGCAGCAGGCCCGCTGTTCCGGGAACGGGCGATCGTTTGGTCAGCGTGTCGCGCAACACGTGCAGGACCGACACCGAGGACAGATTGCCCACGTCCGCCAACGATCGCCAGGTCAGTTCCAGCGCGTCCGGAGGCAGAGCCAACTCGCTCTCGATGGCCTCGATCACCTTCGGGCCGCCGGGATGGGACACCCAGTGGGCGATGTCGCCGACGGTCAGCCGATGGTCGGCCAGCAGGCCCCGGACATCGGCGCCCAGATACTTTTCGACCAGGGCTGGTACCTGTGCGTCCAGCACGATGGTCAGCCCGGACGCGCCGATGTCCCAGCCCATGGTCCGATGGGTGTCCGGGTACAGGTGGCTTCTGGTGTCGATCACCTGCGGGCCGGCGTCCGCCCTGCGGTGTGCCGCGCCTACTCCGACGACGGCTGCCGCCCCGTCGCCGAACAGCCCGCTGGCCACCAGATTGGCGATCGACCGGTCGTCACGCTGCACGGTCAGCGAACACAATTCGACGGCGAGCAGGACGGCGACCTGGTCCGGTCGGCCCAGCAGATAATCGTGCATGCGAGCGACCCCGGCCGCGCCGGCGACGCACCCGAGTCCGAACATGGGGACCCGCTTGACGTCCGGCCGCAGACCCACTGTGGCCGCGATCCGGGCCTCGAGCGACGGGACGGCCAAGCCGGTCACCGTGGTGGAGAAAATGACGTCCACGTCCTCCGCGGCGATGTCCGCTTCGGCCAGGGCGCCGGTGACCGCCGCCGCGGCCAGCTCGACCGCGGCGGCCAGGTAGGCATCGTTCGCCCCGGTGAAATCCTTGAGCCGTCGATACTCTGGCAGGGGTAAGGCCAGGTGGCGGGTGTCGACGCCGCAATTGCCGTGCAGCCGCCGCAGCAGGCCGACCTGCCCGTCGGTCACCTCGTCCGCCCCGAAGCAGACATCGGCGAAGGCCTGAGTGATTTCGTCCTGCGAATACCGGTGCGCGGGGAGTACGCCGTGCACGGCGGCCAGGGTCGTCACGGTTTCAACAGTACGACCGCCGCAGCCGCTAATTCAGGGTTGTGGTTTTTGTTTGCCTCCTTGATGGTTTCCTGCACCTTAATAACATTAAATATCGGCGTTCAACCCATCGCAATAGTGGTTGAACGGAAATAGAAGAAGACAGCAAACAGTTTATTGATGATTATCTTCCATCC
>CAXUHA010000007.1:0-114503 GCA_964250735.1 uncultured Nakamurella sp. | reverse complement strand
GATGGTTCAGGTTCGAATCCTGGCGGCGGAGCGGATGCCTGCTTGTCACCGGTGGCAAATTCCACTGCTGCTGGCGCGACACGGACATCTTCGACGCCTTCGCCGACAGGAGAAATGCACGTGACCGGTGCTCGACCGTCGTCCCCGCCCACCCCGATCATCTCGTCGGTCATCGTGCTGGCCGCCGGGGCCGGCACCCGGATGCGCTCGTCGACGCCGAAGGTGCTGCATCCCATCGCCGGGAAGCCGTTGCTCTGGCACGCCGTCACCGCCGCCGCGAGCCTGCACCCGGCCAGCCTGGTGGCCGTCGTGGGTCACGGGCGGGAGCAGGTCGGTGCCTACCTCACCCAGGAGCACCCGACGGTGCGCCAGGCCGTCCAGACCGAGCAACTCGGCACCGGCCATGCGGTCGCCAGCGCATTGGACGGTGCGGTCGAGCTGACCGGGACCGTTCTGGTCACCTATGGGGACGTGCCTTTGCTGACCGGACAGACGCTGGGCCTGCTGGCGCAGGAGCATCAACGAGCCGGCAACGCGGTGACGGTGCTGACCGCTCTGGTGGACGATCCGACTGGTTACGGACGTATCGTCCGCGACTCGTCCGGCGCGCTCGTCTCGATCGTGGAGCAGAAGGACGCCGACGGCGGCCAGCGTGACATCCGGGAGATCAACTCCGGTGTGTACGCGTTCGACGCGGTGGTCCTCACGGCGATGCTGAGCCGGCTGACCTCGGCCAATGCCGCCGGCGAGCGGTACCTGACCGATGTGGTCTCCCTGGCCCGCCGGGACGGACATCCGGTGGGCACCCTGGTCAGCCCGGAGGCGGCCGAAACCGAAGGCGTCAACGACCGGGTCCAGCTCGCCGATCTGAGCCGCCGGTTGAACGCCCGCCTGATCCGCACCGCCCAACTGGCCGGGGTGACGGTCGACGACCCGGCCACCACCTGGATCCATGCGGATGTCCGGATCGGACCGGACACCCAACTGCTGCCCGGCACCTCGGTGGAGGCCGGCACCGTCATCGGATCGGGTTGCGTCATCGGTCCGGACACCACCCTGTCCGGGTGCCAGGTGCACGACGGTGCGACCGTGCTCCGATCACATTGCATAGGAGCCGAAATCGGCCCCGGCGCCAGCGTCGGCCCCTACAGCTACCTGCGCGCCGGCACCCGGCTCGATGAGGGGTCCAGGGCCGGCGCCTTCGTCGAGCTCAAGAATTCGACGCTGGGCCCGCGGGCCAAGGCGCCACACCTGTCCTACCTGGGTGACGCCACCGTCGGCGCGTCCGCCAACGTCGGCGCCGGCGCCATCACGGCCAACTATGACGGCGTCCACAAGTTTGCCACCGTCATCGGCGAGAGCGCCTTCATCGGAACGGATTCCACCCTGGTCGCGCCGGTCACCATCGGCGCCGGCGCGTATGTCGCGGCCGGGTCGACGGTGACCGAGGACGTGGCTCCCGGCGACCTGGTGGTGTCCCGAGGTCGTCAGCACGCGGTCGCCGGTTGGGTGCTCCGTCGGCGGGCGGGGACCCGAAGCGACCGGGCGGCCAGGTCGGCGGGGGCGGTCGACGCGGGCGATCCACCGCGTGACCCCAGACCAGCGCGGTGACCCCAGACCAGCGGGCCGTGCGTGTCCGTTCTGCCCGTCAGTGAAGGATCTCTCTGCGTGAGCGCAATTTTTACCAACACCCGCAAGAGCATGCTGCTCTTCTCCGGACGCGGCTACCCGGCCCTGGCCGAGGAGGTGGCCCGTTATCTGGATGCGGACGTCACACCGCAGTCGATCTACGACTTCGCCAACGGTGAGATCTTCGTGCGCCCCGAGGTGTCGGTCCGTGGAACCGACTCATTCGTCATCCAGTCGTGCGGCGTGCCCATCAACAAGTGGGTGATGGAGACGCTGATCATGGTCGATGCGCTGAAGCGAGCCTCGGCCAAGAGGATCACCGTCGTGCTGCCGTTCTACCCGTACGCCCGGCAGGACAAGAAGCATCGCGGGCGGGAGCCGATTTCCGCCCGACTCATCGCGGATCTGATGAAGACGGCCGGCGCGCATCGCCTCATGGTCGTCGATCTGCACACCGATCAGGTGCAGGGCTTCTTCGACGGGCCGGTCGACCACCTGTTCGCCCAACCGTTGCTGACCGACTACATCGCACACAAGTACGGCACCGAGCCTCTCACCGTGGTGTCCCCCGACTCGGGCCGGGTCCGCACCGCGGAACGGTGGGCCAATCGCCTCGGCGGAACTCCGATCGCCTTCATTCACAAGACTCGGGACGCCACCCGGCCCAACCACGTGAAAACGAATCGGGTCGTGGGCGACGTCACCGGGCGGACCTGCATCGTGGTCGACGACATGATCGACACCGGCGGCACCATCGCCAAGGCGGTGCAGGAGATCATGCGGGCGGGCGCCGAGAAGGTCATCGTGGCGGCCACCCACGGAGTGCTCTCCGACCCGGCCGCCGACCGGTTGGGGAACTGCGGCGCCGTAGAAGTGGTGTTGACCAACACCCTGCCGATCCCGCCGGAGCACCAGTTCGAGCAACTGACCGTGCTGTCCATCGCCCCGCTGCTGGCCCGGGCCATCCACGAGGTCTTCGAGGACGGGTCGGTGACGTCGCTCTTCGACGTCTGACCCGGATCGCCCCGCGACCGCAAATAATACTCCCCAAGGCCCCTTTGCCCGAAAATGCTTCTGCATATAGGCTTGTATGCAGGAGACTTGACAGAGAGGCGGCATCGTGACGAAATTTCCACAGGTTTGGATGAGTCCGGACACCACCTGGGCCACCCTCGGATCGGCGCCGTACGCGGCGCTGAGCCACCACGGCTACCTGCAGGTCACAGACGCGGCCGCGGCCGACGTCATCGTCGTCGGGCCCACCGCGAACACGACGGACGGGACGCTGGCCATGGCGTTGGAGAACGGTGTCGGTCTGGTCGTGCTGATCACCGACCGGTCGCCGCCCGCGCCGTGGCCGACCGGCACCGGCATCGAAGCGGGCCACAGCATCGAGGCGAGCGGGACGGACGGTCGGACCCACGGGCTGTCGGGGGCGGCCGGCGCAGACGCGACACCGGCCGGCCTTTACCCCCAGGACTCCTGGGCTCCGCGCCATGTCGGGGAAGACCTGCTGGCCCGGGTCGACCCCCGCGTGCTCACCCCCACCATGACCCTGCAGGTCAGCGATCCGGCCAGCGTCCTGCTCCGCCTGCCCGGCACGTCCCGGAACCCAGGCGCACCGGTGGCCGCGACCTCGGTTCTCGGCCGATCGCGGGTGGTCGTGCTGGGCGTCGCGATCGATGCGCGTTCCGGCGATCTGCTGCTCAACGCGATCACCCATGCGGCCCGACGGCGGACGGCCGAACCGGCCCTGCAGCGGGCCGACATCACGCTGCATCCCGGATGGCTGGCGCTGAAGACCGCCGTCACCGACCTGCGGTCTCTTCAATCCCCCGACGGTTCCATTTCCGATCACCACGACCGGGCCGATCTACTCCTGG
Organism: uncultured Nakamurella sp.; assembly: GCA_964250735.1. Lineage (GTDB taxonomy): Bacteria > Actinomycetota > Actinomycetes > Mycobacteriales > Nakamurellaceae > Nakamurella. Next base: position 110,991 of record CAXUHA010000007.1, on the reverse strand, counting down.
GCCGGATCACGGCCGCGGTGGAGGACATCGCACCGGAGTTCCCGCACGACGCCGACTACCTGGCCGCCGTGGGCAAGGACCTGACCCGGTGGTCCGACGGTGGATTCGCGGTTCCGGACTTCCTGGACTCGCTGCTGGCCTTCCATCCCGAGACCCAGCGCATCGACGGACGCCGGCACCTGGTTCTGTTCCCCATGTACACCCAGAACGGAAATCCCGATCGCAACCTCGAAGCCGTCCTGATCGAGGTCCTCTGGCCCGACTTCGTCGGTGACCTGGAAGCCGGTGACTACTCCAACAAGCAGTTCCTGCCGATCCGGTTCCTGGACTTCACAGCCGGCTACGCCACCAACTCGGCCGTGCTGTTCCCGGAGACCATCGCCATGCGGGAGGTGCCGAAGTTCGGCTGGGGCGCCATCTTCGCCGACCGCGAGGCGGCCCGGTTCCGGTCGGTGGTCACCGCGGCCGCCGAGATCACCGGGTTGGCCGTGCCGCCCGATGCCGCCCGCCTCCTGGCGGACCAGCAGTTGGCCGAGCAGACCTTCGTCATGTGGGACCTCATCCACGACCGCACCCACATGCACGGCGACCTGCCGTTCGACCCGTTCATGATCAAGCAGCGGATGCCCTACTTCCTCTACACCCTGGAGGAGCTGCGCTGCGACCTGACCGCCTTTCGCGAGGCGGTCGACCTGGAGGCCCAGGGTCTGCCGCAGGGCCGCCTCGTGCAGTACGCCATCCTGTTCGACCGCATCTTCCGGTTCGCCATCACCGGCAGCAGGGTTCGCAATTACGACGGCCTCGGCGGCCAACTGCTGTTCGCCTGGTTGCATCAGCGTCGGGTGCTGCACTGGACGGACAACCGGCTGACCATCAACTGGTCGGAGGTCACCGAACCGGTCCTGGAGCTGGGCCGGCAGATCGAGCGGCTCTACTGGCAGTCGATAGACCGGTCGAAGACCGCCCACTGGCTGGCCGCCTACCAACTGGTCTCGGCCACCGTCGCGCCCGATCCGCGGTCGACGTGGGCGAAGGGCCCTGACGCGCTGCCCCTGGACGGGCCGCCCAAGGGCTTGACGGACGCGGTGCTGCCCGACGAGTTCCCGTTGTCCATGTTCTACGAGGCGTTGAACCGCAAGCTGTCCCCTGTGGTCGCCGCCACCGTCGGGATCACCGGATGAGTTGGCGCAGCGCCGGCGAACTGACTTCTCTGGTCATCGTGGTGACGGGCGCCACCGGCTCGGCCGGCCGCGCATGCGTCCGGGAGCTGGCCCGGGCCGGCGCCGAGGTGGTGGCCGTCGGGCGGGAGGAACATCGGTTGGCGGCCCTGTTCGACGCCATGGACGGCGTTCACCCGCAGGTCGCCGAGCTGACCGACGGCGCGAGTGCGCAGGCACTGGCCGAACAGATACGGGCCCGGCACCACCGGATCGACGGTCTGGTCCACCTGGTCGGCGGCTGGCGTGGGGCATCCAGGTTCACCGCCAACTCGGACGAGGACTGGGCGTTCCTGTGCCGCAACGTGGTCGACAGCCTGCGGCACATCAGCATCGTCCTGCACGACGACCTCGCCGCGTCGGCCGACGGCCGCGCCATCATCGTGTCGGCGACGGCCGTCGATTCCCCGACCCCCGGCGGGGCGAACTACGCGGCCGCGAAGGCCGCCGCCGAAGCCTGGATGTCGTCACTGGCCGCATCCTTCGCCCGCACGCCGTCGACCTCAGCGCCGTCCCGGCCGCAGCGGTCCGCCGCGACGATCCTGGTGGTCAAGGCCCTGGTGGACCGCGCGATGCGAGATGCTCACCCGGACAAGGGATTTGCCGGCTTCACCGAGGTCGACGATCTGGCCGCCCGGGTGGTCGGGCTGTTCACCGAGAACGCTGCCGACCTCAACGGCGCCCGCATCACCCTGACCTGACCGCCGCCCGGGACAGACGGGACCGCACTCGGCCGGCCGGCTGGGAGAATGTGCGACTGTGACCAGACTCCACGACACGACCAAGCGGGGCTTCGCCTCGGACAACTACGCCGGCACGCATCCCGAGATTCTCACCGCCATCGCCGAGGCCAACGGCGGACACCAGATCGCCTACGGCGGCGATGTCTACACGGCGCACCTGCAAACGGTGATGGCGCAGCATTTCGGGGCCGGGGTGCAGACGTTCCCGGTGTTCAACGGAACCGGCGCGAACGTCCTGTCGTTGCAGTCGGTCCTGCCTCGCTGGGGCGCCGTGGTCTGCGCCGAGACGGCCCACATCAACACCGACGAGAACGGCGCACCCGAGCGGGTCGGCGGCCTCAAGCTGCTCACTGTGCCGACCCCCGACGGCAAGCTGACGCCGGAGCTGATCGATCGGCAGGCCTGGGGTTGGGGCGACGAGCACCGGGCGCAGCCGTTGGCCGTCTCCATCACCCAGACCACCGAGCTGGGGACCGCCTACACGCCGGAGGAAATCAGGGCCATCGCCGATCACGCGCACAGCCGGGGCATGGCCGTACATGTCGACGGCGCCCGGATCGCCAACGCGGCAGCCGCCCTGGGCACCGGACTGGCCGATTTCACCAGCGCGGCGGGCGTGGACCTGGTGTCGTTCGGCGGCACCAAGAACGGCCTGCTGTTCGGTGAGGCGATCATCGTCATGCCCGGGGAACCGACCGCCCCCGCGGCCGGGGCACTGCCCTTCCTGCGCAAGCTGAACATGCAGTTGGCCAGCAAGATGCGGTTCGTGTCCGCGCAGTTGATCGCCCTACTCGAGGGGGATCTGTGGCTCCGTTCGGCGCAGCAGTCCAATGCGATGGCCGCCCGGCTGGCCGAGGGCGTCCGGGGCCTGGCCGGTGTGCACATCACCCAACCCGTCCAGGCCAATGCCGTGTTCGCCATTCTGGACCCGTTGGTGGCCAACCGGTTACGGGAATCCTTTCGGTTCTACGACTGGAATCCGGCGACCGGCGAAGTGCGCTGGATGTGCGCCTTCGACACCACCGAGGCGGACGTCGACGCCTTCGTCAGCGAACTCAAACGTCTCCTGGCCGGGGATCCGAGCACCGCGTTCACCGGCTGATCCGCATTCACCGGGTGATCCGGGGGACGACGCCGACACCACGACGTGACCCTTGCCGGATCGCTTGGCGTCGTACATCGCCTTGTCCAACTGCCCCAGCGGGAGTGGAGTGCGATGAGTCGGGCTGATACCGATCGAGACGGAAAGGGGCAGCGCGGCCCACGGAGCCGCCGGGTGGCTGCTCTTCACCGCGTCGACAAGTCCTTGGCCGTAGGCTTCTGCGCCTTCGGGGGTCAGACCGGGAACGAGTACGAGGAACTCGTCGCCGCCCCACCGGATGACCACATCGCCATCACCGGTGTAGGCGTTCAACGCTGAGGCGATCGCCGACAGCACGGCGTCGCCGGCCTCGTGCCCGTGGGTGTCGTTCACGGTCTTGAGCTTGTCCACATCGACCAGGACGGCCATCAGGTCCGCCGGTCGGTCGGCTCCACCGAGGAATCTCTCCAGGAAGTGTCGGTTGTGCAGGCCGGTCAACTGATCTCGCTCGGCCAACGACTGGGTGTCGTCCAGCTGGGAGCGAAGCCGCATCAGGCGGCGCTGCCCGGCTTCGACGGAGTACACCAGGTGGTCGGCAGCCGCGGCGAGTTGCCTCTCCTGTGGGGTGACCGGCTCGTTCCATCCTGCGACTTCCGCCAGCGCGCGTGCGTGCAGGTCGGGTGGGAGCAGATGCGAGAGGTCGGCCAACTGTGACCGGGCCTCTTCGACGGCCAGTTCTCGATGAAATGTCCAGCGGGCGGAGAACACGCGGCTCGCTTGGAGGGTCATCTCCCCCATGGACAGGTCCCGCAGGTCGGTGGCCACCAGAGCGGTCGCGAAGGAAGGCCGGCACATGAGGAGCACCCACTTCGCGGCCAGGGGATCGTCGGGGGCGAAGGTGACTGCGGTGACCTTCGGCGGCATGTCGGCCGCTGATCCACTGAACCCGACGACGACGGTGTGGCCGGCTGCCGCCAGCGCGGCGTAGCGCTCGGCTTCCACGTCGAAGTACTCGCGCCGCTGGAACAGGCCGACGATCAGACCGGCGGCCCGGTCGGGCCCGTCATGTGACGGTTCGTCGAAAGCACGCTCCATCGCATGGCTGAGCACCAACAGAGCGCGTTTCGTGGTCGGCACCGTCCGCATCGTCAACTCTGCCTCCCCTCCTGAACCGCAGCCGGCCGGCATCGGTCATAGTTGTCATCGTCGTCATCGGCCGCGCCGGATCTTCTTTTGACTGATCGTACTCAGAAGATCACGACAAGTGACGCCTTCGCCGTGTGCCGCGTACACGCCGGTCACCTCCGTCGCGGCTGACATGATCAGCCCGGCGACCCTTGGCGGCGCCGTAGCCAACCCGGGATGCCGACTAATCTCCCCTGATATGGCTCACCTTTATCCGCCGGCCGAACCGTACGACCATGGCCTGCTCGATGTCGGCGACGGGCACCGGATCTATTGGGAGACCAGCGGGAATCCGGCCGGCGAACCAGTGGTCGCTCTGCACGGCGGTCCGGGCAGCGGGATGGGCAGCGGTCGTTCGTTCGACCCGGGGGCCTACCTGCTCGTCCGTTTCGACCAACGTGGCTGCGGGCGAAGCACACCGAGCGCTGCGGATCTGAGCACCGATCTGTCCACCAACACCACGCATCACCTCATCGCCGACATCGAAAAGTTGCGCGAATATCTGGGCATCGACCGGTGGCTGGTGTGGGGCGGGTCCTGGGGTGTGACGCTCGGTCTTGCCTACGCCGAACGGTTTCCGGAACGGGTGAGTGAAATGGTCCTGATGTCGGTCACCATGACGAGGCCGCAGGACGTGCACTGGCTCTACCACGAAGTGGGCCGATATTTTCCGCAGGAATGGGCTGTCTTCAGCGAAGGTGGTGGACGGGCCGCCGACCTGGTCGCCGCCTACGACCGACTGCTCAACCACAGCGCCGATGCTGCGGTACGGGCCAACGCAGCGCGGAACTGGCGGGATTGGGAGGACGCCGTGCTCTCGCTCGAGGAGGGCTGGACGCCGAGCCCGCGGTACCTCGACCCCGATGTGTCGATGATGTTCGCCAGGCTCTGTGCGCACTACTTCATGCACGCCGCCTGGCTCGGGCCCGACGAATTGCTCGAGAATGCCCACCGGTTGGCCGGAATTCGAGCCGTGCTGATCCACGGCCGCCTCGATCTGGGCGGACCGGCGGACGTTCCGTGGATGTTGGCGCGGGCATGGCCGGGCGCCGAGTTGCACTTCTTCGGCGCCGGTCACACCGGCAGCGAGGAAGCTCGCGACATCATGATCACCGCACTGGACCGTTTCGCCCGGACTTGACCGCCCTGCTCCTGGTGCTGATCCAGTCTGGTGACCGTCGCTACCGCAGGGCGGCCTGGGTTCCACCGGTATGACGGTCAACCGTGACGACACGGTGCTCGGCAGCGCTGGTCCGGGCCGCGTCGAGCACCTCCAGGGTATGGATCGCCTCCGATGCCGGAACCGGAAACGTCGCGGTCCCGCGGAGCGCGGCGGCGAACTGCGTGTAGTAGTCCTGGTACGCACCCCGCTCGGAAGGGACACGCCGAGAACCTTCGCTGGTGGTCAGGGTTCCCCAGTGTGGTTCCGCGTCGTAGCCCCAGGCGGCGCCGAGATCAATGGGCCGTTGGCCGGCGAATATGGCCTGCGCCTGGACGTCGGTGCCGTTCGCGACGTAACCGCCCGCGCTACCGTAGGCGCGCCATTCCCGCTGCTGCACGTGGTTGCACTTGGTGGAGCTGACATGGGACAGCACGCCGGTGGCGTGGGTGATCGTGATGGTGAATCCGGCGTCGGTGGGGCCCTCGGGCCGGTCGACGAATTCCAGGTCGGCGTACACCCGCCGGGCCGGCCCGAGCAGCCACACCACCTGATCGACCAGGTGACTGCCGAGATCGCGGAGCAGTCCGCCGGTCGGACCGGGATCCAGGGTCGCCGGGTCGTCGACATCAAACCGCGACTCCACCCGGACGAGTCGCCCGAGGTCGCCGTGAGCCAACACCGCGGACAGCGTCCGGACGTCCGCGTCCCAGCGTCGGTTGTGGAACACGTTGAGCGGGACGCCGGCGAGCCGCGCCGCACGCTCCAGCTCGCGGCCGCCCTCGGCATCGGGCGCGAACGGCTTGTCCGCGATGACGGGCACTCCCGCAGCGATCGCGGTGAGCACCAGTTCTCGACGCGTCTGCGGAGGCGTGGTGATGGTGACGGCCTCGACACCGGAAGCCAGCAATTGCCCGATGTCATCGAAGACGGGAACGCCCGGGTAATCGCCGGCCAGCTCATCGCGGCGCTGGGGCGACCGGGTCACCACACCGGCCAACTCGACCCCGACCGCTGCTTGGATGAACGGAGCGTGGAAATATCTGCCGCCCGCGCCGTACCCCACCACACCCAATCGCACCAGTAAGCTCCATTTCGTCTGGACCTGTCGTCAACGGTCAGCGGGAAAGCTCATCATTGTCGCACTCCGTGGAAGCCGGTGGACGACGACAGTCCGCCGTTTCAGCGTCGAGGGGACGTCATGCCGCAGCGAACTGACGACAACCGTGTCGCCATCGTCACCGGCGCCGGCTCGGGCATCGGCCGGGCCAGTGCCATGCGGCTGGCGGCCGACGGATACCGCGTCACCTTGGCCGGGCGGCGAGAAACAGCGCTGCAGCAGACGGCCGAATTGATCGGCTCGACGGACGCGTTGGTCACAGTCTGCGACGTCACTGATGCCACCGCGGTCGCGGGGATGGTGGATTCGACCATCGAGGCATTCGGCCGAATCGACGTGGTGGTGAACAACGCCGGGATTTCCCGGAGTCGCGCATTCTCGGCCGTGAACATACGGGAATGGCGAGAAATAATGGCGGCGGACGTCGAGTCGATGGTTCTGGTGACGCAGGCCGCGCTCCCACCTCTGCTGGAGCGCGGCGGCAGCGTGGTGAACGTGGCATCCGTCGCCGGCCTTGGCGGCGACCCCGGAATGTCGATGTACAACACGGCGAAGGGTGCCGTGGTCAACCTGACTCGATCGCTTGCTGTCGAACTTGCCTCCCGAGGCGTCCGGGTCAACGCGGTCGCCCCGTCGCTGACCTCCACTGACGCGACAGCCGACATACCCGCCGCCGACGTGGCGGAGTTCCTCCGCCGGATTCCCATGGGTCGAGCGGCAGAACCGGCCGAGGTTGCCGACGTCATTGCGTTTCTGGCCGGCCACGATTCGCGTTTCGTCACCGGTGTGGTGCTACCCGTCGACGGCGGACTGAGAGCGGGCAGCGGCCAGCCTCCGCACCGCTGAAAGACGCCAGCACGGCCGGTCAGAGGTCGAGGACCAGGCGTGGGGTGCAGGCGCGGGAGACGCAGATCATCATGCAGCTGTTCGATTCTCGTTCCTCCTCGTCCAGGACGGAGTCGCGGTGATCCGGAATGCCGGCCAGGACGGGGGTTTCGCATGTGCCGCAGGTGCCCTCGGCGCACGAGGACAGCACACCGACGCCGGCTTCCTCGATGACGGTCAGAATGGATTTATCCTGTGGCACGGTCAGGGTGAGTTCACTCTGCTCCAGGTAGATCTCGAACGCTCCGGACAGCACGGGCTCGGTCAATGGCTTGGCCACGAACCGTTCCACGTGCAGGCTGCCCTTGGGCCACGACGCGCAGCGCTGTTCGACGGCATCGAGCAGCGGGCCCGGACCGCAGCAGTACACCAGGGTGTTCGGTTGCGGGGTGCCGAGGAGTCCGGGCAGGTCGATGAAACCCTTTTCGTCCTGCGGCCACACGGTGACCTTGTCGCCGTAGACGGCCAACTCGTCCAGGAACGCCATGGACGCAGCTTCCCGCCCGCCGTAGACGAGCTTCCATTCCGCCCCGGCCGCTTGGGCGGCGGCGATCATCGGCAACATCGGGGTGATGCCGATACCACCGGCGATGAAAATGTACCGCGGAGACGGTGCCAGCGGAAAGTTGTTCCGGGGCCCACGAATCCGAACCGTGTCGCCCAGATGCAACTGGTCGTGGACGTAGAGGGAACCACCGCTGCCGTTGGGGTCGCGCAGGATCCCCAGCCGCCACACGTGATGGTCGCCCGGATCTCCGCACAGCGAGTACTGCCGCGTCGCCGCCTCACCCAGAATCAGGTCGATGTGCGCGCCGGGTTCCCACCGGGGCAACGGATGCCCGTCGATCTCCCGCAGGGTCAACGCGGCGACCCCCTGTGCGACAAGGGTCTTGGCCTCGACGCGTACGTCGGCTTCGAACTGCCGGGTGGCCAGGGTGATCTTCGTGGTCTGGTGCTTCACCGCCTCGATGTGCGGCGGCAGCGCCGCCTCGTCCTCCGCCGTCGCCGCCGGTACTTCCTGTCGCAGGAACACGATGGGCAGCGCGGAGAATCCGCGCACCATCTGCTTCACCCACCGTTCGGGCATCCCCTCGATGCGCAGTTCGGTTCCGTCCAGCAGGGTCTCCAGCGCCACCCGCGCGGTGAGTCGGGCCAGCGGCGCGCCCATGCAGGAATGGATGCCCTCACCGAAGGTCAGAATCTTGTTCGCCGGCGTAATGGTGCGAAAGATGTCGAAGGTGTCCGGGTTGTCGAAGACCCGCTCGTCGCGGTTCGCCGACGCCATCAGCACCATTACCCGGGAGTTCTTCGGGATGGTCACGCCGGCGATGGTGATCTCCGCCGTGGTCTGCCGGGACAGATTCTGGGCTGGGCTGTCGTAGCGGAGTACCTCTTCGATGAACGCCTCGATGTGTTCCGGATGCGTGGTCAGATAGCCCTGCAATGCCGGGTACTTGTCCAACATGGCCACGCAATTGGTCAACAACGCCGCAGGCGCGTCAGTAGCCGCAGACAGGACCAGATGGGCCAGGCCGACCTGTTCGGCCTCGAAGACCTTCCCCTTCTGCACGGCCAGCAGGATCTGGGTGATCGCGTCGGAGCCCGAGGTGTCCGCACCCGATTCGATGTCCTGCAGACGCTGCGCCACCACCTCGGCGATGTGCTCCTCGGACTCTCCGTTGGACCTTGCCGCATCCTCGGGTATCCCGTAGGCGCCGACGGTACGGACCATCGACCTCAACAGGTGGGCCTGGAAATAGGCGCTGTCCGTGGACGGGGCGCCCACCAGCTGCAGTGCGGCCCCGAACACCAACGGCAGGGCGAATTCCAGGGCGAAATCACCGCCGCCTTTGCGCCGCATGTCGGCCAACAGATCCGTGGCCAGATCCCGGATCGCGTCCTCCTTGGCCATGATCTCCGGGCCGGCGAAGGAACGCCGTACCGCACCTCGTAACGCGGTGTGCCGCGGTGGGTCCTGAGCCACCAGGTTGCCGACGCCGTAGGAATCATGGGTGCCGTCGATGTCGTTGCCCAACGCATTGACCAACTGCTGGTGATTTTTCAGGCAGGCCTGCACGTCGGTGTAGCGGGACACCACATAGAGATCACGGCGTTTGCTGTAGTAGACCGGCGCGTCGTCACGGAGCTGCCGGTAGATGTCGTACGGATGGTCGTACGCCGCGTAGGACAACGGGTCGTAGTGGATGGTGAGGTCGCTCGGCGGCGCGGCCGGCACGTCCGCACCCTGCGCCCCATCCGACGTGCCGGTCTTCGACGCCGGGGCGCCGACGGCCTCCGGGACGGTGCCGGTGCGCACCTCCGCGGCCGGCGCCAGAGTTCCGGTACTCACCGAAGCGGCCGTCGGGGCGCCTGCCCCGGCCCCGACCAGCACAGCTGCGGCCGCGCTGAACGGGCAGCCCGCGCCGGCGGCGTCACGCATCGCAGCTGGCACGAAGGTCTCGGTGGCTGATGTCATGGAAATTGCCTCGTCTTTCTGCGGTCGCGGGTAGAGCGGGTGTAAGCGCGGGCATCTCGCGTCGCCTTCGATCAGAGCGCGACGGGTTGGTCCTGGTCCGTGAGGGCGTTGTCCACCTGGTCGACTGTCCAGGCGAGGATCTCGGCCAGCAGGTCGCCGGCTCGGGTGGCATCGAACTCCCGCGGATCCGGTCCGAAAATTCCCCACAGCGGGTGGCCGGGGTCATGGCGATGAGCGCCCTGGACATCGCCGCCGGGATCGTCGGACGGTACCTCCGGCAGTGGCGGCAACCGCTCCAGCTGGACCCGGTCGGGCCACAGCGCCGACAGCAGCGACGTCTCGAACACACCGGCGTGATCCGGCGGAATGCTGGCCACCGCCCGATTCACCGACAACGAGACCACTCGCATGGCCCGGCCAGGCTCGTTCCACTGAAGCGCCAGGTCGTCGATCAGCTGGAGCTGTTCGTCGGCGAAATGGCCGGTGAACAGCACCGCGAGCTTGACGCCGAACTCGGCCAACCGGCGAAGGGATTGCTCGAGGAGTTCCGCGATCGTGGTTGCGGACCGCGCCATGATCGTCCAGGGGTACGCGGTGTGACCGCCGCCCACGCCGTAGTACAAGGTGGGGAGCACGATCCCGCCGCCGCTCGCAGCGGCCCTGGTGCAGACACCGTGGGCGTTCAGCCCGTCGAGCCCGACCGGTAGATGAGCGCTGTGGAATTCGATGCTGCCCAGCGGCAGGTACACCACCGACCGCGCGGCCAGCGCGGCGTCGATCTCGTGCGGCAACAGGAACTCGGCCTGCACCGTGTGCAGATCACCGGTCATTTGTAGTAATTCCTCGGCCAATTGTGCGACGCGAGTTTGTCCGACAGCTCGTCGGGAAACTCCTGCCCGTCGGAATAGGCGACGTTCATGTCCACCTCGTCCTCGTTTTTCATGCCCGGTATGACGGTCCTGACCAGCGGCGAACTCAGACTGAATCGCATCGCCGCCTCGGCGAGCGTGGGAAAGTAGGCGGCACAGATCTCTTTGAGCTGGTTGGCCCGGTTCAGGGTCTCGGCGAATCGGTCGCCACGAAAGAGCGTGTGCGGAACAGAACCCGGGGCCCACCCTGAGTAGGTGTCGGCCGTCCAGTGGCCGATGAGCGAGCCGGAGTCGAACGGGACGCGCGCGATGAACGCGGTATCCGTGGCCGCGCCGGCCGGGAACAGCCCGCTCTTCGGCCGCTGCTCGAACATGTTGAACACCACCTGGATCGAGGCCACCAGGCCGAGCGTGGCGAGGTCCACACCCTCGTCCGGTCGATAGTCCCGGATGGACACTCCGACGTGATCGACCTTCCCCTCGACCCTGAGTTCGTTCAGGGTCTCCAGCCAGTCGAGCGCCTGGACACCACTGGCCAGCCACCCGTGCAGCTGCAACAGATCGATGCGCTCGACCCGCAGGCGACGCAGCGCCTGCTCGACGGCTCCCCGAAGGTGCCACCTCGGGTACCGGCCCCGCATCTCGGGACCGTCGTCGTCGGGATCGGGCCAGACCGTGGGCTGCACTTTGGTGGCGACGTAGATCCGGTCCCCCGACCATCGGCTCAGCGCCTCGCCGATGACCTCTTCACTGTGGCCGGCCCCGTAGAGCTCGGCCGTATCGACGAAATTGATCCCGCAGGCGAAGCTGTGGTGCAACGTCCGGATGGAGGCCTCGTCATCGACCGCCCCCCAGTCGCCGCCCAACTGCCAACCACCGAAAGCGATCTCGCTGACCTGCCAGCCAGTTCGCCCGAACATTCGGTACTGCATCGATGTCCTTTCACCCTCGAACGAGCCGACCGCGACGGGTGCTTCCCCGCGACGGCCTCCGGCCGCCTGAGATACGAGATCTCAGGCGGCCGCGGAGTCCAGCCTTAGCGCAGACCGCCCGAGATGTAGGACGTGATGGCACCGATGTTGGCCTTATCGACGACGACCGGACCGGTCGGAACCGACAGATCGGCACCGATGACGCTCTTGTTGAGCTTGTACAGCCACAGCGAGTCGATCGACAGGTACCCCTGCAGGTACGGCTGCTGGTCGATGGTGAAGGCAACGGCCCCGCTCGCGATCAAGGGAACGACATCCGAGTTGAACGCGTACGTCACCACTTTCACCTTGCTCTTCGACTTGGTCAAGGCCTGGGAAATCGCGACGCCCAAGGCCGGTCCCAACGTCACGACGGAGTCGATACTCGGGTCCTGCGCCAACTTCGCGGTGACAGTGGCGACGTACTGCGGCAGGTTGGTGCCGTCCGCGAACAGTTCGTCGGTCTTGCCCCCCACCAGCTTGGACTTCAGGCCGGCACAGCGGTCCTCGAGTTGCACCTGACCCTGCGCCTGCACGACGCAGAGCGCGTGCTTGGAACCGAGCTTGGTCAGCTCGGTACCGGCGTATTCGCCGGCCAGCATTTCTGGTTCGCCGTAGAACGCCAGCGCCCCGGTCTTCTGCCAGTCCCGATCACCCGCGTTATAGACAATGACCGGAATGCCCGCGGCCACCGCCTTCTTGATCACCGGAATCAATGCGGACGGATCCGGCATGCTGACCGCTATACCGTCCACCTTGCTGTCGATGGCGTTCTGCACCAGGTTGACCTGGTCGGTGACCACACCGGACCCGGAATACTTGAAGGTGACATTGTCCTTCGCCGCCGCATCCTTCGCGCCCTTCTGGATCACATCGAAGAAGGCGTCCCCGGCAGGGGCATGACTGATCATCGCGAACGTGTAGTGCGGGGTGGTCACGGCCGTGCCGCCTCCGGCGGGAGCCGCACTACTCGACGTCGCCGCCGCACCACCGGTACTGCTGCACGCGGTCACCGTGGCGAGCACCAACGCTGCCGCACCCGCGGAGCGCAAACGTGACTTGGACAATCTGAACATCATTGTTCCTTTCGTTGTGTCTGGCTCAGCGACGCGATCCAGAAGGGAGTAGAGCGGAGCATTGGCCGACCGCTCGGATGTGCCGGGCCATGACGGGACCGGGCAATCAGTGGAGACCGGCAATCCGACGAATCAGGGCCAGAATCCTTGCCCTGTCTGGCACGTGCTAGTTGAAAAAGTAGCCGCCGACTCAGGCGAAAGTCAAGGGTTTGACGGAATGTTATAACATTGCTACATCGCCTGAGCCGGCTGCAGGCCGATGTGCGAGGTTGCGAGTCGGAGTGAACCTCACCGGACGGCGTAAGTATCATTTGGCCCGATCCAGACCGGCCCGGCCCGCCGGTCCGGACAGGGTCCCGGAAAGTGGCTCAGGGCGATCTGGGAGGGGGCGTGCGGCCAGTGTCGAGCGAAGGAGCCGAGTCGACGGGTCGCCGTCCCACGATGGGCGACGTCGCCCGCCGGGTCGGGGTTTCCCGCCAGTTGGTAGGGCTGGCCTTCGGCAACGGTACCGGTGTCAGTGCCACCACCCGTGAACGCATTCTTCGGGCCGCGGAGGATCTGGGTTACCGTCCGGACGTCGCGGCCAGGAGTCTTCGCCAACGGTCGAGCGACTGCCTCGGCGTGGTCTTCTCGCCGATCCACGGTGCCGAGGTCGATGTCGTCGACGAGCTGTATCCGGCCGCCCAAGCCGCGGGCTACCACATCGTCCTGAGCCTGCTGACGTCCACTCGCGACCACTCGGCGGCCATCGACGAGGCCCTCGGATACCGTTGTGCGGCACTCATTCTCATCGGGTTGTCGATCAACGGGGACGAGCTGCGACGGCTGTCGCGGCAGCTCCCGGTGGTGGTCGTGGGTGGTGACCATGCCGAGCCGACCGGTTGTGACTACGTGCTGTCCGCCGGGGACAAGGGGGTGGCGGACACGGTCGACCATCTTTTCGCGATGGGTCACCGCGACATCGCCTACGTGCATGGCGAGCGGATGGCCAGTGCACGACTTCGTCATGCCGGCTACCTGGGCGCAACCGGCCGTCTTGCGCTGCCGAACCGGACCATCGTGGTCCACGACGACTACATCGAAGAGTCGGGATCCTCGGCCGCCGGTGTCCTGCTACACGAGCCGCATTTTCCCACGGCCATCGTCGCCGGCAACGATCACGCTGCCCTGGGCCTGATCCACACTCTGCTCAGAGCCGGAGTCAGGGTCCCGGAGGACGTTTCGGTCACCGGGTTCGACGACAGCCGGATCTCCCAGCTGTCCTACGTCAAGCTGACCACGGTTCATCAGGATGGCCGGGAGTTGGCCCACGCCGCGGTGGCCGCCGCGGTCGGCCGTATCGCGGGCCGAGAGGAGGGGATCGAGACCCTGATCATGCCCAGACTCGTCGTCCGCCAGACCAGCGGACCGCCGCGGAGCGCGTCGCCACGGACGACGTCGGGACCTTCGGCCTGGTTCGCCATCGACCCTCCGCTCACTCCGACGAGATGAGCCGCCGGCCGATCACAACGGCCAGCGCCGGACCGGGCCGAGTCCAAGGGCGGTGAAGTATCCGGCGGCGCGGGCCTGGATGGCCAACGGGATATGCGCGGCGATCGGGTACAGATCCTGTTCGATCACCGCGAACAGGTCGCGATCCAGCCCGGCCAGGGCCAGCAGCAATGACGGCAGATCCGGCTCACCGTAGGGGGGTTCGACCATGATGCCGAGCGGAACGGCCTCCGCGAGAGACAGTTTCTCTGTTCTGACCCGCTCCCGGACCGTGGGATCGACCAACTTCAGGTGGACGTAGGTGATCCGTTCGGGGAACCGCTCGATGATCTCCAGGTTGTTGCCGCCGCAGTAGGCGATGTGCCCGGTGTCCAGGCAGAGGTTGACGAAGTGCGGATCGGTGTCCTGCAGAAATTGCTCGATCCGGTCCTGGGTGTCCACATGGGTGTCGGCATGTGGATGGAAGACCAGTTCGACACCGAACTCCTCGAAGATCACCCGGCCCAACTCGTTGGTTCCGGAGATGAGGTTGGACCACTGTTCCGCGTCGATCTCACCGGCCTGAGTCGCCTCGCCAGTGTGCATGTCGGTGTACTGCTCCGGAAGGTGGATCAGGTACTTGGCGCCGACCTCGGTCAGTAGCCTGGCCTCTCGGCTGAAGTCGGCGATCGCCTTGGTCAGCGCCTCTTTACCCTTGTGCAATCCGGCGAAGACGGTGCCACCGCACGCGGTCAGCCCGCGCCGGCCGAGTTCGTCCCGAAGCTGCGACGGATCCTGCGGCAGGAAGCCCTGGGGTCCGAGCTCGGTCCAGACGTAGCCCGCGTTCTGCACGTCGTCGAGGTACTGCTTCCAGCCCACCTGGTGGTCGTCCTGCGGGAACCAGACGCCCCAGGAATCGGGGGCGGTACCCAGGGTGAGGCGGGCCAGGCTGACGGTACTGCTCATCGTTTCGATCTCCTTGGTCGCGCGGCTGAGCGCTGGAATGTGGCTGGGCGTGGAGCGGGGTAGCCGGGTCAGCGGGCGTCCCAGAGCTGGTGGATCTTCTTCAGCATGTAGCGGTTGGATTCCTCGGCCCGGTCCTCCCAGGCGAAGACGCAGGCCGTGAGCTGCCCGTCGAAACCGATTTCCTTGAGCAGCGCGAACAGCTGCTGGAAGTCGACCTCACCCTGTCCGATGTCCAGGTGTTGGTGGATGCGTGCGGCGGAGCCGGGTGGATTGATGATGTAGCGCAGCCCCGACGAGGCCTTGAAGTTCATCGAATCGGCCAGATGAACGTCGGTGAGCAGATTCCCGGCATGTCGGATGATCTTCTCCGGGTTGTTTCCGATGTGGAATGTGTGCGGTGCGCAGTAGAGATAGGACAGCCGCGGGGAGTCGATCCCGCGGATCACGTCGATGGCCTCGATGCCGTCCTCGATGAAATCGTCCGGGTGCGGCTCGAGCGCCAGGTCTATTTCCTTCCGTTCGAAGATCGGCAGCAGTTCCTCCAACGACTTGAAGAACTGGTTCTCCGACTTCGCCACCGCCTCCGGACGGCCGTTGAATTCTGAGATCATCCGCGTCACACCGAGTTCTTCGGTGATGTCGATGGCCCGCTTCCAGTTGCGGACGGCCGCCTGCCGTTCGTCCTCGTCCGGACCCGCCCAGCGGTAGAGCGGCAGAATCGTTCCCACCGCGACGCCCGCTGCGTCCAGTGCCTTCTTGAACGCACGGACCGTGGACAGGTCGACCCGAGGATGCCGGAAAAACGGAAGGAAGTCCTCGCGCGGAGACAACTCGATCCACTCGTAGCCCAGATCGGCGACCGCACCGGGCAGTTCGAGCAACGGAAGATGACGGATCATGTTGGGGTCGAGGGCGATGCGCATCGTCTTCCGGCCTCAGACCGTCGTGCTGTAGAGGGCAGGCTTGTCGCCGAGCTTGACCTCGACCCGGCCGCTGCCGCCGAACAGGGACTTGACGGCCGCGTCGGAGACCACTGCCGCGGCATAGCCATCCCAGGCGCTCGGGCCGAATTCAGCTCCGTCACGGACGGCATCGATCCATTCCTGGAATTCGACGTCGTAGGCGCGGATGAACCGCTCCCGCCAGTCCTCCGGCACCCGGCCCGAATACTGGTTGTTCTTGCGCACCGTCACCGGGCTGGATTCGCCCAACGCCGCGGTACCGTCCTCGCCCACGACCTCACCCCGGATGTCGTAGCCATAGCGGATGTTGACCGAAATTTCGACGTCGATCAGGGCGCCGCTCTCCGTCTCCAGCAGGAGTAATAACGGATCCTGCAATTCGCCTCCGTGCCTGCTCTTCCGTGGTGTCAGCACTGTGGTCGCGACGATCTCCTCGCCGAACATCCACCGCACCATGTCGATCTCGTGGACCGCAGTATCGGTAATGGCCATGTCCTTCGTGTAATGCCCCGGCACGCTGGGGTTGCGGTGCGTGCAGTGCATCATCAACGGGGCACCGATCTCGCCGCCGTCCACCACGGCCTTCAGCGCCCGGTAGTAGGCGTCGTAGCGGCGCATGTAGCCCACCTGCACGAGGCGACGACCCCGCGCCGACTCCGCGTCGAGGATCCGGCGGCACGCCTGCTCAGTGGTCGCCAAAGGCTTCTCGCAGAACACCGGTTTGCCGGCGGCGATGGCCGCGAGGACGTACTCCTCGTGCGTCGGCCCCCAGGAGCAGACGATGACGGCGTCGACGGACGGATCCGTGATCACCTGCTGCCCGGTGGGGTGAGCGGTGGCCGCAGGAAGACCCGCGGCCACCCGGCCCGCCTCGTCGGCATTCACATCGGTGACGGCGATGACGCTCGCACCTGCGAGTACGGTCGTCAATCGCCGGATGTGGTCCTTGCCGATCATGCCTACGCCGATCACTCCGACGTTGACGGTCATGTGTTTGCTCCCTGAGTAATCACGAAATGAAACGAGGCAGTTGGATGGCTTGAGCTGTTATCCATAGCGGGTTCCAGGTGCGTCAGATGCAAAGCGGACGACGCAGCCGATACCGCCTGGGTGGGCAGGCGGGAATGAGCCGCAAGGAGGACAACGCTGCAGATGACGTGCCTACGGGCGCTACCGCGCCAGTTCGTGGGACAGTTCGGCCAGCTCCTGGCCGCCGGCCATCTCGGTGGTGAGCTCTTCCAAGCTGACCTCCGAGCGCTTCTTGTCCAGGACCCGCTGGCCCAGCTTCAAGATGATGAAGTGATTGCCGACGAGGTAGGCGTGGTGCGGATTGTGGGTGATGAAGACGACGCCCAGGCCCGCATCTCGCGCGGCCGCGGTGTACTTGAGCACCACACCCGACTGCTTGACGCCGAGCGCCGCCGTCGGCTCGTCCAGAATGAGCACCCGGGCTCCGAAGTACACGGCACGGGCGATGGCCACGCACTGCCGTTGTCCGCCGGACAGGGTGCCGATGGGCTGGTCGATATCCTTGACCGTGATGCCCATCTTCTTCAGCTCGGCATCTGCGATCAGCCGCATTTCCTTGATCTTCAACGGCGCGAACGGCATTCTCGAGCTGCGCATTTCGGAGCCGAGGAAGAAGTTCCGCCACACCTCCATCAGACTCACCACCGCGAGGTCCTGGTAGACGGTGGCGATTCCGTGGTCCAGCGATTCGCGTGGCGAGCCGAACTTCACGTCCTTGCCGTCCACCTTCAGACTTCCCTCGGAATGCGGGTGCAGCCCGGACATGATCTTGATCAGGGTCGATTTACCGGCGCCGTTGTCCCCCAGGACACAGGTGACCTCTCCCGCGTTCACCGTCAGGTTGATGCCTTTGAGGGCCCGGATCGAACCGTAGACCTTTCCGACATCGGTCATCTCGATCAGTGGCTGGCCGGTGTGCAGCGTCTTGTCGGCGTGGTCGCTCAGGGTGTCTGTCATGGCTACACATTCTTCCGAGTGGTGGCGAGCTTCTTGACGTACAGGTTGACGGCCACTGCGAGCAGCAGCATGATGCCCAGGAACGCCTTGAACCAGTTCGGATCCCAGCCGGCGAACACGATGCCCTGGCTGACCATGCCGAAGATGAAGGCACCGATCGCGGTGCCCACCGCCGACCCGAACCCACCCGTCAACAGGGTCCCGCCGACCACTGCGGCGATGATGAAGATGAATTCCTGACCCACGCCCTCACCGGCTTGAATCGTGTTGAACCCGTACAGGCGATGTTGACCGTAGAACCAGGCCATGAAGCCGACGAACATGAAGAGCCCGATCTTGACCTTGTCCACCGGCACACCCACGGCACGGGCACTGTCGGCGTTGCCGCCGACCGCGAAGATCCAGTTGCCGATGCGGGTGCGGGTCAGCACCCAGGTGGCCAGGAGCACGAACAGGATCCACCAGAACACGGTGATCGTCACGTCGACTCCGAAGATCGGGATCTGCGCGGCGAAGATGTTCTTCAGGGTGTTGAAGCCGGCGATGTTCGACACATCCTGCGTGGCAACGGACCCGCTGATCAGCTTGGTGACGGCCAGGTTCGCGCCCTGCAGGATGAAGAACGTCCCCAGGGTGATCAGGAAGCTGGGTATCTTCGTCTTCACGACCAGATAGCCGTTGATGAAACCGATTCCGACGGAGAGCACGAGCGCCAGGAGCGTTCCGACCCACATGTTCACCGTGAGCTGGTAGCTGATCATCGACGCAGCCAGACCGGAGGTGATGAAAGCGACGCCGGCGGACAGATCGAATTCCCCGCCGATCATCAACATCCCCACGGCCACTGCCACGATGCCGACCTGGGAACTGGCGTAGAGCACGGTGGTGAACGAATCCGCATGTCGCAGCGGCGGAGCCGCAATGAAGAAGAAGATGTAGATCAGAATCGCCGCCAGCAGCGCTCCGATCTCGGGCCGGCCCAATGCCCGTTGCATCAGCGGCTTGGGTGGGCGTCCGGCTGCCGGGGCAGCCGAGGACGACGGTTGGGGAGTCTTGGTGAGAGTCATGACGGTTCCGATCGCTGGGTGGGTCCCCCCGGGGCAGAAGAGGTGGCTCTTCTGCCCCGGGGAAACCCGCGGGGGCCTTGGTTAGCGGGTGCCGGCTGCTGCGAGGGCGGCGATGGCGGTGATGTTGGTCTTGTCGACGAACGACGGACCGGTGAGAACGGCCTTACCGCCGCCGATGTCGTTGTGGTTGCTCAGGTACAGCCAGAGCGAATCGACGGCCAGGTACCCCTGGAGGTAGGGCTGCTGGTCGACCGAGAACACGATCGAACCGTCTTTGATGTCGGTGGCCACCGTGGCGTTCAGGTCGAACGTGACGATCTTGGCGCTGCTCTTGGCCTGCTGGGTGGACTGCAGTGCTGCGACCGCGATCGGGGCGCCCAGCGTGACGACGTAGTCGATGGACGGATCCTGCAGCAGCTTGGCCTTCAACGTCGAGGTGACCGAGGCGATGTCCGCACCGTTCACCTGTAGATTCGCGGTTGCCGGAATCTGGGCCTTGACGCCGGCGCACCGGGCTTCCAGCGCGACCGAGCCTTCCGCCTGGATGACGCAGATGGGGTGCTTTCCTCCAGCCGCCTTGATCCGCGAACCCACGGCGTTACCGGCCACCGTCTCGTCGGAACCGAAGTACATCAGCGCTCCGAGCTTCTGGTAGGCATCGATCCCGGAGTTGAATCCCACCACCGGGATACCGGCCTTAGTGGCATTGGCCACCGCCCCGGCCAGCGCGTTCGGGGTGACCAGGGTGGTCGCGATCGCGTTGACCTTGCTGTCAACGGCGTTCTGGATCAGTGTCGCCTGGGCCGGCGCGGACGGGTCGCTCGAGTACTTCAGGTCGACGTTGTCCTTGGCTGCGGCCGCCTTCGCACCGGCCTTGATCTTGTCCCAGAAGGTGTCGCCCGGGGTTTCGTGGGTGATCATCGCGATGGTGTATTTCGGGGTGGTGGCCACCGTCCCGGCTGAGCCCGCGTCAACGGCGGCGGAACCGCCGGCCGATGAGGTCTCAGTGGATTTTGCGCCACCGGTGCTGCTGCACGCGGTTAGGGCGAGCGCCATGCCCACCATCACCGCAACCGACGCCGCAGCCTTGTTGCGAATCCTCATTGATCCGTTCCTTTCACCGAACTGAACTTTTGGGGCCGACCCGGCACCGGGGATGGGGTGTGACATGCCGACGAGTTACGCACGGATGTGGTTGTCGGCGGCGGTGCGACTGGAATCCAGAGTGTCCTACCGCACACTAGGTGTCAATAGTTTGTACTGACATTCTTACGTTCGTGAGGCTCAACATGACCACCCTCCCGACGGCCATCCGAGGCAGCCGAGACTTCGTGCTGGAAACGTCCCTGGGGAACACTGCCGGGGCATAGGCTTGACGGGAAGGGTAGACCGATCGAGCCACGTGACAGGCGCTGGTGGGCCCGTCCCGCCGTTCAATTGTTATTCGATTGTGTCCCGCTGGAATGCTCCGTCAGAGGTTCTGCGGAAAACCGAGGTTGATGCCGCCGTGGCTGGGATCCAGCCAGCGAGAGGTGATGACCTTGCCCCGGGTGAAGAAGTGGAAACCCTCGGTCCCGTGGGCGTGGGTGTCACCGAACAGTGAGCTCTTCCAGCCGCCGAACGAGTAGTAGCCGACCGGAACCGGCACCGGGACGTTGATGCCGATCATGCCCACTTCGACCTCGTGCTGGAATCGTCGGGCCGCACCGCCGTCATTGGTGAAGATCGCCGTACCGTTGCCGTAGGGGTTCGAGTTGATCAGGTCGAGGGCTTCGTCGAAGGTCTCCACCCGCAAGACCGACAGCACCGGCCCGAAGATCTCGTCCGTATAGATGGACATGTCCGGGGTGACCTTGTCGAAGAGAGTCGGCGACACCCAGAAGCCTTCGGGAGCACCGTCAACCGGCAGTCCGCGGCCGTCGACGACCAACTCGGCCCCGGCGTCCACGCCCTCCTGGATGTAGCCGGTGACCTTGTCCCGGTGCGCGCCGGTAACCAGCGGGCCCATGTCGCAGCCGCGCCGTCCGTCGCCGGTCCGCAATCCGGACATCCGGTCGGTGATCTTGCCGATCAGCTCGTCGGCGACCGAGTCGATGGCGACCAGGGCGCTGATCGCCATGCAACGCTCCCCGGCCGAGCCGAACCCGCCGTTCACGGCCGCGTCGGCGGCGAGGTCGAGGTCGGCGTCGGGCAGCACCACCATGTGGTTCTTCGCCCCGCCCAGGGCCTGTACCCGTTTGCCGTTGCTGGTGCCGGTCTCGTACACATAGCGGGCGATCGGCGTGGACCCGACGAACGAGATCGCCTTGACCGACGGATTCTCCAGCAGCGCGTCGACCGAGACCTTGTCACCCTGCAGGACGTTGAAGATGCCGTCCGGAAGGCCGGCCTGCTTCCAGATCTCGCCCAGCCAGATGGCCGCGGACGGATCCTTCTCGCTCGGCTTGAGGATCACCGCATTGCCGGCGGCGATGGCCACCGGGAAGAACCACATGGGCACCATGGCCGGGAAGTTGAAGGGGGAAATGACGCCGACCACCCCCAACGGCTGGCGGAGCGAGGAGACATCGACCTTGGTCGACGCGTTCTCGGTCATGCTCCCCTTCAGCAGATGGGAAAGGCCGCACGCGAACTCGACGATCTCCTGACCACGGGACACCTCGCCCAGGGCATCGTCCAGCACCTTGCCGTGCTCCGAGGTGATGATCTCGGCCAATTCGCCCTTGCGTGCGTTGAGCAGTTCCCGGAAGGCGAACAGGATCTGCGTGCGGCGGGCCAGCGACATGTCCCGCCACGCCGGCCAGGCGTGCGCCGCAGCGGAGATCACCCCGTCGGCATCCTCCCGTGACGCAAGCGCCACCCTTTTCGTGACCTGGCCGGTGGCCGGGTCGAAAACGTCGGCCGTCCGGCCGCTGGTGCCCGCGTGGGCGGCCCCGGCGACCCAGTGGCCGACGACCGGAAGACCGGCCTCGGCCGTGGCCGTGGTTGCCTCTTGCGTTGCTGTCATCATTGATCCTTCAGGTCGAAGCGATTCGAATTATGGGGACGGTGCCGCACGGTCGGCGGCCGGCGCTCGACTGCGGCAGCGCCCACCGGCCGGTCAGTTGACCGGCGTGACATAAGGGCGCTGATCGAGTTTGTGCTGGTCGTAGTCCACCCGGGCCTGCTGGGTGGATTCGATGGTGGAGACCTGCGCCATCGGCACGTCCCACCAACCGTCGCCGGCCGGCGACTGCTCGTACAGATCGGTGTCGACGTGCACCATGACGGCGGTGGTGGCCGCTTTCGCCTTCGCCAAGGCGTCTTTCAACTCCTCCAGCGTCTTGGCCCGGTACACGGTGATGCCCAGGCTGGCGGCGTTGGCGGCCAGATCGACGGGCAGTATCCCGCCGTCCAGGCGACCGGACTCCGCCGACCGGTAGCGGTACCTGGTGCCGAATCTCTGTACTCCGAGCGATTCGGACAGTGCGCCGATCGAGGCGTACCCGTGGTTCTGCAGCAGCACCACGATGACCTTGATGCCTTCCTGCACCGCGGTGACCAATTCGGTGGGCATCATCAGGTAGGAACCGTCGCCGACCGTCACGAACACATCGCGATCGGGCGCCGCCATCGAAATGCCGATGCCGCCGGGGATCTCGTAGCCCATGCAGGAGAATCCGTATTCGACGTGGTAGCCCTTGCGTTCCCGGGTCCGCCACATGCCGTGCAGATCGCCCGGCAGCGACCCGGCGGCGCAGACCACCACGTCACGCGGTTCCATCACCGCTTCGACCGCGCCCAGCACCTCACTCTGGGCCAGAATGCCCGTCCGCGCGCCGTAGCCGCTGTGATGGGAGGCGACCACCCGGGCGTCCCACTCGGCGGCGAGCCGGCTGGCCTGGTCCTGGTAGTCCTGCCCGGTCCGATAACCGCGCAACGCCTCCTGCAGCGCGGGCAGGGTCCGTTTGGCGTCCGCGATGACCGGCAGGCCGGCGTGTTTGACCGCGTCCAGACCGGCCACGTTGATGTTGACGAAGCGAACCTCCGGGTTGGCGAAGACGGTCTTGGAGGCGGTGGTGAAATCCGAGTAGCGGGTGCCGACGCCGATGATCAGGTCGGCGGCGCCAGCGATCGTGTTGGCCGCGGTGGTGCCGGTGGCCCCGATGGCACCCGTGTTCAACCGGTGGTCGTAGGGCAACGAACCCTTACCCGCCTGGGTTTCCCCGATCGGGATCCCGGTGGCGTCGACGAAGGCCCGGAGTTCTTCGTTGGCCTCGGCGTAGGTGACGCCGCCGCCCGACACGATCATCGGACGCCGCGCGCCCCTGATGATCTGGGCGGCCCTGGCGATGACCTCCGGCTCCGGCACCGGTCGGGAGATCCGCCACACCCGCTCGGCGAACAACTCGGCCGGCCAGTCGTGGGCCTCGGCCTGCACGTCCTCCGGGAGCGAGATCGTCGCGGCGCCGGTCTCGACCGGGTCGGTCAGCACCCGCATCGCCCCGAGCAGCGCGGCCGGCAACTGCTCCGGCCGCCACACCCGGTCGAAGAACCGGGACAGCGGCCGGAAGGCGTCGTTGACCGAAACGTCGTACCCGTAAGGCTGTTCCAGTTCCTGCAGCACGGGCGAGGCCACCCGGGTGGCGAAGATGTCCGCCGGCAGCAGCAGCACCGGAATACGGTTGATGGTGGCCAGTGCGGCCCCGGTCAACATGTTGGCCGCGCCCGGGCCGACGGACGCGGTGACCGCGAAGGTCTCCAGTCGGTCCTTCTGCCGGGAATAGCCGACCGCGATGTGCACCATGGCCTGCTCGTTGCGGCCCTGGTGGTAGGGCAGCTCACCCGGGGCGTCCAGTTCGGCCTGCAGCAGGGCCTGACCGATACCGGCGACGTTGCCGTGGCCGAAGATTCCGAAACAACCGGCGAAGAACTTGCGGCGTATGCCGTCCCGCTCCGTGTATTGCCGGCTCAGGAATTTCACCACGGCCTGGCCGACGGTCAGCCGGACGGTCCCGGCGGCGGCGCCTGCGGCGGTGGGGCTCATGTGGTTTCTCCTTCGGAGGTCGTGTAGAACGGCAGGCGCGCGTCGACCGGCTGATCGGCCCAGCTCTGCCGCACCCACCCGTGGTCGGGGTCGTCGCTGATCAGCCAGGCGCGCTCGGCGGCCGGACCGGCCATCACGTTGAGGTAGTACATGTCGTGGCTCGGGGCCGCCATCGCCGGGCCGTGCCACCCGTGCGGAATGAGGACGACGTCTCCGTCGGTGAGCTCCTCCAGCACCTCGATGGGACGCTCGGTGGTGCCGTAGACCCGTTGGTAGCCGCCGGCTTTCGAGCCGGGTCCGGCCGGCGCGTTGGACCGGAACGAGTAATAGTAGATCTCTTCCAGCTCCGACTCGGTGGCGGACACCTCATCGTGCTTGTGGGGCGGATAGGAGGACCAGTTCGCCGCCGGGGTGATCACTTCGCAGGCGATCAATTTGTCCGTCTCGAACGCCGCGGGCGTGGCGAAGTTGTTGACCTGCCGGCTGCACGAGCCGGCCCCCCGCAGTTCGACCGGCACTCCCGATGCGGGACCGTACCGGAAGGGCAACCGGCGTCCGGCCCTGGCTCCCGGCAACGAGATGACCGCCCCGGCCTCGCTGATCAGTTCAACGGTGGAATCCCTGGGGAGGTAGGCGAAATCGGTGACCGCATCGAAGACCCCCGTCCGTCCGGTGAGCACGACAGTGGCTTCCTCGACCCCGCCGGGATCGAATCTGACCCGGCAGCCGCCGGACAACGGCAACGCGATGATCTCGTCCTGGTCGGTCCGGATCGTCACCGGTGTCCGGGGGACCAGCGTCAGCACCCGCAGGCTCGAATAGCCCCAGCCGGCGGACTCCGGTGTGACGAGCAGGTCGAACCCGTCCCGGGCGGTCGATCCCGCCGGCCGGAACAGACCCTGGTCGGTCACCGTCATCGGACCATCGACACGGCGGTGTCCACCGCCGCGGCGACGTCGTCATCGCCCGGGTACAGAAGGGTCCGACCGACCACCAGACCGCGCACCGCCGGGAGAGCCAGTGCCAGACGCCAACTCTCGAACGTCTCCTCGGGACTGGTCGCCGGGTCGCCACCGAGCAGCAGCGTCGGCAACGTCGTCGCGTCCATCACCCGCTCCATCTCGGCCACCACCGGTAGCTTCATCCAGGTGTAGGCCGAGGTGCGACCCAGCGCACTGGTGATGCCGACCGACTTGATGACCGCATCCGGCGTCAGATCGTTGTACACCCGGCCGTCCTTTCGGACCGAGAAGAACGGCTCGACCATGGCCATCAGCTTGCGCGCGGACAGTTCGTTCACGGCCTGCGCCGTGGCCGTCATGGTGGCCACGGTTCCCGGATCGCCGAGTGCGATACGGGTCAGCATCTTGCCGCCGTTGAGTCCCATGTCCAGGCAGCCCTGCGCGTCGTAGCCGGTGAAACGGTCGTCGAGTTCGAATTCCGCGCCCTGCAGACCCCCGCGGTTCATCGAGCCGATGACCACCTTGTCCTCCAAAGCCCCCAGCAGCAACAGATCCTCGAGAATGTCGGGAGAGGCCAGCAGCCCGTCGACGCCGGGACGGCCCAGGGCCGTGACGAGTCGGTCCAGCAGATCGATGCGCGAACCCATGGCCATCGGACGATCACCGACCCCGAACGCACCGCGGGCCGGATGGTCGGCCGCGACAATCATCAACCGGCCGTCGTCGCGGGCCGTCTCCCGCTTGACCCGCGAGCGGGCGGCACGGAAGATCGCCTCCGGATCGTGGACCCTGATCTCGGTGATCTCGGCGATGCGTTCCCGGATCGTCCGGGCGTCCGGGGTGGGCGTCGATCGTGCGACTACTGGTCCGACAACTGTTCCGACAACAATGGTCTCAGCCACCGTCGACCTCCTTCAAGAGTGCTTCCACCTCTGCGGTGGTCGGCATGGCACTGGAGCATTCCCGGCGGGTGGCCACGATCGCGCCGGCCGCGTTGGCGAACCGCAGAATCTTCTCGAGGTCCCAGCCGGCGAGCAGACCGTGGCACAGCGCGCCGCCGAATCCGTCCCCGGCACCCAGCCCGTTGATGACGTCGACCGGCGTGGGCGGAACTTCCAAGGTTTGTTCCCTGGTCATCCCCAGGACCCCTTTGGGTCCCTGCTTGACGATGGCCAGATCGACGCCCGCGTCCAGTAGGGCCTGTGCCGCGCGCATCGGTTCCGTTTCACCGACCGCGATCTCGCATTCCTCTTTGTTGCCGACTGCGACGGTGACGTGCGCGAGCGCCTTGCGGACCTGCCGGCTCGCCTCCGCCGGGTCCTTCCAGAACATCGGCCGATAGTCCAGATCCAGGATCGTCAGCGGCCGCCGAGCCCTCGCCTGCCACGCCGCGAAGTGCGCCGACCGGCTGGGCTCCTCGGAGAGCCCGGTGACCGTCGACCAATAGATGCCGGCGTCCACGATCGCGTCCAGATCCAGCTCCTCCGGGCGGATCTGCAGATCCGGCGCGGTGGGCAACCGGTAGAACAGCAGAGGGAAATGGTCAGGTGGGTACATCTCGCAGAAGGTGATCGGCGTCAGCAAACCCTGGACCTCGGAGACGAAGCTGTCGTCGACGCCGAACTCGGTCAGCGCCTGGTGGACGTACTTACCGAAGGCGTCCGGCCCGGTCCTGGTGATCACCGCACTGCTTCGGCCGTGTCGGGCGGCGGCGACGGCCACATTCGTCGCCGAACCACCCAGGTATTTGCCGAACGTCTGCACGTCCTGTAGACCGACGTTGTCCTGGAGGGGATACAGGTCGACACCGGTCCGACCGATCGTCACCACATCGAGATGCCGGTTCACATCGCTCCTTTGCCCTGATGGCGTCCGAACGAGATGGATCTCGTGGCCGCGCCGCCGTGATGCTTGTCCAAGCCTGGCCACATCTGGACCGGATGTCAATAGTTTGTTAGCACATTCTGTCATTCGGCCATCAGGTATTGATAGCGTACGCTGACCGCAGTTGAGTGGAGGGCCAATGCCGGACCTGTTCATGGATTTGGACCGCTCGAGTCCTGTTCCGTTGTACTTCCAGGTCTCGCAGCAGATCGAGCGCGCCATCTCGTCCGGGCAACTTGGCCCGGGGGCGCGGCTGGACAACGAGATCAGCCTGGCCGACCAGTTCGGCCTGTCCCGCCCCACCATGCGCCGGGCGATCCAGGAACTGGTCGACAAGGGCCTGCTGGTCCGCAAGCGTGGCGTCGGGACCCAGGTGGTGCACGGCCAGGTGACCCGTCCGGTGGAGCTGACCAGTCTCTTCGACGACCTGGCCCGGGCGAAGCAAGCCCCTCGGACCACTCT
Organism: uncultured Nakamurella sp.; assembly: GCA_964250735.1. GTDB lineage: Bacteria > Actinomycetota > Actinomycetes > Mycobacteriales > Nakamurellaceae > Nakamurella. Next base: position 83,424 of record CAXUHA010000007.1, on the reverse strand, counting down.
GCTGGTTAATGAAATCATCGCGGCGTCCGACACCGTGGCCCATTTTCTCGACGTGCCCGTCGGCGCAAAGGTGTTGCGGTTACGCCGACTACGGTTCGCCAACGGCGAGCCGCTCGCCATCCTGGAGAACTACCTTCCCGAGGACCTGGCCGAGATCGGCCGGTCCGATCTGGAGGCCAGGGGCCTGTACCAGCTGATGCGCGCCAAAGGCGTGCACATCAGGGTGGCCAAGCAGCGCATCGGGGCGCGCGCCGGGACCGCCGAAGAATGCCAACTGCTGGACGAACGCAAAGGCAGTCCGCTGCTGACCATGGACAGGGCCACCCACGACGACTCCGGCCGACCGGTGGAATGGGGTCATCACGTCTACCGGGCCAGTCAGTACTCCTTCGAGGTGACCCTCGTCGATCACTGATCGGCGCTGCTCTTTCACGGATCGGCGTTTGGCTCGAGGACCGGCCGCGGGTAGTCTTCGGGGGTTGCCTCGGCGAGGGTGACCGGTCTCTGTCCCTGCGGCGGGGTTTCTGGTCCCGTGATCGACGCGGTGGGTCTCTCATGAGTTCGATGGGTCCGCTCGTGCTTTCGCGCCTGCCGCGGCGACGCTCAGAGGAACGATCCATCCGACCCGCCGTTTGCAAGGAGCACCACGTGTCCGAGGTCCGTCTGTCCGCCGAGTCCCGCAGTGAATTCGGCAAGGGCTTCGCCCGCCGTATCCGCGCCGCCGGAAAAATCCCCGCCGTCCTTTACGGCCACGGCACCGATCCCCGGCACCTGACCCTTCCGGCCCGCGAATTCGCGCACGCCATCAAGGGCGGCGCGAACACCATCCTCACCCTGAGCCTGCCCGGCGGCGACGAGCTGGCGCTGGCCAAGTCGGTTGTCCGGCACCCGCTGCGCGACTACTTCGAGCACGTCGACCTGATCATCGTCCGGCGGGGCGAGAAGGTCGTGGTGGACGTCCAGGTCGTCGTCGTCGGGGAGGCGGCCCCCGGCTCGACCGTGCTGACCGACGCCAACACCCTGTCCATCGAGGTCGAGGCGCTGCACATCCCGCAGAGCCTGGAGGTGTCGATCGAGGGTCTGGAGATCGGATCACAGGTCCTCGCCTCGCAGGTCACCCTGCCGTCCGGGGCTGTCCTGATCAGCGATCCGGACACGCTGGTCGTCGCGGTGTCCACCATCGAGGAAGCGGACAGCGGCGAGGAGCCTGCGGTGGACGAGGTCGCCGAGCCCACCGAGGAGAGCTGATCGAACCACCCCGGCAGGTCCTCGTCGTCGGGCTGGGAAATCCCGGCCCGACGTACGCCGGGAACCGGCACAACATCGGTGCGATGGTGGCCGATGTGCTGGCGGCCCGGTTTTCCGGCCGGTTCTCCTCGCACAAGGCCGGCGCCGACATCGCCCAAGGCGGGTTGGTCGGTGTTCGCGCGGTGGTGGCCAAGCCGCGGTCGTACATGAACCTTTCCGGTGGTCCCACCGCCGGGGTCGCCCGGTACTTCAAGATTCCAGCGAACGACATCATCGTGGTACACGACGAACTCGACCTGCCACCGACGGTGATCCGGGTCAAGCAGGGCGGCGGCGAGGGCGGCCACAACGGTCTCAAATCCATCTCCGCCGCATTGGGCACCAAGGACTACCTCCGGGTGCGATGCGGCATCGGCCGCCCGCCCGGCCGGATGGATCCGGCGGACTACGTGCTGCACGACTTCTCGGCCGCGGAGCGCAAGGAGCTGCCGGTCGACCTGGAGAAGGCGGCGGACGCCGTCGAGGCCCTGATCGGGTACGGACTGCTGGAGACGCAGAACCGCCTGCACTGACCTCATCGTCGCCGCTGAGGCAGCCTGAACGGAACCGCGCCGGCGCCGACCTACAGTGCAACCGATCCGGTGATGCCGACGACGGTATGGCCGCCGACCCAGATGTCACCGGCGCGCTGCTCCAGGTACAGCCGCCCGCGACGCTGCAGCCGGGTGCCCTGCGAGACGGTGTAAGAGCCTGGTGCCAGACCGGCGCCGATCAACCACTGCGCGGCCGCCGCGTTGAAACTGCCGGTCACCGGGTCCTCGGTCAGACCGCTCTCTGATATGAAGATCCGCACCTCGAAGTCGGCGTCCGAACCCGCCGGGTAGGCGCCGAGAACGCCGATGTTGGTTCCGGCCAGGGCCCTGGCGTCGGGTTCCAGGGCGAGGACGGTCTCGGCGTCGGCCAGCAGCAACGCCACCCATCCGGGCCCGTTGTCCGCCCATTGCGCACCGCGAATCTGGTCCGGTCGCAGGTGGAGAGCGGTGGTCAGGCGCTGAAGGAGGTTGTCTTCGACCGGCCCGCTCCGCAGCAGCGGCGGCGCGGCGAACGCCAACCGTCCTGCCCTCTGCTGGATGCGGATCAGTCCGGCGCCGCACTCCTGCACCAGTTCACCGCCCGCGCCAACACCGCCGGCGGCAAGGAAGGCGCGGGCCGAGCCCAGCGTCGGGTGGCCGGCGAACGGCAACTCCCGTTCGGTGGTGAAGATGCGCAGCCGGTAATCGGCGGCGGGATCGACTGGCGGCAACAGGAACGTGCTCTCGCTCAGGTTCGTCCATCGGGCGAAAGCACGCATCTGTTCGTCGGACAGGTCCTGGGCGCCGTGCACAACGGCGACCGGGTTGCCGAGCAGCAGTTCGGAGGTGAAGACGTCGACCTGGGTAAAGGGATGCATGTAGCCACTGTTGCAGCCGCGTGAGCGGATCCGGCCGCCCGGGTGGCCGGCGATCAGTACCGGACCTGGCAGCAACGGCTGCCATGCCACCTGGGAAGACAACGAAAACGAGCAAGACGACCCCGACGACGACGGGGCGGACGCGACCAGCGAGACAGGCGAGATGGGCGGTTCCACGGCGCCCGGTGACCCGGTCGACGCCGCACCGCGGCCCCCGTGGGACCCGGACGAAGATTTCGACCTACCCGCCTCCGCGTTCCGACCCGACCGTCCGCGACCTGGCCCACCAACCGGGCACCCTGTTCTACCGGCTGCTCACCGACCAGCACGGGAACCTGCTCGAGACCTGCGAACTCGGCCGGTTCCCGTCCCGCACACTCGGCGGCGCCGTTCGATTCCGCGACGGCACCTGCCAGCACCCCGGCTGCGCCGTACCCGCGCACCGGTGCGACCTGGACCACCTGACTCCCGTACCCGAAGGACCCACCACCGCCGGCAACCTCGGCTGCAAATGCCGCTCCGACCACCGCGCCAAAACCCACGCCGGGCATGTCACCACCCGCCGCGGACCCCACACCACCGTCTGGACCACCCCCACCGGCCACACGTACACCACCCACGACGATCCACTACCGGCCGAGAACTGGCCGGACACCGGCAGTTAGCCCAGCAGCGCCACGACCGCAGACCGCTGCAACTTGCCGGACGGTGTCTTCGGCAACGAGCCGACCGGTAGCACAGTGACGAATGCCGGGCGGACCCCGATCGCGGCGGTTACCGACGACCGGACCTGGGCGGCGATCCGGGCGGCTGCGTCGGGATCCCCGGCCTCCCGCGATTCGACCGCGACCGCGAACGATTCGCGCCGTCCCTCGGCCAACCATCGCACCGCCACCGCGTTCCCGGCCCTGACCCCCTCCACCTGCTCGGCGATCCGCTCGACGTCCGTCGGGTAGATGTTGCGTCCGCCCATGATGATCACATCCTTGACCCGACCGCAGACCACCACCTCGCCGTCCACCAGGTAGCCGAGATCGCCGGTGTCCAACCACCCGTCGGCCCCGCGGGTCGGGCGCGGCCCGTCCACGGTCAGGTAGAGCTCGGTGATCGAATCCCCGCGGATGTGCAGCACTCCGATCTCCCGATCGCCCAGCTGCTGACCCTGCTCCCCGACGGCCACACACTCGATCCCGGGCAGCGGCGGCCCGAGCACCGGGAACGCCCGCGACCCGGCCGAGTCCGACGGCACCGGACGGGCCCGCCGGTCGTTCTCCAGCGCCTGCGCCTCGATGGAGTCGACCTTGAGCGGTGTTCCCCAGGGGTGGAACGACACACCGAGGGTGGCCTCGGCCATGCCGTACGCGCAGACCACCGCGGTCGGCGGCAGACCGAAAGGCGCCCCCGCGCGCAGGAAGGCCTGCACCGCACGCACATCGATGGGCTCGGCCCCGTTGAGGGCGAAACGCAGACTGGACAGGTCCAGGTCACTCGCCCTGGCCAGCACCCGGGCCGTCAGCGAGTAGGCGAAGTTCGGTGCGGCGGTGACCGTCCCGTGGTACCTGCTGATCAGCTCCGGCCACAGCAACGGCTTGGCCAGGAAGTCAGCCGGTGTGACGGTGACCAGTTCGATGCCTCGGCACATCGGCAGGGTAAGGAAGCCGATCATCCCCATGTCGTGGAACAGCGGCAACCACGACACCATGACGTCGTCGCCGGCCCGCAATCGGGCCGCCGCGCACATCGCTTCGATGTTCGCCCAGAGGTTGCCGTGCGTGATCCGCACCGCCTTGGGCGTGGCCGTCGAACCCGAGGTCAGCTGGAGCAACGCGGCGTCGCTGTCGCGGAGTTGCCCCGCGGGCGCCGAACCCGGCTCGCCGTCGGCCAACTCGTCGATGGTGACGGCGGCGATGCCGGTGCCGGCCAGCAGGCCGGCCAATTCGGTGAACGGTTCGCCGACGATGACCAAAGCAGCGTCGATCACCTTCAACGTGGCCATGGTCTCGGCCGCGAAGGAATCCAGGCGGGTCCGCGCGGTGGGTTGGTGCAACATGGTCACCGAACCCCCGGCCAGCCACACCGCCTGCGCGGCCGGCGCCACCTCGGCCGGTGTGCCGGCCAGAATGGCGACCGACCGACCGGGCGCCACCCCGCGGTCGGCCAGCACCGCGGCACCGGCCAGCGCGGCGCGATGAACGTCCGCCCACGTCGTGCGAACCGCGGTGCGCGGCTCGCCGGTCGTCATCCCGCCAGCCGATTGCGAGGCGGTTCGGAGGGCGTCGGTAAAACTGGTCATGCGGCTCACGATCCCACAGGCGATCGCAGGCCCGGGGGGTGGTCTACGGTGCAGTCAGCATGGCGACCACCCCGCTCACGGAAGAGACGCCGATGACCGCTTCGCCCGTGTCGGGTCCGATAGTGGTGCTCGGCTCGGTGAACATGGACCTGGTGACCACCGTGAGTCACCTGCCCGCAGCCGGAGAGACGTTGCTGGGCAACGACTTCACCATGGTGCCGGGCGGCAAGGGCGGAAACCAGGCGATCGCCGCGGCCCGAGCGGGCGGGACCGTCGTGTTCATCGGCGCGGTCGGACGGGATGAATTCGGCCCGCGCCTGTCCGATGCTCTTGTGGCCGGCGGGGTTTCGGTGCAGCACCTGCGCCGGGTGGCCGGTCCCAGCGGGGTCGCCGCGATCTCCGTCGACGACGACGCGGAGAACACCATCGTGGTCGTTCCCGGAGCCAACGGGACGCTCATCGGCCTCACCGCAGCGGATCGCGCCGTCGTCACGAGCGCGGCCATCCTGCTCTGCCAGCTGGAGATCCCGATGACCGGCGTTCTGTCGGCCGCCGGGATCGCCTCCGCAGCAGGCGTTCCGGTACTCCTCAACGCCTCGCCGGCGCGGACCCTGCCGGCCGAGTTGCTGGGCGCCGTAACGCTGCTGGTCGTGAACGAAGGGGAGGCGGCGGCCCTCGGAGCCGCGGCATTGGCCCAGGTTCCGCACGTGGTGACCACGCTCGGGGGCGCCGGTGCGCGCTACCGCGGGCCCCGGACGGAGTTGACGGTGCCCTCCCCCAGGGTCGCGGCCGTCGACACCACCGGCGCCGGAGACGCTTTCGCCGGGACGCTGGCCGTGGCCTGGAGTCGTGGGGCAGACCCCCGAGCGGCGATCCAGCGGGCCTGCGCGGCCGGTGCGCTCGCCACCACAACCCCTGGTGCGAGCAGCTCGGCACCCGGCGCCGACCAGATCGACGCGTTGGTCGCCTCGTTCTACACGCGGTGACCTGCTTGACCTTGCCCCAAGGGCAGGGCGGACGCTGGCGGAGACAACAAGGAAGCGGGCGGGCGGCGAGGCGGGAGGAACGATGACGGACGACATGACCATCGGAGTTTTCGCTCGGCGGTCCCGGCTTTCGGCCAAGGCGTTGCGGCTCTACGACCGGATGGGGCTGCTGGAACCCGCGTCGGTCGACCGGTTCTCCGGCTATCGGACGTACGCGATCAGCCAACTCGAGGATGCTCGGCTGATCGCCCGGCTCCGGCGGCTGGACATGCCGCTGGAGGTCATCGGGCGGGTGGTCAGCTCCGTCGATCAGGCGAAACGGATCGAACTGATCACCGGGTGGTGGGACCGGGTGGAGGCCGACACGGCCACCCGCCGCGAGCTCGTCCGCTTCCTCACCCGCAATCAGGAAGGAATGGCCATGGCAGAGGTGGAAACTCGCGAGGTGCCCGCCCAACAGGTGCTGACCGAACAACGGCACACCACGGTGGACGGACTGAACGAATGGATCGGGCAGGGATTCGGTCGGCTGATGGCCGCGGCGCAGGCCCTCGGCGGCGTGACCGGCCCCGCTCTGGTGATCTATCACGGCGAGGTCAACGAAGACAGCGACGGACCGGTGGAGCTGGGCGTGCCGATCGGCGCCGCGCCCGGACCGGGCGTGGCCGCGCGCGAGGAACCGGCGCATAGGGAGGCCTTTCTTCGCATTCCCAAATCGCAGGTCGAGTTCCCGCAGATTCTCGGCGCGTACGAAAAGGTCGAGCACTGGATCCGGGCCAACGGGCACACGCCGGCAGGTTCGCCGCGGGAGGTGTACTTCAACGACTTCATGGCGGCCGGACCGGACGATCTGGTGTGCGACGTGGCCTGGCCGTTCCGCTGATCGTCGAGCCCCTGCGGCCGACACTCTGCGGTCCTCCGACCAACGCGCCGGCCCAGGCCCTAGGATCCATGCCACAATTCGCGGCGAAGCGGAGCAGTTGGAGGCACGTCATGACGCGATCCGGTCCCCCATCGTCATCCGGTGTGGGTAGTTTGCCGCCACCCACTCCGCGCCAGGGTCATGGACCCAATGCGCTGATCTGGCGATGGTGGAACGTGCTGCTGCTGTTGCCGTTCCTGATGCTCATCACCCCCTGGTTCAACAAGGACAAGCCTCGACTGCTCGGCCTGCCGCTGTTCTACTGGTATCAGCTGGCATTCGTCTTCGTCGGCGTGGCCTGCGTGTCCATCGTCTACGCCGCGACGAGAACGCCGCCCACGGGCCCGCTTCCGCCACCCGTGCCGGCCGGTCCGGGCGACACCGCGGCCGGTACCGATGGAATCCGATCATGAGCGGGCACCGGACCGAGTTCCTCGTCTTCGCGGTGCTGTTCATCGGGGTGGCGGTGATGGGTTTCATGGCCAGCCGGTGGCGGGCCGGCGACACCATGGAACACCTGGACGAGTGGGGACTGGGCGGCCGCAAGTTCGGCGGCTGGATCACCTGGTTCCTCGTCGGCGGCGACCTGTACACCGCCTACACCTTCGTCGCCGTACCGGCTCTGGTCTTCGGGGCCGGCGCACTGGGCTTCTACGCGCTCCCCTACACCGTCGTTCTCTACCCGTTGGTCTTCCTGCCGGTGCTGCGCCTGTGGTCGGTGTCCAGGGCGAAGGGTTACATCACCCCGGCCGATTTCGTCCGTGGACGCTACGGTTCGCCGACGCTGGCCCTGCTGGTCGCGGTCACCGGGATCGTGGCGACCATGCCCTACATCGCGCTGCAACTGGTCGGGCTGGAATCCGTGCTCCGCACCATGGGCATCAACGGCCACGGCATCGTCGGGCACCTGCCGCTGTTCATCGCATTCCTCGTCCTGGCTCTGTACACCTACCAGTCCGGGCTGCGCGCGCCGGCGCTGATCGCGTTCGTCAAAGACGGTTTGATCTATCTCGTCATCATCGTGGCCGTCATCTACCTGCCGTCCCACCTCGGCGGCTGGAGCCACATCTTCGACACGGCCACGGCCAAGTTCGCCGCCAAGAACGGCAAGCCCGCGACCGGCTCCATCCTGCTCACTCACACCAACCAACTGCAGTACGCGACGCTGGCCCTCGGCTCGGCGCTGGCGCTGTTCCTCTACCCGCATTCGGCGACCGGGATCCTGGCCTCCCGCGGCCGGAACGTCATCAAGAAGAACATGATCGCACTGCCGGCCTACTCGTTCCTGCTGGGTCTGTTGGCGCTGCTCGGCTACGTCGCCATCGCCGCCAAGACCGCGCCGATCACCAACAATGCCACCGGGCGCCCCGACACCAACACCATCGTGCCCGCGCTGTTCCACCAGCAGTTCAATGGTTGGTTCGCCGGAATCGCCTTCGCCGCCATCGGAATCGGTGCGCTGGTGCCCGCGGCGATCATGTCGATCGCGGCGGCCAATCTGTGGACCCGGAACATCTACAAGGAATACATCAACCGGGACGCCACGTCGAAACAGCAGGCCAAGCAGGCCAAGTGGGCCTCGCTGGTGGTCAAATTCGGTGCGGTGGCATTCATCCTGTTCATTGATCCGCAATTCTCCATCGATCTGCAACTGATTGGCGGCGTCATCATCCTGATGACGCTCCCGTCGGTGGCCATCGCCCTCTACACCCGGTGGCAGCACTCCAGGGCGCTTATCGCGGGCTGGGTCGTCGGAATGGGCTGGGGGTTGTACCTGCTGTACACCATTCCCAACGCGGCCAACGGCAGCAAGCATTTCGGTGGCTCGGCGTTGCAACTGGGGAAGCTGTCGATCTTCGGCTGGCACCCGGTCAGCGGCTCCCCGGTCCAGATCTACGTCGGCATCGTCGCGCTGGTGGCCAATCTGCTCGTCGTGCTGGTCGTCACCCTGGTGTTGCGGGCGGCCCGGATCGGCGACGGCCCGGACCACACCGTCGGCGCCGACTACCACGTCGACGAAGGCCACGCCGGATTGCGCGCGGTGGCGGCGGACTGAATCGGGTCGCCCCACGCGCCGACTTCGCGCCGCAGGTGTGACCAGGGCGATCTACCGGGTTGATCGCGGACAGGGCACGATAGGGCGGTGACGTACAGCGCTGTACACGATCTGTTCATCGACGAACGGGAAATACGGGTCTACTCCAACGGGACCGGGACACCGGTGTTGATGCTGCACGACCTCGGGTCCTCGGCCGCCACCTTCGAACACCTGACCACGCCGTTGGTCAGCGCCGGCCGCGAACTGGTGGCCGTCGATCTGCCTGGGACCGGTCGGAGCGACCCGGTCGCCGGATCCGACCTGTCCGCCTATGTCGAGCACCTGGCGTTGATGTTTCCCAGCCTCGGAGTAGACCCGATCGATGTGCTGGGTCACGGTTTCGGCGGCTACCTGGCCGCCAGCCTGGCCGCCCGTCATCCGCGGCTGATCCGCAGGTTGATCCTGGCCGAACCGACGGCCCCTCCGCGGTCGGGACCGCCCGTCAGCGCCCGGATGCCGCCCGGAATGGCGCTGTCCGGTGCGGTGACCACGTTGCGCCGGGGCAAGCTGCGGCAAAATCTGCAGGGCTTCTCCCGGGCCAGATCGGTGCTGGACCAATTGGCCAAAGCGGACCCCCGATGGTGGGAATCGTTGGCCTGCATCACCGCGCCGACCCTGGTGCTGGGCAGCAGCGCAGCCGAGGTCGGCGAGCGAGCCATCTTCGATCTGATCGCCGCGGCCATCCCCGACGCAGTCCGGGGCACGGTCGCGGGCGGGCGAAAGCCGCACACCAGCGCGCCGGTCGAGTTCACCGCCGCAGTCCTGGAGTTCCTGGCGGCCTGAGTGAGCAGACGAATCACCCCTGCTCGAGGATTTCCGCGGCGGTCAGCCACGCTGATTCGGCTTCGTCGCGTTCGTCGCGCAGCGCACGCAGGGTGGCGTTGATCTCCCCGGCGGCCGCGTAGTCCGACCCCACCCCGGCCAGTCGGGCGTGCAGCTCGTTCTCCTTACGCTGCAGCGACTCCAGCTTGCGTTCCCAGCGCTGCAGATCCTTGCGCAGGGAACGAGCAGCGGCCGCGTCCAGGCCGGTCGTCGCCGTCGCCGCATGTAGGGCCGCACCGCCCGCCACCGAGCCCACCTCGGTGGCGGCGCGGCGGCGCAGGTATTCACTGATTCCACCCGGCAGATGCGTCACCTTCCCGTCCCCCAGCAGGGCGACCACGTCGTCGGTCACCCGCTCGATCAGGTACCGGTCGTGACTGACCACGATCAGGGTTCCCGGCCACGAGTCCAACAGGTCCTCCAGCGAGGCCAACGTGTCGGTGTCCAGGTCGTTGGTGGGCTCGTCGAGGACGAGAACATTCGGCTCGGCCATCAGGATGCGGAGCAGCTGCAACCGGCGGCGTTCGCCACCGGACAATTGGGCGACCCTGGTCCACTGCTGCTCGTTGGTGAATCCAAAACGCTCGGCGAGCTGGCCCGCCGAAATGTCCTTGCCGCCCAGATTGACCGTTCCGGCGATCTCCGTGACGGCTTCGAGCAGTCTGAGCTCGGGCGGCAACTCGACGACGTCCTGTGACAGGTAACCGATGTCGACGGTCTTGCCGACCTTGAGCCGACCGGAGGACACCGGGCGGTCACCGACCAGCACCCGCAGGAGCGTCGACTTACCGGACCCGTTGACCCCGACCACTCCGATGCGGTCACCGGGACCGATACGCCAGGTCAGATCGTCCAGCAGGACCCGGTCGCCGTTCCCGGTCGGGACGGTCGCCGTCACGCCCTCGAGGTCCAGCACATCCTTGCCGAGCCGTTTCCGGGCAAAGCTGTGCAGCTGCACGGCGTTCCGGAGTTCAGGCACGTCGGCGATCAACGCCTCCGCCGCCTCGATCCGGTAGCGCGGCTTGGACGTCCGGGCCGGCGCCCCCCGCCGCAGCCAGGCGAGTTCCTTGCGGGCCAGATTCTTGCGGGTTTCCTCCGCGGCCCGGTCCAGGCGCAACCGCTCCGCCCTGGAGAAAACCCAGTCGGAGTAACCACCTTCGCGGATCTGCACGCCGCCGTCGACGACTTCCCAGGTGGTGGTGGCCACCGCATCCAGAAACCAGCGATCGTGGGTCACGGCGATCAGGGCGGATCGGCGCACCAGCAGGTGGGCCGCCAGCCAGGCCACCCCCTCGATGTCCAGGTGGTTGGTCGGCTCGTCCAGGATCAGCAGATCGGCGTCGGTGACCAGCGCCGCGGCCAGGGCCACCCGCCGGCGCTCACCCCCGGAGAGGACGTCCACCAACGTTTCCAGACCGATGCCGGCCAGTCCGAGGCCGTCCAGGATGCCGCGGATCGACGAGTCGGAGGCCCACACGTGGTCTGCGTCCCCGAAGCTGTGCAGCACGACGTCGCGCACGCTGGCGCCCGGTTCGAGTCGGTCGGCCTGGGTGACCATCTCGATGCGGACCCCCCCGAGCGCGGCGACCCGGCCGGCATCCGGCGGCTGTTGCCCGGCCAGCAAGGTCAGCAGGGTGGTCTTGCCGGAGCCGTTCAGCCCGAGTACGCCGATGCGGTCGCCGGTCTGGACTCCGAGTGACACATCGGACAGCACGGGGCGAACACCGTGCACCACGCCTGCCCTCTCCAGGTTGACGAGGTTGGCCATGGGGTGAATATCTCCTTGGGTGGATGGTGTTGCGCGCCGAGGCCTCGTGACGGCCGGGCCGGCGCCAGCTGAGCGTGCGGCACTGGACGTTGGGCCGACCGATCAGAGCATCAGCTTGGCCCCGGGCGCCGGTCCTGCCGCCACCCGGACGGCGCGGCAGGTCCCGGAGCCGGACAGGTCGGCCGCCACCGCCGCGGCCGCAGCGGGATCCGCGCACAGCAGGGCGACCGTCGGCCCCGAGCCGGAAACGACGCCGCCCAGTGCGCCGGCCGCGAGACCGGCGCGCAGGGTCCGGCGAAGTCCGGGTTGCAGGGAGATCGCCGCAGCCTGCAGGTCGTTCCCGAGGACTGCGGCGACCTCGGCCGGATCGCCGGTGGTCAGCGCGGTCAACATCGTCTGCACCGCCCCGACACGGGGTGGGCTGCCGGCCGCCCGCAGCCGGTCCAGTTCGGTGAACACGGCCGGGGTGGCCAGTCCGGATTCAGCCAGGGCCAGGACCCAGTACAGCGGTGTCCTGGCCAGTACCGGGGACAGCCGTTCGCCACGTCCGGTGCCGACCGCGGTGCCACCGGCCAGCGCGAAGGGGACGTCGGAGCCCAGTTCCGCGCCCAGTTCGGACAGCTGGTCGCGGGTGAATTCCAGGCCCCACAGCGCCGCGCAGCCCAGTAGAGCCCCGGCCGCGTCTGCGCTCCCGCCGGCCATCCCGCCGGCCACCGGGATCTGCTTGCTGATCTCGATGGCGACCGGACCTCCTGCCTTGGCGTGTTTCGCCAACAGGCGGGCCGCCGCGCCGGCCAGGTTCTTCGCCCCGCCCGGGGCCCCGGTGAGCCCGGTGGTGCGCACCGAATGCCGTTCTGCCGGGCGGATGACCAACTCGTCCACCAGATCGACCGCGTGGAACACGGTCACCAGGTCGTGGTATCCGTCGTCGCGGCGATCGCCGACGGAAAGGTGCAGATTGACCTTTCCGGGCACCCGAACCCGGACCGTTCGGGGCGCCGGGGACAGCACTCGCATCACGCGCTGACCCGGGCGTCGGCGGTGGTCTTGGCCGCGGCGATCGCGGTGAATGCGTTGACGTCCAACATCTCGCCGCGCAACATCGGGTCGACACCCGCTGCCCGCAAAAGGGTCTCGGCCCGGACGGGCGACCCGGCCCAGCCGGACAGCGCCGCCCGCAACGTCTTTCGCCGCTGGGCGAACGCCGCGTCGACCACGGCGAAGACCGACCGGCGGTCCCCGCTGCGCGGCACGTCCCGCAGATCGACGGCCACCAGGGCGGAATCGACCCCGGGTACCGGCCAGAACACGGTGCGGCCGACCGCGCCGGCCCGTCGCGCGCTCCCGTACCACGCCACCTTGACGCTCGGCGATCCGTACGTCCGGGAACCCGGTGCCGCCGCCAACCGATCGGCCACTTCGGCCTGCACCAGAACCAGGACGCGTCGGAGCGAGGGCAGTTCGGCCAGCAGATGCAGCAGCACGGGCACGGCCACGTTGTACGGAAGGTTCGCGACCAGCGCGGTCGGCGCCGCGGGCATGTCCCGTCCGGTCAGCACCATGGCATCCGCGGTCACGACAGTCAGGTCGGCGGCACGGGTGGGGGCATGCCGGGCGACCGTGCTCGGCAGCAGGCCCGAGAGGCGCGGATCGATCTCGACAGCCACGACCGACCTGGACACTTCCAGCAGGGCCAGCGTCAACGACCCCAATCCCGGTCCCACCTCCAGGACGGTGCCCTCCGGGTCGAGCCTGGCCACCGCCGCGATGCGACGCACGGTGTTCGCATCGTGGACGAAATTCTGACCCAAGGTCTTGGTGGGGCGCAGATCCAGCTCGGCCGCCAGGCGGCGGACCTCGATGGCGCCGAGCAGTGTCACCGCGGGGTCGTCAGTGCTCACGACCACCATCCTGACACGGCCGGTGAGCAGCGATCGGCAGTTCGAGGATCGGGCCGCCGCGGACGCACCGCCCACCAACCTGCAGGACTCGCCTCAGTGAGCGGCATCCCGGCAGGCCCACGGCTCGAGACCCCGTGACTGGAACAGCAGCTTGGCCCGCATCAACTGCTCTTCCGGCGTCGCGTCCATCGGGTTGCCCGAGCCGCCGACGGACTCCCAGGTCGGCACGTCGAACTGGAACAGACCGTAGGTCGGCAACCCGGCCGACGGGTTGGCGTTGACCGCCCGTGGGTTGTGCGTGGATTCACACATGGCCAGGCCGTCCCAGTTGACGCCGAAGCTGGTGTCGTTGGTGAACACTTCGTTGCCGCTGTAGGTGAAGCCGGTCTTCGTCCCCACGTGGGTGATTCTGGCCGTCGGTGCGACCACGACCTTCCGGCCGATCACCGTCTTCGCGGTCCGCTTGCCATTGACCGTGGTCACCCGGTAGGTCACCAGTTCGGTCCCGGTCCGACCCGTCCGGACAACCGTGGAGGTGCCCTTGACCATGGCCGGGTCCTGGACGGTCCGGGCGGCCGGCGCGGCCAGCCGCGCAGTCGTCGTCGTGGTCGTGATGACCACCCGGTTGACCCGGACGATCAACCCGTCGACGAGCTTGGTGGCCGGTCTGGGGGCGACGGTATCGCGGGCCCCCAACCTGATCCCGTGCTGAGCCAGGAGATTGCCGACCGTAGTGGCCGACGTGGTGGTGGAGGTGGCCCGATGGCCGGCCAGCGAGATGCCCACGGTGTGCAGTTTCGGCGCGGCAACAGCCGGCCCGACCGGGATCGCGCGGTCCCGGTTCGCCGACAGCGCGAGGTCGCGGGTCACGGCATGGTCCGGCCCGGCCGACCTCTGATCGGCAGAACTCTGATCAGCAGACCCCTGATCAGCAGAGCGGACCGTCGTCCAGATCTCGCGCTGCTGCCCGTCGGCGGTGACGGTGAGCAGCTGACCGTGATCGAGGATGATGGTCGATCCGTCGGAGACAGCGGCGTCCACGGCGGGTACCAGCCTGTCGTGGCTGCCCGGGTTGATTCCGGCAGCGGCCAGGACCCCGCCGACCGAGCCGGCCAGGGTGGTCACTGTCCGGGTCTGCCCGTCCACCACGATGGAAACGGTCTTGTCCATGGCGCTGACCGTGCCGCCACCGAGGGTCGCCAGCCCCAGGGTGGCGGCCGCGCCGATGAGGATGGTCTTGCGCAGCCTGGCCCGCAGGGAACCGGAGGAGGTCCGCACCTGTACGGGGTTGTCGATGGTGCTGTCGTTGCCTGCTGAATGCACCTTGCTCACGTCACGTCCGTCTTCTTGTCACTTCCGGCCGGAGAGCGCGAAATCGCCGCAGCAGGCGCAGATCACGCACATGGGTGGCAGGCGGGTGCACATCAATTTCGTGCCTCGACGCCCGGGACGCCGGAGGGAAGTCTTTCTCGGGCGTTGTCAAGGAATGTAATGGGTGCGGAAGAATTTCGCAATACTATCGGCTCCCACCGTTTATCACACGATCGGATTATCGCCTTTTGTAATCAATTCGATGCCCTTGGTAATCACGCAAAAACGGGCAGGAACGACGTATCCGTGAAGGAATTCGTCGATCCTGCCCGCCGGCACAATCGTTGCTGCACAACGTGTCAGCTGGTCAGTGCATCAGCCTCCGGCGGCATAACCACAGGCCCACGGTTCCAGCCCACGTGCGGCATATACCCGTTCGGCGATCGCGATCTGCTGGGCCTTGGTGGCGTGATCAGCCCGGTCCGCGTACTCGCCGCCACCGTTGCTCAGCCACGTCCCACTGTCGAATTGCAGGCCACCGTAATAACCATTGCCGGTGTTGATCGACCAGTTGTTGGTGGATTCGCAGTTTGCTATCGCGTCCCAATTGACGCTCTGTTGGCCCGTGACGGCCGCGGACGAGGACTCCGAATCGGCACTCCCGCCCGAATCCGACGATTCACTGGTGGACGACGCAGCCGATGCAGGCTGCTCGGCGGGCTGCTCCTGGACCACCGGAGCGACGTAGGTGCCGCGGTGCGTCACGGTGGCCACCGCCGGTGTGGTGGTCTTCCGGGACAGTTCCTGGCTGGGGCCGGGTCTGCCGTTGACCAGCTTCAACCGGTAGATGACCTGGACCGCGCCGGCGTGGCCCGGCCGGGTGACCTTGGATGTGCCCGCCGGAATGGCGTCGTCGTCGACACTCTGGCCGACCGGTTGGGCCAGCGTCTGAGTCTTGGTGATCAACCGGTAACCAACCCGGGTGATGGTGATCCGCAGGCCCGGCGCCAAGCGGGCGGACGGCGACGGCACGAGGAGATCGTCCTTGCCGACCGTGATGTGCCTGGCCTTGAGCAGCTCACCCACCGTTTTCGCTTCGGACACCGTGGGCGCGGCCGGTGCGGCGCCGTTGACGATCAGCACCGTGGGCAACGTCCGCACGGTGACTGCGACACCGTCGCTCAGCGCGGCGCCGAGGGCGGGCGTCACCCGATCGTTGCGGCCCAGCACGATGCCCTGCTGGCGGAGAAGTTCGCCGACGGTGCGCGCCGGGGTGGTGACCCGTTGGGCTGCGCCGTGCGGGCGGGTGACGGAAACGGTGTGCAGCGTGGCGGCGGTGATCTGCATGCCCCCGAGCGGGATGACCCGCGAGCGGTTGGCCGACAGTTGCAGGTCGGCCGGGTTGGTCCCGACCTCGGCCAACACCTGGTCGACGGTTCGGGCCGTCGTCCAGATCTGCCGGCTGGTGCCGTCGATGCTCACCGTGACCAGTCGGCCCCGGTCGAGCGCGATCTGTGAGCCGTCCGCAATGACGGCTGTGCCGGCGGGCGCCAGCGTGTCGTGCGGGCTGACACTGAGCCCGGCCGAGGACAGGGCTCCGTCGACCGAACCGGCCAGCGTGGTGATCTCCCGTTGCACCCCGTCGACCGAAACGGTGACGGTCTTGGTGAGCGCGGCGACCGTGCCACCACCGACGGTGAGAGCACACACCACGGCGGCGGCGCCGATCAGCGCCGGCTTTCGCCAGCGGTGCGGCGTGTCGTCAGCGGCGACCGGGGCGGGGGCGGTGTCCGGCCGGTTCGCCGGCCGCGAAGAATGATCAGGACCGGAGCCATCCTCGACGGGAGCGTCTCCGAATTGAGAAAAGGGGGCCTGCGTGGACTCGTCGTACGAGTCTGACGCTTCGTTGCTGGGAGCCAAGTCACATCCATGCCTTGAGCGGTCCGGGCAGGAGGTAGCGGTGCACGACGTCCCAGGCACAGCGAAAGCTGCACCCGGACATGCAAAGAGCAGGCGTTGAGTGCGAGCCGATGAGGACTCGCGGACAGCACCTGCCCCTGTGCACCCGAGACTTCCCCATCCCGGCTGTTATCACGGGACAGTAACGGCTTGGGAACGGGGCGGCAACTGCGGGGGGTCTTGGGCCCGGCGGTCAGGTTGCTTTCCGGAGTTGGATTGGCCACGTCATCGCGCTCACGGCACCCGAAAACGTGCTCACGGCACCCGAAAACCGAACATCCGATATGTGTTCTGACTCACCTGGTAGCTCAGCTCGTCGACATCGGTGCCGCGGATTTTCGCCAACGCTCTGAGGGTATACGGCAGGGCGAACGGCTCGTTGCGCCGCCCCCGGTAGGGATGCGGGGTCAAGAACGGTGCATCGGTTTCCACCAGGATCAGTTCCAGCGGGGCCATGGCGGCTGCAGCGGCCAGATCCGATGCGTTGCGAAAGCTCACCGGGCCGGCGAACGACATGACGAACCCGGCACTGGCGCACCGCCGGGCCATCGCCGCGTCACCCGAGAAGCAGTGGAACATCACCCGCTCCGGAGCGCCTTCCGCCCCGAGCACATCGAAGACGGCGTCGTGGGCGAGGCGGTCGTGGATCATCAGGGTCTTGCCCGTCCGCTTGGCCAGGTCGATGTGCCAGGCGAAGGCCTCCGCCTGCGCCTCGTGGGGGGCCGCCTGCCAGTAGTGGTCGAGGCCGGTCTCGCCGATGGCCACCACCCTGTCGTCGGTGGCCAGTTGCTCCAGAGTGGCTCTGGCGTCGTCGTCCAACCGATCGGCCCTGGTCGGATGCAGCGCGACGGCCGCGTACAGATCCGGATGCCAACCCGCCGCGTCCACCGCCCAACGAGCCGAATCCAGGTCGTCGGCGACCGTCACCACCTTCCGGACTCCGACCGCAGCGGCCCTGGCCATCGCGGCGGCGACGTCGTCAGCGGTACGAATTCCACAAGCATCCAGATGGGTGTGGGCATCGGCCACCGGGACCGTCAGGGGATCCGGCGGCGGGGGCAACTGCCGGTCCCGGACCGCCTCATGGACCGTCATCCGATCGGCGCCCAGGGCGGGCCGGTCTGGCCCAGTTCCGGGTCGAGCTTGGTGAACAACGGCGAGGGCCGGGTCAGCGGCGTTCCAGTGACCAACTCCCGCCGGGCCCACACGGCCAACTGCGTCTGATACGCGCCGGTGATGACCGGATACTCACGAACGGCGGGAACGCCGTCCCCCTCGACATCGTCGTCGAAATCGGTCACCTGGCGGATTTCCGGCTGGGCCGCCCATACTCCGACGCCGCCGAGCGCTTGGAATACCTTCTGCGAGGAATGCGGAAGAAAGGGGGTCAGCAGCGTCTTGGCATCGTCCACCGCCTGGAGTGCGGTGTGCAGTACCGTCCCCTGCCTTTCCCGGTCGTCATTGAGCTTCCAGGGCTCGGCATCGGAGATGTATTTGTTGGCCAGCGACACAACCCGCATCGCCTCGCCCATCGCCTGCTTGAAACGGCTGCGGCCCAGCAGATCTCCCACGGTCGCGAACGCGGACTCCGACGCCTGCAGCAACGCCTGGTCCAGTTCGGTCGGGGTACCGGCCGTCGGTACCACGCCGAAATTCTTATGGGCCATCGACACTGACCGGTTGACCAGATTACCCCACTCATTGGCCAGCTCGAAGTTGTTGCGCCGCACGAACTCGTCCCAGGTGAAATCCGAATCCTGGTTTTCCGGTCCGGCCGCAACGATGAAGTATCGAAGTGCGTCCGGGCCGAATTCGGAGATGAAATCGCCGACGTAGATGACCGTGTTACGCGAGGTCGAGAACTTCGACCCGCTCATCGTCAGGAATTCGCTGGAAACCACCTCGGTGGGCAGGTTCAGCTTTCCCAACGAGCCGGGTGATCCGCCCCGCTCACCCTCACCGTTGTAGCCGAGAAGCTCGGCGGGCCAGATCTGGGAGTGGAACGTGATGTTGTCCTTCCCCATGAAATAGTACTGGCGGGCCGTCTCGTCCGACCAGAACCGCCGCCACGCGTCCGGATCCGAGCCGAACCGCCGGGCCCATTCGATCGACGCCGAAAGGTAGCCGATGACGGCATCGAACCAGACGTAGAGCTTCTTGTCCGACCGGTCCCGCCAACCGTCAAGTGGGACCGGTATGCCCCAGTCGATGTCGCGGGTCATAGCACGAGGTTTCAGATCCGCCAGCAGGTTCAGCGAGAACTTCAGCACGTTGGGACGCCAGTCCCGGCGAGTGTTCAGCCAGCTGCCCAACGCCTCGGCCAGCGCCGGCAGGTCCAGGAACAGGTGCTCGGACTCGACGAAAAGCGGCTTCTCGCCGTTGATCCGGGATTTCGGGTTGATCAGATCAACGGCATCGAGCTGATTTCCGCAATTGTCGCACTGGTCACCGCGCGCGCCGGGATATCCACAGATCGGGCAGGTGCCCTCGATGTAACGGTCGGGCAGGGTCCGGCCGGTGGACGGCGAGATCGCGCTCATCGTGGTTTTGGGCACCAGGTAGCCGTTGCGGTACACGGTGCGGAAAAGTTCCTGCACCACCGCGTAATGATTGCGCGTCGTCGTGCGGGTGAACAGGTCGTAGCCCAGGCCGAGCCGTTGCAGGTCGTCGACGATGATCCGGTTGTAGCGATCCGCGAGCGATTGTGCCGAAACGTTTTCGGCGTCGGCCTGCACCAGGATCGGCGTGCCGTGCTCGTCCGTGCCGGACACCATCAGGACGTCGTTGCCGATCATCCGCTGGTACCGCGAGAAGACATCGGAGGGGACGCCGAACCCGGAGACGTGACCGATGTGCCGCGGTCCGTTGGCGTAGGGCCAGGCCACCGCGGTCAGAACAGAACTCATACCGACCAGGCTAGTGCTCCCCGCCCACCCCTTCGACCCGGTTAACGCGCTGATCAACTTCCACGGCGCTGCTGAACGTCCGGGATTTGGGACGGGTGGGTCACGAGTCGACGACTTGAGCAGCGCGGCGCCGAGTGGGGGTCGGGAGCGGGGCGGGCACGGGCGTCGGGGCGCGGGGGTCGCGGGTCGGACGTTTGGCCGGCGAGGTCAGGACCGGGCCGGTGCTCCGTAACGGAGGCCGTCGAATACCAGATCGACCAGAGCGATGGCAGTTGTCCCCGCGTCGGGACGATCGGTGGCCATGCAGATGCCGCCCAAGGCGCGGATGACGTCGGCAGGCGCGACATCGGGCCGGATCTCACCCGCCTCAGCGGCGGCCGTCATCAGTGACCCGGCCGCGACCAGCAGCGTCCCTCTGGCCTGATCGAACAGGTCGGTCTCGGTTTCCATCATCGACTTGAGCAGGGCGACCAGACCGCGCTTCACTGCTCCGTACTCGACGAATCCGCGCATCCACAGGCGTAGGGCCTCGGCCGGCGGATGAATCAGGGGAAGTTGGCGAGCCGCAGTGTCCAGGTCCTCGATCTGCTTGCGGTACACGGCCAGCACCAACGAATCGCGCGTGGCAAAGTGGCGATACAGAGTCCCGATCCCGACGTCTGCGCGGCGCGCGATTTCTTCCAGTGGCACATCGACACCGGACTCGGTGAACGCCCTGGTGGCGGTCTCTATCAGCTTGTCGCGATTTCGCTGCGCGTCGGCGCGCAACGGGCGGGCCACCGACGCGGCTCGTACGGGCCCGGCCATCGACTTCACGCTCCTCGCGCAGACAACTGACGCTTGCATAAACGGAGGTGGCCTCCGTATAGTACTAACCGGAGGCGTCCTCCGGATAGGGATCCGGAGGGACCATCCGCTTCGGATAGTACGCCCGATCGGGCGTGAGAGGAATGACTGCCGTGATCCAAGTTCCGCCGCCCCGCACCGACAGTGAAACCGCCCGCCGCCGGCTGGTCGTTCTCGGTCTCGTGCTCACCGCCCAACTCATGGTCGTTCTCGACGCCACCATCGTGAATATCGCGCTGCCGGACATGTCCCGTGCGCTGAATTTCAGTCCCACCGGTTTGTCGTGGGTCATCAACGCCTACACATTGGTGTTCGGTGGACTGTTGCTCCTGGGCGCGAGAGCCGGGGACATTCTCGGCCGCAGAAGGGTATTCCTCTCCGGCATCGCGTTGTTCACCCTTGCTTCGATGCTCGGCGGATTGGCCTCATCAGCCGGCCTGCTGCTCGCCGCCCGCGCGCTGCAAGGCGTGGGTGCCGCACTTGCAGCCCCGTCGGCGCTGGCCCTGCTGATGACGATGTTCCCCGAACCCAGGGAGCGCACCCGGGCAATCGGCTACTACACGGCGGTCTCGATCGGCGGGAGTGCGGTCGGCCTGATCGCCGGTGGCGTCCTGACCCAGTGGGTGTCGTGGCGCTGGGTGTTGTTCGTCAATGTGCCGATCGGGCTGGCCGTGATTGCCGTGGCGCTTCGGGCATTGCCCGAAACAGCCAAGGGCCAGGGCCGTTTCGATCTGGCCGGCGCGTTGACGTCGACGCTGGGTATGGCAGGTCTTGTCTATGGGTTCGTTCGCGCCGCCTCCGACAGTTGGGGTGACCCGTTGACCATCGCTGCGTTCGGCGGCGGTGCCGTCTTACTGGCCATCTTCGTCGCAGTGGAACTGCGCGCCCCGTCACCGATCGTTCCGCTGCGGCTTTTCGCCGACCGGGACCGGGCCACCTCATATGTGGCACGACTGTTGCTGGTCGCCGGCATGATCGGCATGTTCTTCTTCCTGACCCAGTTCCTCCAGAACGTGCTCGGCTACTCCGCGATAGTGTCCGGCCTGGCCTTCCTGCCGCTGACTGTTGTGCTGTTCGGGGCGTCACAGGTATCAGCCAGAATGCTGACCGTGCGACTGCCGGCCAAGGTGGTGATGGCCGGGGGCATGACGCTGTCGACATCGGGCCTGCTCTGGCTGACTCAGCTCCACGCGACGAGCGGATATTTCGACCTACTGGGGCCGCTCCTGCTGTTCGGAATCGGTAATGGGCTCGCCTTTGTCCCGCTGACGTCGACCTCGTTGCGCGGAGTCGGTCCGGCCGACGCCGGAGCGGCGTCCGGACTGGTCAATGTCACCCAACAGGTCGGTGGCGCGCTCGGCCTCGCCGTGCTGGTGACGGTGTTCGGCAGTGCCAGCCGGGCGGCCGGCTCACCAGCCGGCATGTCCGTTCTCCAGGCGAAGCAGCATGCCTTCGTCGTGGGCGCCGATCGCGGCTTCCTGTTCGCAGCGTGCTTCCTGGCTGCCACCGTCGTCCTGGTCGTGGTGGCCATCCGCCCGACGCCGAAGACCGTCACGGACCCGGATGCCCAAGCCGCCGATCTGGGTATCGAGGTCGCCCGCGCGTAGTTCTGCGACCCTCACCTGCATCCACACCCGGCCCGGCTGTCCACAATCACCGGCGAAACCTGTCGCCCGCGGTCGTTCGATGACCACAATCCGGCCATGGGCAAATTGGCCGACAGGCAGAAGATCTCGACGCTTGTCACACATCGCGGACCGGTCATTCTCCTGCGTGACGCTGATGCCGCGGGGATTTCGCGAGGAGTGTTGAGGCGGATGGTCGATGACGGGGCCTCACTGTCCAACGTGTGGATTCCGGTGGCCGGCCGGTGGTACCGGGTCGACCATCTGGTCCCGGACGCGGGCGTGATCATCGAAGCGGACGGCGCCCTGAAGTACGACAACCAATCGCGCGCGTCGGTGCTGATCAGCAACGATCGAGAGCGAGAAGAACATCTGCGCGGTCTGGGGTTCGGCATTGCCCGCTACACCTGGGGCATCGCCGAACACCATCCCACTATGCTGCTCGCCAGAGTTGCAAGGGCCGCTCGGATGCGAGGAAGTCAGCCGCCGCCGACCTGTTGGACCCTCGACTCTCCGTATACCTGACCGCGCTTATCATCGTCGCGCCCTTGTGACTGGTGCGCAGCAAATCGACTCGATCATGAGCGCCGTCGATGTTGATCAGCGCGACCAACCCGACCAAGACCAAGGACGGGCTAGGCCGGGTTGGGCGATCCCTGGGCCTGTTTCGGACCCAACGACTGTGCGCCGGGCTCGATCTCGGTTCGGTCGCCGGACCACAGCGTGTGG
Organism: uncultured Nakamurella sp.; assembly: GCA_964250735.1. Classification (GTDB taxonomy): domain Bacteria; phylum Actinomycetota; class Actinomycetes; order Mycobacteriales; family Nakamurellaceae; genus Nakamurella. The sequence continues at coordinate 60,560 of CAXUHA010000007.1, read as the reverse complement.
AAGGTGCCGGCCTTGTCGACGCGCTTGTAGGTGTGGGCGCCGAAGAAGTCGCGCTGACCCTGGATCAGGGCGGCCGGCAGGCGCGGCGACCGGAGACCGTCGTAATAGGAGAGCGCTGCGGCGAAACCTGGTGTGGGCAGGCCGAACTGGGCGGCCCCGGCGACCACCCTGCGCCACGAGTCCTGCACGCCGGCCACCGCCGCGGTGAAGTACGGGGCGAACAGCAGCGACGCGGGGCGTTCGGCTTTGCCGTCGTACGCCTCCGTGATCCGGTTGAGGAACACGGCGCGAATGATGCAGCCTCCGCGCCAGATGCGGGCCACCGCACCCAGATCGATGTCCCAGCCGTACTCGGTGGCGCCCGCCGCGATTTCGTCGAGTCCCTGCGCATAGGCGACGATCTTGGAGGCGTACAGGGCCCGACGGACGTCCTCGACGAAAGCGTCCTTGTCCTTGATGGCCCAACGCCCGTCGGGCCCGGGCAGGTCCTTGGCGCCGGCGCGCTGCGCGGAGGCCGACGACAACCCGCGGGCGAACACCGCCTCGGCAATCCCGGACACCGGCACCCCGAGATCCAGCGCGGTCTGCACGGTCCACGAACCGGTGCCCTTCATGCCGGCGGCGTCCACCACGACGTCGACGAACGGGCCGCCGGTCGCCGCATCCTTCTGCCGGAGCACCTCGGCGGTGATCTCGATCAGGAACGAATCCAATTCGCCCTTGTTCCACTCGGCGAAGACGTCGGCGATCTCGTCCGGATCCAGGTCGGCGCCACGGCGCAGCAGGTCGTAAGCCTCCGCAATCAATTGCATGTCGGCGTACTCGATCCCGTTGTGCACCATTTTGACGAAGTGACCGGCCCCGTTCTCGCCGATGTGGGTGCAGCACGGTGCGTCGTCGACGTGGGCGGAAATCTTCTCCAGGATCGGCCCCAACGACTCGTAGGCCTGCGCCGAGCCGCCCGGCATGATCGACGGCCCGTTCAATGCACCCTCTTCACCGCCCGAGATGCCACAGCCGACGAAGTGGATGTCCTTGGCCTTGGCTGCGCCCTCGCGACGGATGGTGTCGGCGAATTTGGCGTTACCGCCGTCGATGAGAATGTCGCCCGGCTCCAACAGTTCCGACAGTTCGGTGATCACCGCGTCGGTCGGTTCTCCGGCCTTGACCATGATGATGATCTTCCGCGGCACCTTGAGCGACGCGACGAACTCGGCAGGCGTCTCGGACCCCACGAATTCGCCGTCCGCGCCGTGCTCGTCGATCAGGGCCAGGGTCTTGCTGAACGTGCGGTTGTGGATCGCGGTGACGAATCCCTTGCTGGCGAAGTTGCGGGCCAGGTTCGATCCCATCACGGCCAGGCCGGTCACACCGATGTCTGCGGTGGCGGTGGCGTCGGACATACAAACCTCCGTGAATGCGGCGAGCAGAGAACATCAGCCTTCCGTACGACACCCGCGACCCCTCACCCGGGTCCGCCGGCGTTCAGCTGAGGGCGGCCTTTGCAGCGGCGGCGATTCTCGCGCCGTCGGCACGGCCCGCGGCGCGCGCTTGGGCGGCCTTGACGACCGCGCCCATCTGACGCAGGGTCGGCGCGGTACCGGTGGTCTCCGTCACCTCGGACACCGCCTCCGCGACCAGGCCGGCGATCTCCTGGTCGGACAGCTGACGGGGTAGATAGCCGGCAATGACCACCGACTCCGCGCGTTCCCGGTCACCCAACTCGGTGCGACCCGCCGCGTCGAACACCTCCGCCGACTCCTTGCGCTTCTTCATCTCCCTGGTCAACACGGTCATGACCTCGGCATCGGAAAGCTCACGCGCGCTGCTCCCGGAGACCTCCTCGTTGGTGATGGCGGCCAGCGCCATCCGCAGGGTGCCCAGGGTCAGGGCGTCCCTGGCCTTCATCGCCGCGGTCAGGTCCGACCGCAGCCGTGCCTTCAATTCACTCATGCTTTTCCACCTTCGCTCGTCGTCACCCGCCGGCCCCCCGGCGCCGTCCGGTGGACCCGGCCGTCAGCAGGATTCCACGCCGATAATTCACGTCCGATCATTCACGTCCGATGACCGACGGCGTACACCGTCCGCCGGGGCAGCCCGAAGCGGGCTGCGACGCTGTCGACGGCGTCCCGACGGCTGGACCCGGCGGCCACCAGTTCGGCGACCGCCGCGCCGAGCGACTCATCCGACGGGGGCCCGGCCGCGTCGGCGGACGCGCCGGCGATCACCAGGGTGACCTCGCCGCGGACGCCGTCCGCCCCTGCCGACAGCTCGGCCAGGGTTCCGCGGCGCACCTCTTCATAGGTCTTGGTCAGCTCGCGGCACAGGGCCGCGGGCCGGTCGGCACCGAAGGCCGCGACCATGGCCGCCAGGGTGTCACCGAGCCGGTGGACCGACTCGAAGAACACCATGGTGCGCGACTCGGCAGACAACGCCGCGAGCGCGGTGGCCCTCTCGCCGGACTTGCGGGGCAGGAACCCTTCGAAGGTGAAGCGGTCGGACGGCAGACCGGACAGGGCCAGGGCGGTGATCACGGCACTGGGGCCGGGTACCGCGGTGATGGTCAACCCGGCCGCCGCGGCCGCCGCCACCAGCCGGTAGCCGGGGTCGGACACCGATGGCATCCCGGCGTCGGTGACCAGCACCACCTCGTCACCGTGCCGGATCCGCTCCAGCAGGCGCGGGATCCGGGCCTGCTCGACCGCCTCGTAGTAGGACAGCACCGTTGCCCTCACCGAGATGCCCAGATCGGCGGCCAGCCGGTGCAGGCGCCGGGTGTCCTCGGCCGCAATCACGTCGGCGCAGGACAGCGCCCGGATCAGACCGGCGGAGGCGTCCGAGACCCGGCCGAGGGGCGTGCCGGCCAATACCAAACGGCCCGTCCCGCCCTCCACTGTCATGCCCTCACCCTACGATCGATTCCATGACCGCCCCGCCCACCGCCGTTGCCCGCGGTGACCGGCCCCCCGGCGGGGACCCCCCATCGGGCGACGAGCTCGAGGACACCCGGTTCACGCGCTCCAGCGTCATCGGCGTGGACGACTCGGACCCCGCACAGGCCCGGATCGATCCGGCCCGGGACGTCGTGGCCATCGGCGCGCTGCCACCGGTCGAACGACCGGTCCGGCCGTGGCAACGACGGGTACCCGGGCCGCCGACGGATCGGCTCCGCGGCTGGATCACCACCATCGTCCTGACGGTCATCGGCGCCTACACCAGGTGGTGGCACGTCGGCAGTGCCACCGACAACGGAACACCGCTGTTCGACGAGAAGTACTACGCCGTGATGGGCGCCGAGGTGATACGGAACAACGGCGTGGAGGACAACCAGGCCTACGGGGTGGTGGTCCATCCGCCGCTGGGCAAACAGCTGATCGCCATCGGCGAGATGCTGTTGGGGTACACGCCGACCGGCTGGCGGCTGGCCTCGGTGGTGGCCGGCACCGCGGTGATCTTCCTGATGGTCCGGGTGGTCCGGCGCTTGACCAGATCCACCCTGCTGGGCGGGATCGCCGGGGTCCTGATCATCTGTGACGGCGTCAGCTTCGTGATGGCCCGAACCGCGCTGCTCGACGTCTTCCAGGAGGCGTTCATCCTGGCCGCGTTCGCATGCCTGATCGCCGATCGCGACCAGACACGAAAGCGGTTGAACGCGTCCGGCTACCACCACGTCGACACCTTCCCGGACCCCCGACGACCCTCTCTGCTGAGCACCTGGAGCAGGTGGGGCGACCGGGCGGGTGTCGCCCTGGGTGCCAGGTGGTGGCGTTTCGGGTGCGGCTTCTTCATGGGCCTGACCCTGGCCATCAAGTACAACGGGGTCTACTGGATCGCCGCCTTCGGTGTGCTGAGCGTCATCTGGGACATCACCGCGCGGCGGGAGATCGGGGTCCGGCGCCCCGTGGTCGCGGTCGTCCGCCGTGACCTGTTTCCGTCGTTGTGGTCGCTGGCCGTCGTCCCGTTCGGCGTCTACGTCGCTTCCTGGTGGGCCTGGTTGTTCTCCGAGGACGCGTTCCCCCGGCACGTCCTGGTCGGCGACCCCAGCAACATCGGCGACTGGCACGGCAGCGGCGTCTGGTACCGGTTGGCCGGGCTGTGGAAGAACTCGTTGTGGCAGTGGACCTGGAAGATGCTCGACTTCCATTCCACCCTGGACACCCCGGCCATTCCCAAAGATCGCCACCCGTGGGAATCCAAGCCCTGGTCGTGGCCGATCGGCACCCGGCCGGTGCTCTACTACGTGGGCCCCGACGGACCGGGCTGCGGCGCCGGGCGGACCGACTGCGTCCAGCGGATCTTCCTGATCGGTACGCCCGCCCTCTGGTGGGTGTCACTGTTCGTCTGCGGGTGGGCGCTGTGGCGGTGCGTCGCGCGGATGGACTGGCGGTATGCCGCGGTCCTCGTCGGCTACGGTGCGGACTACATTCCGTGGTTCTTCAACCTGAACCGGCAGATGTACTTCTTCTATGCGACCCCGCTCGCCCCGTTCCTGGTCATCGGCATCGTGCTGGTGCTGGGCGACATTCTGGGTCGAAGCCGCACGGGGGTGGAAAAGCGCTACCTCTCGGTCGGCATCGTGGCGCTCTACGTCGGCGTGGTGGTGGCGAATTTCATCTGGCTGCTGCCCATGCTCGACGGCACACCGATGACCCCGGAACAGCTGACCATGGAGACCTGGCTGCCCTCCTGGGGATGACCGGCCACTCGCCACAGCCGGGGCCGACCGTGCGCCTGCGCGCAGAGCCGGGACTCACGGCGGCTCCGAGGCCCCGGTCGCAGCCCGAAGGTCCGGGTATAGGGTCGCGAACGGGCCTGTGGACGATCCGCAGGTGGCAGTTGCAAGGTTTTTGCAGTGCCGACCCTCACGAAGTCTAAGGAGGCCGCCATGGCCCAGTACACCCTGCCCGAACTGCCCTACGACTACGCAGCTCTGGAGCCGTTCATCTCCGGCCAGATCATGGAGCTTCACCATTCCAAGCACCACGCCGCCTACGTCGCGGGCGCCAATACGGCGCTCGACCAGTTGGCCGAGGCCCGGGAGAAGGAAGCCTTCGGCACGGTCAACCTTCTCGAGAAGAACCTGGCGTTCCATCTCGGCGGACACATCAACCATTCGATCTTCTGGCCGAATCTGGCGGCCGGCGCCGGCGGCAAGCCCGACGGCGAACTGGGTGCCGCGATCGACGAGTACTTCGGGTCATTCGACGGCTTCTCCAAGCAGTTCAGCGCGAACGCGAACGCCATCCAGGGCTCCGGCTGGTCGATCCTGGCCTGGGACACGCTCGGCCAGCGGCTCAACCTCCTGCAGCTGTTCGATCAGCAGGGGAACATTCCGTTCGCACAGATTCCGATCCTGCTGCTGGACATGTGGGAGCACGCCTTCTACCTGCAGTACAAGAACGTGAAGGCCGACTACGTCAAGGCTTGGTGGAATGTCGTCAACTGGGCCGATGTCACCGCTCGCTTCACCGCTGCGCGGGACAAGACCGCGGGCCTGATCGTCCTGTAGCGGCACGCCGGCAGCACATCTGAGACCCCAGCAGGTCAGTGACAGTGCGTGTCGGCCGGTGTCGGCGGTAGGTCGAGCGACGGGTTGCGGTCAAAGAATCCGAACGGCTTGAGCCAGAACGAGACGGTGTCGGCGGGCATCACCGGCCAGTCCTCGGGCCGGGTGATGTGGTGGATGCCGAACACGTACCAGAGCACCACGTCGGTGTTCTCCAGCGACTCGTCGTCGGCGATCCAGCGGGTGATCCCGTCGTCCCGCTCGCTCTGCGTGGGATACGCGCCGCATGGCCACTTCTCGTCGTCGTGATGCCGGGTGACCCACAGCGTGTGCCCGATCACGGGTGCCCGCAGGAACTGTGGCGTGCCGGGTGCCATCAACGCCGGGATGGCCGCCCCGGGCACCAGTTTGTAGCCCACCGGCGTACCCATCGCGTTGAGCCGGCCCGGATTCACCACCTTCCACGACCGCTGGGCCCCGAAGTCGAAATCGCGACCCGACTGTGCCTCGGCGGCGATGAGGGTCGACCGGGTCTCCAGCGCCAGCCCGTGCGGGTTGGCGGCGGAGATCTCCGGCGCGAACGAGTCGACCTCGAGCACCGAGTTCGCCGGCCCGTCGACGTCGAGATCCAGTCGGGCGACGAGGAAGTGCTGGTGGAACGGTGCGTAGGTGCGCTCGTCGACGAGCGTGCCGGTAGCCGGGGTGGGCTCGCCCGGAGCCAGCGTGGTGGTGACCATGATGCCGGTCGCCCGGATCTCGCACTCGATGTTGCCGTCGGGGTAGAAGCGCCAGTAGATGAGGTACTCGTAGTTGGCCACGGTGGCATGGGCGGAAACCACCAGTCGGCGCATCCGGCGCACCTGCGAGCGGCCGTTGACGTCCACGTGCTTCCACAGGACGGCGTTGTCCTCCTCGTGGATGCAGATGGCCTGCGGAATGTCGTACGGCTGACCGGCACTGTCGGCCAGAGTGGCATCCAGGTAGCGGATCTCGCCCAGGCAGTCGCAGCCCAGCGACAGCGAGGTGGTCATGTAACCCAGGCCCCACTCACCGATGTCGTACGCCGTCCGCCGCGCGTGATCGAAGCCCGGATCGCGATAGGGCACGATCATCTCGGCCAGCGACAGCCGATAGGCGATGTCCCGGTGCGCACCTGCGTCGTCGTAGCCGACCTGGTGCAGCACCAGACCCTCCCGGAAGTTGAAACCGACCCGCAGCGACCAGTTCTGCCAACGCAACTCGTTGCCGTCCAGCTGGAAGGACACCCCCTCGGGCTGGGTGATGTGCAGGGGCTTGATGTCTGCGCGCAGAACCTGACCCGGCACCAGATCCGGTTCGTACTCCCCCATCACCGGTGCCGGCGGAGCCGGATTCGGGGTCACATCCAACTCCAGCAGCGTCATCGTGTTCATGTCCACGATCAGCTTGAGGCCGGAAACGGGGTTGGCGTACGGATTGCCGTGCGGCGTGGACCGCAACCAGATGTCCGCCCACCCCAGCCGCCGGTCGGCCCACTGCGGCGGCATCAGCGCGCGACCGTAGGTCCAGACGTCGATGACGACCAGGGCGAGATCGGTGATGCCCCGCGCGGCGAGCGCCGCTATCACCCGTGGCTCCTTCTTCATCGCGTCTTCGCAGTCGTGCCACTCGTCGACGGTGAAGTTCGGCGTGACGTCCGGAACGCCGATGACCTGTTCGACGGTGCCGGCGACCAGGTCGACGATCGCCTCGTGGGTCCGGTTGTCCTGCCGGTCCCAGAACACCGACAGCGAGCGGCGCGGCACCTTCTCACCCGCTCGCCAGCGCAACATGTCGCGCTTGGGCGGCTCGGCCAGGGTGATCGAGGCGAAACGATGTGTCTCGCCCACGGCACCGGCCGCGCGCAACAATTCGACGGTCCGGCTGAATTCCGCTGCGCTCAACGGATCGAGGGGATGCATGCCAGTCCGATCAGGCATCGGGCGCCGCGGCGACGGCGCGGGCGCTGTCGTAGAGGTCAGGCTCGACGTACATCACCCTGGCGATCGGCACTGCGACCCGTACCCGCTGTTCCAGCGCATCGATGGCGGCGACCACCTGCTGTGCCGAATCGGTCGCCGCGACGGCCACCTTCATCCCCACCATCAGCTCGTCGGGACCGAGGTAGAGCGTCTTCATGTGGATGATCCGCTCGATACCGCGGCCGGCGAGCGCCGCATCCGCAATCGCGGTGACGTCTTCTGCCGACGCACCCTCACCCACCAGCAGGCTCTTCACCTCGACGCCGAGCACGACGGCGACCACCACCAACAGGACACCGATGGCGACCGTGCCGACGCCGTCCCAGACACCGTTGCCGGTGATCACCGCAATACCGACGCCGACCAGTGCCAGCACCAGACCGATCAGCGCGGCCATGTCCTCCAACAGCACCACCGGCAGTTCCGGCGCCTTGGCCCGGCGGATGAACGTCATGATCGAGATGCCCTGCCGTTGCCCGGCCGATTCCTGCAGCGCGGTGCGCAACGAATAGCTCTCCAGGCCGATGGAGATGAGCAGGATGGTGATCGGGATCCACGCCCGTTCCACCGCTTCCGGATGCTGCAGCTTGTGGACGCCTTCATAGATGGCGAACGCGCCGCCCACGCTGAACAGGATGATCGACACCATGAACGCGTAGACGTACCGCTCCCGGCCGAACCCGAACGGATGCTCGGCGGTGGCGGTGCGGCGGCTGCGTTTGCCCCCGACCAACAGGAGAATCTGGTTTCCGGAGTCGGCCAGCGAGTGCACCGCTTCGGCCAGCATCGACGACGCACCGGAGATCAAGAAGCCGACGAACTTCGCGGCAGCGATGCCCAGGTTCGCCGATAGGGCCGCCACGATCGCCTTGCTGCCTCCCGATGTGCTCATCTGTCCCTTCCCGACCTGATTCCGCCCTATTTCGACCGTCAAGATCCAGACAGTCCGGTCTTGACCGACCTGATCATGACCCGTCCTGATCTTGCCCTGCGCCCGGCAACCATATGCACGGCGACCGACCCGGGCTAGGACATCCGGGCGTAACAGGGCCACAATCGGATGTCATGCCGGGAAATGCCTTCGTAGTGTCGGAGTCACACGCCGAACCTACGGTTCGGCCTATGGCCGACCTGTTCCAGGACTACCCGTTCGGGCAGGCGTGGGACGAGATGTTCTCCGGGCCCGGCGTGCTCCGGCCCGCGTACGAGTCCGTCCATGCCGCGCTGCAGACGCTCAGCGCCGCGGACCTCAAGGCCAGGGCCGACATCATGGGTCGCACGTTCCTGGACCAGGGCATCACCTTCGCGCTGGGCGGGATCGAGCGGCCCTTCCCGCTGGACCTGATCCCCCGGATCGTGACGGCGCAGGAATGGAAAGTGGTGCAGAAGGGGGTGCCGCAGCGGGTCAGGGCGATGGAGGCGTTCCTGGCCGACTGTTACGGCCCCGGTCGGATCTTCCAGGATGGTGTCGTCCCGCGCCGGTTGGTCACCACCTCGCCCCATTTCCACCGCCAGGTGGCCGGGATGGACGGCCAGGACGGGGCCCGCATCGTCATCTCGGGCGTCGACCTGATCCGCGACGAGCAGGGCATGTTCCGGGTGCTCGAGGACAACGTGCGGGTGCCGTCGGGCGTGTCGTACGTGCTGGAGAACCGACAGGCCGTTTCCCAGGTGCTCAGCGAGGCCGGCGGCGACCAGCAGATTCGCTCGGTGGCCGAATACCCCGGCCGGTTGTTGGCCGCGCTGCGTGCGGTCAGTCCGGCGAACGTCACCGATCCGACCGTGGTGGTGCTGACGCCGGGGGTCTACAACTCGGCCTACTTCGAGCACACCTTGCTGGCCCGGGAGATGGGCGTGGAACTCGTCGAGGGCCGCGACCTGATCTGCCGGTACAACCGGGTCTTCGTCCGCACCACCGCCGGCGAGATGCCGGTGCACGTCATCTACCGGCGCCTCGACGACGAGTTCCTGGACCCGATGCAGTTCCGGCTGGACTCCATGCTCGGATCGCCCGGTCTGATCAATGCGGCCAGGGCCGGCAACCTGACCATCGCGAACGCGGTGGGGAACGGCATCGCCGACGACAAGCTCGTCTACACCTACGTGCCCGACATCATCCGGTACTACCTGCGCGAGGAACCGATCCTGCCCAACGTCGACACCTACCGGATGGAGGAGCCGGAACACTTGGCCTACGCGCTGGAGCACCTGGCCGAACTGGTGATCAAGCCGGTCGACGGGTCCGGCGGCAAGGGCATCGTGATCGGTTCGCAGGCCGACGCGTCGACCCTGTCCCGGGCGCGCCAGGCGATCCTTGCGAACCCCCGGGGGTGGATCGCCCAACGGGAGATCGCGTTGTCCACCGTGCCGACCCTGATCGGCGACAAGATGCGGCCCCGGCACGTCGATCTGCGTCCTTTCGCGGTCAACGACGGCAACTCCGTCTGGGTGCTGCCCGGCGGCCTGACCCGCGTGGCGCTGCCCGAGGGTGAGCTGGTGGTCAACTCGTCGCAGGGCGGCGGTTCGAAGGACACCTGGGTGCTGGCCGGGCGCGACGAGCCGATCGTCGAGCCCATCCAGGACCAGGCACAGGCCCGCGGCCAGGGCATACCCGGCGGCACCGACAACAGCGGACCGCAGGTCCGGCCCGACGCCGGTCAGAGTCAAAGCCAGAGCCAGAGCCAGAGCAGCGGCTGGCCGGAGTCGGCGGCCCAGAGCACCGGCGCGTTCTTCTTCGACCCGCCGGTCAGCCCCGGCGAGGACGGCACCGGCCTGCGCCACCAACAGGGTCAGCAACAACAGGAGCGTGCCCGGTGCTGAGCCGGATCGCCGAATCGCTGTACTGGCTCGGGCGGCACGTCGAGCGGGCCGACTGCACCGCCCGCATCCTGGACACCTACCTGCACCTGCTGCCGACCGGATCCTGGGCCACCGATCATCAGGTGATCCGGTCGTTGGTGGACTCGATGGGACTGTCCGGCGACGAGGAGGTGGAGGGCGCCGACTCCGGCAAACTGATCCGCACGCTGGTATTCGACACCGAGCGGGCCTCGTCCGTCTCCGGGGCGCTGATCGCCGCCCGGGACAACGCCCGAGGGGTGCGCGACACGCTTCCCCTGGACGTCTGGGAATGCCTGAACGCCACCTGGCACGGGCTTCGCAGCCGGGCCGCCACCGGGGGTGGTCCGCACACCTACCTGCGGTGGGTTTCCGAACGGTGCGCGATCGCCGCCGGCCTGACCGACCAGGTGATGAGCCACGACGAGGGCTGGCATTTCCTTGCCGTCGGCCGCGCCCTGGAGCGGGCCGACATGACCATCCGGCTCATCGCCGCTGCCGACTCGCAGACCGGTTCGGTGCCTCCGTGGCGGGCCATGGTCAGCGCGTGCGGCGGCTGGGAGCCCTACGTGCGTGCGCACGGCGGATCGATCGGGCAGCGGACGGCGATCGAGTTCGTCCTGCTCGACCGGAAATTTCCGCGTTCGGTGTTGCGCTGCCTGACCGCCGCGGAAGCCTCGCTGGCCGAACTGGAGGCCGTCGGTTCGATCCTGCAGCGGGACCCGCGACGCGACCCGTCCTCCGCGCGCCGGATCGTCGGGCGGACCCGAACCGGCCTGGACTACCGGACCGGCACCGATCTGGGCAAGGATCTGACCGCACTGCTGTCGAGCCTGCAGCGCACCGTCGCCAGCGCCCACGTCGCGGTCAGCACCTCGTTCTTCCGGCGTGGCGACGAAATCACCTGGGCCAACGTCGGATCGGACGGGATACTCGCCTGATGTCCACCGTCGACGGTCTCGCCCGCCACAACCAGAGCATGTACGGCTCGGACATCTGGCGGCTGCTCATCGTCCATCGCACCGAGCTGACCTACCCGGAGACGGTCACCACCTCGTACAACGAGGCCCGGATGCAGCCCTCCGACGAGCCGGGCCAGGCCGTGCTGTCCTCCCGGATCGAGATCGACCCGTTCGAGGGTGTCACCAGCTACCTGGACTACTTCGGGACCCGGGTCTCGTCCTTCGACGTCCATCGGCCGCACCGCCATCTCACCGTGACCGCCACCTCGACGATCGAGACGTTTCCGCCCGGGGCCTTCGGGCCCGGCGGTTACGGGAGGGGAACGGACGAGGTCGCGACGATGAGCTGGGATCAACTCGGCGACTCCGGGGTCGACGACCGGTTCGAGGAGTTCCTGTCCCCAACCCCACTGACCCAACTCAACGACGAGCTCACCGGCATGTCGGAGCAGATCAGGGCCACCGCGGAAAGTCCGTCTGCGGCGGGCCGGGCGGTGTGCTCCATGCTCAAACGGTCGCTGAGGTACGAGCAGGGCGCCACCGGCGTGTACACCTCGGCGGAGGAGGCCTGGGCGCAGAAGCGCGGTGTCTGCCAGGACTTCTCCCACCTGGCCATCGGACTGCTGCGGGCGATGGACATCCCGACCCGCTACGTCTCGGGCTATCTGCACCCGGACCGCAACGCCGAGATCGGCAGGACCGTCGTCGGCCAGTCCCACGCCTGGGTGGAGTGGTGGGACGGGACCTGGGTACCGTTCGACCCGACCAACGCAGCGGCCCCCGATCAGGCCCACGTGGTGATCGGCCGCGGTCGCGACTACCGTGACGTGCCGCCGATGAAAGGCGTCTACGCCGGCCCGGAGGCCACCGGGAACCAGGTCGTCGTCATGGTCACCCGACTTCGCTGATCTCCTCCCGCGGGCCAGGTGGCGGGCGACGTAACCTCGACAGGCAGGAAGTGCTGTGCCGACCGGCTCAGCCCTGGCCGCTGGGAGAATCGGACCCGGGTGACGTCGAGGAGGACGCGATGGCCGGCACAGTCCGGGCCGAGAGCACCGATATCAGGTCGGTGTCCTTCGGGCATCTGATCAGGGACAGGTTCACCGCGACACCCGACGCCGAAGCGTTCCGTCGGCCGACCGGCCAGGGGTGGGAGTCGATCACCTGGGGCCGGACGCAGGAGCAGGTGTACGAGATCGCCGCCGGCCTGATCGCGCTGGGTGTGCAGCCCGAACAGCCGGTGGCCATCGCCTCCGGCACGAGGCTGGAATGGATTCTGGCCGACCTGGCCATCGCCTGCGCCGGAGCGGCCACCACGACCATCTACCCGTCGACGGCCGCCGAGGATGTCGCCTTCATCCTGAGCGACTCGGAGTGCGTCGTGGTGATCGCCGAAGACGCCGGGCAGGCCGCGAAGGTGACGAGCGCGGACCCCCCGGGGCTGATCGCCATCGTGGTGATCGACGGCGAGGGCGACGGGACCAGGGTGCTCTCGTGGGCGCAGCTCGCGGAGCGCGGGCGGTCCTTGTTGGCCTCGCGCCCGACGGTGGTCGACGACCGCATCGATGCTCTCGTCCCGGAGAGTCTGGCCACCCTGATCTACACCTCGGGCACCACCGGCCGGCCCAAGGGGGTGCGGCTGGTCCACGACAACTGGACCTACGAAGGCAAGGCCGTCACGGAATTGGGCATCCTGGCCGCCGATGACCTGCAGTACCTGTGGCTTCCGCTGTCCCACGTCTTCGGCAAGATGCTGATCGCGATCCAGCTGCAGATCGGCTTCGCCACCGCCGTCGACGGCGACCTGAGCAGGATCGTGGAAAACCTCGGGACGGTGCGACCGACATTCATGGCCGGTGCCCCGCGAATCTTCGAGAAGGTGCGCTCCAAGGTCACCCTGACCAGCCAGGGCGCCGGCGGGCTCAAATCGACGATCTTCGACTGGGCGTTCCGGGTCGGCTTGGCCGCGTCCCGGCGCCGGCAGGCCGCACAGCCACTGAGCCGACGGCACGCCGTGCAGTTGGCCGTCGCGGACCGGTTGGTCTTCCACAAGATTCGCGCCGTGATGGGGGGGCGGATCAGGTTCTTCGTCTCCGGCTCGGCGGCCTTGTCCCGTGACGTGGCCGAGTGGTTCGACGCAGCCGGGCTGACGGTGCTCGAAGGCTACGGGATGACCGAAACGAGCGCCGCGACGTTCGTCAACCTGCCGAACGACACCAGGATCGGCACCGTGGGGCCGCCGTTGCCGGGCACCGAGGTGATCATTGCCGCCGACGGCGAGATCCTGGTGCGTGGGCCCGGAATCATGCGCGGCTACCACAACCAGCCCGGGACGACCGAGGAGGTGCTGACCGTCGACGGCTGGCTGCACACCGGCGACATCGGCGAACTCACCGACTCCTACCTGCGGATCACCGATCGCAAGAAGGACCTGATCAAGACCTCGGGCGGCAAGTACGTCGCGCCACAGAAGATCGAGGGCATCTTCAAGGCGATCTGCCCCTACGCGTCCCAGATCATCGTGCACGGCGAGGGTCGCAGATTCATCTCGGCGCTGATCACCCTGGACCACGAGGTGATCGCCGGGTGGGCCGGCGACAACGGGCTGGCCGGCGCCTCGGCGGATCAGTTGGCGAAAGATCGTAAGGTGCGCGACCTGATCAGCGGCTACGTCGACGAGCTGAACGGAAAACTGGAACGCTGGGAGACGATCAAGAAGTTCGTCGTCCTCCCCCGTGATCTCACCGTGGAGGACGGCGAGCTGACCCCCTCGATGAAGGTCCGCCGCAAAGTCGTCGAACGCATGCACCTGCACGAGCTCGACGCCTTGTACGTCGACTGACACGTTGCGCCGACCCACCACCGCGCTGATCAACATCGACCGCGCTGATCAACATCGACGGCGCTGGCGAACTGATCGACAACTGTCCCAGCAGTCACATATACGGCACGTTGAGCAGCGCCGGGCTCCGGTGCTTGACCCCGAGGCGGCCGCAGAGCGGGGTGCGCTCAGCGGTGCGCGGTCGACGCCCCCCGGCCGATCGCCGGCCGGCACAGCAGATGCGCGACCAAAGCCGTCCAGCCGGTTTGGTGAGAGGCGCCCAGGCCTTCTCCGGTATCGCCGTTGAAGTATTCGCTGAAGGTGATGTGGTCGGACCACAGTGGATCCGGCGATGCCTCAATGCGCGCACCGTCGCTGGGACGTCGCCCGTCCGGACCGCGCCGGAATACATCGGTCAACCGGTCGTCGATCAGCGCGGCGGCCTGTTCCAGGTTCAGTTGTGTCCCGGCGGCCGTCGGCACCGGGACGGTGAGCTCCTCGCCGAAATACCCCGCGTACTTGCGGAGGGCGTCGGCCAGCAGCACGTTGACCGGGAACCAGACCGGGCCCCGCCAGTTCGAATTCCCGCCGAACAGGGCGCTCCGTGATTCCCCGGGTTCGTAGTCCAGGGTCAGCTGATCCGTACCCACCTGGGTGGTGTACGGGGTGCGGTAGGAGGCGGACAGGGATCTGATGCCGTACGGCGAGAGGAACTCGCCCTCGTCGAACATCCGGCTCAGCAATCGTTGCAGGGCGTCCCGGCCCACCAGCGACAGCACCATCGTCTCACCCGAAGCGGTCGCGCTCAGCAGGCCTTCGGCCAGGTCAGGCCGGCGGCGGCGGAGCCAGGCCAGCCGGCTGGTGAAGTCCGGCAGCCTGGCCCAGACGCCGGGTCCCACCGTGGCCACCGCCAGCATCGGCAGCAGCCCGACCATGGACCGCACCCGGAGCCGCTGGTGGCTGCCGTCGGAGTGCACCAGCACGTCGTAGAAGAAGCCGTCGTCGGCGTCCCACAGTGACACTTCGTGCGACCCGAACCGCCGGATGGCCTTGGCGATGGACAGGAAATGTTCCAGGAACTTGGTGGCGATGTCGTCCCAGGCCGGCTCGACCAGGGCCAGCTCCAGCGAGATCTGCAGCATGTTCAGCGCGAACACCGCCATCCAGCTGGTGGCATCCGATTGCTCCAGGCGGGACCCGGGGGGCAGCGCCTCGGAACGGTCGAAAAGAGCGATGTTGTCCATGCCGAGAAATCCGCCCTCGAACAGGTTTGACCCGTCCGCGTCCTTGTTGTTGATCCACCAGGCGAAATTCAACAGCAATTTGGTGCAGATGCGGATCAAGAAGTCGGTGTCGTTTCCGCCGTCGACCAGATACACCTGCCAGGCCGCCCAGGCGTGAATCGGCGGGTTCACATCGGAGAACGCCCATTCGTAGGCCGGCAGCTGCCCGTTGGCGTGCATCGACCATTCCCGGCACAGCAGCAACAACTGGTCCTTGGCAAACGCCGGGTCGACGTGCGCCATGGCCACGCACTGGAACGCCAGATCCCAGGACGCGAACCACGGGTACTCCCATTCGTCCGGCATGCTGATCACATCGGCGAGCGACAAGTGCTGCCAGGTCAGGTTTCGCCCGCCGGGTTGCCGGCGCTCCGCCGGGGGCACCGGTTCGCCCGGATCACCTTCGAGCCAACGGTGAACGTCATACCGGTACAGCTGTTTACCCCAGAGCAGACCGGCGAAGGCCCGGCGGGCGATGGTCGCGTCCTGGACCGACAGTTGCTCCGGGAGAACGGATTCGAAGAACGTATCGGCCTCGGACCGGCGATCGGCGAAGACCGCGTCGAACCCCGCGCCGAAGGTGTCCGCACCGGCTGGCTCCGGCGACATACGCAGCGAAACGGTGACCGAACCACCGGGCGCGACCGAGTCGAAGTGGTACCAGAACGCTGCCTTGGTGCCGCGACCGGTCGGGTCGACGGCATCGAGATCACCGTGCACCACCCTGGAGTTGATACCGTCCTTGGTGAACGGCGCGGCATTCCGCTCCACTCCGAACAGGGCGACCGCGTTGGTCTCGTTCTGGCAGAACAGCACCTCGGGAGTCCCCTGCGCGACGAGGACGTAGCGACCCAGAAAACCATGCACACATTGGACAGCACGCGATCGACCCCCGAAAAGCGACGGGTCCAGCACGCTGATCTCCGGGGTCCGGTCGTCGGTCCCCCACGCCCAGGTATTGCGAAACCAGACCTGCGGCAACAAGTCGAGCGGAGCGGCATCCGGACCGTGATTGGTAGCGGTGACGCTGATACAGATGTCGTCGGCCCCCGCCTTGGCGTAGTCGATCTGCACGTCGAAAAAACGGTTCTCGGCGAGCACGCCGGTATCGGCCAACTCGAATTCGCGGGCGTCGCGATCCCGGGCGGCATTCTCGGCGAGCAGCCTCTGGTAGGGATATTCGGCCTGCGGATAGCGATAGAGCCAGCTCATGAACGAATGCGTCGGCGTTCCGTCCAGCGGCCACCAGTATTCCTTGACGTCCTCGCCGTGATTACCCTCGGCGTTGGTCAACCCGAACAGTCGTTCTTTGAGTAATGGATCTTTCCCGTTCCACAACGCGATGCCCAGGTTCAGGAACCCGAACCGATCGCAGATTCCGCCCAGCCCGTCCTCCCCCCACCGGTAGGCCCTCGAGCCGGCCTGGTCGAACGGGAAGTAGGCCCAGGCATCGCCGTCCGCCGAATAGTCCTCGCGGACGGTTCCCCACTGGCGGCCGGACAGATAAGGCCCCCACAACCGCCAGGGGCCGCTCGCCGAGGGCGACTCGGCCAGCCGGGCGTGTTCGGCGCTGCGGTGCGGGGCCGAATCGATTCCGGTGTGGCGCCCTGATGTAGTCATCCCGACAGCCTGGCATGCCGGCCGGGGCGTGGCCGGCGCGGTTCACCCCTGCAGGGCCGACGCGATCCGGCTGACCGACGCCGGGCCCACCCGGCAACACCCACCGACCAGTGCCGCACCGGCGCCCACCCAGGACCGGACCTCGGCCGTATCGAAGTCAACCGGTCCGGACCAGTTGCGCGACAACGGGTTCCACGTCTCGCCGCTGTTCGGGTAGGCCACGGCCGGCTTGCCGGTGATCTCGGCGGCCATCGAGGTCAACTCGGCCACCTCCGCGGCGCCGCAGCAGTTCACTCCGACCGCGATCACCTCGGGGCAGGAACCCGCCAGGGCAAACGCCTCGGCGATGGGCTCGCCCGCCCTCGTTCGGCCGTGCTGGGCCGACAACGATAGCCAGGCGCCCATGCCGGACCCAGCGAGCAGACCGACCAGCGCCTGCACTTCCGCCAGGCACGGCAGCGTCTCGATGGCCAGCACATCGGCGCCGGACTCGCACAGGATCTCGAACCGGGGGCCGTGCCAGTCCCGCAGTTGTGCCGCGGTCATGCCGTAGTCGCCGCGATACTCCGAACCGTCGGCCAGCACCGCCCCGTACGGCCCGACGGAGGCCGCCACCCAGCGGTCCACCCCGTCGTCGAACTGCCGGCGGGCTGCGCTCGCGCAGGCCGTAGAGGCCCGCAGCACGTCCCTGATAGCCGCGTCGTCCAAGCCCAGAGCCGCGAAACCCTGGAACGACGCCTGGTACGACGAGGTGATCGCCACCCGCGCCCCGGCCAGGTAGTACCGGCGGTGCGCGGCCACGATGGCGGCCGGATCGTCCAGAAGCAGCCGGGCCGACCACATCGGAGAGCTCAGATCATGGCCACAGGCTTCCAGCAGGGTGGCCAGTCCGCCGTCCAGTGGCACGGGGCCGACGGCCATCTCCTGTTGCAGGGTCCGCACGACGTCCACGCTACGTCCACGGCGACACCAGGTGACGCCCCCTACCGCGCTGATCAACATCCACCGCGCGCACGAACGTCGGCCTGCTGGGAACCGTGGGACGGAAGTGGTCACGATCAGCAGCGCGGGCGACGTTGATCAGCGCGGAGGGCGGGCGGACGGTCAGCGGGGGGGGCGGGCGGTCACGCGGAGGGGGGCGAGCAGCACGGCGGGGCGGGCGGTCAGCGCGGCGGGACGCGCACCTCGGCTGGATCGGCGGTCAGGGTATTCCCGAACCGGTCGCGGATCGCGCAGTGCAGGTGCTCCGCGGAAGCCACGGTCGCCCCGGCCAGCACCACGCTGCGGTCGACCGTGCCGAAAACCTGCGCGTCCGGGGCGACCACCGAATTCCTGCCGCCGACCCAGAGGTTGGCGGTCAGGAACTCCGCCGGGGTTCCGCAGTCGAACGACCGGCCGGCGAACTCGACGAAATCCAACTGTTTGCGGGCGTAGGCGTCGCGCCACACGGCCGAATAGAGTCCGGACGGGCGATAGTCGAGTGAGGCAGCCATCGTCGCCGGAACGGTACTGACCCCCAGGTAGCGCAGGGTGCCGAAGTCGGCCGGGCGGCGGACGTCCTGGACCAGCAGCCTGGGCCGGATCCTGTCCCAGCCGTCCAGGAAGCCGCCGATGGATTCGGACAGCCACGCATCGCTGTTGCTGATCAGCACGGGACGACCGTCGATCCACTCACGCAGATGACGCACCGCACCGGCCGTGCCGAGCAACTTTTCGCGCTCGAAGGAGATATGAATCTCCGGATCGAAACTCGTTGCCGCCGTCGCGATCTGGTCGGCCAGATGATGGGCGTTGACGGCGATGCGTTCGACCAGGGCCCCGACGCGCCGCAGGGCCAGATCGAGCAGCCGTTCGTTGTTGACGGTCAGCAGCGGCTTGGGCGTCCGGTCGGTGACCGGGCTCATCCGAGAACCGCGGCCGGCGGCGAGCACGACTGCCACCACGTCATCTACCCGCGGACCGCCGGTGCCGGCCGTCACCGCGGAAGTCGATCGGCAATCGAGGCGATGATGTCCTTGGTCTGCGGAGTCAGATCGGGATCGTCCAGGCCGCGCCACTGGAACGACAGCACCTCGGACCCGACCTGCGGCGACAACGTCGCCCGATCGACCGGTAGGAAGAAGATCAAATCGACTCTGCTCTTCTCCGGATCGACGTGCGCCGTGTCGGCGGTGGCGGCGAACCCGGACAATTCCACACCCAGCTCCTCGGACAGTTCACGAGCCAACGCCGTGCGGGGCGCCTCCCGCTTCTTCAACAGACCACCGGGGAGCGACAGTCCCGGCCGATGCAACTGGGTCACGAACAGGACATCGCCGCCGTCGTGGATCACCGCCAGAGCCCCCACGGTGAACGACGGAGCCAGCACCCCGACCAGCGCCCGACGCAACCGAGGCGGCAGACGTCCGAAGGCGCCGTAGGCGACAACCCGCGCCCTGGACTTCATCCCGGTGCGCGCAGCGGTGACCACGTCGACCTCCCTGATCGTGCGGGATGCGCAATCCGCCCAGAAGCTAACACGGCACGTCCGTACTGACCGAAGCGGTACCAACGTTTCCCACCCACGCCACCGAAAGGCATCGCATACTATGTATCTGGCCGGCCCCATACGGGCTCTCACGGTACGACATGCCTCTACGGCGCAGGGAGTCATCCATCACACCCGCCTTCGACGGATCACGACGGATCCCCGCGAACGGCCGTACGATCACCCTATGTCGTCGACAGTTCACCCTGTGACCCTGGGGACCGCATCAGCCGTGTCGGCTGTGGTCTCGACCGGGGTGGAGACATTTCCCGACCGACTCACGGGCACCGGAACCCGATCGGTCAGAGCAGTAGCGATCAGAGGCCATGAGGGCCGTGATGTCGAACTCGCGTAAGGCGGAGTGGGTACTCATCACGTTGGGCGTCGTCGCCGCCATCCTGGTGGTCACCGACGTCGGAGGTCCGGTCCGGGCGGTCGTCACCCTCGTCGCCTGGTTGCTGCTGCCCGGATGGGTGGTCGTCCGACGACTCCACGTGGACGATCCTGCCGCAGCTCTGGGCCTGACGGTCGGAGCCAGCGCCAGTTTCGCCGCCATCATCGGCATGATCATGGTGTGGACGCATTTTTGGTACCCGATTCCCGTGGGTGCCGCCTTCTTGATCATCAGCGCCGACTTCGTAATTCTTCAGCCCAATGTTCGCCGCTCCGGAGCACCGCAGCGCGTGCCCCAATGACCGGCCTTCGCGCGCGGGCCGGGTCGCGGCGGCCAACCCGCACGTCCGGCCGCGCGCGGGGGGACTTGTGTCCGCAATGAGCAGTCGTACGCATGCGCATATGAGTACGGAGCGTCGACCGCCCCTGGGACGGACGATGCCGCAACCGTTCGTGCTGGCATCCGGAGGCCTGCTCGTGGTCTGCGTCGTGCTGTGGGCCATGGCGTTGAACCGGACGAACACCCAGAATCTCGGCGAATGGGGACTATTACCCGTCTTTCCGGTGACCTGGTATGTGGCGGTGGCCTTGACCTTGGGTGTCTGCCTGGCCGGAATACTCAGAAAGGCCCCCAACCGGCTGATCATGGCTGCGGCGGTGACGGCCCTCAATGTCATGTTGTACGCCTCTCCCAATCTGGTCGAGACGGCACCTCGCCTCCCCTGGGTCTACAAACACATCGCCGTCGTTCGCTACATCGAAGCCAACGGCAGCGTCAACCCCTCCATCGATCTCTACAACCGCTGGCCCGGATTTTTCTCCCTGAACGGTTTCCTGGGCGAACTGATCGGTTACGACGACCCGGTGAAGTACGCCGGCCTGGCCGAAGTGGGATTCGCCCTCGTCGATGTCCTGCTGGTGGTGGCCATATCGCGAACCATTTCTCGCCGGCCCGCGTTCTACTGGACGGCCGGTCTGGTCTTCACCCTTGGCGACTGGGTGGGCCAGAACTACTTCGCCCCGCAGGCCTTCGCGTTCACCCTCTACCTGGTCATCGCCCTGATCCTGCTCAAGTTCCTGCGCCGTCGACCACGAAAGTTGGCCGCCGCCATCGAACGGATCGTCGCCCGCGTGCTACGACGGCCCCGCGGCGTACCGGACGAGTCCATGGTCAGCGCCGGCAGCAAGAGGCTTCAAACGAAGGCGATCGCAGCGGTCCTAGTGCTCCAGGCGATCATCGTGGCCAGCCATCAACTCACGCCGTACCTGGCTCTGCTGGCCCTCGTGCCGTTGATGGTCCTCGGATATTTCAAGAACATCTGGGTCGGTCTGGCCATGGCCGCCATCACCATCGGGTATCTCGTGCCCAACCTGCCCTATGTCGAGAAGAACTATGGCCTGTTCAGCGGCTTCGATCCGGTGGCCAATGCCACGTACTCCCCGGTGGATCGCGCTCAACTGTCGGTGGCCGCCATCTGGCAGGGACGTGGCGTCCTCGTGCTGACCGCTATCACTGTCACCCTGGCCCTGGCCGGCTTCGTCCGGCATCTGTGGCAGGGCTACATCGGAACCACACTGGTCGTCATGTGGTTGGCGGTGGCCCCGGTGCTCACGCTGCTGGGCCAGACCTACGGCGGGGAAGGCAAGTTCCGGGTCATCCTGTTCGGTCTGCCCTGGTATGCGATCGGCGTGGCCTGGTTTTTCTTCTCGGCCCGGTCCACCTCCCGTAGCCGCTGGCTGCGCTCAGGTTGGGTCGCCACCATGACGCTCATGGCGGTCCTGCTGGTCGCGACCAGTTACCAGCCGGAGGCCGACTATCAGGTCCCCGCCTCTGAGGTCGACGCCAGCGAGTGGCTCGACGGGCAGCTTCAGCCCGGGAATTCCGTCATCACCAGCGTCGGTGCCTTCCCCACGCTGATCGGGTCCAACTATTACGTCCTGGCCAGGAACGGAAGTCTGTCCGCGCTGTCGGACGCCGCACAATACTTCCCCACCGGGGGCATCACCGCCGCGGACATCGAGCAGCTCATCGCCAACGCCGGGACCGGAACACAGTCGGCCTACGTCGTTTTCTCGGACAGTGAAGAGAAGTACGCGGTCGAGCATGGCCTGTTCACGGCTGTGCAGCTACGCACCATCGAGGCCCAGGTCAGGGGCAACACCGCCTTTACCTTGGCCTACAACAACGGTGCCGTGCGGATCTACAAGTTCCAGTGAGTCCGTTGGGCCCGGCGGCCGAATGAGCAAATCACGCTCGGCTGCACACCGACCGGTCGCTATCTTACCCATTCGGGCTATGCCGCTTGGTGGACGTCGGCGACCGCACGGACGGTAGCGACGACCACCGCGGCTGGTACTAAACTGTGACATATGACCACGAAGTGCTAACATTTCCGCGGTTCGGCCACGCTCTGTATCGACGCTAGGCATAACATCCGGCTTTCAACGGCCGGACGCCCTTGGCCAGGGCCGACTGCGGCTGATCGACCGGCGGCCCGCGGCCCAGCCCTCTAGGAGACTCGTGTTGGTGGCAAGGTGAGAGCATGGGCAACCGGCACCGGGGGGCGACCCCCGGTGATGGTGATCAGATGACGGACCCGTTCGGCCCAGCGAACCGGCGGACTCGCGCGGCGCAGGCCCACCCCACAGGATTCGTTCATCAACGGCGGGG
This sequence comes from uncultured Nakamurella sp., assembly GCA_964250735.1. Classification (GTDB taxonomy): domain Bacteria; phylum Actinomycetota; class Actinomycetes; order Mycobacteriales; family Nakamurellaceae; genus Nakamurella. The sequence continues at coordinate 37,939 of CAXUHA010000007.1, read as the reverse complement.
CAAGCTGTTCGCCGCGAGTGTGGCCGCGTCTTTGCTGGTGGCCCTCGGGGCGGTCGGCCCCGCGATCGCCACGCCGACATTCGCGCTGGCGTCCCTGCACGCCAAGGTCAGCGGTTCGACGGTGTCGGTGGACAGTGTGGTCACCAGCAACGGCCTCACCTCGGTCGCCGCTTATGGTGTCTGCACGCGGAATGCATCAGGGGCCAGCGATGACTTCCCCCCGGCCCCGACGACCGTCTCCGCGGCCGGGACCGCCTACGCCAAAACAGCCACCTTCGCGGTCGGCACCTACAGCTACTTCGTCTGCATCCGCACTTCGGGCTCCTGGACACAGGTCGGCGCCGCGCAGACCTTCACCGTGGCGCCGGCCACCGCCCAGCCATCGCCCGCGCCGACGCCGGCCGTCGCCCTGAAGCCGGCCGGCGCCCCGAAGCCACCGGTGAGTCTGACCCCGACCCACCCCTCGACCCCGTCCACCACGCGAAAACCGTCCACCACGCGCACCCCATCCGCCACCCGTACTCCGTCGAGCACCCGCACCCCATCCGCCACCCGCACCCCTTCGAGCACCAGTAGCTCGTCGAGCACCCGCAGCTCATCTACTACCACCCCGTCCAGCACCAGCACCCGGACCAGCACCCGAAGCCCTTCGAGCACCCCGGCGCCGCCCAGCAGCACGACGGGCGGGGCGCGAGCTGCGGCGGCTCCGCCGGCACCTTTGCCCGTCCTGGGCGGGCGTTCGACCGGTTCCATGCCCGTCGGAAACCTGCCGGGCTGGAAGCAGGTGTTCACCCAGGACTTCAAGACCGACGTCCCGCTCGGCTCCTTCCGGCAGTCGTCGTACATGAAGGACCTGTTCCCGTACACCGGTGGGGACACCTATGGCCATGGTGAGTACGACGCCACGAAGGTCAACTCCGTGTCGGGCGGCATTCTGGACTGGTTCCTGCACAAGGAGGACGGCCAGAGCTACGTCAGCGCCATCGTCCCCGAGATACCGAGCAGTCATTGGGGCCAGCTCTACGGGCGGTACTCGATTCGCTTCAGAAGTGAGGTAGTGCCCGGTTACAAAATCGCCTTCCTGCTGTGGCCGGACAGCAACGACTGGGACCAGGGAGAAATCGACTTCCCCGAAACGACGTCGTTGGAGAACGGCGGAAACTCGATCTACGCCAATCTCTACCCGGTCGGCGACCGGTCGGTCAGCGATTCGACCGGATTCACGACCAACACTCCACCGGCCAGCAAGTCCTGGCATATTGCCACCATCGAATGGGCGCCCAATTCGCTCACCTATATCCTCGACGGCGTGAAACTGGGTACCAAGACCCACGGCATTCCGAATACTCCGATGCATTGGGTGTGGCAGGTCGAGACGGCAGTGGGCGGTCCGGCTCCTGGTAGCGACGCCTCCGGTCACGTCCAGGTGGACTGGGCCACCATGTACAGCTACGACCCGTCCTCACGTTCCCGGTAGAGCACGTCCCGGATAAAGCACGTCCCGATCAGACGTTCACCGACATGACAGGCGTGACTTTCGTCAGCGCCAGTTCTTCTTCATGTCCTTGATGGCATAGTCCCCGCCGACCCAGATGCCGTGGAAGAACGCGCCGGCGTCGTGCAGGGCGTTGGCCAGGAAGCCGGTCGCAGCTCCTACGCCGAGCACTATGGCCAGGACGACCGTGATGATGATCAGCGCTTTCACGAAGTCCTTGGCACCGTTTGCTGCCTTGTCTACTGCTCCCATGTCCTTTTCTCCTTGGCTCGGTGCGTACAGATCTCTATCGTCGATGTCCGGTCAGAGCATGTGCGGCCGTACCGGGCTGAGCGGCTGGGTCGTCGCCTCCGATTGGCTTGACGAACGGGTGGTCTGGGCGTCGGTCACGTAGCTCTTGAAGACGTAGGGCCGCGGGATTGCGTGCACCCACCCCAGCACCGCGTCTTGCTGGGACGGCCCGTCGGCGATGAAGTCACCGTATTCCAGCTCCGTGGACAGCGACCGCAGCTTGCTGCCCAACCAACTGAACCGCATCGCGTCGGCCGCCCAGGCCAGCATCACCGGAGTGCCGCTGATGGCCTTGGATACCGTGCTACGCCGCACGCGCGTGGGCCCGTAGGAGTCGAACCGCATGGACGGTGTGTCGTCGGTCGCGACGCCGATGATCCGCCAGAGTTGCCGGTGGGTGAGCGCGGTGATGTCCAGCGACCACTGTAGATACCGCCACGACAGGTGGACGATCGCTGCGACGACGGCGACTAGGGCGGTCACCCCGTCGGCGGCCCTTACCGTCGTGGCGATGAGGGTGATGGCGATCAGCACGTAGACGCCGGTGCCGGCCTTGGACACGATGTTCAACGGAATGTGCTGCTTGTCCCTCAGCTGGCGGATGACCCTGACCACGAGGATTCCGAAGCAGCCCACCAACAGGACGGTGTGGGGGCTGGCCCCCGCGACCAGGTAACAGAGGACGAGCACCAGGGCTGCGGCATCCAGGAACAGGACGATCGGGTGTGATCTGGTCAGCAACCTGATGTGCTGGGCTTCGGTCAGCATGCGGGACTCGACGCGCCGTGCCGATCCGGTCAGCTGATCTCGGTTCGTCCCTCCCGGCCGGCCGGCGGTGCGCCTCATCTTGTTGCCTCTCGAGCGGGCCCAGGAACCCATGGTGCGGTCGCAGGTCACGTGTCGGATGTCATCGTCGCAGGCCAGCCGGTGACTCGTGATCATCGATGGTCCCGCAAGACAGCGAAGAACCCCGCGCCAGCCGCTGAAGACAGCATAGAACCCGAGCCGTGGCGGAGGGGCTTCGGCGCGCGCCTCGCGACGAGGCGGGTAGTGGACCGCTGGTGCCGGAACCCCCCATCAGGGCAGGTAGCGGTCGATCCTCACCCAGTCCACCTGCACGTGCCCGGCCACGTCGGCCAGCGGCGCCGGGCTGTCGATCGCCGTCTCCACCTGCAGTACCCAGTGCATCGGAGTGGTCGGCACACCGCGGGTCAGGCTGCCGAGGCTGACGTTGTCCAAAAGGAAGGTGACGTCGTTCGGGGACCACTCGATGGTCGCCGTATGCCAGCCGGTGTCGACGGGCGCGGTGTTGCTCGGGTAGCCGGCGCTCGCGCCCGGTGCCCGCTCGGTCACGATGCCGCGCGCGTACATGTTGGCGTAGAGCGTGTTGCCCGCCGTGAGGTCGCCGATCTCGGGGAAGTCGATTTCACCCTCGGCCCAGTTGTTGGAATCCGGCCAGAGCAGGAAGGCCATCTTGTACCCCGGGAGCGGGTCACTGCGGAAACGGACCTCGTACCGTCCGTAGACCTGGCCGCCCCATATGCCGTTGACCAATGGTATCGGCGCGGCGGTCAGGGGCTGTTGGCCCTGGGTGTGCAGATACATGTCCAGGAGGCCGTCCTTGACGGACAGGATGCCGGAATCGTACTTCCCGTGACCAGAGGTGTCCGCGAATCCGTTGTAGCTCGTCCAGGACGACTTGTAGGCGGTCCCCGGGAACTGGCCGACCGGAACAGCGGTCGAAAAGTCGTCACTGAAAATCTGCTGCCAGTGGGACTTCTTGTCGTTCGTGTAGATGTACAGGGCGGCCGCGACCACCACGATGACCGTGGCCAGGATGATCCATCTCGTGTTCCGCCGGCCCAGAGGCCAGACCGCCCGACCGCGCGGCGCGGTCGGCGGGACCTCCTCGACGGGAGACTCCGTCGCGACGACACGGTCGGACAGCGGATGGTCCGCCACCTTCTGTGGTCGTCCCTGGTCTTCGATGTTGATGGAATGCCTCACTGGGTTGACCGCTGCGGTATAGATCCCTGCCGGGTGGCTGTCGTCCGGATCACTGCCGGGCCTTCCCACGTACGAGCACCTCGAGCCTGGGCCTGTTCGAGACTACCAACCGATCGGTCGGCGTTCTGGTGAATGCGCTCTGCCAATTCGCAGAGGAAATGATGTGAGCGGCACGTCAATGCCGGTCGACGGTCGTAACGTTCACGATGACGGTGCGGCCTCTGCTGTTCTATTCGGCACCGAAGATGCCGGAGATGGGTCGGAGAACCCGCGGGGCCACCTCTCTCCTTTAGCCCGCGATTCTCGGACACGTATTGGTGAAAATGGTCGCCACCGGTGGCCGCATTGCGTGGCCGAACAAGCTGCCGCGGCTCGCTCAGGCCAATGTGATTGGGCTTGCCGGGGACGGCAACCTCGGACGAGTGACATGGACGTCGCGGATAGCGACCCGATCGCGGCGTCGTCTACTACACGCTGTAGCTTATTGTTGACTGATAGTAGTTAGCTGATTACGGTGTAAGTAGGGGGGTCAGCACGGCGCGTGGCCCGGGGGCCGGCCCGCCGGCCCCGGGCATTCCGCTGGGGGAGGCAGAGCAATGACGATGGCACGATGCGTTCCGCGCGGAATGGCACTGGTCACCGGCGGAATGTCGGTCCTGCTCGTCATGGCGGCGGCGCCGGTCATGGCGTCCAATTCGCCGACCATGGCGGCGAGCCACCTCACAGCGGTGGTCAGAGGCCATTCTGTCACTGCCGCAAGCATTCTGACCGCATCTCCCACTATCACCGCGACGACCGCGAACCCGCCTCCGCCGACCACCCCCGGCCGGCCCGGTGTTCCCACGGCGGCTGCAGCCGCTGCGAGCAGCACGGCCGCCTCGAGCACCGCGATGCCGCGCGGTAACCGGCCCGGTTGGAGGCAGATCTTCGCCGAAGACTTCCGGACAGCGGCCCGGCGAGGCGCGTTCACCTCCACGTACGGCGTCAACTGGTTCTCCTACAACGCCGGCACCCGCGACACCAGCGGACACGGCGTCTACAACGTGGCCAAGACCACCAGTGTCTTCGGCGGTGTCATGGACATCTATCTGCACACCGAGAAAGGCGTGCACTACGGCAACGCCGTGGTGGCGCGGGTTCGGTCCACCGGCTGGGGCCAGACCTACGGCCGGTACTCCATCCGCATGCGGGCCTCCGCGATTCCCGGATACAAGGCGCTCGCGTTGCTCTGGCCCGACTCCGATGTGTGGTCCCAGGGTGAGGTGGATTTTCCCGAGGTCAATGCGCTGGTGGCCGGCGAGCGTCCCAGGGCGAACGTCTACCGGGCGGGACGGTGGCAGAATTTCAACACGCGCGTCGCATTCGTCAGCGGGTGGCACATCTACACCACAGAATGGCGCCCGGGCCGACTCACTTTCCTGGTCGACGGAAAGACGGTCGGCACCACGACCAAGGACGTCCCGACCGTGTCCATGCACTACGTCCTGCAATACGAGTCCGTCATCGGCGGCAACCCGCCGCCCAATTCGGCCGCCGGACACATTCAGGTCGACTGGGTGACCATGTACTCCAGGTCGTGACGAACCGGCGACAGCCGGCCGCTATCGGCGTTCCGCCGGTCAGCCGCTCACGGTGGGTCGGGTGAAGGAGCCGGTGGCCAGTACCGTCGGTGCTCCGCCCGTCGGCGGGTACCGCAGCAGTCCGGCACTGGGACCGCCGGACTGGGCCACATAGATGAAGCCGGCCCGATCGACGGTGATCACGTGCAGGCTCTCCGGCGCCGTGGTCGGGGCCAGGGTTAGGCCCATGACCGGGATGACGGACGTCGAACCGGCCGGGCCCGTCCGACGGATCTCGTTCACCCTTCGATCCGGCACGCAGGACCCGCTGATCTCCGCAGGCAGTGGACACCAACGCACGGTCTGGAGTAGATAAAATCTGTTCGCCCGGTCCACCGCCGCCGCGTAGTAGGCCATCCGCGTGCTGATCGGAGCCTCTGTGGTACTAGTCAGTCTGCTCCAGTAGGTGGACCCGCTGGCGCCCGTGGCGAGACGGTTGAAATACAGATTTCCCAGGCGGTCACCGGTCATGGCCACCACCGTGTAATAGGGGTTCGCCGCACCGATGGCGCGAACGGTCGGCGCCCCGCCTCCGGCCGGAAACGTCGTGAGCTTTTGCGTATCGAACGAACCGGAAAGGGAGGTGATCGTTCCGGTCGGGGCCACGAAGGCGTTGTCCACCGGCGCAGCGACCAGCGACACTCTTCCGCCGCCGGCGGAAATCCGCTTCACCAGCGGCGGATCGACGACATAGACATTGCCGGCGTCGTCCACCTGAACAGATGTCGGGTGGTTCAGGCCGACGACGATCGTGCGCGGGCGGGAGCCAGCGGCGGGGATCTCGCGGACGGTCCGGTGGTCGACCACGAACAGATTGCCCGCCGCATCGACCGTGAAACTACTGACCGCGGGGAAGACGGTGGTCGGTCTTCCGCCTCCGGTCGGCACTTTGACAATGGCACCTCTGGCCGTGTCGACGGCGAAGACATACCCGGCGGGCGGCGCCGACGGTGTGGTGTATCGGGCCGTCCCGGGCGCGCTGCCTCCCACGCCATTCCAGGCCACCACCGAAAAGGTGTACAGGGTGCCGGCGCTCAGATGGTGGTAGGCATGCGCGGTGACGCTGGGCTTGAAGAATTCCGGACCGTATGCGACTCCGTGCGCGGTGCTGACCGTCACCGAATAGGCGGACACGCCCGACCCCCGGGAACTTCTGGGAGGAGCCCAGGACACTACCGCGCCCGAGTCCGGCAAACCCCTGACGGTCAACGACGTGGGGCTTGATGGTGGGGTACGAGGCCGCGGCGCCGCATACGCAGGCGTCATCCCGGCGAACACCACCATCACCGACAGCACCACAACAGCGCAACGACGCATTCCGCACCCCCATGTTGATCCGAACAAACCGGACAGGCCGGAAAGAATTGAAACGATACCCGGCAGCCGGACAAATCACCACAATCGGGCACCGCATATCCCCCAGCCGGGTCGCATCGACCACGATCGGTGATGGACCTGCCGGTCCCAGACCACCCGGAGACCCGAATGGCATGCTTGGTTATCATCCGTTCGTCGAGAAGGAGACCGGTCGAGTCGGAGGTTGATAGACTGGTATCGGCCGTCGAGCTGTGCGATGTTCCGACGGTCCGATGTTGCGGCTGTCAACTCACGGGGACCATACAGGCCAATCGGTTCGATCTCGGCGACGGGGATCGCTTGGCGCACATGCCGGCAGCAGGTCAGTGCCCCGCTAGAGAACTTGAGGCCCATTTCCGTGACGCGATGCAAGTGCCCACACCCACGGATCGATGGGATGAACGGCCGGGCCGGCCTGCGTGCAAGCCCCCCGTCAGTGTGGTGAACACCATGCCTTCCGATGTCACCATGGCTTCCGATGCGACCGTGCCGCTGACCGATTCGACCGCTCGCGGATCGCTGGCCTGTGTGATTCTCTGTCACACCGATCCGACTCAGGTGCGGCGGCTGATCGCGGCGCTCGACCCGCTTCCGGTGTTCCTGCACTGCGACGCCAGCACGCCGCCCACCACCTTCCGAGAAATAGTCACCGAACTGCCGGACCGGTGCGTTCTTCTCCATCGCACCTCCACCGGCTGGGCGAAATGGGAGAACGTCGCCGCGGAGCTGGCCGGCTATCGTGCTGCGTTGGACGCGACCGATGCGACCCACTTCGCTTTGCTGACCGGCTCGGACTACCCGCTGGCATCCGCCGACGAGATCGAGTCGATCCTCGGCCGGTACCTCCGAGTGTCGATGGCCATGCTGCACAGTCTTCCGCATGCCGGATGGGGGCGCAGCGGTGGCCTGGACCGCTTGCGCTACCGCCATTGGGCGTACCGCAAGCACATGCTCCGGTTGCCGATCCCGCGGCAGATACCCAAGGACGTGGTCCTGGCCGGCGGTTCCCAGTTGAAGATCCTGGCCCGCCACCATGCCCGAGCGGTGGTCGAGACAGCCGTCCGACGTCCGGATCTGGTGCGCTTCTGGCGCCGCAGCTGGGTGGCGGACGAGACGTTCGTGCCCTCGATCCTGAGCACGCCGCGTTTCGTGCCCGACTGGGAGGAACGACATATTCCGCTGAGCCCCTGGTGGATCGGTTGGGACGGGTCACGTCGCAAGAGTCCACCCTGGCTGACCATGGAATACCGGGAGGCCCTGTTGACGCGGCAGACACACCAGGTGGCTGAGATCCCCAGACTCTTCGCCCGAAAGTTTTCCACCGCCGACAGCAGCCCACTGCTGGACGCGATCGATTCGGAGCTGCTGAATCCCGCAGCCGAGCAAGCGTGACGGCGCCGTGAGCCACCCGGAACCGGGTGCGTCCTCCACTCCCGCGGTCCTGGCCTCGGACGTCGTCGCCGCTGTGGAAGACAACCAGGCGGACTCGGGTGCCAACCATCTCTTCGGACGCGGCCTGCTGTACGTGGTGGTCTGGTCGTTGCAGACGGTCGCGGCCATGGTGGTGTCGCCGATTCTGGCCTACGTCCTGGGACCGGCTCAGTTCGGCCGGCTGGCCTCGGCCATCGCCTTGCACCAGGTGCTGATCGTCATCGCCGTTCTCGGTCTGGACCAGGCCCTGGTGCTGCACCGCGCCCAGGACTCCGATGCCCGGTCGGCGCGGGGACTGCTGTCCTTCGGCATCGCATTGTCCCTGTTGATCACGTTCGTGATCGGGGTCACCGGTCCGCTCTGGAGCGGGCCGTTGGGCTTCGGTCATTTCTCCTCGCTCGTGGTGGCCACGATTCTCTGGACGGCGCCGGGCGCCGGCGTCCAGATCATGCTCTCGCTGCTGTTGAGCGAGGACCGGTTGAAGCCGTTCACCATCGTCAGCGCGCTGTCGGCGGTGGGGGGCCAATTCGTCGGGATCGCCCTGTTGCTGCTCGTCCACCGGGACGCCTCGACCTATGCCTGGGGTGGGGTGGTCAGCCAGTTCGCCGCGATGTTCATCGGCATCGCGGTGACCAGGCCCACGCTGCGCGGGCTGATCGACTGGGGCGTGGCGTGGCGGGCGATCAAACTGGGCGTTCCGTTGGCCATGGGCGGGCTGGCGTTCTTCGTGCTCAACGCCGGCGACCGCATCATCGTGCAGCGTGACCTGGGGGCTGCGGCGGTCGGGCGCTACCAGGTCGCCTACACCGTCGGCTACGTCGTCGTCCTGCTGCTGACTTTCACCAGTTCGGCGTGGACGCCGAAGTTCGCCTCCTTGCACGACGAGAACGAGAGGTGGGCACTGAGCGCGGATTCCCGCGACGCACTGTATCGGCTGCTCTTGCCCATGATCATCGGTCTGATGTTCGTCGCTCCCATCGCCCTGCGTGTGGTGGCCCCGCCCAGTTTCCGCCCCCAGTCGCTGATGCTGGTCGTCTTCCTGGTGGCCCTGTCGGCTTTTCCGGTCGCCGCCAGCGGAGCCAGCGGCCGGTTGCTGATCACCCTGCGGCGCGGGAAGACGATCGCTCTCATCGCCGGTGTGGCCGCCCTCGTCAACCTCATCCTGAACATCGTCCTGGTGCCGATCTACGGCATCGCCGGCTCGGCGGCCGCGACCGTGCTGGCCTACGGCCTGTTGGCCTTTCTGCAGGTTCGATCCCTACCCGACCTGCCGGCGTGGCGTCGGCCGCCGACACCGCTGGTGGCCTCCATCGTGGGTGTCGTTCTGTTTGCCAGCGTGTCCGTTTTTCTTCCGCAGAGCACCGGGTGGAACATCGGCCGCCTGGTCGTCGCGTTCGCCTGCCTGCCGTGGTTCCTACTGCGACTTCGCGCGGCCCGGCGTGGGCCCGACGGCGATGCGCCCGCGGGGACCTCCAGATTTCGCCGCCTTCTGGGCCGGAGTTGAGCCTCATGCCCGTGCACGATTCGACAAGCAGTGAAAAAGGAGTCTCTTCTGTGAATACCACAGCGTCGTCGACCATCGAGCCCGGCCCCACCCGCATCGTCCTGGTGGATCTGGAGGACCCGTTGCCCGAATTGGCCGCGGACGTCAAGTACGGCGCGGCCATGGTCGTCGGACGTCGCTCCGGCGTGCCGTGCGCTGCTGTCCAGGTCGACCTCCGTTCCGGCGAGGAAGCGATCCAGGAACAGTTGGCGCCATTGTTCGAACGGGCCGTGCCGGTGTCGCCCGCCCACCCGGAAGTCGCCGAGCACGACCTGCCCAGCATCTCGGTGGTCGTGCCGACGATGGTGGCCAGGACTCAGGACCTCCAACTCCTGCTGGACGGGTTCGCCGCGGTCCATTATCCGAATGTCGAGTTCATCCTGGTGGACAACCGTCGGTCGACCCCGGAGAACGACCCGCTCCCCGCTCTGGTGGCCGGCGGCCGCCCAGGGCTGAGAGTCGTCAGGGCGCTACGCCCGGGCATATCGGCGGCGCGGAATGCCGGTATCGCCGCAGCAACGGGGGAGATTATTGCGTTCACCGACGACGACGTCCGAGTCGATGCACAATGGTTGCAGGCGATCGGTCGGCGCTTCGCCGTCGACCCGTCGCTCGACGCTGTGACCGGCATGATTCTGCCGGCAGAATTGGAAACGCCGGCCCAGATCTGGTTCGAGCGGTTCTACGGGGGTTTTGGCGGTGAGCGCACCTTCATACCCCTGACGCTCCAAGCCGAAGGGGGCCGGTTTGCGGTATTGCATGGATCGCGCATTACGGCCCGTGATCTCCGGGGCGCTCAGGTCCGGCGCTTCTCGGTGTACGGAGTCGGGGCGTACGGGGCCGGCGCGAACATGGCGTTCCGCCGTGAGGCGCTGCAACGCCTCGGCCTTTTCGATGTGGCCCTGGGCACCGGCACACCTGCCCGAGGCGGAGAGGATCTGGCCATGATGATCTCGGTCCTGTGGACGGGGGGGAAGATCGGGTACGAACCTGCGTCCGTGGTCCACCATCGACACCGACGCGGGCTGGACGAGCTCTACCACCAGCTCCAGGGGAACGGTCTCGGCTTCACCGCCATGCTGACCTCGCTGATCAGGCACGACCCGCGACACTTCCTGGGACTGTCCTCCCAACTGCCGCTGGCCCTGCGCCAGATGATTCCGCAGACCATCAACCGGTTGACCGGTCACAGCGCCGACCACCACCACACCGGCCACCATGGCCACGAACACCGCAGCCCTGACCACCACAGCCACGAACGGCAGGCCAGCGTCCATCGCCCGGACCACCATGCCACCGACCACCCTGCCACCGACCACGATCCGGACGATCGCCTCTACCCCAGGGAACTTGTGCTCAACGAATTGCGCGGATACCCGCAGGGGCCGAGGGCCTACCTGCGGAGCAGCCGGGTCGCTCGCGCCTGGTCGGAAGAGCCGGAACCGGCCCCGCAATGACGAAGAGCTCCGGGTCGGACCCCCCTCGGCGAACGTCCCCCTGGCCGAGATGACGACCGTACCTGGCGTCGATGCGGATGGCCGTCCGGCCCCGTTACCCGGCCGGCTCCCGCTGGTACGGGCCGTCGCCGCGCGGCTGTGGGAGGACTTCGGCTGGGCGTGGCGGTTCCAACTGCTCTGCTCGATCGGGGGATCGATGTGGACACCGAGAATTGTGCGGCGGCTGATCTACTCCGCGGCCGGAGCGTCTGTGCTGTCTGCGCCGGGGGTCAAGCTCATCTACGCCGGCCGTCCCAGCAACCTGACCGTCGGCCGAGGCGTATATATGAACAGGGGGGTCTTCATCGAGGCCATTGCGCCGGTGTCAGTGGGACACGAGTGCTCCCTGGGGATGGAGGCGATGATTTTGACCAGCCACCATCCGATCGATCGATCCGGTCGTTGGCAGAAGCTCGCCGAAGGACATCCGGTCTCTATCGGGGACAGGGTGTGGATCGGGGCCCGGGCGGTGATCCTGCCCGGGGCCACCATCGACTCGGACGTGGTGATCGCAGCGGCCGCCGTCGTCACCGGCCACTGCCGATCACACGGACTGTACGCCGGCGTCCCGGCCCGTCGGATCCGCGAATTGAACGAACAACCACCATCGTGAGCGCCGGAACCCACGGCCTGCCCTTCTCCAGTCAACCCGAGCCGGCTGGGCAATTCACACCCGCCGCGCAGACGAGACGAAGCGCGCCCGCACGCGAGATGGGTGTCAAGGCCACGCCTCTCGGCCGGTCCGCCCGGGCCCAGACCAGGCCCCGGCCCGTTCACGTGTTGACCCAGTCGCTCTTCCTGGCTCCGATCGGGGGCATCGAGGTGTGTACGTACCAGGACGCGCTGGCCCTGGTCGAGCGGGGGCACAAAGTTGACCTGGTGTTCGGTCACGAAGGCCCCATGCGTGCGGAATACGAAGAGGCCGGAGTCGGTCTGAGCGGTCCGCACCCCTTCCATTTCACTCCGCGCCATGTGTTCAAGGCGCTGGGCGGGTTCGTCCCGGCCGCTCGGTGGGCGCGCAAGCTGAAACCGGATGTCCTGTGGCTCAACCGACCTGAGCACATCTTCTGGGCCCAGGCGATTTCGCGCTGGTCACGGGTTCCCATCGTGTGTCATCTCCACCATCTTCCCAACTTCCGGCGTATGCGACTTCTCAGTCCCGGTGTCGTCCAATTCGTGGCGGTCTCCGAGTTCATGAAAAGAAAATGGGTCGAGGGCGGTATCCAATCGGACCGGATCATGGTCATCCATAACGCCATCTCCGCGACCGACTACCCGTACGGTGGTCTGGACGAGCAGGTCCTCGCGCGCCAGATTCTCGGACTGCCTCCCGGTATCCCGATCGTGCTGTATTACGGCCGGATGGATCCCGACAAGGGCCTTCTCACCTTGCTCGAGGCCTGGCACCAACTGGGCGTGACACCCGACGAGGCGTTGCTGGTGCTCGTCGGGCCACCGGAACCGCAACAGGTGGAGCGACTGGCCCCGGCGCTGGCACGGCTACCCGAAGGCGCGTACCGCTGGTTCGATCAGACGGCTGATGTCGTGTCCTTCCTGCACGCTGCCGACCTGGTCGCTTTCCCCTCCTGGCTCGAGGAGGCGTTCGGCCGGGTGGTCATCGAAACCATGTCCACGGGCCGACCGGTGATCGCGTCCCGGGTGGGCGCGGTGCCGGAGATCCTCACCGGTGACATGGCGCGATTCCTGGTCGAGCCGCGTGATGCGTCCGCCCTGGCCGAGAAGATCCGTTTTTTCCTGCACTGGCGGGACGACGAACCGGAGCTGGGCGCCGACTGCAAGGCGTTCGTGGAGAGCCGTTTCCCCTACGACGCTCACATCGACGCGCTCGAGGAAGTCCTTTCCGAGCACGGGCGACATAGGACGCACTGACCAGCTTTCGCACTCCAAGGAGCCGAGAGCACCTCCCACCGGGCGCCGGCCGGGTCGCACCCGAGTCTTCTAGAGGATTCCCGGACTGTCGTACAGACGTCTGCGTCGGGCATCGCGCCGACTGCGGACGTACAGCGCCGGCCCCGCCAGATAGCCGGTGAGTTCCGCCCGGCGCAGCTCCGGGGGGAAATCTTCCGTCCTGTCCTGATTTTTTTCCGAACCGGGATCGAGCAGTTTCCGTAGACCTGCCGGGACGCGGGCCATGATGCGCACCGCACTACGCGGACTGGCCACCAGATGTTTGGCGATCACGGCGCACATGCCGCTGCCGTAGCCGTACATCTGCTTGCGCAGCGACTCCATGTCACCGCGACCGTAGTGTGCGACCACCGCGCGCGGTTCGTAGATCACCACACCGCCGGACAGAATCACCGACAGGAACGAGTCCAGGTCTTCCCCGCCGCGGGTCAGCGTCCCGGCCCCCAGTGCGACATCGAACATGGCGTTGCGGCGCAGCCATTCCGCACGGAACGCCATGTTGTTGCCGGACCCGAAGACACCGGCCGAGTACGGGAAGAGGATGCCGCCGTCCCCCCGGGATCCGAGCGCATCGATCCGGGGATCGGCGCTCCCAGCGGTCCAGACCACGCGCTCGAACCCTTTGCCGAAGCCGCCGAATTCCTCGAACCAGACCTGCGCCGGCGTGGCCAACTCGGCCGGCCTGACCAGTCCGGTCACGCAGGTCACATCAGGATGTTCGGCGAAAGGGGCCACCAGGGCCCGGATCCAGTCCGGGTCAGCGAGCGCGTCGTCGTCGGTATAGGCCACGATGGAACTCCGGCAGGCGGCCAGACCGCTGTTCCTGGCCACCGACAGACCGCGCCGTCGCTCCGGAACGATGCGGAGCCGCTCGTCGACCACGTCGGCCAGGAGTGCGACCACCCGACCGGATTCCGGACTGTTGTCGACGACGATCACGTCCAGGTTCCGGTGGGTCTGTTGCAGTACGGACATCACCGCCGGTCGGAGCCGCTCGTCCTGGCCCAGCGTGCAGATCACCACGCTGACCAGGTCATCGGAGGCGACCAGCCGGGAGGCACACCCGTTGGGCCCCACCGGTCCGACCGTCAGGGGATCGGTCACCGACTGCCCGTCCAGACGCAGATGTTCGATCACCTGGGGGGCCAACTGCTGCAGGACAATCGCCCGGACCTCATCGCCGCTCATCGTCGTGGTACCACGCCGCAGCATCGACACCTCGCCGAGCGGAATTCCGTGTATCCGGGCCAGCACCGATATCTGGCCGTACCCATTCGTCTGCGCCCCCGGGTGGGGGCGGGACAATTCGACATCGACGACGGGAATCGGCAGGAACGAATGCGCCGCGGATTCCTCGGGACGCTGGTGCAACGGCGCTGCGTTCATCGACCGACTTCCCTCGCGACGGATCCGATGGGTCTCGACATCGGTGGTCTTCTGATTGTCGTCGACCGCCGTCGCGTAGGTGGTGCAAACGGGCCTATCAGCCGAAACAATGCCCCGTGCGGTCCAGCCCCGGTCGCCCCGCCTCCCCCGCCGGGCCCGGCGCTCAGTTGCTGGTGGCCGCCGCGGTTCCGGTCTTGGTCGCCGAGCCGAACCGGATCCGCACGCGACCCACCGTGTAACCGAGCACGGTCACCCCGAGGCCGAGCACGATCAGCGACGCACGGGCCAGGGACGCCCCACGGCTGCCGGTCCCGGTGCCCGTGACGGCGTGGCCGAGGCCGCGGAAGAACCCGCTGGGCAACGTCCGCATGGCGTAGGAACGCTCGCTGCCCAGGGCCTGCTCGGAGCCGACCAGCCGGGAGACGACCGCTTTGGACAATCCTTCGTTGTAGCAACGGCGCACGAAGTACCGCGGACGGATGCGTTCCTCGGTGACGCGGTGGTCGACCCGGATGGCCGGGTCGTACATCAGTCGCGCCTGGGAATGGTGTTGCACCAACCGGATGCACAATTCGGTTTCTTCGCAGCCCAGCGGGGTCTTGCCGATGCGGCCGACCTCATGGCTGAAGCCGCCGATCTCGGTGAAGACAGAGCGCAGGAGCGACATGTTGCAGCCGAGGAAATTGCGCACCGGTCGAACATCGGTCGGCTGACCGGTGTAGCTGCAGCCGACCACCCAGTCGAATTCGGACGGCAGCCAGGCCGGCCTGACGCTCGGCCAGATCGGTGTCGCATACCCGCCCACCCCGTAGACGTCCGGGTCCTTGTAGTGGTCGGACAGACGCTCGATCCAGTGCACCTCGGCCGAGGCGTCGTCGTCCAGGAAGGCGACGACGTCGCCGCGGGCGGCGCCCACCCCGGTGTTCCGTGCGCCGGACAAACCCTGGCGTTCCTGGTTGCGCAGCACCTGGACGATGGTGCCGGCAAAGGCGGTCTCCGCAACGGTGAACAGTTCCTCGTTGTGATCGATCACCAGGAGCAGTTCATGCGCGCTCACTGTTTGAATGAGCACCGAATCCACCGCCGCCCGGATGTCCATCCACCGCAGCAGCGTGTAGGCGCAGATGATCACCGAGACGGTCGGCACGCCGCTCTCGAACTGCCTGGCCTGGGTCGGCGCGGGCCGGCCGATCCCGCCGGCGCGAGGCGGTCTGACCCCGGTGGGCGTGCTCCACCAACTCATGCGGACGCCTCGCTGACCAGAGTATCCTCGCCCAGGATCCCCCGATCAGGGCGGGCGGACACCAGGTGCGAGTCTGCCGACCGGCCGACCACCACCCGGGAACCCTGGAGTGGGGCACCGGACGGTGAGGTGGCGGTGTCCAGACCGCGGTAGGAAACGCCGTACACCGGGACGTCGAAGGCCGCGATGTCGGTGCGTGCGCTGGGAGTGGTCGGCTGCACGCGTCGAATGCGGCGGGCCCGACTCCATTCGGTGGACAGCGTCTTGAGTACCCGCAGTCCGTCCTTGAGGGCATTGAGGTTGCTGCTGCCGAAGATGCGGGACAGTTCCACGCTGGGGACCTCGCGCACCGCCAATTGCGCCACCGCGACGCGGCAGTTGATGAGCGTTTCGATCTCGAAACCGTCGCCCCACTGCATGTGACCGGAGGCCGGGAAAGGCGAGGGGAGGTCGAAATGCGGGAGAATGTCCGCCCAGAAGGCGTTGTACCCGTAGCAGAGATCGGTGTAGCGGGTCCGGAAACCAATGTTGGTCACCGTGGTCAACGACTTGTTGCCCGCGTCACGCAGTAGGGTGATGTCACTGCTGCCGCCGCCGGGAAGCACCCGACTGCCCTTGGCGAAGTCGGCCCCGTCCATGAGAGCGGCCACGAAGCGATCGATCTCCAGCGGATCAGCCGACCCGTCGGCGTCGAACATCACGATGATGTCGCCGGTCGCCTCGGCGAAGCCGACGGTCAGGGCGTTGCCCTTGCCGCGGCGCGTCTGCTGGACGAAGCGGGCATCGGGTCGAACCCTGGCCACCACGGCGCGGCTGTCGTCGACCGAATGCCCGTCGACGACGATGACCTCCGCGTCGGCCGGCAACGCCGGGAGGACGACTTCCAGGTTGCGCGCCTCATTGCGAGCGGGGACCACAATGCTGATCTTCGGGTTTTTCCGAGGACGAGGCTGCACGGCGTGCATGAATAACTCCGATGTGCCGCGTTCCCTGGTGATCGGTCTCGCCTCTGACTCCCCGTCCGGCAATGGCGACCGCTTGGCCGGACGGATCACTGTTTCAACCAGGTGAACTTGATTTAGTATGAACCATTTCGCTGCGAAGCGCCAGGTGTTTCGCGCTCTTGTTACGTCTTCCACATGTTCTCACGCGATACGCCCGGCCGCGCTGGTGAAGCGCCCAGATGCCGGTCGCTTTACGCGTGGTTTGCAATAATGGTCGACCGGGCGAGCGGCACGACGGACGGACCCGAGTACGAAACCCGCAGGTGGGAAGGGTATTTCGGCCACCGTGCGTCGCGTTGGCAACCGATCCGAGCTCCTCGAAATCGACCGCGTGGTCCGGCTTGCAGCCGGTTCGCGTCCCTTGTCGAAAGGCGTTTGCGAGCCGCGCACCGGCACCGGTTAACACGTTCGCGAACATATTTTCATCCTTCCGGGTGTGCTGATTCCGCGGGCGCGCGGACGTTCCCCGCAAGCAGAAAGATGAACACCGGAAAGCCGATTCGGACGACATTTGCCTAACGTCGTCGAATGGCGAGCTGGAAGCATCCCGAACGGTGCCGGCGGGCCGGCCGTCCAGGGAATTCACAGCTTTGGCGACCGTCGACCCGTCGGTGACGCCGGTAGCCGGCGGGGTGAATTCGAGCGAGGTCTGGGACATATGAGGTGGACATTCAAGGTCGGATGAGAGCCGGCTGCGGCGCTCGTCGGACGGGCTCGGACCATGTGGGCCGATCGCCGGTTACGGATCGTTGATCAGACGCGGACGATTGTTCGGAAACAGTGGCTAACCCGTCCAGGTGAGCGATCCACCTACTCGCCCTCCGCGCCGGGCCCGGCTGGGCGTCGAGGTTGCGCCACCCGATGACGGGCCTGATTCCGTGCAGGGCGTTGACCACCCACACTTCCAGCCCGGCCAGATCCGCCGGCCGCACCTGCTCTGTCCGGGTGCGAAACCCGTTGTCCCGCACGGCGTCAATCAGAAGGCGTGAGGTCACTCCGCCCAACCGATGTGGCGTCAACGGCGGGGCGCACAGCGTGTCCGCCCGCCACCACAGCACGCTGGTGGACGCCCCTTCCGATACCGAACCGTCGGCCGAGAGGATCAACGCCTCGTCGGCGCCGCGCTCGACCGCCTGGGCGCGGAGCCCGGCCAGGTACGGCAGGTCGGGCCCTTTCACATCGGGATGCCTGCGACGATCAGGTTCCTCCGACACCCACAGGGTGACCGGGAGCCCCTGCTTCGGCGCCGGCCGAATTCGGAGCTGCAATTGTGGGTCGCCACCGGAGAAAACCAATTCCACCCGTGGAAACCACCGGCCCCGCACCGGAATCTGGGTGATGGCCGACGACATGAACGGCATGATTTCGTCGGCCGGTATGCCGTACATCGCGGCGCAGGCCGCTCCGAACCGGTCCATGTGTGCCCAGAACGCCCGCACCCTGCCGTCGGTCGTCAGCCATGAATCCACGATCAAGGGTGGCTCATGGCCGACGACGGCTGTCGACGTGTTGTCGCGGAACGACGCAGAGTTGCCGTCCCACAACAACAGTCGCTCGGCTGATCGGGCGTTCACCAGCGTCAGCCCTGCTGGCTTGATTCTGACGGGGTCGGGACGCGGAACGCGCTCAACGACGCGGACGCCTTGAGCATCATCTCGTCGAACTCTTCCCGGGTGTCGGAGTTCAACACGATCGCCCCGCCGGCGCCGATGGTCAATTCGTCACCGTGGCGCACCGCGGTACGAATGACGATGTTCAAATCTGCGCCGCCGGACAATCCGAAATACCCGAGCGCGCCCGAATAGACGCCGCGTGCCTCGGTCTCGAGTTCGTCGATGATGGCCATGGTGCGCAGCTTGGGTGCACCCGTCATCGACCCGCCGGGGAAACAGTGCTGGACGCAGTCGACCGGGCTGATCTCGGGGTTGAGACTGCCCTGGATGGTGGACACCAATTGATGGACCGTGGCGTAGGACTCCACCGACATGTAGGCGTCCACCTTGACGCTGCCCACCTCGCACACCTGGCCGAGGTCGTTGCGCAACAGGTCGACGATCATCAGGTTCTCGGCCTGGGTCTTCGGGCTGGCCGCCAGTTCGCGGGCCAACCGCGCATCGATGACGGGATCGAGGCTGCGCGCAGCGGTGCCCTTGATCGGCTTGCTCTCCACCAGGCCGTCGCGCTCGATCCGCAGGAACCGTTCCGGGGAAGAACTGAGGATCGCCATGTCGTCGACCCGGATCAGCGCGCCGTACGGGGCCGGATTGAGCTTGCGCAGCCGCCGGTAGAATGCGACGTCGTCATCGCGGAACGGCAGCCGCATCTTGTTGGTCAGGCAGATCTCGTAGCTCTCCCCGAGACGGAGTTGCCGCTTGCACTCGTCGATGTTCGCCTCGTACTGGCGCTGGTCCACGATCAACGACCCGAGCGGGTCGAGCTCGGCGTTCTGCTCGTCGGCCTCACTCGTCGCCGGCGTCGGCAGAAGATCCAGCAGACGGACCGCAGTGCGATCCACCCACTCCTCGGCCTGCGCACGCTGGGCGTCGCCACCGTCGTGCACGGCCAGGACGTAGGTCAGCCCCGTCTCGTGGTCCACCGCGATCAGGCGTCCGGCGAACATCCACACCGCATCCGGAGTGGACGCCACGTGCCGGTTGACCGACCCGCAATCCGCCTTGAGCTCGTAACCGAAGTACCCGACGTATCCGCCGCACAGGTCGAACGGCAGGCGCGGATCGTCCATGTACCGCTGGGACAGACGGCCGTTGAGAACGTCGAAGATGGTGCCCGGCTCGGTGTGTGTGCCGACCGCGTCGGACACTGTCACGCCGGCATCGGCCACCCGGTAGCTCAGCACCTCGCCCAGGGGTCCGGACGCGTCGCCGAGGAAGGAGAACCGCGACAGGCCGGCCTCCACGCGGCTGCTGTCCAGCCAGAAGCAGGTGGGCGAGTACTCGAACAACTCCATGAAACCCGCTTCGGTGTCGATCGCCGTCGGCACCACCGTGGAGATGAGCTGGAGGGGACTGCTTCCGATGGGACGGACCACGGCCGGGCGGGGACGCGGGGTGACCTGCCCCGGCGTGGGCGCGGCCGTCGGCGTTGCGCTCCGCAGTGCGCGTTCCCGGGTCAGCTCACGGAAATTCACCATCAGCTCGAAGCCGAATTGCGAAGCGATCGACTCGGGATGGAACTGCACGCCCCATCTGGGCAGGTCACGATGCTTGAGCGCCATCAGAACGCCATCCTCGGACCAGGCCGTCGGGATCAGATGCGCGGGCAGCGGCTCCTCCACCCGGAGCGAGTGGTACCGAACCGCCACGAACGTCGACGGAATCCCGGCGAACATCGCGTCACCCTGGTGGGTGACCTGTGTGAGGTGGCCGTGCTTGGGTTCCGGCGCGAACCCGACGACGGCGCCGCCGTCGTGACCGAGGAACTGATGCCCGAGGCAGACCCCCAACACCGGCAGACTCGTACGGCTCAACAGTTCGCCGACGAAGCCGACGTCGCGCGGATTCTGCGGCCGGCCCGGGCCGGGAGAAATGACGATGTTGTCGAAGTCGTCGAGCCGGAGAGTAGTCAGCTCGACCGCGTCGTTGGCCAGGACCACGGGGGGCGCACCGTTCACTTCGGCCAACAGCTGGAACAGATTGAAGGTGTACGAGTCATAGTTGTCGATCAGTAGCGTGCGAATCGGACACCTCCAGTAGGCTGACCAGCCCCGTTCGGAGCCGTGATGAACGCCACGACCCCTGGGGGAAGCGACCGATCGTGCATTCGTGAGCCACCGCTGCCAGCGGCTCGTCTGCCTCTTCGCGCGTCAGACCAGTGCCGGACACACAGCGTAAGGACCGACCCCTTCAGTGAGTAGAATCACTGGATCACCCCCCGGAAGAGACGGCCGGTGGTGACAGGCAGTGTCGATTCTCTGTGGGTTGTCGGCTCGTTAGGGGAAAACGTTACAACCGGCGTTGATCTTTTCGAAGCCGCGACGGCCACGGCCTATCGTCATGGCCGTGCCGGCATGGCCCCCACGATCAGGGGGGTTCCGGTGACGGAACGCGACGATCAGTGCGGATTCGCCGGGTGATGGAAAGGATCGTGCCCGGTCCGCGCCACGGGGACAGGGGCACGCCTTCGCCGTCGGATCATGCCGACCGGCGGGTATATGGCGGAGCCGGGGCGGCGAACGCCGACGGCCGGGCGTAGGGGCCGGCGGCCGGCGGGTCAGGACGGTGGGGTCAGGACGGCGGCGCCGAGGCCCGGGGCGAGAGGTGCGCGGACCACGAAAGGGTCCGCGGCTTCGAACTGGCTACGCGGGGTGAATCGCTCCGGATGAGATCGACCGGTCGGGCCGGATCAGCCCGCCTGCTCGGTGCGCGCCAGTTCCAGCTCCTCGACCAGCAGGGCCGCCAGTTCGGTGGCGTGCGGCTCGCGTAGCAGTGAGCTGTGCTCGCTGGCCACGTGGGTCAACCTGTGCGGCCCGGACAGCAGCGGCAGCCATGCGTCCGGCCCGTCAGGGTTGTTGTCGGCCAGGACCACCATGGCGCGTCCGGGGTAGGGCGCTACGGCGTACCGACGGCCGGTGATGGCGCCGTGGTCGAAGAATGCGTCGAACTGCTGCTGGCCGGAAAAGACCACCACGCCGGCCAGATAGGCCCGGGCCTGTCGGTTCCACTGGCGGACCGCAGGCAGCCCGTCGGGCAACACGTAGCGGATCGGCTTCGACAGGGCCCGGCCGGCCCGGCGCATCACGGTGGGCCGCAGAGGTCGCTCGGCCATCGGGACGTACTCGAACGCCGGCACCTTGCCGGAACTGCTCGGCAGGTACGTGTCCAGCAGGGCGACCAGCTCGACCGTCTCGCCGGCGTCGGTCAGGAGGCGGGCGATGTCCAGGGCCACCAGACCGCCGAATGAATGCCCCACCAACAGGTACGGCCCGTGCGGGGCGATGATGCGGATGATTTCCAGGTAACGGCGGGCATTGGCCTGCACCGTCCAGTCCGGGAGGGCACGCCTTTCCAGACCGTGGGCCTGGAAGGCATACACGGGGTGGTCGTCCAGGTGCCGGGAGAGCGGCAGGAATGTCAGGGCCAGGGCGCCGGCACCGGCGAAGCAGAACACCGGTGTACCGGAACCACCGGACTGCAACGTCACCACATCCGGATGGCTGGGCAGCGACGCCTTGCCCAGGGCCAGTCGACGGGTGAACTCGGCCAGGGTCGGCGCCTCGATGAGGTCCGATGACACCAGGGTGATTCCGAGCCGCTCGGTGATCATGGCCAGCATTTCCTCGGCGGACAAGGAATCGCCGCCCAGGGCCATGAAATCGTCGTCCAGGCCGACGTAGTCCAGGCCAAGTACCTCAGCCCACAGGTCTGCGACCACGATGTCCCGCTGGCTGGTGGGAGGGGCGGATCGCGTCGGCGGCTCCACCTGCGGCAGGCTGGGGCGGTCGACCTTGCCCCGCTCGTTTCGCGGCAGCGCAGCGAGTTGCACGATCGCCGACGGGATCATGTATTCCGGCAGCTTCGTGCGCAGACGCCGCCTCAGGGCGGCCGGCGATTCGGTCCTGACGTTGGAGTGCCCGACCACGTAGGCGATGAGCCTGGTCGGCTTGGGCGGATCGACGATCGGGATGACGACGACTTCCTTGACGGCATCCGAGGCGAGAATGGCAGCCTCGATCTCGCTGGGCTCGACGAAGTAACCCCGGACCTTGATCGCGGCGTCGGCCCGGCCCAGAAGGATGAGGTCGCCATTCTCGTCGATGCGACCGAGATCTGCCTGGTGGCAGACCCGCTGGCCGTCGGGATCGACGGTGAATCGTGTCGCGTTGCCGGCCTCGTCCTGCCAATAGCCGCCGGACAGGTAGTACGAGACGGCCAGGATCTCTCCGGACTCGCCCGCCGGCACGACCACCCCGTCCGGTCCCACCAGCCGGACGGTCTTGTTGGCGATCGGGCGCCCGGCGGGGATCACCCCGAACGGAATCGGGCTGCCGCCCGGAATCTCGAAGGTGGCCAGGGATCCCATCTCCGAGGATCCGGTCCAGTTGAAGAACGAGGCGTCCCGGGCGAGAAAGGGCCGGATCGCCTCCACGTCCCTACCGTGGATGGCTTCCCCGAGGGTGGTGACCAACCGGAGCGAGTCCAGCACCACCCCGGGCGCGATGGCTCCGGCCAGCGAGCGGAGCAGGTGCGGGGTGCAGTACAGGGCCGAAAGTCGATGCTCCTGTATCCAGGTGATCAGGCCGCGCGTCCCGCTGTCCCGCGGGTCGTAACTCCACAGCCCGGCACCGTTGAGCAACGCGGAAACAGTGAGGTACAGGCCGGCGGCGAAGCCGTAGGGAAGGACCATCGCCACCCGGTCCTGCGGGGTGATCGCGAAGGCCAAGCCGTTGCCGTAGACCTCGTTCAGCAGCTCTTCATGTGTTTGGACGACCCCTTTGGGACGACCGGTCGAACCGGACGTGAAGATGATCGAGACCGTGTCGGGGCCGCTGATGTGGTCCTCCGCTGCGGACAACAGGGCCCGGTCCGTCTCGGCCAACGGGCCGTCGTCCATCAGTTCTTCCAGCCGGAAGATGGTGCTCAGCGCGCCGACGGATTTGACCGTCGTGGCGTTACCGGCATCCACGACACACGAGGAACAGCCGGCCAATTCGACGATTTGCCGCAACCGGTCGCCCGGGAGGTGCGGGTCCAGGATCACGAAGATCCGACCCGCTTTCATCACCGCGAGCACACCGATCAGTGCCTCGGCCGTATGGTCCAGGAACACGCCGACCGGTTCCTGCCCGGCCGGGAGGTCGCGAAGCAGGCGGGCGGCCACGATGTCGGAGCGCACATCGGCGTCGGCGAACGTGAAGCTGCTGCCGGCCGACGTCAGGGCGGGTCGATCCGGCACCGAGCGAACGACAGATCGCCAGCGCTGTACCAGAGACCTGCACGATCCTGGTACGGTCAACGGCTCCAGCGACGTAGCAGACAAAACGGTCATAGGGTGTACCAACTTCCGGACGACATCGGTCGAGACGTCACCTTCGGCCCACTGTCGGGGCGTAGCCACCACTGGGCCGTCGGTGTGGATGAGCGCAGAGCAAACTCACAGTTCCTGCATATGGTAGCCGTGCGTAGTAGCTGACGAGGTCCGAACGACCGTTAGAGGACTACACACCGTCCATTCGGGTGAATGTCCCCCTGATAGGACCAACCGCCCATGACGACACTCTACGTGCCGGGACGACTGCAGCGATGGCGAAGGCGTGATCCGCCCGGATTGCTGGTGAGTCGCCTGGGCTCAGGATTGGATGAGCGCAGCCGTCCGGGCCAGGGCCCATCCCCGACCGCCGAGGTCGACGACGGCGTTGTGGTCGATGCCCGACAGCACCTCGAGATGGGCGGGGTCGCCCGCCGCCGTGGCCGCAGCGACGTACTGGACGCTCTGGCTCACCGGTACGGTCTCGTCGGCATCACCGTGCACGCAGGTCACCGGAAGCCCGAGCGGAAGTGCACTGGTCGGCGAGGCCCAGATGTACCGCTGCGGCCACATCGTCGGACTCCCACCGATCAGGCCGCTGACGTTGCCCTCCGGGTCGTCGTAGGTGGCCATGGTCTGCAGGTCCAGCACCGGCGCCAATCCGACGGCGGCTTCCACCATCACGGCGGGTCGGGCGCCCGGCGCATCGGAAGGAAGGCTGGGCCGGCCGGCGGCCCAGACGGCGAGATGACCGCCCGCCGAGTGACCGACCACGCGAACCCGGGACAGATCAAGTCTGCCCTGCGCGGCCGCCTGCACGTCTGTGGCCAGAGCGTCGACCGCTGCCGCCACGTCCTGGAAGGTTCCCGGCCAACCGCCGCCGTTGCCGACGGCGCGATACTCGATGTTCCACACCGCGACGCCCCGGCCGAGAAGATCCTTGGCGTGCGGGGCGAGGCCGGCCAGCGTGTAACCGGACTGCCAGCCGCCGCCGTGGATCAGCACGACGACCGGGACGGTCGCCGCAGAGGTACCGGGCAGGTAGAGGTCGCCGAACTGGGATCGGTCGGAGCCATAGCTGATTCGCGTCGGACCGGAACTCTTGCGGGCAGTGGTGGCCGGTACCGCCTGACCGGCCAACCCGGACCCCCGGGCGCAGCCGGCGACCACCAGGCCGAGCAGCCCTAGCAGCAACGTTCGGCGCGACAACCGGCGACCGGTGGTCCAGCTCGGGCTCGAGAACTCCATGCTGCTCATCTTGCGACCTGATTCTCGGTGGGCACAGGAGAGGAACTGTGTATCCCCTGTGCCCTCCCTTTGGCCGGTCGGACCGGCGAGGGCCGCACGGTCAGGGTCCTGCCGGTGCGGCGACCGCCGCCGAGGACGCGGTCAGGTCAACTCGCGACCAGGGTGCCGAGTTCTCCGGCAATGCCCAGGTCGTTCAACAGCAGGCGTAGCGGCCCCGAGTCCCGTGGGATACCCGGTCGTCCGGTCGCGGCCTCGGCGAGTTGGGCACTGGTGATGTGCACCTCGCCCGTTTCCGCGACGGCGACCCACGGGTCGAAATCCGGCGACCGGAACGCGACCAGTCCCTGGACCAGTGCGTCCTTGAACAGTTCGCGTTCGCCGACATCGAGTTGGCGGTACAGCGAGCCGACCAGGGCGCGAAAGACCACCGCGTGGCCACTCTCGTCCTTGCGGTGCATGTCCACTGTGATGCGGTTCATCGGTTGGATGTCGTAGGCCGAGGAGATGGTCGACAGGAAACCGTTGATCGTGGTCTCCGCGGCCAGGGCGAAAGCAATGTCGATGATGTCGCGGGAAAAGCCGGTCTTTTCCTTGCGGCAGGCGTCCAGCTGACGAACCACCGACCAGGTATGCGGATCAAAGGACAGCCCGTGGAGATCGCGACGACGTCTGGTCACGCCCACAGCGTTGTGGCACATCAGAATGTGATAATGCTCATCAATGATTGTCTGGTGCAGGGCGGCCACGGCCACATCGTCCCGCCGCACCGGGATATGGTCGGCGAGCATCAATCGGCAGGCCGGAAGAATGACTTCCGACTCGATCGCAGCGGTCTTGGCGTTGTAGGAAATCCACGCACTGGATAAGATGCGGTGTTTGCCCTCCGGCTGCAACGCACCGGCTTCCGGTAGCGAGAACACCGGCACGAGATGCGCAGGGAAATCGGGAAGTTCGGTCTCGAAGTGCCCGTCGAGGTCGAGCGCGTCCCGCTTTACCGCGACGCGCCTTTCCCAGTTGTCGGTCAGTTTGGCCAGCAGGTCCCGTTCGAAGTCCAGTGGCGGTCCCGCGCGCAAAACGTCAGTCGTCATGGAAACCCCCTTCTACGGCAGCCGTCGGACCGCCGGTTCTGCCCTTCTCCCCGAATCCGTCGTCGGTGGCAAACGAGGACGGTGAAGTCTGTGTGAGACGGGCAAAACGGTACCACCCCCGGGATCATCCGTATAGAAGGCTTTACCTCCGACGCGGTGCTCGATGGTGTGAATTTCCCGACGACCGGACCTGTCGGGCCCGAATTCGCCCGATCAGGTCGCCCGATGGTCAGGGCAGGGTCGATTCCAGTCGTTTGGACAGCATCGCCACGAAAGAAGCAGGTTCGGCCAGCTCTCCCCCCTCGGCGAGCAGGGCCATGCCGTACAGCAGGTTTGCGGTCTCCCGCAGCGCGGTGTCGTCATCGCCTCGTTGATCGTGAGCGGCTCTGAGCCCGGTGACCAGGGCATGCCCGGGGTTCAGTTCCAGGGTTCGCCGGGTCCTCGGCGGCTGCTGACCCATCGCCCGGTACATTTTTTCCAGTGTCGGCGTCATGTCCCCGGGATCACCCACCAGGCAGGCGGCCGACGTGGTCAGCCGGTGGGAAAGCCGGACATCTTTGACCTCGTCGGCCAAGGTGACGGCCATCCACGAGGTGAGCTTCTCCAACCCCTTCTTGACGTCCTCGTCGACGTCGGCACTGCCGAGATCCACCTCACCCCTGGCGATCGACACGAAGGCCTTGTCCGCGAAGGTCGGCACCGCGTCGACCCAGACCTCGTCCACCGGGTCGGTGAGCAGCAGCACCTCGTACCCCTTGTCGCGGAAGGCCTCCATGTGCGGCGAGTTCTCCAGGGCCGGGCGTGACTCCCCGGTCACGTAATAGATGGAATCCTGCCCTTCCGGC
This sequence comes from uncultured Nakamurella sp., assembly GCA_964250735.1. Taxonomy (GTDB): domain Bacteria; phylum Actinomycetota; class Actinomycetes; order Mycobacteriales; family Nakamurellaceae; genus Nakamurella. The sequence goes on along the minus strand of CAXUHA010000007.1, from coordinate 10,974 downwards.
ATGCGGGAGAGATAGTCCTGCAGGGTGACCGGCTTCTCCGGGTCGTGCGTCGACGGGAAGGAGCAGATCTCCAGGATGGCCTGCCGATTCTCCTCGTCGGAGATCAGGCCTTCCTTGACCGCCCGGCCCAGCTCGGAGAAGAAGGTGGCGTACTTCTCCGGTTCCTGATCGAGCATCGTCTTGACCGTGGAGAGCACCTTGCGAACCAGGCGTTTGCGGATCAGCTGGATCTGCCGGTCCTGCTGCAGGATCTCCCGGGAGATGTTGAGCGACAGGTCACTGGCGTCCACCACGCCCTTGACGAAACGCAGGTACTCCGGGACGAGCGCTTCGCAGTCGTCCATGATGAACACCCGCTTGACGTAGAGCTGGATCCCGCGCCTGCTGTCGCGCATGAACAGGTCCATGGGCGCGTGGCTGGGCAGGAACAACAGGGCCTGGTATTCGAAGGTTCCTTCCGCCGACAGGCGGATGGTTTCCAGGGGCTCCCTCCAGTCGTGGCTCACGTGCCGGTAGAACTCGGCGTATTCGGTGTCGGACACCTCCTGCTGCGGACGTGCCCACAGCGCCTTGCGGGAGTTGACGGTCTCCGGATCGCCGTCCCCGCCCGGGGGCGCCATCCGGATGGGCCAGGTGATGAAGTCCGAATAACGCTTGACGATCCCTCGGACGACGGCCGGGTCGGTGAAGTCCTGCAGGGAGTCCTCGGTGTCCGCCGGCTTGAGGTGCAGGGTCACCGTCGTGCCCTGTGGTGCCGCCGGTTCGTCGGCGACCGTGTAGGTCCCTTCGCCGTCGGATTCCCAGCGGACCCCGGTGTGGGCGCCGGCCTTGCGGGTGACCAGGGTGACGCGGTCGGCGACCATGAAGCTGGAATAGAACCCGACGCCGAATTGTCCGATCAGCTCGGCCGTCGCCGGACCCGACCCGCCGCCCGATTCCCGCGCCTGCCGCAGTGCGCTCAACATTTCCCCGGTCCCCGATTTGGCGATGGTGCCGATGAGCTCGACCACCTCGTCACGGGTCATGCCGATGCCGTTGTCCACCACCGTCAGGGTGCGCTCTCCGGCGTCGGTCCGGACCGCGATGTGCAGGTCGGACGCGTCGACCTCGAGATCCTTGTCCTGATAGGCGGCCAGCCGCAGCTTGTCCAGGGCATCGGAGGCGTTGGAGATCAGCTCCCGAAGAAAAACGTCCTTGGTCGAATAGATGGAATGGATCACGAGCTGCAGCAGCTGGCGGGCCTCCGCCTGGAACTCGATCGTCTCGGTCGACATTTTGCGACAGCACCCTTTCACACTCGCCGGGATTGATGCACCGGCCACCATAGTCGACGGGAGGCCTCCGCTCGGACGGATCCATAGGCCGGCCGGTCCGGACGCGGTGGCCGCCACCGCCGACCCGATGCCCACGCCGAACCGCTGTCGGGGTCGGTGCTGGTCGAGGCCGGCGATTCAGCCGGTGTTGGTCTCCGACATGCCGAGCACGTTGCCCTCCGGGTCGGTGAAGTAGGCGGTCCACCCCATGTTGCCCGCCGGTTTCCGGGCCGACACCGTGGTGCCCCCGTTGGCCTCGACAGCGGCCAGGGCCTTGTCGATGTCGTCGACGTCGATGGTGATCACCGGCGCGGTGACGGGACCACCGCGGCCGGTCATGCCCCCTCCGATGTAGCCGGGTTCGGTGGGCCCCTGGTCCCCCGTCGGCCCCGTGGAAACCGTCGTGTAGTCCATCCCCGGCATCGGCACGACGTTCCAGCCGAAAGACTCCCGGTAGAAGTCGGCGGCGCGTTCCGCATCGTCGAACGGGATCTCGAAATGCACAACACGTCCGGACATCCCGGGCCTCCTGGAGTTCGATGGCGGTTCGGCGAACCGCCCGGCAGGGCCATCCTAGGATTGCCGACCGGGATCGGCTCGTCGAAATGTGTGGCGCCCCGCAGAAGGTGGCGGGCACGCGCCGGTCAGCCCGTCGGCGTTCCGGCGGCCCTGGTCGTCGCCGTCCGGGCCAGCGGCAGGGTGAGGGGCGCGGGGCGGCCGATGTGATAGCCCTGGGCGTAGTCGACGCCCAATTCCCTGACCATGTTCAGGGTGGGTTGGTCCTCCACGAATTCGGCGACTGTCTTTTTACCCATTTCGCGGGCGATGTGCACCAGGGATCGGACCAGGACCTGATCGGCGCGATCGGTGACGAGCTCACGAATGAAGGTGCCGTCGATTTTCAGGTAATCGAAAGGTAGATGTTTCAGGTAGTAGAAAGACCCGTACCCGGCACCGAAGTCGTCCAGGGCGAATTCGCAGCCCAGGTTTTCCAGGTGATCGGCGAATGATCGGGCGCGTTCGATGTCGGTGATGGCCACGGTTTCGGTGACCTCGATGGTCAGCCCGCCGCGTTGCGGCAGATCGGCCAGTTGTCGTTCGATGAGGGCCAGGATGGTCGGATCGCCCATCGATGGTCCGGAAAGGTTGATGGACAGGTGAATGTCGCGCCCGGCGCGTTGGTGTTCGCCGAGCATCCGGCAGGCCTCGACGATGACCCATTGGTCGATCCGGCCGATGAGCCCGGATCGTTCGGCGGCGGGAAGGAAGTCCCCGGGCATGATCAAGGAGCCGTCGGCGGCGGCCATGCGCAGCAGGACCTCGTAACGGTCGACCGTTCCGGTACGCAGGTTGAGCAGCGGCTGGGCGTGCAGCAGGAATTGATCGTGATCCAGCGCCTGCGCAATGCGGTCGACCCAGGTATGACGATCACGGAGATCGGCTTGCCGACGGTCGCGGAGGGAATACAGGGCCAACTGGTCCCGCCCACTGTCTTTGGCCTGATACATAGCCACGTCGGCTTCGACGAGAAGGTCGGCCGCAGTCTGCGGTGCGACGGGATCCAGGAAGGCCATACCCGCGCTGGCGGTGACCCGGACCGCGCGTCCGTGATCGACGGCGATCGCTTCGGCGCGCAAGGCCTCCAACAGTCGGAGGATGACCAATTGGGCGTCGTCATTGGTCACATTGGCCAGGACGGCGGCGAACTCGTCGCCGCCCACCCGCCCGATGTAGTCGGCGGGCCGAAGATAGGTTCGGAACAGGTCGGCGACGTGAGTGAGAACCTGATCTCCGACCGCGTGCCCCCGACTGTCATTGATGTATTTGAACCCGTCGAGATCCAGGGCCACCACGGCGCACGGACGGCCGGAGCGGACGAAATCGACGACGAGACGCTCGACCTCCTGTTTGACGTGTCGTCGGTTGGGTAGCGTGGTCAGCGAGTCGTGGGTGGCCAGGTATTCCAGATCGATGCGAGAACGGCTCAATGCTTCCCGTGCACGGTCCAGGGCCTGGGCGGCCCGGCTCACCTCGGTCTGCATGCGGTTGAACGCCGCCGCCATGGCACCGACCTCGTCGCGACTGGTCACCTCGACCAGTGCCACCTGTCGACCGGCGCGAGCCTCCTCCAGGTCCCCGCGACCCAGCGCGTCCATCGCCCGGGTCAGTTCGGCCAGCGTGCCCCGGGACAACGCGTTGGCCGCGTCGGCGACCTGGGTCACCGAGTGGGCGATCATGCCGGGCAGCACCAAACCGACTCCGATGGTCAGCAGGGCGACGGCCACGAAAATGTCTTCCAGGACGGCCACCCGGGCCGGACGATCGGCGCCGCTGGAACTGACAGCCAACACGTAGCCGGCACCGTCGAGAACCATCACGGCCATCATCGTGCCGGTCAGCTTGAAATGCAGGCTGCGGGCCATCGGCGGTCGGTGCGCCCGACGCCGATCACTGATCCGCCGCCACAGGTAGAACCCGGAGCCGGAATAGGCCAGCACCAGCGCGAACAGCACGACCGGTAGCCCGAACTGGCGGAATCCGAGCACCGTGGCCAGGAGCCACATCCCGGCCGCGGCGACCCCCAGGTTGATGGTGCCCCATGGGGCCCGCCAGAGTCGGACCCGGTCCGGAGCGTCGCGGCGCAACAACCAGACCGCGACGCTGGGCAGCGCGATGGCGATCAGGTAGGTGAAGTTCGCGGCCGCGATCATCCACAGCGGATCACCCACCAGTAGGAAGACGATCGCCATTCCCGCGGTCAACAGAATCGCGACGTGCGGGGCGTCGCGGCGGTTCCGGCGCGCGACCAGGCGCGGCAGCAGCCCGTCCTCGGAGAGTTGGGCAAGGGTTCGGGACGCACCGGCCAGCGGCTGAACCGTGCCATGGAACATGTTGAGCACCAGGAACCAGATCGCCGCCGCCTTGGCCAGGCCGCCGAACACGGGCGCGAAGGTCGGTCCGAGGAGCTGAGCCAGGACCGCGGCATTTGCGTGGCCCAGACTCGCACCGCCGAAGACGCCCAACCACACCACGGGCAGAACCAGGAAGAAGACACCGGCCATCACCGCGCTGGCCAACATGGCCCGCGGTAGCGAGCGGGCGGGGTCCCTCATCTCCCCCACATGGCAGGTCGCGGCCTCGAACGCCGGTGCCGCAAAGCCGACCAGATACAGGCCGGCCATCGCACTGGACAGTCCGCCGAACACTCCCTCGAACGGCGACAGCAGATTCCAGCTGAACGCCCGAGCGGGGTCGACGTCTCCGTACAGCAGCGGTGCAACCGCACTGACCAGGGCAAGCGCAGCGGCCGCAGCAGCAATGAGCCTGATCAGCCAGGTCACCTTGGCGATCCCGAACATGTTCAGTACGGCGAACGCGACGACGATCGCCACCGCCATGGGCGTGGTCGGCACCGCCGGCAGGTACCAGTCGTGCAGTGCTTCCGCAGCCACCAGGGCCGTCAGGCCGCAGGTCGGCACCCACCCCCACCAGTAACAGACACCGGTCAGATTGGCCAGGACCGGGTTGTAACGGCGGAACGCCTCGGCGCACGTCGCGGCGATACCACCGACCCGATCCGGCCACATCAGGGTCAGCTCGGTCCAGCCCGGGGCCGCAGCCCAGGACAGCAGCAGTCCCAGGGCCAACAACCAGATGGCTGCGCCGCCCTGACTTGCCACCAATCCGGTCAGCAGGAACAAGCTCTGGTTGCTGCCGCCCATGGCCAGGGCCGCCGCCCCGAACCAGCCGATGGACCGGGGATGACCCCGGTCCGGCGGGCCCTCGACGGATTCCTGGCCTGGTGGGCGTTCGGCGTCGGGGTCAGCGTGGCCGGTAGGGTCGGCGGGCACGGCCCGCTGCCTACGCCACATACCGACGCCGGGTCACCGGGGAGGTGGTCGACCGCAGCATCGGGAACGTCAGATCGTCCTCGAGCACATTGATTTCCCCCGGTCACCGCCTGACACCACAGACTCGGCTACGCCGAGCGCGCGCCGCCTGTTCGACCCTGCGCGTCCCACGCCCCCGAGGCACCTTGTGCCCGTCCGCATCGGTCACCGGGTACTCGCTGACCGTTTGAGGTCGGTTACGTACCCTTTGTCACGATAGCACTGATCGGGTCTGGCCTCTGGGGGTGCCCCTGGCCACCTGGTCGAGAGTGCAGCGAGATGGACAAATGCCTTGCCAGCGCATCGATGTGGACAAACCGCGCCGCCTCGCGACAGTTTCGATCCAATGTGGGCGAGAAGACAGATTCTCGGTCCCGAGATCGCCACCACCGGCGGTGAACTGCGGTGACGCGGTTGGAGCTGCGAGGAAGACGTTCTGTCGCCGGAGAGAAACCGAGCCAGCTGGGCACCCTCTGCTTCTCAACTACCCGAGAACCTGATCGAATTGCTCGCATGACCCCAGGGGTCGCCGCGGCCGGGAATATGTGCGCCGCCGGACGGTTCCCCTGAACAGGTGCACCGAAGCCCCTGCCATTTCTGTCCACCGGCTGAGAGGCTCTCGCATGTCCGTCTCCACCACGTCGACCACGATCAAGGTCGACGCGTTACCGCCCAAACTGACCCGCATCAGCGGCACCTTCATCCTGTTGCTGGGCGCCCTGACGGCCATCGGCCCGTTCACGATCGACATGTACCTGGCGGCCTTCCCGCAGATCACCTCGGACCTGGGCGCCCGACCGGCGGCCGTCCAGCTGACAATTACAGCCACGCTGATCGGTCTAGGTCTGGGTCAACTCCTGCTCGGGTCGATCTCGGACGCGATCGGCCGGCGGAAGCCGATGTTGATCGGCCTCACCCTGTATGTCGTCGCGTCGGTGGGTATCGTCTTCGTCACCTCCGTCCAGCTCCTCATCGCACTGCGCTTCCTGCAAGGTCTGGGGGCCGCGGCGGGCATGGTCCTGTCGATGGCGATCGTCCGCGACCGATTCGAGGGAATTCAGGTCGGCAAGGCCATCGCCCGACTCATGCTGGTCGTCGGGGTCTCGCCCTGCATCGCCCCGCTGATCGGAGCTCAACTCCTGACCCTGGGTTCCTGGCGTGACATGTTCATCGCCCTGGCCGCAGTCGCTCTCGCGTTGCTGCTCGTGGCGCTTTTCCTGCTCAAAGAATCCCTGCCGACCCAACTTCGGCGGCGCGGTGGTATCGGCGCAGCGACCAGGTCCTACGGTTCGCTGCTGCGCGACCCGATGTTCGTCGGCATGGCCCTGCTCAGCGCATTCACCATGGCCTCCTTCTTCACCTACGTCTCCTCCGCGACCTTCGTCTTCCAGGACGGCTTCGGATTGTCCGCGCAGCAGTTCGCCGTCATCTTCGCCGCCGGGGGTGTCACCTTCACGGCCGGAACCCAGCTCAACGGCGCCCTGCTGGGCAGGGTGGCCCCCCAACAGATTCTTCGGGTGGCGAGCCTGGCCGCCCTGGCTATGACCGCCGCAATCGTCGTGACCTCCGTCATCGGCCTGGGCGCCTGGCCATTGATCGTGCTGCTGGCGCTGAACATGTTGACCATCGGAATGCTACTTCCGGCGATCACATCGATTGCGCTGGAACGTAACGCTCACCGGGCCGGCAGCGCCGCCGCACTACTGGGCGCCACCCAATTCGGCATCGGCGCGGCGATCGCCCCGATCACCGGACTGTTCGCCGAAGAATCAGCCGTCGCGATGGCCTCGGTGATGTTCGCCGCCACCGTCGTCGTCGTGGTCGTCATGTTCACCATCCGACCTGCCCTGCGCCGCACAACCACCCACTGACCGACTGCCGACGACCAACGGACAGCGGCGATGTCGCACCGCGTTGCTGTCCGTGCGCTCGGTCGGCTAATGCATCTCGCAGGCGATGCCGTCCTTGTCCTGGTCACTGACCTTGTTCAGGAGGTAGGTGGCGGGGTCAACCGTAAAATTGGTGACCGGCACACTCGCCGTGCGGTCCTTCGCACCGGGCCTGCCCACGCCGTGCGGGTACACCTTCCGCAGCGCCGTGCAATTCGCATATCTGATTCGGACGATGATGGAACGGCAGACCTTCGTCAGCGGCGACAGCACCGTGAATGTGCCCACCGCACCGCCGGCCCACTTCACCCGGTAATTCACCTGAACCCGATAGTTCGTACACGATCCGGTCGCCACGGCCCGCCACGCCGTGTCACTGACCGCCGAGATCTTCGTACCCGAGCTGACGGGCGTCGTCTTGCTGATCAAGGCCCTGGTGGCGGTGGAGAGAACGACGCCATCGACCTGGACAACGGCGACCCTGCTCAACTTGGTGATGGAGGCCGCACCCCGCACCCCGACGATGGCGCCGGTCGCGTCACTTTGAACCTGGAGGCCGGCAGAGATCCGGACGCCACCTTTGGCCGGGGCTCCACCCAGGTACCTGTTGGCGGTCACCGTTCCCCGGCCGCTGACCGTAGTGGCGGACGCCGCCGGCGCCGCCGCCACCATCAGCGTCACCGCCGCAAGGACGGCGGCAAGTCGGGCCGAAAATCTCTTCATATGAAACCCTTCTCTGCAGCAGGAGCAACATTGCCGGCCCACCGATCTACAGAAGGATCGTCGCGACGGCGGACCCTCGTCAACGACACCACTGTGGAGGAGCGAGAACGATGCGTGCAGCAATTTTCACCGGAAAGGGTGCCATCGGGGTGGGGGAACGCCCTGACCCCACCATCGTCGAACCGACCGATGCGATCGTGCGCGTGGTCATGGGGTGCGTGTGCGGTTCCGATCTCTGGTACTACCGCGGGATCAATCCGCACGCCCACGGCTCGATCGGCCACGAGTTCATCGGGGTGATCGACCAGGTGGGGCCCGAGGCGAGCGGCTTGACGCCCGGCGACTTCGTGGTGGCTCCATTCACCTATTCCGACGGGACCTGTGCGAACTGTGCCGCCGGCTTCCAGTCGGGGTGCCTCAACGGGGGCGGGTTCGGAAACGGCACCAGCGACGGCGGCCAGGGCGAGATGGTTCGTGTCCCGTTCGCGAGTGCGACGCTGATCACCGTGCCCGGGGCCGATCACTCGGAAGACATCCTGGCCTCGCTGCTCAGCCTGTCCGACGTGATGTCCACCGGCTTTCACGCGGCCGTCAGCGCCGGAGTCGAGCACGGCGACACCGTGGCCGTGGTCGGGGATGGTGCGGTCGGCCTGTGTGGGGTGATCGCCGCCAAACTGCGTGGAGCACAACGAATCATCGCGCTGAGCCGTCACCCGGCCCGCCAAGCCCTGGCCACCGAGTTCGGCGCGACCGACATCGTCGAAGAACGCGGCGATCACGCTATCGCGGCCGTTCTCGGACTGACCGGAGGCCTGGGCGTCGACGCCGCTCTGGAATGCGTCGGGACCGCAGAGTCGGTCGAGACGGCCGTCGGCATTTCCCGCGTCGGATCGATGATCGGCGCGGTCGGCTTCCCCACCTACGGCGAACTCCCCTACCGCTCGATGTTCTTCCGGAACGTGGGCATCTACGGTGGCGTCGCGTCGGCGCGCAAGTACATCCCCGAGTTGCTCGGTCCAGTCCTGGCCGGCCACATCGACCCGGGTCGGGTTTTCGACTTCCGGACCGACCTGGATCACGTGGCGCAGGCTTACACCGAAATGGACGAGCGCCGAGCCGTGAAAGCCCTGCTGCGCATCAGCAACGTCTGACTACGGGGGTATGACCACACCATAGGTCGCCCACCGCAAGTCGCCCACCGCAAGTCGCCCACCGCAAGTCGCCCACCGCAAGGAGAAGCATGTCCGTCATCGTCACCGCGATCTTCCATCCCGTCGAAGGTCGCAAAGCCGAGCTGTCCGAAGCGCTCGTCGCCACCATTCCCGCCGTCCACCAGGAGAAAGGCTGCCAGCTGTACGCCATCCACGACGCCGAGGACGGGACGATCACGATGATCGAGAAATGGTCCACGGCCGACGATCTCGCGGCTCATTCCGCGGGAGCGGCCACCCGCGCCCTGGGTGCGGCCGTCGCGCCGTTCATCAGCGCACCAGTCACCGTCACGACCATGAGGTCGATCCCCGCCGGCACGCCAGAACAGGGCGCACTGTGAGCGCGCCTGCTGTGCCCTGATCATCCTCTGCGGGAACAGATTCGGCCACCGGGTCAGTGTCGGCCGCCCACGACCACGTCGGTCAGAGCGGCGGCGAGAGCCGCCACCTGGCGGGGCTTGAGGTGGTCCAGGACGTGGCGTCGGGCGCTGGCCAGGTGGCTGGGGTAGGCCTGCTGCAAACGGGCGAGACCAAGATCGGTGAGGATCGTGACGTTGCCTCGACCGTCTCCGGTCCACCTGTGTTTCGTGACCAGGCCCTGCTTCTGCAGATCGTCGACCAGGCGGGTGATCCGACTGCCGGACATTCCCATCGAGGTGGCCAGGTCGGTCATCCGCAACTGGTGACCGGTCGCCTCGGACAGGTTCATCAGCGCGCCGTATTCGGTCAACGACAACCCGGACTCCCGCACCAGATCCTCATCCAGGGTGCGGGCCAGGGTCACGGCCAGCCGGGACAGTGACCGCCAGAGCAGTTCCTCGTCGGGGTCGAGCGGTTGGGTTGCCATCACCTGTTCATTGTTACCCGAATTTATTTGCGTACGCAGGTGGTTTGCCGTATCGTTATTCTTGCTTGTGCAAGTACCGGTCGAATCGTCGGCCGCCGTCACCTACCGGAGGACCGTCATGACCGCCCCCAGTACCACCACCGTCCAGTTGCCCGCCGCGGGCACCTACCGCATCGACCCGACCACATCGAAGATCACCTTCACGGCCAAGCACATGTTCGGCATGGGCACCGTGAACGGCAGCTTCTCCGTGGCCTCCGGCGAGATCGTCGTGGCCGAAAGGGTTACCGAAAGCCGGGTCACCGCGGCCGCGTCGTCGCAGAGCTTCGAATCGGCGAACCCCAAGCGCGATGCCCAGGTCAAGTCCAAGACCTTCCTGCACGCCGATGCCCACCCGCTGATCAGCTTCAGCTCCACCGCGTTCGTGCGGGAGGGCGATCAGTGGGTGCTGCGCGGCGAGGTCACCGCTCGTGGCACCACCGCGCCCGTCGAATTCACACTCCTGGAATCCCGCGCCGACACCGCCGGCTTGAAACTGCGGGCCGCCGGCACGGTGGACCGTTACGCGCATGAGATCACCAAGATGAAAGGCATGGCCGGCCGGTACCTGAACCTGGAAATCAGTCTCCGGGCCACCCGCGGCTGACCCACTGCCGACCCATCGACGTGGCACGGACGAACCATCAGGCACGCGGTCATCGACCGACTACCTGCCGTGAACGGCGACAGCCGTTACATCTGCGCATCACATCCTCGATCAGCAAAGGACTATCAGCATGGTCAAAATCGCGATCATCATCGGCAGCACCCGCCCGGGCCGCAAAGGTCAGGTCGTCGCCGACTGGGTCTACCAACTCGCCTCGCAGCGCACCGACGCGGAGTTCGAGGTCGTCGACCTGCTCGACTATCACCTCCCGCACCTGGACGAGATCATCCCGCCGTCCATGGGTCAGTACGCCAACGACCACACCAAGAAGTGGGCCGCAAAGGTGGCCGAGTTCGACGGATACGTCTTCGTCACCCCCGAGTACAACCACAGCACGTCCGGCGCCCTGAAGAACGCCATCGACTTCGTCTACGCCGAATGGAACAACAAAGCCG